>JBGQET010000112.1:0-14217 GCA_041496545.1 Binatia bacterium | reverse complement strand
GGGTCGAGATCCCCATCTTGGTCATGACCTTGAGGACGCCCTTGTCGACGGCCTTCATGTAGTTCTTGATCGCCGTGTCGCCGTCGACGTCCTTGAGTATCCCTTCCTTCACCATGTCGCGCAGCGTCTCGTAGGCGAGGTACGGGTACACCGCGCCGGCGCCGTAGCCGAGCAGCAGGCAGAAGTGCATCACCTCCCGCGGCTCGGCCGACTCGACGATGAGGCCGACCTGCATCCGCGTGCCCTCGCGGATCAGGTGATGGTGCACGGCCGCCGTGGCGAGGAGGCTCGGGATGGGCGCGTTGCCGGCGTCGACCCCGCGGTCGGAGAGGACGAGGATCGTGTACCCCGAGGCGACCGCCTCCGAAGCGCGGCGGCAGAGGACATCGAGTGCGTTACCGATGCCGTGGCCGCCCGATCCGGCGGGGAAGAGCGCCGGCAGCACGGTCGCGTGCAGCCCGGGCCGGTCGAGCGCCTTCACCTGCGCGAGCTGCGCGTTGGAGAGCGTCGGGCTCTTCAGCTGGAGCTGGCGGCAGTGGAGCGGCGACTCCTGGAAGACGTTCTGCTCCGAGCCGATGGTCGTCTCGAGCGACATCACCAGCTCCTCGCGGATCGGGTCGATGGGTGGGTTCGTCACCTGCGCGAAGAGCTGCTTGAAGTAGTTGAAGAGGAGCTGCGGCCGATCCGAGAGGACGGCGAGCGGCGTGTCGGTCCCCATCGAGCCAACGGCCTCCTGGCCGTTGAGCGCCATCGGCGTCATCAGGAGGCGGAGGTCCTCGATGGTGTAGCCGAAGGCCTGCTGGCGAGTGAGGAGCGTCTCCGGCTCGTGCGCCGGCGGCACGGTCTTCGGCTTCGGCAGGTCGGCGAGGCGGGTCAGGTTCTCGTCCAGCCACTGGCGGTACGGGTGGCGCGCCGCCATCGACTCCTTGATCTCCTCGTCGCCGACGATGCGGCCCTGCTCGGTGTCGACCAGGAACATGCGGCCGGGCTGGAGGCGGTCCTTGTGGAGGACGTTCTCCGGCGCGATGTCGAGGACGCCGACCTCGGAGGCCATGACGACGAAGCCGTCCTTGGTGACGACGTAGCGCGAGGGACGGAGCCCGTTGCGGTCCAGCACCGCGCCGATGACGCGGCCGTCGCTGAAGGCGATCGACGCGGGGCCGTCCCACGGCTCCTGGACGCACGCATGATACTCGTAGAAGGCGCGCTTCGTCGCGCTCATCGACTCGTGGCTCTGCCACGCCTCCGGGATCATCATCATGACGGCGTGCGCGAGCGAGCGGCCGGTGCGCTGGAGCAGCTCGAGCGCGTTGTCGAAGTTGCCGGAGTCGCTGGTGGCGGGGTCGATGATGGGGAAGAGCTTCCGCACGTCGTCGAAGAGGGGCGAGGAGAACATCGCCTGGCGCGCGTGCATCCAGTTGATGTTGCCGCGCAGCGTGTTGATCTCGCCGTTGTGGGCGATGAAGCGGTAGGGATGCGCGCGGTCCCACGAGGGGAAGGTGTTGGTCGAGAAGCGCTGGTGGACGAGGGCCAGGGCGGAGACGAAGAGCCCGTCCGTCAGGTCGTGGTAGAAGGCCGGGATCTGGTCGGGCAGCAGCATCCCCTTGTAGACGATCGTGCGCGACGACAGGCTCGACACGTAGAAGCGCTCGGACTCCGGCATGGTGGACGTCCGCACGAGCTGCTCGACGCGCTTGCGGATGACGTAGAGCTTCCGCTCGAGCGCCTCCTGGTCCTTGGCGCCGCGACCGGCGCCGACGAAGACCTGGCGGATCTCGGGCAGCACCGAGCGGGCGACCAGCCCGGGCGCCTGCGCGTCGACCGGGACGTGGCGCCAGCCGACCAGCTTCTGCCCTTCCTCGCGGATCACCTTCTCGACGATGCGCTCGCACTCGTTCTTCTGCCGGACCTCGGCGGGCAGGAAGACCATGCCGACGCCGTAGGTGCCGGGCGCGGGCAGCGCCGGCATCTTCGCGGCCTTGCACTCGCGACGGAAGAACTCGTCGGGCACCTGCACCAGGATGCCGGCCCCGTCGCCGGTCAGCGGGTCGCAGCCGCAGGCGCCGCGGTGCGTGAGGTTCCGCAGCACCGCGAGCCCCTTCTCGACGATGTCGTGTGAGCGCTCGCCCTTCACGTTGACCACGAACCCCACCCCGCACGCGTCCCGCTCCGCCCTGGGGTCGTGGAGGCCCCGTGTCCTGGGTCCCCGCATGCTCATGTCCCCCGCGCGTGGGCGGCCCGCTCCCCGTTCTTCCGCGCGCGCTTGACGTTCGGCGCCGGCCGACGCGGCGTCGGCCCGACCGCGATGTTGACGCGCTCGGTGTGCGTGGAGAGGACCACCATGGTCTCCGTCCTGGCTACCCCGTCGAGCGCGCGAATCTCGCTGATGAGACGCTCGAGCGAGGAGGTGTTCTCGGTCTTCACCTTGAGCAGCAGCGTGTACTCGCCGGTCACGTGGTGGCACTCGAGCACGTCGTCGAGCGCGACGACCTGTTGCTCGAAGGTGCC
This sequence comes from Binatia bacterium, assembly GCA_041496545.1. Taxonomy (GTDB): domain Bacteria; phylum Desulfobacterota; class Binatia; order DP-6; family DP-6; genus DASRHG01. The sequence goes on along the minus strand of JBGQET010000112.1, from coordinate 11,709 downwards.
GATGACGCTCGGGTGGCCGATGATCACGCCGATGAAGGCGGTGATGTCGAAGCCCACGCGCCGCCCGTCGAGGAGCGCGTGGTAGCCGGTGATCACGCCCGCGGCTTCGAGCTTCTTGATGCGCTCGAGGACGGCGGGTGCGGAGAGGTCCACCGCGTCGCCGAGCCGCGCCAGCGGTGTGCGGCAGTCGTCCTGCAGCAACGCCAGGATGCGCCGGTCGATGTCGTCCAGCTCGAGGGCTTGGTCGTCACCTAATCTCATAAGGTGCGAGGCGTGTTTCACAGAATATATAGGCGGCATGCGCGATGATTGTCAATGGTTTGTTAGGGACATCTGTGGAGTGCGATGGCGTTCACCATGCCCATTCAGGGTTGATTGAACGATGTTTTAATCTTGTCTTCGCACCGTGGACTGTGCTGAAAACTGTAAAGCACACCGCAGCCAACCACGGACGGGGGGACAGATGACGAAGCGGATCTCGGGGCTCGTGCTCGCCGCGTTCTTCTTCCATGCCGGCGCCGTCTTCGCGCAGCAGGTGTCGCTCCAGATCGGCGCGGGTGACACCGCCAGGCTCTTCGGCGGCACCGACGCGGAGGGCGGCATCGGCGACTGGTACGTCTCGAACGGGGTCGTCGAGGCGATCGTCGACGACGTCGGCCCGGCGACGGATCTCACGGCCGTGGTGGGCGCCGGCAACGAGCCGCCGATCCAGTCCGAGATCGCCGACACGGGCGGCACGCTCGTCGACCTCGGCGTGGTGGGCCAGAACGACGACCAGCTCGCGCAGATGTTCACGGTGGGCGGGCTCTCGACCGCGAACTTCGTCCTCTACGACGGCATCTCCGCGCCCACGCCCGGCACGGTCCGCGCCACCGGCAAGCTGCTCTTCCCGCCCATCTCGGTGCGGCCCACGCCGTGCGTCGACATCGTCACCGACTACACCGCCAACGGCACCGATCCCTTCCTCACCGTCACCACCACCGCCACCAACAACTGCGGCGTCACGCTCACCGGCTTCGGCGGCTTCCTCGACGTCTTCATCTGGACCCTGCGCGGCATCGTGCCCTTCTCGGGCGGTGGCACGGTGACCGCGTTTGGCGGCAAGGGCTTCAACCACCCGGTGCTCGACCTCTCCAACCCCGTCAATTCGCTCGAGCTGCCGACCTTCCTCGGCGCCCCCGGCCTGGTGCGGCCCGCCGACGGGATCATGGACCCGGCCAACGGCACGACGAGCGGCGAGGTGTCCTACGGCGTGCTCCCCGTGAACGCCGTCACGGACGTCGACGGCGCCGGCGCGACCCCGCCCGTGACCACCGCCGTCAACTCGCTCTTCGGCGTCAGCAGCACGCTCGTGACCGCGCTCGGCAACGGGCCCGTCGCGGGCGGCAACGCCGCCGGCGCGACGCTCTCCTACACCCGGCACATCTACGTCGGTGGCCGCAACGACGTTCGCGCCGTCTCCGACGGCGTCTTCGGCGAGCTCGCGACGCGCCTCTCGTTCTCGACCGGCACGATCTCGGGTGACGTCGGCGCCGGCGACACGCCGGACGTCGAGGCGAGCATCCTCATCACGCGTCTCGGTCGCTGCGCGGGCAACGCCTCCGTGACCTGCAAGGCGGCCGCCGACTGCACGGGCGGCACCGGGCCGTGCAACGACCCGCTGCCGGTCACCGCCCAGGGCGTCGGCGCCGCGACCAGCCACGTCCGCACCGACGCGATGGGCGTCTTCGGCGGCGTCGTCCTGCCGCGCGGCCTCTACGAGCTGCGCGTGTCGGCGGCGGAGCGCGACGATGTCGTGCTCAGCCCGGTGACGGTGCCGGGCGGCGGCAACGTGCCGGTGTCGATCCCGACCATGAACGCCCGCGGCACGGTCACCTTCACGGTGCACGAGAAGACGGCCCACCTGCCGCTCCTTCCCGCGAAGCTCACCTTCAAGGGCGTCTCCCCCACGCTCGACCCGCAGTTCCACCGCGACTTCAAGGCGACGCTCGGGGGCAACGACATCTTCCCCGAGACGTTCGGCGGGACGCAGGCCGGCACGATGGGCCACGCCGCCGGGCAGGGCAACGTCGTCTACACGGCCACCGGCACGGGCAACATCCAGGTGCACCCCGGGACCTACGACGTCTACGTGTCGCGCGGCCTGGAGTACAACGTGATCGTGCAGCGGGTGACGGTGCCGGCGGCGGGCTCCGCCAACGTCGACGCGAAGCTGAAGCGCGTCCTCAAGACGAAGAACGCGCTCTCCGCCGACTTCCACGTCCACTCCGGGCGGAGCCTCGACGCCTCGGCGCCGCTGCGCGACCGCGTCGCCGCCTTCGCGGCCGAGGGCGTGGAGGTCATGGTCTCGACGGACCACGACAAGAACGTCGACTACGCGCCCATCATCTCCGGGCTCGGTCTCACGAGCCGGCTGCGCTCCATCATCGGCGACGAGATGACCGGCTCGGTCCCGAACCCGCCCAACTTCCCGAGCTCCATCGGCCACATCAACGCGTGGCCGCTCGTCGTCGCCAAGGACGACCGCCGCGACGGCACGGTCCAGGACGAGTACGTCGCGCCCAACTGGATCTTCAAGCGGCTCCGCGACGCGGGCGCCGAGGTGGTGCAGTACAACCACCCGCGCGCCGGCGTGTCGGGTCTCACCACCATCGGCATCTTCAACAACATCGGCTGCAACCGCTGCGCCAACGCGATCGACACGCCGTGCGTGCAGGACAGCGACTGCCCGGCCTTGCCGGCGCCCCAGGACTGCACCTGCGTCGGCTACCAGCCGGACCGCACCATCGGGGCCCCGCCCAACGACATCCTCCAGGACAAGGGCGTGCTCGGTCCCGGCTCACCCATGAACCCCGACGGCTTCAGCAACCTCGACTTCGACGTGATGGAGATCGCCAACGGCAACAAGGACACGGACTTTCCCGGCATCCGCCAGGTGCGGCGCGACTGGCTGTCGCTGCTGAACCAGGGCATCTACAAGCCCGGCACCGGCGTCTCCGACTCGCACCGCATCACGGTGGAGCACGCCGGCTGGGCGCGCACGTTCGTCCTCGGTGTCGGCGACGACCCGACGACCTTCACGACCACCGCCCTCGACGCTCAGGTCAAAGCCGGCAACATGGTGATCAGCGGTGGCCCGTACCTTGAGCTCACCGCGACCGCGAAGGGTGGCGGGACGGTCGGCATGGGCAAGCTCCTGAAGGCGACCGACGGCAACGTGAAGCTCAAGATCCGCGTCAGCGCGCCGGCCTGGATGCCGGTCGACGAGGTGCGGATCATCGCCAACGGCTTCCAGGTCGCGTCGTACGACGGCACGACCACTCCCAAGGTGAAGCCGGCGCCGCTCAACTTCCAGAGCACCGGGGGCACGAGCCGCTTCTCGGCCACCGTCACCCGCACCATCACGCAGGACACCTACTTCATCGTGGAAGCGGGCGCGAAGCTGCCGGCGAACCCGAACACGCTGCCGCCGTCGCCCGCGATCGTCGCCATCGTCGAGCCCAACGTCGTCCCGATCGCGATCTCGAACCCGATCTTCGCCGACAAGGATGGCAACGCAGCCTTCGACCCGCCGGGTCTGCCGGTGATGATGGCGAGCACCGCCCCGGTAGAGGAGGAGGCGCCCGGCTTCCTCGCGCGGCTGCGCCGCGGCTTCCAGCACCTGGCCATGCGCCTGCGCAGCGAGGTGAACGCCGAGGACACGGCGCCGGGCGAGATGACCGGCGTCACCAAGGAGCAGAAGGCGGAGGCCGTGAAGAAGGGCGAGTACTTCCCGCTGCACCAGTTCTCGCTCCCGCCCGAGGCCGTGGAGGCGGCCCGCAAGGCGGCGGAGGCCGAGCAGAAGCCCGCGGAGACCACCCCCGACAAGTGACCCGCCGCTTCGCCGCCGTCGTCCTGGCCGCCGGCCTCGTCCGGCCGGCGGCCGCCCACTGGGTGACGCCGGAGGAGATGGTCGCCGAGCTGAACACCGCGACGGCGCGCGACGCGCTCGGCATCGAGCGCGCGGTGTGCGACACGAAGACCCCCCGCCTCCTCGTGGTCCGCGTCGGCGACCACTGGTACGACCTCCCTCCCGCCGTCCGCCGCACGCAAGCCGCGGACTGGGCCGAGCACTGGCGCCAAAACGTCCCCCAGGGCGTCGTGTCGGTGCTGGACGCGAAGACGGAGAAGCCGGTGGTGCGCTTCGGGCGGGGTGGCGCCGTGGCGGCGGTGGTGGAGCGGCCGCCGGGCTCGGGCGGCGGTCAGTCCCCGAGGACGCCGCGCCCCTCGAGGTAGCCGAGGATCTGCGCGACGCTCTGCTCGACGGTCTGCGACCCCGTGCGCGCTGTGAGCTCCGGTTTCGCCGGCGCTTCGTACGGCGCCGAGATGCCCGTGAACTCCTTGATCTCGCCGGCGCGGGCCTTCTTGTAGAGGCCCTTCACGTCGCGCTGCTCGCAGACGTCGAGCGGGCAGTCGACGTACACCTCGACGAAGTCGTTGGGCATGATGGCGCGGACCTGATCGCGGTCGGCGCGGTAGGGCGAGATGAAGGCCGTGAGCGCCACCAGGCCGGCGTCGACGAAGAGCTTCGCCACCTCGCCGATGCGGCGGATGTTCTCGGTGCGGTCGGCGGGCGAGAAGCCGAGGTTCTTGTTGAGGCCGTGGCGGACGTTGTCGCCGTCCAGGACGTAGGTCCGGACGCTGCGCTCGCAGAGCGCCTTCTCGAGCGCGACCGCGACGGTCGACTTGCCCGAGCCCGAAAGGCCGGTGAGCCACACGCAGCAGCCCTTGTGGCCGTTCATCCGCTCGCGGTCCGGGCGCGTCACGGCGCCCTGGTGCCACACGATGTTGGTCGCCTTCTGCTCCGCCATGAGCCGACTGATTTACAGGTCGGTTTGCCTGGCAGCAAGCGCGGGGACTGTGCATTGCGCTGTGCAGGAACGTCGGGCTCCGATTCGTGGCGAAGTCGAGAATCACGTCACGCGGCGTCCGGGGGTCTGGCACGACGCTTGATACAGCGGACGGCAGGGAGGGAGACATGCCGAGCGAGACCCTCCCGCTTCCGGCCGGTTTTCTGCTACGACGTCCGCCGTGGACTTGACCGGCCGCGTCTGCGTCATCACCGGCGCCGCCTCCGGCATCGGCGCCGCCGGCGCGCGTCGCTTCGCGGCGGCCGGCGCCCGCGTCGTCGTCGCCGACCTGAACGCCGACGGGGCGAAGGCCGTCGCGGAGGAGATCGGCGGCACGGCGGCGCCCGTCGACGTCGCCGACGAAGAGTCCGTCCGGCGCCTCGTCGCCGACGTGGTCGCGCGCCACGGCCGACTCGACGTGCTGTGGGCCAACGCCGGCATCGCCGGCGTGCGAGCGCCCTGCGCCGACCAGCCGACCGACGCCTGGGAGCGCGTGCTGCGCACCAACCTGACCGGCGTCTTCTTCTCCTTCAAGGCGGCGCTCGGCCCGATGATCGCGGCCCGGTGCGGCGCGCTCCTCGCCACCGCCTCGGTCGCCGGGCTCGAGGCGAGCGCCGGGAGCCCCGCCTACCACGTCGCCAAGGCGGGCGTCGTCATGCTCGTGCGCCACGTCGCGCTCGCCTACGCGCGCCACGGCATCCGCTGCAACGCGCTCTGCCCCGGGCTCACCGACACGCCGATCCTCGACCCCTTCGCCGCCGCGCTCGGCGGGCGGGAAGCGCTCTTCGAGCGCACCCTCAAGACGATCCCGCTCGGGCGCGTCGGCCGGCCGGAGGACATCGCCGACGCGGCGGTCTTCCTCGCCAGCGACGAGGCGTCGTACGTGAACGGCGTCGCCTTCCCCGTCGACGGGGGGATGCGCGCCTGAGCGTCGTGCGATTCCGGGCGCCCTTCGACTGGCCGATCCTCGGCGTCTCGATCTTCGCCGCCGGCGCGCTCGGTTTCGCCGCGGTGTTCCTCCTGCGCCGCGCGCTCGACGCCGCGACGCCCGGGCGCTTCGTGATGGGGGTGGCCGGCCTGGTCGCGCTCGCCATCGTCGTGGTGTGCTGGGCCCTCGCGCCGACCGCTTTCCTGGTCGGCGACGGCACGCTGGTGATCGAGCGGCCCGTGCTCCCGCTCGTCTTCCCGCTCGCGGACCTGGTGGACGCTCGCCCGGCGGGCCGCTGGCCGCTGCTCACCATCCGGGTCGGCAACGGCGGCTTGTTCGCGGTGCACGGGTGGTTCTGGAACCGGGAGCGCGGCTGGTTCCGCGTCTACGGCCGCAAGGCGCGCGGCGCGATCGTGCTGACCTTCGGGCACCGCCGGCCGCTCGTTCTAATGCCCGAGAATCCGGAGCAGTTCGTGGCGGAGTTGCGCAAACGCACGTCTCACGTCTGAGGGGGATTCCCGGCCCGCGCGCCAGGTGAAATACTGAGCGCGATGTCCCTCCGAACGTTGGCGCTGCTCATCCTCGTCGCCCGACCCGCCGCCGCCGGGGTGCTGACCTTCCTCCAGCTCCAGAAGGACGGCACCGCCGGCATCAACGGCCTCGGCCGCGCGACCGCCGTGGCGGTGAGCCCCGACGGCCGGAACCTCTACGCCGCCAGCGAGGGCGACGACGCCGTGGTGGTGTTCAGCCGGAACATCGGCAGCGGCGCGCTCCTCTACGCCCAGACCGCGAAGGACGGGAAGAACGGCGTCGACGGGCTCAACGGCGCCGCCGGCGTGGCCGTCGCGCCGGACGGCCTGCACGTCTACGTCGCGGGCGCGGACGACAACGCGATCGCCATCTTCGCGCGGAACGCGGCGACGGGTGCCCTCTCCTACGTCGGCCTCGTGCGCGACGGCGCGGCCAACGCCGACGGGCTCGCCGGCGTCCGCTCGGTCGCCGTCAGCCCCGACGGCCGGCACGTCTACGCGGCGGCGTACGACGACCGCGCGCTCGGCGTCTTCGCGCGCGACCCGGCGAGCGGCCTCCTCACCTTCGTCGAGAAGAAGGCCGACGGCATCGGCGGCGTCGACGGGCTCGCCTTCCCGACGGCGGTGGTCGTGAGCGCCGACGGACTCAACGTCTATGCCACCGGCAGCGGCGACGACGCCGTCGCCGTCTTCGCACGCGACGGGACCACCGGCGGGCTGACCTTCGTCGGGCGCCTGAAGGACGGCGTGAACGGCGTCGACGGCCTGGCGGGCGCGAGCGCCCTCGCGCTCTCGCCCGACGATCTGAGCCTGTACGTCGCCGGCGCCGACGAGGATGCGCTCGCGGTCTTCGCCCGCAACCCCGCCACCGGGGCGCTCACCTTCATCGAGAAGCAGCAGAACGGCGCCAAGACCGTCAACGGCATGGACGTCCCGCTCGGCGTCGCGGTGGGGCCCGACGGCAGCTACGTCTTCGTGGCCGCCTCCAGCGGGCGCTCGATCTGCGTCTTTCTCCGCGATCGGACGACGGGGCGGCTCACCTTCCTCGAGCGCGACGAGGACGACGACGGCAGCCGCGGCCTGGCGGGCGTTGCCGCGCTCGCCCCCAGCCCCGACGGCGCTTTCCTCTATACCGCGGCGCCGACCGCCAACGACGTCACCGTCTTCCAGGTGACGGGCGGCATCACCACGACCACCACCCCAACGACGAGCACGACGTCGACCACGCTGCCTCGCTGCGGCACGCGCCCGCGCGCGGGATGCTCGAAGCCGGTGATCGGCGGCGCCGGTCTTCTCCTGATGAAGGATCGCTTCCCCGACCGGCGCGACCAGCTCGCCTGGAAGTGGCGGCGCGGCGCCGCGACCTCGATCGCCGACTTCGGCGATCCACGCCACGCGACCGGCTACCGGCTCTGCGTCTTCGAGCCGCGCGGCAACGGCTCGCGCCTGATCCTCGACGCCAAGGCGCTGCCCGGCGGCCGCTGCGGCCTGCGGCGCTGCTGGGCGCGCACGCGGCGCGGCTTCCGCTACGACGACCCGCAGCTCACGCCCGACGGGCTGCGCGCGATCGTGCTCCGCTCCGGCCCCGCGGGCCGAGCCGCCATCACGGTGGCGGGGAAGGGGAAGCCGCTCGCCATGCCGCGCCTGCCGCTCACGCCGCGCGTCGTCGTCCAGCTCCGCGCCGGCAACGGCGCGTGCTGGGAGGCCGACTACGGTGCGCCGGTCGAGAACAGCGTGGCCCGCTTCCGCGCGCGCGCCGACTGAGCCGTCCAGGGCGGTACCCAGCCCTTCCGGCGCGCCGGGAAGAAGACCCTGCGCGCGCCGTAGGGCCGCTTCAGCTCTTGGAGACGATCACCGGCGGCCCGCCGACCCGGCCGGCGCGCGGCCCGCGCGGGCGGAACGACTGCCGCAGCTCGCGCTTGCGCAGCCGGATCGCGTCCGGCGTCACCTCGACCAGCTCGTCCTCGTCGATCCACTCGAGGCCGTCCTCGAGGTCCATGGTGCGGTGGGGGACGAGGCGGACGGCTTCGTCGTGGCCGGAGGCGCGCATGTTGCTGAGCCTCTTCTCGCGGCAGACGTTCACGTCGAGGTCGACGTCGCGCGAGTACTCGCCGACCACCATGCCCTCGTAGACGGGCGTGCCGGCGGGCACGAAGAGCACGCCGCGCTCCTGGAGATGGAAGAGCGCGTAGGGTGTGACCGGGCCCTCGCGGTCGGACACCATGGCGCCGTTGGTGCGCGCCTGGATCGGGCCCAGCCACGGCGACCAGCCGTTGAAGAGCGTGTTCATCGTGCCGGTGCCGCGCGTGTCGGTCAGGAAGTGGGAGCGGAAGCCGATCAGCCCGCGCGACGGCACGCTGTACTCGATCCGCACGCGGCCCGAGCCGATGTGGTCCATCTTCGCCATCACGGCGCGGCGGACGCCGAGGAGCTGGGTGACGATGCCGACGTAGTCCTCCGGCACGTCGACGAGGAGCAGCTCCATCGGCTCCTCGAGCTTGCCGGCGCGCTCGCGCACGACGACCGCGGGCTTGGAGGCCTGCAGCTCGAACCCTTCGCGGCGCATGGTCTCGATCAGGATGGCGAGCTGGAGCTCGCCGCGGCCCAGCACGCGGAAGGTGTCCATCGTGTCCGTCTCCAGGACGCGGAGGCTGACGTTGCGGTGGCTTTCCTGCTCGAGGCGCTCGCGCAGCTTTCGCGACGTCACCTGCGTACCCGAGCGGCCCGCCCACGGGCTCGTGTTGACGCCGAACATCATGGCGATGGTCGGTTCGTCGATGCGGATCGCGGGCAGCGCGGCGGGACGCTCCTTGTCGGCGATCGTCTCACCGATGGCGATGTCGTCGATGCCGGCGACGGCGACGATGTCGCCCGCGAGTGCGCGCTCGACCTCGACGCGCTTCAACCCCCGCCAGCCGTAGAGCCGCGTCAGCTTGCACGGCACCTGCGTGCCGTCGAGCCGGCAGAGCGTGTACTGCCCGGTCGCGACCAGCTCGCCGGCGACGACGCGGCCGATCGCCAGCCGCCCGACGTAGTCGTCGTAGGCGAGGTTGTTGGCCTGGAACTGCGCCGGCGCGTCCGGCTCGTGCAGCGGGCCGGGCAGGGCGCGGACGATCGTCTCGAAGAGCGGGCGGAGGTTCTCCCCCTCGACGGCGAGGTCGCGCGTCGCCGTCCCCGCGCGCGCGTTCGTGTAGACGACGGGGAACTCGAGCTGCTCCTCGCTCGCGCCGAGGTCGATGAAGAGGCCGTAGACCTCGTCGAGCACCGCGGCCGGACGGGCGTCGGCGCGGTCGATCTTGTTGAGACAGACGACGGGTGCGAGCCCCGCCTCCAGCGCCTTCATCAGGACGAAGCGGGTTTGTGGCAGGGGCCCCTCCGAGGCGTCGACCAGCAGCAGCACGCCGTCCACCATGGCGAGCGTCCGCTCCACCTCGCCGCCGAAGTCGGCGTGCCCAGGCGTGTCGACGATGTTGATGTGGACGCCCTCCCAGGTGACCGTCGTGTTCTTGGCGAGGATGGTGATGCCGCGCTCGCGCTCGAGCTCGAAGGAGTCCATGACCCGGTCCGTCAGCTGCTCGTTGGCGCGAAAGACGCCCGTCTGGCGGAGCAGGGCGTCCACCAGCGTGGTCTTGCCGTGATCGACGTGCGCGATGATGGCGATGTTGCGGACGTCGGGCCGGCGCGGCAGCGTGACGCTATGAGCGGGCGAGGACATCGGTCCCGCCATCCTGACGGTCGGCCGTCGAAGGGTCAAACGCGCCGCCGCGCCAGCGCGCCAGCGTTGCCGCCATCTCGTTGCGCACGCGCACGATGAGCGCCCCCCGGTCCTCGTCGGGACGGCGCGCGACGGGCTCGCCGATGTGGATGCGAACCCGCACGCCCCACGGGACGGGGAGGAAGTTGTGCGCGAGCAGCCGCCACGACTCGTCGACGACGAGCGGCACGACCGGCGTCTCGGGCGCGGCCTCGAGCAGCGCGACGAGGCCCGCGCGGCGGAACTCGCCCAGCTCGCCGCGCCGCGCGCGTGTGCCCTCGGGGAAGATGACCGCCGTCGCCCGCCCCGCGTGCACGCGCTCTCCCAGCTCGCGGATGGCGGCGACCGCGGCCGGCGCGTCGCTGCGGTCGATGAGGACGTGGCCGCCGCGGCGGAGGTTGTAGGAGACACTCGGGATCCGGCGGCCCAGCTCGCGCTTGGACACGTACTTCGGGAAGTTCGAGAAGAGGAGCGCGCCGATGATCGGGACGTCGAACATGCTCTGGTGGTTCGACACCACGATGTAGGAGGTCCACGGGCGCATGCCGGGCGCGCGCTCGACGACGAGCCGCGTGTCGCTCAGCCGGAAGGCCGCGACGAGCGCCACCTGGAGCGCCCCCGCGACGTACTCCTGCGGCCGCTGGCCGAAGAGCCGTGCCACCCGCTGCGTCACGTCGAAGACGAGCAAAATTGCGCCGAAGACGGGGAGGAAGACGAGGGTGGAGACCCAGGATGCGACCGTGCGCATGCGAGGGTCGGGGTGTACCGCACTCGGCTCTCGCTGCAAAGCCGGCACGCTTTCTTCCGCGCGCGCCGTCGGGCTATATGGAGCGGGATGAGCGGCGCGCCGACGACCCTCGAAGGGTGGTACGTCCAGCACGAGATGTACGGCCTCGACTGGCCGCGCTGGAACGCGCTCGCCGACGCGGAGCGCACGGCGATCGCGGCCGAGGCCGCGGAGCTCCTCGAGCGCCAGGCCGCGCCCGCCGACGGCCACAGCGCGTGCTTCGCGCTCCTGACGCACAAGGGCGACCTCTGCCTCATGCACTGGCGGCGCGATCTGGAGTCGCTCCGGCGCGAGCAGACGGCGCTCGCGCTGAGCCGGCTCCGCGCCTACCTGGTGCCGACCTACTCGTATCTCTCGGTCATCGAGCTCGGCACCTACGAGCTGCGCGCGCACGCCGAGGCGATGGTCAAGCGCGCCGGCGTCGCGGCCGACGACCCGCAGCTCGAAGCGCGCGTGACCGAGGAGATGCAACGCATCGCGGCCCCCCGGCTCTTCCCCAAGGTGCCCGCCGGCCGCTACCTCTGCTTCTACCCGATGTCGAAGCGCCGCGGCGAAGAGGTCAACTGGTTCGACCTTCCCGCCGAGGAGCGCGCCGCCCTCATGCGCGGCCACGGCGAGATCGGCCGCAAGTACGCCGGGCGGGTCACCCAGGTCATCGCGGGCTCGGTCGGCCTCGACGACTGGGAGTGGGGCGTCTCGCTCTTCGCCGACGACCCGCTCGTCTTCAAGAAGCTGATCTACGAGATGCGCTTCGACCCCGCCAGCTCGCGCTACGCGCTCTTCGGACCGTTCTACGTCGGCTTTCGCTTCGCGCCCGCCGC
>JBGQET010000111.1:0-14539 GCA_041496545.1 Binatia bacterium | reverse complement strand
GCGGCGCCGTCGGACTGCGCGGCGCAGTCGTAGAGGCCGAAGGGCCAGGAGATGATGCGCGCCTTCAGCACGTCGTCGACGGTGATCTCGCGCTTGAGCATCGACTTCGGGGCGAGCGTGCCGTTGTGGTGGTTCTTGACGGCGATCCGCGCCAGGTCCTCGCGGCCCGCGCCGTAGGTCTCGAAGTAGCGCGCCGCGCAGTGGGAGAACCAGCCCGCGGGTGTGGCGGGCAGGCCGCGCACGCCGGTCACCGCGACGCTCGGCCCCGAGACGCCGCGGTCCTTCGGCTTGTCGAAGCCGACGACCAGCACGGTGTCGTACATGCCGCAGGCGACCGCGAACACGCCGTACCGAAACGCGTCGGTGCCCGTGGCACAGTAGTTGACGACCATGCTGACGGGCCGGTCGTACATCTTGAGCGCGTCGGCGACCTCGGCCGTGCCCTTCGACGGGTACTGCGCGCCGCAGAAGACCGCCTCGATCTGCTTGTGCGGATCCTCGAGGCCGGCGTCGGCGTAGGCCTCGTAGGCCGCCTCGACGATCATGTCCTGCGGGTCCTTGTCCCAGTTCTCGCCGAACTTGGAGCAGCCCATGCCGACGATCGCGACCTTGTCCCGGATTGCATCGTGTCTCATGGTGAGAGGAAAGCTACGACCCGGCGAGCGAAAGTGCAACAAAGGGCTCGGCCTTCACGTACGGGGTCGCCAGTAACCCGGCTGCCGGTGAAGGTGCATGACTGCGACGACGAAGATGCGGTCGTCTTCGACGCTGTAGAGAAGGCCGTACGGGAATCGCGGCACCAACATGCGCCGCAGACGTGGGCCGAACGCCTGACCGCTGTTCGGAAAGTCGAGGACACGCCGCGCGAGGCGCTCGACGACCCGAACGAAGTCCACGCCGAGGCCAGCGGCCTTTTCCTCGAAGAAGCGGGCGGCCCATTCGAACTCCGCCTGCGCTTCGGGGTGAAACTCGAGACGCTTCAACGAAGGCGCGAGCGCGCTCTCTTGAAGACATCGCCCGCGGGAATCCCCCTGACGCGACCCGCCTTGATCTCATCGAGCCGGCGCTCGCCCTCCGCTTCCCAGACGGCATCGCTCCCCTCATCGACCCCTCCATCGAGGCTGTCGATCAGGCGCGCCGCCAGACGAGCGCGGTGCTTCGAGGGAAGACTCAGCGCGCGGGACTCGATGTCGCGCTCGCGACTCGCCATGAACACAACCTACCACACGACGGCCGCGCGTGCCCAACGCGGGGAGACATAGCACCGGAACGGCATCAGGCCACACCGTTCAGGCAAAGCGTGAAGTGCTTCCAGTCGTCGTCGGCCTCGGCGCTCGCGACGTAGTGCCGTAGAGCCTCCTCTAGCTCAGCCGCCCCCGCGATCCGAAGTTTGGCCTTCCGCACGATCTCATCCATGAGGTTTGTGTGTGGAGCCAGTCTATCACGCGCAGGCCACGGCGCACTTCCGATATCACGACTCCTTCTGAGACGGGCTCGATCATGTCTGCGTCGACGACGAGACGAGCGCCACGCGGCGGGCAACTCGCTCGGCCGTGCGCGTTCACGAGCGCGGTCCCCATGGTCGGGATGATGGTCAGGAGTCCCCGGCCCATCCGAATGCGGCCCCGATCGTCCCTCGGGCATTCCTGCAAACAGGTAAGGCTCACGTGGCCGTAGTCCCCCTCCGAAACACCCGCCTTCGCAACAAAGCCCTCACCGAGAACGACCTGCATGAGAATCGTAGCAATCGCTATCGCCCTCTCGGCAGGGCGTTCGCTCTGCTCCGAGACGATCACGATCCCGTCGCCACCTACCTGATGCGCGAACAGACGTTCAGGTGACTCGGGGAAACAGAGCTCCCCGATGCGCCAGACAGTCGTCAGTAGGTGGTCGAGCGCCGTGAAGAACTCGGCCTCTCGTGGCTCGAACAGCGCGGAGGTTCCCTCGATGTCGATGTAAATCGCCCAGCGCCTCATCGCCGCACCGTCTGGGCCATGTACCGTGAGGGTCACCGAACCGGCGTGCACTTCCAGTAGTAGTTGGGCGTGCCCCCGGCTTCGTGCATCTTCCGGAAGACGAGCTCGACCGGCATGTCGAGCTTGACCTCCTTCGGCGCCACGTCCGTCATCTGGAGGTAGAGCCGCGCGCCCTCCACGTCCACCACGCACGCGACCAGCGGCGGGTTCGGGCTGCCGGCGAAGTTGTCGAAGGTGAACGACTTGACGGTGCCGATCTTGTCGGAGAGCCGCACCTTGTCGAACTCGTCCTTGGCGAAGCACTTGAAGCAGACGCGCTGGTGGGGGTACTGCACCTGGCCGCAGCGCCGGCACTTCTGCGCGAGCAGCGTCACCTCGGCGTCGCGGTCGCGGAAGTGCTTGGTCGCCGACAAGCCGGCGCCGGCGCGGCGGTCGTGCTCGGTGACGAGGAGCTGGCGGAAGCGGAGGTACATGTCGTAGCTCGGCAGGTCGGCGCGGCGCGCGAGGTGCCAGGAGACGCCGCGCCGTCCCTCCAGCCGCTCGGCGACGGGCGTGGCCTCGAGGACGAAGGCGTCGGCGCCGTCGCCGTACCCGACGAACAGCACACGGTCGCCGTTCTTCGCGCCCTCCATGGCCGCCGCCAGGAGGAGCGGTGCGAACGCCGCGCCCGCGCTCCCCACCTTGCCGAAGAGCCCGTCCTGCACGCGCGCCGGGTCGACGCCGAGGTCGCGCACCGCAGTCGCGTGGCTGCGGGCGTCCGGCCCGTAGAGGACGACCCGGGTGAAGTCCTTCGCGGCGAGGCCGGTCTTCTTGCAGAGCCCCGAGACGACCTCGCGCACGTTGGCGCGGTAGCCGTGGTCGACGACGAAGCGCTCCTCCCAGGCGTGCACGAAGGGATCGCCCTCGGCCCGCCAGACGTCGATGATCTCGTCGCTGACCGCGTGCGACGCCGCGACGCCGAGCGCGACCTCGGCATCGCCGATCAGGAAGGCCGCGGCGGCGTCGCCGAGGTTGGCCTCCATCGCCGTCCGCGGCGCCGCCATGCGCGTGTCGCCGGCGACGACGAGGACGCGCTTCGCCGAGCCGCCGCGCACGGCGTCGATCGCGGCGCGGAGCGCGTTGGTGCCGGCGCGGAGCGAGTCGCCGACGTCGGCGGTGATGATGTCGCGGCGGAGGTCGAGCGCCTTGGCGACGATCGCCGCGCCCTGCTTCTCCTTGAAGGGATAGGAGGTCGATGCGAAGAGCACGCCGTCCACCGTCGCCCGGTCGACCCCGCGGAGGCAGTCGACGGCGGCCGCGACGGCCATCGTCATCGCGTCCTCGTCGTAGTTGGCGACCGCCTTCTCCGGGCCCCCCGGCTTGCCGAGCGGCAGCCGGAACATGGGGACGTACGCCCCGTACGAGGTGATGCCGACCATGATCGCGCGCAGGCTACGATTGGAGCAGTCTCACTGCAAGCGTCGGGCATTGCATGGACGCGGCCGCGCGCGTAGACGGACGAGGATGGCCGACGCCGCGCGCCCCCTCCCCGTCGACGACGACCCGTGGGCCGGCTGCAACATGCTCGACCCGGCCTTCCGCAACGACCCATACCCGTCGCTCCGCGTGCTGCGCGAGCGCGCGCCGGTGCACCTGGCGCCGGTCGGCGTGTGGCGGCTCTGCCGCTGGGCCGACGTCAACCGGCTCCTCCACCAGGTGCCGGCCGGCGTGCGCACGACGGACGGCGTGCTGCCCGGCATGGACGAGTCGGCGGTGCCGCGCCTCTTCCTCCTCCAGCAGGACCCGCCGACGCACACGCGCCTTCGCCGGCTCCTGTCGCGCGCCTTCACGCCGCGCGCCATCAACGCCCTGCGGCCGCGCATCGAGCGGATCGTCGCCCAGTGCCTCGACCGCGTCGCGGCGCGCGGCGCCATGGACGTCATCGCCGACCTCGCGCTCCCCGTGCCCGCCACCGTCATCTGCGAGATGATGGGCGTGCCGGTCGACGACCGCGACCGCTTCACGGCGTGGACCTCGAAGGCCACGCTCGGGCTCGCCGAGCAGTTCCTGAACGCGGAGCAGCTGGCGGAGACGCAAGCCGCCGGCGGCCAGCTCATCACCTATTTCCAGGACCTGATCGAGAAGCGGCGCGGCAGCCTCACGGACGACCTCCTCTCCGCACTCATCCGCGCCGAAGAGGAGGGCGACCGGCTCTCGCCGATGGAGCTCCTCTCGCATTCGATCGGCCTCCTGATCGCCGGCTTCGAGACCACGATCGGCCTCATCGGCAACGGCGTGCGCGCGCTCATCCGCCATCCCGGCGAGCTGGCCCGGCTCTGCGCACGCCCCGAGCTGATCGAGACGGCGGTCGAGGAGTGCCTGCGCTGGGACGGCCCGATCGTCCTCACCGCGCGCGTGCTGCACGCCGACGCCGAGTTCGGCGGCCAGGTCATCCCGAAGGACGCGCGGGTGTTCGCCATGCTCGCCGCCGCCAACCGCGATCCCGACGTCTTCGCCGACCCGGAGCGGTTCGACGTCGCGCGGCGGCCGAACGAGCACTTCGCCTTCGGCGGCGGCGCGCACTACTGCCTCGGCGCCCACCTCGCGCGGCTCGAGGCACAGGTCGCGATCGGCCAGCTCGTGGCGCGCTTCGAGGGCCTCCACCTCGTCTCGGAGACGGTGACCTGGGGCCCGTCGCTCTTCCGCGTCCCGGGGACGCTGCCGATCACGTTCCGGCCGTAAGCCGCCGCATGGCCGAGGCACTGTTCGTCCGCGACGGCGAGCGGTCAGACCTCGCACCACCGCGCGAGCCAGGTCGAGCCCGCGACGGCGGAGAGCACGCCGCCGACCGCGACCGGCACGACGTGCCAGCCGAGCAGGTGCAGCGGCTCGTCGACGGGACACGCGAGCCGCACGGCGGCGGCGCCGACCAGCAGCGCGGCACTCCCCGCCCACGCCGCGGTGGCGCGCGTGTGGAGCGGCGCGCCGCGCCGGACGGCGACGAACAGCGCTACTCCCGGGAGCGCGCCGAACAGGACGACGCAGAGGGCGCAGCGCGGCCCGAAGACCGTGGCGTGCGAATCCACCGCCGGCATCCACCACGCGAGCGCGACGCCGGCCGCGGTCAGCGCGAGCGCCGCGCCGACGAGGGCACGGTTCGCGCCGAGGCCCGGCACGGCGGCGCGCAGCGCGGCCGCGGCGAGCAGGGTGGCGCCGGCCAGCAGCGCGGTCACCTGCGCCACGTAGAGCGGACGGGCGAGCTCCGTGCGGACGTCGGGCCGCAGCCCGACGACGCCGGCCAGGGCCACGACGGCGAGGGCGAGCCCGAGCCACGCCGCCAGACGGGGGGCCGGCGGCCAGAGCCGCGCGACCGGCTGCGCGTCGGCCACGAGCCGCGCGACCAGGGCCCGGTGGACGGGAGGCGTGCCGACCACCCTCACAGGAGACCCCGCAAGGCGCGGTACGCGCGGTGAGCGCGGACCTTGAGCGCGCCTGTCGTCGTGCCGGCACGCGCCGCCGCCATCTCGACCGAGAGGCCGTCCACCTGGAGCAGCACGAAGGCCTCGCGCTGCTCGGCCGAAAGCTGCCGGAGCGCCTGCTCGAGCCGCGGCTTCACGAACCCGACGTTCTCCACCGCACGCTCGGGCGGCGCCGCGACGAGGACCTCGCGCGAGCGCTGGGCGCTCCGCCGCTGCCGGTGGTGCGCCACGACGTGACGTGCGATGGCGAACAGCCACGGCTCGAGCGGGCGCGACGGCTGGTAGGTGTGCCGGGCACGGTGCAGCGCCACGAACACCTCCTGGTAGAGGTCCTGCGCCTCGGCGCCCTCATGCACCCGCCGGCGCAGGAAGCTCATGACCGCCGGACCGATGTCGTTCAGCAATGCGGTATACGCCTCCCGGTCCCCGCGTTGGACCTCGGCCATCCACTGCGCGCGGCGCCGGCTCCGATCTTCGGTGTCCCTCGACCGCATGTTGGGGGCGATGCCTCTCAAAGTTACGCTCGCACGTGGGGCACCGGCGAGTCTCCGATGGTGGCCGGCGCGGAGTCAATACGACCTGCGTCGAATTTTCTCGCACGGGCGCGGTAACCCGGGCCGACCTCGGCGGAACTGCTCAGAGGCGGGCTCCGGCACTGCGGAGCCCGTTGTCTTCCCACCGCCGCTGCGGCACAATCGGGACGGCGCCGTGAACCCCTATGCCGCCGTCATCCTCTTAGCACTCCTCGGCCGCTGGGCGCTCCACGTCGCGGCCGACGCGCTGAACGCGCGCGCCCTCTCCGGCGAGCTGCCGTCCGCGCTCCGCTGTGTGTACGACGCCGAGCGCTACCGCCGCTCGCAGGAGTACACACGCGCGCGGCTCCGCTTTGGGATCGTGCCCGAGACGGCCAGCCTGGTCGGGCTCCTCGCCTTCTGGCTCGCGGGCGGGTTCGCCCGGCTCGACGACGCGGTGCGCGCCCTCGGCCTCGGCGCCGTCCCGAGCGGCCTCCTCTATCTCGGCACGCTCGGCCTCGCCGCGACGGTCGCCCGCCTGCCGTTTCGCTGGTGGTCCACCTTCGTCATCGAGGAGCGCTTCGGCTTCAACCGCACCACGCCGCGCACCTTCTGGACGGACCTCGTGAAGGGCCTCGCGCTCGGGGCGGTCCTCGGCGGGGCGCTCCTCACCGCCGTCCTCTGGCTCTTCGACGCGCTCGGGCCGTCCGCCTGGCTCTGGTGCTGGGCCGCGAGCGCGCTCTTCGCGGTGCTCGTCCAGTTCGTCGCCCCGACCTGGATCCTGCCGCTCTTCAACCGCTTCACGCCGCTCGCCGACGACGGGCTGCGCGCGGCGATCCTCGACTACGCGCGCCGGGTCGGGTTTCCGCTCGAGGACGTCTTCCTGGTCGACGGCTCGCGCCGCTCGACCAAGGCCAACGCGTTCTTCACCGGCTTCGGGCGGCGCAAGCGGGTCGGCCTCTTCGACACGCTCGTCGAGACGCTCGGCGCCGACGAGGTGCTCGGCGTCGTCGCGCACGAGGTCGGCCACTACCGGCGCGGGCACGTGCTGCGCGGCCTGGCGCTCGGCATCGCGCAGCTCGGGCTCTTCCTTTTCCTCCTCTCGCGCCTGCTCGCGCGCCCGAGACTCTTCGCCGCCTTCGGCGTTGCTGCGCCGTCGGTCCACGCCGGCCTCGTCTTCTTCGCGCTCCTCGCGGCGCCGCTCGACTTCGCGCTCGGCCTCGCGATGCACGCCCTCTCACGCCGCCAGGAGTTCCAGGCCGACGCCTTCGCGCGCGCTACCACGGGGTCCGGCGCCCCGCTCGCCGCGGCCCTGAAGCGTCTCTCCGCCGACAGCCTCGCCAACCCCACACCCCACCCGCTCTACGTGGCGCTCCACTACTCGCACCCGCCGCTCCTCGCCCGCCTGCGCGCGCTCGACGCGGCGTGAGCGGCTACAGGCGCGCCGCGAGCCACTCGGCGACGAGCCGCAGCTCGTCGCCCCCGATCGCGTGGCCGATCGGGTACTCGCGGTACGTGAAATCGCGCGACAGCGGCTGGAAGGCGTCGCGCACCGACCGCCCGTGCTCGACGGGCAGCACGTCGTCGTGCGTGCCGTGCGCGACGAAGAGCGGCACGCGGCCGACCGCGTCGTCGGGGGCCGCGGGCGGGAAGAGGTCGGTCGAGTAGCGGCCGCTCAGCGCGACGACGCCGGCCAGCCGCTCGGGCACGGTGCGCAGCACGCCGAGGCTCATCATCGCCCCCTGGCTGAAGCCGAACAGGAAGGTGTTCGCCGGGTCGGTGCCGAGTCGCCCCGGCGCGGCTTCGAGCCAGGCGACGAGGTCGGCGAGCGTCGCCCGCGCCTGCGCGACGTCGGGCACGACGCGACCGCCGGGCGCGAAGTCGATGTGGAACCACGCCCAGCCGCCGTGATAGTGCCGCGGCGCGCGGAGACTCACCACGGTGAAGCGCGGGTCCAGCTCCGCCGCGAGCGGGTAGAGGTCGTTCTCGTCGGCGCCGATGCCGTGCAGGAGGACAAGGAGCGGCGGCCGCCCACCGGGCGCGGGTCGCACCCGCTCGACGAAGGTCGACATCGTGGGCCCCGGCGCTCGCCCTCCGCCGTCGCCGCAGGCGGCGAGCGACACCCCGAGGGCGAGCGCGACGGCGCGTCTCAGCCGAGCGCCTGCACGCGGCCGAGCGCCGGCCGGGCGGTCGAGCGGCCGAGCCACGCTTGCGCGTTCGACGCCGAGCCGAGGTCGAGGCCCGCGAGCGGCGCCCAGGAGAGCACCGAGGCGACGTTCAGGTCGGCGACGGTGAAGGCGTTGCCGGCGAGCCACTGGCGGCCCTTCAACGCGCCGTCGAGCACCCCGAGCGGTTGCTTGAAGCGCTCGGCGGCGTCGTCCGCCTTCTTCGCGTCGCGCTGGGCTTCCGGGTAGAAGACGCGGTTCAGCAGCACGGTGAGCAACGGCTCCTCGAGCTCCGTCATCGCCCAGATGCTCCACTGGAAGGCGCGGCCCTCGTCCTCGACCGTCTTCGGCCAGAGGCCCTTGTCGTACTTGCGCGCGAGATAGAGGTTGATCGCCAGCGACTCCCAGAGCGTCAGGTCGCCGTCCTGGAGGGTCGGGATGTGGCCGTTCGGGTTGAGCTTCAGGTACTCCGGCTTCCGCGAGTCGTTGATGAAGCTCACCTTGACGTTCTCGTAGGGGACGCCCAGCTCCTCGAGCATCCAGAGCGAGCGCATCGCGCGCGAGCGCGGGATTCCGTGCAGTTTGATCATCGTCGCCTCCTGGGTGGGATGGGCGGGGACCGTAGCGCACGGCGCCGGGCATTGGAACGCCCCCCGGCGCTTGCTAGAGACCCGGCATGAGCGCGACCGCCGCCGCCTTCCGCGCGCTGCTCGACCTGCTGCGCGACGCCGACGCCACCTTCACCACCGACCCGCGCGCCGAGGGCATGGACGCGCTCGGCGTCGCCGAGGGCTACCGCCATCTCACGCACCTCCTCGGCTACGCGCTCGACCTCTACCTCGAGGGCGACCCGGAGCGCCCCGCGTTCACCCCGCTCGCCGCGCCGACGCGCAAGATCCTCGGCGACAACGTCGACTCGCACTACTGGTTCGCGCCGCTGCGCGGCGACCGCGCCTACCGCATCCACGGCGTGCGCGGCAACGGCGTCTACCTCGCCTTCTGCGTCTACGGCGGCAAACCCGACGGCGAATGGTCGGAGCGCGTCGTCGCCAACGTCTCGCAGCGCGACATCACGTTCGGCGCCGACGGCCGCTTCACGCTCGTGCTCGCTCCGGAGCGCCGGCCCGGCCACCCCGGCGACTGGGTGAAGGTCGACCCGGACGCCGTCTGCGTCATCACGCGCGAGTACTTCGCCGAGCCACGCGACGCCCGCCCGGCGCGTTTCACGATCGAGGCGCTCGACCCGGTGGCAGCGCCGCCGCCG
The DNA here is from genome assembly GCA_041496545.1 of Binatia bacterium. Taxonomy (GTDB): domain Bacteria; phylum Desulfobacterota; class Binatia; order DP-6; family DP-6; genus DASRHG01. The sequence continues at coordinate 5,164 of JBGQET010000111.1, read as the reverse complement.
CTCGACGACGCGAGGCTCGCCCGCCGGCTCCGCGCCGTCGCCACCTTCATCCGCGAGACGCTCGCCATCGTGCCCCTGCCGCCGCTGCCGCCGAACGTGCTCGGCCCACCCATGCCGTGGAGCCCGCATGTCCCCGGCTGGGGCACGCCCGACAACATCTACGCGCTCGGCGCCTTCCGGCTGGAGTCCGACGAGGCACTCGTGATCGAGGGTCGCTCGCCGCGCTGCACCTACTGGGGCGTGCAGGTCTGGAACCGCTACATGCAGTCGCTCGACTGGCGCTGGCACCGCGTGTCGCTCAACGGCACGCAGGCGAAGCTCGCGCCCGACGGCGGCTTCCGCGTCGTCGTCGCGCACCGCGACCCGGGCGTGCCGAACTGGATCAGCACCGCGGGCCACCGCGACGGGCTGGTCTTCTGCCGCTGGCTCCAGGCGGACGAGATGCCGGAGCAGCCGGCGTCGCGCGTGGTCGCGCTCGACCGGCTCGGCCGCTAGGCCTTCGGCTCCCCGACGTCGATCCGGTGCTCGGCGAGCTGCGCCACCAAGAGCGCGGCCACCACGTCCACATCCTCGACGGTCGCTGGACGGACGACGACCACGGGGTTCGCCATGGGGACTTGGATGCCGCGCCGAGCCCGCCGGTTTCAAGGGGCCGGCAGGCCATGGCGACGCGGCCCTAGAAGTCGAGGTCGTACGAGCGGAGGAAGGCGCGGAGCTGACCGTCGTCCACCCCGACCGGCCGCAGGTACTCCCCGACCAGCGTCCGCGACCACCAGTAGGCGCTGCCAGGGCCCGTGAAGCGGTAGCGGTACAGCTCGATGCGCACGAAGCGCGGCGGAGCGTCGGGGAACGGGTCGCGCGCGAAGAGCGCCTTCGCGTCGCGGTCGCCGTGCAGCAGCTCGTCGACCAGCCGCACGAGCCACGGCTCGCGGTCGATCGTCGACATGGCCGCGAACCAGAGCTGCCAGTCGAGGCGGTAGTGGTAGGGCGCGATGACGCAGGGACGGCGGCCGACGTCGCCCGGCTTGCAGGGCAGCTCGTAGGCGCGCCACTGCGTGTCGGGCCCGACGGTCGCGTCGCTCGTGCCCTCGATGACCACCTCGTCGCGCTCGCGGCCGATCGAGCCGAAGGCGCCGTAGGTGTTGACGAGGTGGAGCGGGTCGAAGGAGCGGTTCATGGCCTGGCGCGGCGACAGGAGGTTCACCATGGGATTCACGCTCAGCACCGCCACCACGAGCGCCAGCGCCAGCGCGGCGGCGCGGTGTGTCCGTGACGGCAGCGCCACCGCCCGCGTGCGCCAGCCGAGCGCGCGGTCATCGAGGCAGGCGAGCGCCGGCACGATCGTCAGCCAGTTGAGGAACGCGAGGTTGCCGCTCACGATGAGCGTCACCTGGAAGGCGACGAAGAGCCACCCGGCCACGACGCGCGCCCGGCGCGGTCCGACGATCAGGAACGGTGCCGCCAGCTCGACCAGGTGGTTGAAGGCGACGCCGACCACGTGGAACCAGCGCGGCGCCGCGTTGAGCCACCAGCTCACCGGGTTCGGCACCGGCTGCGTCTCGTAGTGGTAGACGAGGCAGGTGAAGTCGCGCCAGCAGGGATCGCCGCGGAGCTTGATCAAGCCCGCGCCGAGCATGATGCGCGCGATGAGCCAGCGGAAGCACCAGAGGACGGCGACCGGCGGCGCGGTGGGCGGAAAGGGGCCGAGCGAGCGGAGTGGGCAGAGGAAGACGGCGAGGAAGCCCGTCTCGAGGAGCTGCATCTCCCAGCCGTAGCCCCAGAAGAGCTGCCCCACCTGCGCGACGGAGAGGTAGAGCGCCCAGAGGACGAGCTGCACGAGCGCGTTGGTCACGCCGAGCGCGACCGCGGCCGACAGCACGAGCCCGATCCATCCCACCGCGTGCAGCGCGCCGTCCGAGCAGCCGAGCCAGAAGAGGGTCGGCAGCTCGCGCACGGCGACGGCGCGCGAGCCGGCGGCGGCCAGCACGCGGGCGAGGAAGCGGTCGGCGGGCAGGAGGCCCGCGTGGCCGATGAGCGCGTCGCCCTGCCGGAGCAGGATCAGGAAGGCCGTGAAGTAGACGACGCCGAGCAGGCGGAGGATCAGGAAGCGGGTCAGCTCGTAGCCCGGCCGGGCAGCGGGCGACGCCTCGGCGACGGCGGCCATCGCTCAGACGCCGAGAGGGCTCCGGATGCGCGCCAGCACGACGATCACGGCTCAGCTCACGGGCTCGGACGGGACGCCGAAGCGCTCCTGGTAGGCGGCGTAGCGCCGGCGCTCGACCGCCGGGTCGAGCCCGGCTGCGGCGAGCGTGTAGCGGTGCGCGCCGTGCTTGTCCTTCGGGTTCTCGGCGAGGAAGCGGCGCATGCGGGTCTCGGCCTCGGGAGAGAGCGCGAGGCCGAAGCGCTCGTAGATCCGCCGCACCATGCCGACCTCGTCGCGGATGAAGTCGGCGAACTGCACGTCGAAGACGTCGAAGGGCACATGCGCGCGCGCCACCATGCTGCGCTCGAGGCCGGCGGCGAGGAGCACCGTCCACTCGGCGCCGATGGCGTGCGGGTCGACGTCGTCGCTCGCCATACCGCGAAGCACGGTGACGAGGCTCGTGAGCGAGGCGACGACCTTCAGCGGGTCGCGGTGCGTCTGGACGATCGCCGCGTCCGGATACTCGGCGCGGAGCGCGTCGAGCGCCCAGAGATGACCGGGCGACTTCAGCACCCACCGCTCCGTCGGGCAGCGCCACTGGAGGTATTGAAGCTGGCGGCGGTGCGAGGCGTACACCCACCGGAGGTCGGCGGCGTCGAGCCAAGCCTGGTAGCTCGGCACACGGTGCGTGGTGCTGAACACCATGCTCGCGAAGTCGTGCGCGGTGAGCGCGACGCACTCCTGCGGCAGCCGCGCCCCCATCGGGTGCATGGAGTTGAAGCCGGGCATCAACCGGTCGACGCCGGCGAAGTGCTTCTCCACGCGCGCGATGCGCTCGTCGGTCTCGTACGTCGCGCGCTCGGGCGGCGGCCACGGGTGCATGACCTCCCACGTCATCGGCACGCGGTTCGCGGGGTCCTGCGCGAGCAGCTGGTGGAGGATCGTGGTGCCGGTGCGCGGCAGGCCGACGACGAAGATGGGGCGACGGATGGGGCCCTCGTCGATCTCCGGGTGGCGCGTGCGCTCGTCCACCATGTGGAGGCGGTTCTCGAGCAAGCGCAGGAGATCGCCCCGCGCGATGACGCAGCCGAGCGTGGTGAGCGCCGCTTCGCGCTCGAAGGCGTCGACCAGGCGGCGGAGCGGCTCGCGGAACGAGCCGTCGCCGAAGTCCTCGAGGCCCGTGCGCCGGGTCGCGGCCGCGCAGAGCGACGCCTCGTCAAGGCGCACGACCGGCAGCCCGGCGCGGCGGAGCGCGCCGCCGACGCCGTTCAGGAGACGGAGCGCGAGCGGCCGGGGGACGGTCACAGGTCGACGCCGGCGAAGAAGGCGAGCAGCGCGGTCGAGAAGAGCGCCGGCTTCTCGATCGGCAGGTTGTGGCCGGCGCCGGGGAGCATGACGAGCCGCGCCCGCCGGAGGCCGCGGGAGAGGATGACCGAGCCGCCCGGCGGCGTGAGCGCGTCGTCGAGGCCCTGCAGGATCAACACCGGCGCCGCGATGCGGGCGAGGTCGGCCGTCCAGCCGTAGCTGCCGAAGGCGCGCGCCGTCGCCGCGTACGCCGCCGGGTCGCTGCGCCGCGTGCGGCGCGCCAGCTCGCGCACCACCTCGGGGTGCGCGGCTGCGAACGCGGGCGAGAAGCCGCGCGCGTCGGGCTCGCGCTCGGCGCCGAAGCCCTGGCGCTCGATCGTGTCGGCGACGCGGTGCCAGCCGCGCGCCGCTTTCTCGCTCACCTCGCTCGAGGTGCTGGCCAGGACGAGGCTTCGCACCCGGTCGGGGAAGTCGAGCGCGAAACGCTGGCTCACCACCCCGCCGCCCGAGTGGCCGACGACGTGCGCCTCGCGCGCGCCGGCGTGGTCGAGGAGCGCGGCGAGGTCGCGGGCGAAGAGCCCGACGTCGTACGGACCCGGCGGCGTCGCCGACTCGCCGTGGCCGCGCAGGTCCCAGGTGAGCACGCGGTAGTGGCGGGAGAGCGCCTCGACGTGCGGCGTCCAGTACTCGAGGTCGCCGCCCAGGCCGTGCGTCAGCACCACGAGCCGTTCGCCGTTGCCCGCGACCTCGTAGCGGAGGCTCGTGCCGTTCACCTCGGCGCGCATCGTCGGTCGCCGGTCTACGCGGCCCGCGCCCGCGCCGTCAAGGCGATCCGCTTGCACCCGCGCGCCGCGCCGATTACGAAACAGGGGAGCATGCTCTCCACCGGCGACTTCAAGCGCGGCCTCCGCCTCCTCCTCGACGGCGACCCGTACGTCATCCTCGACGTCCACGTGCAGTCGCCCTCGGCACGCGGCGCCAGCTCGCTGTCGAAGATCAAGGTGCGGAACCTCCGCACCGGCCAGGTCTTCGACAAGACGTTCCGCGGCGGCGACAAGGTCGAGGAGCCGGACCTCCAGCTCCGTCCCGTCCAGTTCCTCTACCGCGACGACGAGGGCTTCCACTTCATGGACACGCAGAGCTACGAGCAGGTCGCCCTCTCCGCCGAGGACGTGGGCGACGCCGCGGGCTATCTGAAGGACGGGCTCGAGGGCATCCGCTCGGTCGTGTTCAACGAGAAGGTGATCTCGATCGACCTGCCGAACACCGTCGCGCTGCGCGTCGTCACGACGGACCCGTCCATCAAGGGCGCGACGGCGCAGGCGCAGACCAAGCCGGCGACGCTGGAGACGGGCCTCGTGATCCAGGTGCCGTCGTACCTGGAATCGGGCGAGCTGGTGCAGGTCGACACGCGCGAAGCCCGCTTCGTGTCGCGCGCCAAGGGCTAGTCGAGCAGCTCGAGGACGCGCTCCGACGGCCGCGCGATGACGGCGCGGGCGCCGCGGATCACGACCGGACGTTCCATGAGCTCGGGGTGCTTCAGCAGCAGCTCGATCACCTGCTCGCGCGTCGCGTAGTCAGCCGGGTCGAGGCCGAGCTCCTTGAAGCGCTTGTCCCTCCGCACGAGGTCGCCGGGCGGGCCGGCGAGGAGCTCGAGGAAGCGGGCGAGGAGCGCACGGTCGGGCGGGGACTTCAGATACTCGATGACGTCGCACG
>JBGQET010000110.1:0-14636 GCA_041496545.1 Binatia bacterium | reverse complement strand
GTTGCGGATCCCGCCCTTCGAGCCGACCAGCAGCGCGCTGGATCGCCGCTCCTCCTTCCCGCACACGTCGCGGTCCGCGTCGACCACGACGCGCTCGGGGGTCGGCGGCGTCCCGACGTACGTGACCCGGCCCGCGATGCTACCCCCGTCGGGCACGTTGATGACCTCGTACGAGTCGGCTTGTGCAAGCGCGACGGCCACGGCGAGCGTGGCGACTGCGACGAGAAGCGTCCAGCGCATGATACTGTCCTCCTCCTGAGCTTCTCCGCACTACATATTGGATGCCCCCCCGGCAGTCCAGAGACAGCGCGGCGGGGGGCGCGCAGCGCCTCAGTCGAGCCGCACCTCGATCCGGCTCACGTCGTGCACGTCCGCGCGCTGCTTGCCGCCGCCCCCGGCGGCTTCGAACTTGACGAGCCCGCGCGCGTTCCGGCGCAGGTACAGCCGGCGCTCGCCGCGCCACTCGTCGTGGTCGATCGTGTACCGCGCGCCGCGGGCGCCGACGACGGTGACGGCGCTGGGCTCGCGACCCGCCTTCGCGAGGACCAGGTCGCGCAGCGGCCAGACGTCGCCGTGCACGTCGGGGACGTGCGTCGCCGGCACCAGCTTGCCGACGGCGTCGAGCGTCAGCCGCTCTCGCTTGCCCTGGATGTGGAGGTCGAAGCCGTCGGCGCCCGGCGCGGGCGCCGGCGCGCGCGTCACGCGGACGACGGTGACGTCGTCGAGGGCGAGGGGTCCGCTCCGGCCGTGCTGCCCGCCCCCGCCGCGCCCGTCTCCCGGGCCGCGGCCGTGCGGGAATGCCGGCGACTCCTCCCCCACCATCATGAAGCGGAACCGTCCGGCGCGGTCGGTGAAGAGGACCGGTTCGAGGCCCGGGTGCTGGCGTGCGGGCTCGTCGATCGTGAGCGCCTTGCCGTTTGCTCCCTCGACGGCGATGCGCCGCGTGCCGGCGCGCTCCGAGTCCGCGAGGATGCCTCCGTAGAGACGCCAGCCGCGGAGCGCGCCGCGGGTGTAGTCCGTGGGACGCTTCAGGGCGGCCTCGCGGTCCGCGTGCCAGCGAACCTCGCCGTCGACGATCACCGTGATGCCGGCCGTCCCGGCGACCGCGCATGCCGCGGCCGCGATCAGCCAGGCGCACGCGACCCGGGGCCCGAGGGCGTGGCGGAGGCGGTACCCGCGCGGCATCGCGGCTCGCCCGTCGGCGCGTCGGCTCAGCCGCGGAGCGCGCCGCGGCGCGGCCGGGGTCTCAGAGGCAGGTGTTGTTGCACTTGCCGACGGTCTCCCACCGGAGCCCGCACCCCAGGCACTGGTTCGCCGTGGTTTCGTACCAGCACGTCGCGGCGGTGCCTTCTCCCGTCACGTGGTAGGACACCTCGCACATGGCCTGGTTGCCGTTGAACTTCTTGCACTTCTTGGCGGTGCTCGCATTTGGACCGCCGAGGAACATGGTGCGCGCGGCATCCTTGCACGTCGGATGCGGCGTGGTGTCGCACGTGTTGGTGCAATCGAGCTGATTGGCGTGACTCGGGCCGCAGCCCCGGCAGGCGGTCCCCGTCCAGTAGCAGCTGGCGGCCCGGTGCACGACATCGAGCCGGCCGATGTGCCAGGACTTCTCGCAGTCGACCTGGGTCTTCGGGTCCTTGCAGGCGTCGCCCCCGAAACCGCCGAGGAATACGGTACGCGTCGGGTCCGCGCAGGTCGTCTTGGCGATGCAGGCGTTGGTGCACTCCGCTCTCTTCGCCACGTTGTCCGTACACGGCAGACAGAACCCCTTGAAGAAGAAGCACGACGAGGCGGGGAACTCCCGGCGGTTGGCGAAGGGGTCGTTGGTCTGGAAGGTCTTCAGGCACGCGGCCTGGTTGCCGTCGAGCGTGCGGCAGCCGCCCCCGGGCCGCTCGCGCGCGACGGTCCGGGTGACGCCGCGGGGCGAGAAGTTCGACGCGGCGAGGGTGAGCGACGGGGACCCCGGGCAGGTGGCGCCGAAGTCGGGCTGCACGATGCCCAGCCGGGTGCCCTGGTCGGCCGACGCGCTCGTCTGCATGGCCAGCACGTTCGACAGGTCGATGGCGACGTTCTCCTTCTTCGTGCACTTGTCGGCACGAAACGCCACCAGCTTCGCCTTCCTCTTGTTCTGACAGACGAGCACCGCGCCCGCGTTCGGCAGCGCCCGCGGCAGCGGTGCCGCGATCACACCCAGGCCGACCCCGATCCCGACCAGCCAGCGTCCCCTCGACACGCGACCTCGAGCCATGAGCCTCTCCTCCCCGTGGTGAGCGTCCATGGACGTCACAGGCAGGTGTTGCTGCACTTGCCGGTGCCCTCCCAGCGCAAGCCGCAGCCGTTGCAATTGGTGGTCGTGGCGTCGAACCAACACGTCGAGATGCCGTCCTTCCCGAGGTGGAAGGCCTTCTCGCAGTTGGTCTGATTGGCATTGAAGGTGTGGCAGGCGTTGTTGTCGGTGGCGGGGACGAAGGTGACCCGCGAGGGATCCTTGCAGACGTGGGCGAGGGCGGTGCACGTCTCGACGCAGTCGCCCGCGCTCGCGTGCCGGGGCCCGCAGCCCTGGCAGGCGGTACCCGTCCAGTAGCAGCTCGCGGCGTGCTCGATGTCGAGCGCGCCCAGGTGCCAGGCCTTCTCGCAGTCAACCTGCGTCTTCATCTGCTGGCACGCATCGCTGCCCGCCCCGCCGACGAACACCGTGCGCGTCGGGTCGCCGCACGTCGGCCGCTTCAGGCAGGAGTTCGAGCACGCCATGCGTGCTTCCGCGCGAAGGTTGCACGGCAGGCACTTCCCCTTGAAGTAGAAGCACGAGGAGACGGCCGGGGCCTCGGTGCTCGAGAAGGGATCGTTGTTCTGGAAGGAGGCGGTGCAGGCGGCCTGGTTGCCGTCGAGCGTGCGGCAGCCGCCGCCCTCGCGCTCGCGGATGAGCCCTCGCCTCGGTTCGTACGGCGAGCTCGGGGGCGCCGCGAACTTCGAGGCGACGAGCTTCCGCGTCGCGTCGTTGGGGCACACGAATCCGAGCTGCGTCTCGAGCGCGGTCAGGCTCTGCCCCTGCTGGGTTAGCGTCTGCCCCTGGGTGGTGATCGTGTTCGAGAGGTCCAGGGCGACGTTCTCCTTCTTGCCGCACTTGTCCCCGCGGAGCGCCACCAGCTTCGGCTTCTTCTTGTTCTGGCAGATGAGCACCGCGCCCGCGTCGGGCACCGCTCTGGGCAGGGGCGCGGCGATCAGGCCGAGCCCGACGCCGAGTCCGACGAGCCAGCTTCCGCGCAGCACGCGTCCTCGCACCATGGGCCTCTCCTCCCGGCGTTCGGCTGTCATCGGCGTCACAGGCAGGTGTTGGTGCAGTGGCCGGCCAGCTCGTGGCGAAGCCCGCATCCCTTGCAGTCGGTGCTCGAGGTCTCGAACCAGCACGTCGCGGCGATGCCGTCGCTGCCCTCGTGGAACGCCTTCTCGCAGTTCACCTGGTTGCCGTTGAAGGTGGTGCAGGCGTCCGAGTCCGGCCCGCCGGCGAAGGTGACCCGCGCCGGGTCCTTGCAGGTGGGGTGGGTCACCCCGGGGGCGCAGCTGTTCGTGCAGTCCCCTGCGTCCCGGTGAAACGGCCCGCAGCCCCTGCACGCCGTGCCGTTCCAGAAGCAGCTGGCGGCGGAATTCGTCCGATCCCTCCCGGGGACGTGCCAGGCCTTCTCGCAGTCCACCTGGGTGTTGAACTGCCGGCAGGCGTCGATGTCGGGGCCGCCGGAAAACACGGTGCGCGTCGCGTCGGCGCACTTGGGCGGCGGGCTGCAGGTGTTCGTGCAGGCGCGCGCCAGCCCCTCGGCGCGGGGCTGACAGGGCTGGCACTTGCCGCGGAAGAAGAAGCACGAGGCCGCGGGGGAGTCGATACGGTCGCTGAAGGGGTCGCCGTTCTGGAAGGCGGCCACGCAGGCGGCCTGGTTGCCGTCGAGCGTGCGGCAGCCGCCACCCGGACGTTCCGTCACGGCACTGCCGTCCCGGACCTGCCCAACGAACACCGACGGCACGAGCTTGCGCGAGGGATCGCCCGGACAGGTGAAGCCGAGCTGGAGCTTGGCCGCGCCGAGCTGGGTGCCGCGCTGGGTCAGGTCGTTGCCCCGGGTGGTGATGGTGGCGATGTCGGCGACCAGCGTCTCCTTCTTGGCGCACTTGTCGGAGCGCAGCGTGACCTTCTTCTTCCGCTGACAGATGACGATCGCGTCGGCGGGTCGGGTGAAGGCCGGCAGGGCCGAGACGTTGAGCGCGAGGGCGACCGCGAGCAGCAAGGGCCTCGTCGCGCACGTGACGGCTTCCCTCGACGTGCATCCTCCCGCCATGGCTCGCTCCTCCTGGGGCGCGTCGCCCCGCTGCCCGATCGAAAGCCGGTGCCCATCTAGCGCAGCTACGCGGGGTTGTTCAACCCGGGGGGGGGGACGGCCGGCACCTCACTCGATGCCGTGCGGGCCGGCGCGCCCGGGCGTCGCCAGCAGCTCCGCGGGAGTGAGCGGCCCGACGTCGGCCGGCGCGGCGGCCGGCTGCCGCCCGAGGAGCAGGTACCCCGGCGCCACGAGCGCGAAGACCACCGCACAGGCGCCCCACGCGCTCGGGATCCCGAAGCGGCGCGCCACCAGGCCGAGCGAGAGCAGGCCGAGGGCGCCCCCCAGGGTGATGAACGTCGAGCGCACCGAGAGCACCGTCGCCCGGTAGTCGGCCGGCACGTGCTCGTTGGCCCACGCGACGAGCATCGGCTCGGTCAGCCCGGGGGAGACCTCCCCGAGGACGAGCCCCGCGACCGTCGGCGACAGCGTCGCCACCGAAGCCGCGAGGGCGAGGGTCGCGACGCGCCAGAGGGTGGCGCCCACCAGGACGACGTGCCGCTCGAAGCGTCGCAGGAGACGCGGCAGGAGCGCGCTGCCCGCGACGCCCGCCACGTTGAGCAACGCCAGGATCCAGCCCATCCGCCAGAGCCCGGCACCGGCCAGGTCCTGGACGCGCGCCTGCCAGGTGATGTGCAGCGGAAAGCCGGCGAACGCGCCCGCGAGCGCGATGAGGCAGATGAGGAGGAGCGCGGGCGCGGCGGCGACCGTTCGGATCCCGAGCACGGCCGTCCGCACCGGCGACGGCAGCGCGGTCGCGCGCGCCGGCGGACGCGTCTCGTGCATGAGGAAGATCGCGGCCAGCCCGGTCACGGCGAACATCGCCGCGCTGACGAACCACGGCAGGTTCCAGCCCACCTCGGCCAGATAGCCGCACGCGATGCCGCCGCCGACCATCGACGCGCGCGCGATCACCTGCCCGCGGGCGAAGATGCGATCGGTCGGGCGGCGATCGCCGTCGGCGGCGACGCCGTCGACCATCCAGGCGTCGAGCGCGCCGTTCGCGAACGTCGTTCCCACCGCGTCGAAGAACTCCGCTACCATGCAGTCCGTGAAGTTGCGGGTGAAGGCGTAGAGTCCGTAGGCGAACATGCGGATGGCGCACGCGCCGATGAAGGACGCCTTCCGCCCGAAGCGGTCGGCGATCACGCCCGTCGGCACGTCGAAGACGAAGGCCGTGATGAGGTAAGTGGCGAGGACGGCGTTCGCCTGGAAGACGTCGAGCCCGCGGCTCATGAGGAAGAGCGGGTAGATCGGCGCGATGAAGAACATCGCCAGGCTGTAGCCGCCGAAGACGACGTAGTAGGTGCGCTCGGTGCGCGTCATGGGTAACCGTGGAAAGATACCGAACGGCCCCCCGGTGGCTCAATGCGCGCCGGCTCCACGCTCGTCGGACGCATCATATATATAGGGGCCCGCTGGCCGGCCCGCCCGCGGCCGTGTTACGTAGCCGCGACCATGGCCGCCGAGCGCACGCCCCTCACCCAGCGGCTTGGGCACGCGCCCGTCGAGCGGCGCGACGCCGACGTCGTTCGCTTCCCGCCCATGCAGGGGCAGTTCGGCTCGATCGGCTACCTCGAGAAGATGGTGATCGGCGAGCTGCTGCTGGTCACGGAGCCCCGCTTCGTGGTCGAGACGGGGACCTTCTGGGGACAGACGACCCGCTTCCTCGCCGAGTTCGTGGCGCTGAACGGTCTCCCCGGCTGCCGGATCGTGAGCTTCGACCTGGCGAAGGCGATCGACGACCTGCGCCGCGCGGACGACTTCTTCGAGCGACATCCCGAGGTCGAGCTCGTCCCGGGCCGGCTCCCGGGCTCGCTGAAGCGCTTCCTCGCGACCTCGCCCGAGCCGGTCGATTTTGCGATCGTCGACGCGAGCCACCGCTACGCCGCGGTCGCCGGCGAGCTGGCGGTCCTCCACCCGCGGCTGCGGGCCGGCGCCTACGTCTTCTGCCACGACTACCGGCCGCAAGACGCGGGCTACGAGGGCACCGTCTACGCGGTGGAGCACTTCGCGGCGCGGCGCGGGTACCACCTCCTGCCGCTCGTCTCGCGCCGGACGCAGGGGCCGCTCGCGTGCGGCGCGGCGCTGCTCCGCAAGCCGGGCGACTGGAAGCGCTCACGCCTCCGGGGCCTGCGCCACCGTCTCAAGGCGCTCCGGCCGCGCTGACCGCTGCCTCAGGCGCCGAGCTTCACCATCTCGTGGACGTTGCCGCGCACCGGCGAGGCGCGAAACTGCCGGTCCGCCGCGTGGATCTCCATCGGGAGGCCGTACTTCGGGCGCATCGTCACCTGCACGACGCGGTCGATGCGGCTGCCCGGCACCACCGTGAAGCGGAAGCGCTGGAGGATCATGGCGACGGTGATCTTCATGACGCTCATGGCGAAGAAGCCGCCGATGCACCGCCGCGGCCCCGCGCTGAACGGCAGATACTCGTAGGGCGTCGGGTTGATCGTGAACCAGCGTCGGGGCAGGTACTCCTCGGGGTTCGGGTAGATGTCCGGCATGTGGTGTGTCACGTAGTGGCTCAGCACGATGCGGTCCTTCCGCCGGACCTCGAGCGTGCCGACCTCCGCCGGCCGCGTCGCGACGCGGACGGTGTAGGGCACCGGCGGCAGGATGCGCATCGCCTCGTTGATCGCCGCTTCGAGGAGCGTCAGCTTCCCGAGGCTCTCGGTGGTGGGCGGACCGCCGCGCAGCACGGCGTCGAGCTCGTCCACGATCTCGCGCGTCACGTCCGGGTGCTGGGCCAGGAGGAAGAGGGTCCAGGCGAGGCCGTTGACCGTCGTCTCGTAGCTGGCGGCGAAGAGGATCGCGAGCTGGCCCACGATGTGATCCGGCCCGCGCCCGCCGGCCGCCTCCTGCGCGCGGACGAGGATCGCGAGCGCGTCGTCGCCGTGTGCCCCGCTCTGCCGCTTCGCCTCGACCAGCCGGAGCATCTCGCCCTCGAGCGTCTCGGCCTCCTTCAGCATGCGGTGGTACGGCGTGCCGGGCAGGTTCACCGGAAACACGCGCGCGGCGAGCGAATAGCTGCGCGAGATCCACGCCTGGGTCATGTGGCCGACGGCGTGCGCCCGCTCCGGATCCGTCTGCCCGAAGAGGATCTCGGTGGCCATGTTCAGCGGAAAAGCGCGCACCTGGCTCCACATGTCGACGGTCTCGCCCGCCCGCCAGCCGGCGAGGATCCGCTCGGCGATGGCGACCATGCCCGCGTGGTAGCCCTCGACGGCCTTGTTCTGGAGCGGCGGCAGGACGAGCTCCCGCTGCTCCTTGTGGGTCGGGCCGCTCATCACCGGGAGCCCGTAGCGGACGCGACGCTGCGCCGAGCCGCGCGGCCCGGGAATGGTGAGGCCGATCGGCCGGAACGCGTCCGGCACGCCCAGCACCTGGCGGTTGTACGTCGGCCCGAGCGCGACGATGATGCGGCGCTGGTCGCCCTTCCGGGACGGGTACATGTTCCCGAACACGGAGAGCGGACCGAACCGCCGGTACGCCTCGCAGAGCGCGCCCACGGGGTCGCGGACGAACCTGACGTAGGACCGCCTCGCCGTCCAGCCCCGGATCGGTCGCTCGGACGCCTCCGCTGTCATCGAGCGACGCACGATATGCTGCCCCGGAAGTGCCGGTCAACGGTCGGCCGGCGACGTCTTCCGCTGGACCCTCCGTCGGCGGTGTGGTAGCGGCAACCCGCACCGGAAAGGGGGGACCGCATGCGTTGGCACCGGGTGGCCGCGGCGTCTCTGACAGCGCTCGCTGTCGGCAACGCCGCTCACGCGTACTACCTCGACGGAGCCCGCGACTTCGAGGTTCGGGCGCGCCTCTACACCGAGGGTGCGGTCGCCGCCGAGGAGTCCGAGCCGCAGACGAAGCCGCACCGGGCGCCGTTCCAGTTGGTGGAGCACCGCACGTTCTTCAATCCGGAGTTCGAGGGACGGCTCACCCGGCACCAGGGGTGGCTCGACGACCTGTCGTTCCGGCTCGCGCTCTGGGGCTTCTACGACGGCATCTACGACTACGGCCCCGCGCAGTACGACCGCGCCCGCAACTCGATCAAGGGGCGCCTGTCGCAGGGGCACACGCTCACCAGTCCCGTGACCCACACCGACACGCTGATCGACCTGCGAAAGCAGTACACCTACCAGCCCGACTACGTGCTCGGGAACTATGGCGATCCGGGCGACGCCGCGGACCTGCCCTTCCGGATCAACGAAGCCTACTTCAACTTCGCCAAGGGCCCGGTCTTCGTCCGCGTCGGACGGCAGACGATCTCCTGGGGCGAGTCCGACACCATCGGCCTCCTCGATGCGAACAACCCCTTCAACCTGACGATGGGCATCCCCGGCGTGTTCCAGGACGTCGACGAAGCGCGCATCCCGCTCTGGACCCTTCGCGGCACGTACAGCCTGTTCGACAGCTGGGGGCCCTTCTCCAGCGCCTACGCCGAGACCTACCTGGTGCCCGGCAGCATCGACACGACGGTGAGCCAGGTGCCGATGCCGCTGGCCAGCCCGTACTCCCCTCCGCAGGGCGATCCGCAGAGTCTCATCGCGGGCCTCATCCCGCCCGATGTCCAGGGCGGGCTCGTCAAGCCCGTGCTGGGCAGCATCCAGCTCGGCCTCTTCGACCACCTGCCGTCGCGGACGATGAAGAACAGCCGCTACGGGTTCCGGCTCGGCTCCCTCATCGCCCGCGACTACACGACGAGCGTCTGGTACTACCGCACCTTCGCCAACCAGCCCGTGCCCCGCTTTCTCCCCCTCGACCTGTCGCGCGCGCCGATCGTGCACCCGGGGATGACGGGGCCGACGCAGGTCATCACCGAGCTGCACCACGGCATGGTCGACGTCTTCGGGGGCGCCACCAGCTTCTTCAGCGAGACGCTCAACGGGATCGTGCGCAGCGAGATGGAGTACTTCCACGACGAGCCGGCTTTCATCCCCCACCTGAACATCCCGTTCGAGCGCTTGCTCGCGGCGCCGCGCGTCCGCACCCTGCTCGCGGCTCTCGGCCAGAAGATCCCCGCCGGGAAGACGGAAGGCGAGATCCCGCGCGCCGACATCCTCCGCTTCGAGCTCGGCTACGACCGCTTCTTCTTCTTCCGGCCGCTCAACCCCGCCAACAGCTTCATCTGGGTCACGGCCTACGTCGGCCAGTGGAACCTGAGCGAGACCTTCACCAACCAGGACTTCCGCTTCGGCGGGCAGCAGAAGGCCACCGACACCGGGACGCGGGTCGGCGCCAACACGACGGGGTTGAGCCTGAAGACCATCGCGAAGCTGCACACCGTGGACACGGACTTCGTCGACCTCTATCCCTACGAGTCGTTCTTCCAGAGCCACCTCGAGACGGCCTACATGCACGGGCGGCTCACGCCGGCCATCACCGCGGTCATCGGGTTGAACGGCACGTACGTGCTCCCGATCGGGTTGACCTACCGCTACTCCGACTCGCTCCTCTTCGACCTCAAGTACGTGGCGCTGGGTGGGGCGTTCCAGTTCCCCACCGGCTTTTTCCGGGACCGCTCGCAGCTCGCCGCGCGCGTGACCTTGCTGCTCAACTGAGACGAGAAAGAGGGATCGTACCGTGCGGAAGACGGCGCTGATCGCGTGGCTGCTCGTCGCGCTGAGTGTGCCCGCACGCGGCAGGGCGGAGGTCAAGGTCGGAGACTCGATCGACCAGTCGAACGCGGACGAGGTGAAGGATCTCCTGCCGCCCGAGATCCACAGGCACTACAAGGCCGGCGAGTACATGAACAAGCTCGTCGACTTCCCGAACGCCGCCTTCAAGCGCGACGACGGCTTCGACGAGTCGACCGAGTGGGATCGCCAGCACGTGACGCTCGACGCCGCGAAGCAGCCCGTCGACAAGGACACCGGCAAGCGGCCCGACTGGATCTCCGGCATCCCGTTCCCCGACATCAAGCAGGACGACCCCGACGCCGGCGTCAAGGTGCTCTGGGACAGCAACTACTCGACCTACAACGGCGGCAACAGCCGCAACGTGACGGTGCTCGACTGGGTCAGCCCCACCGCGCTCGACCGCAGCTCGACGCAGGACGTGGTCTTCCTCTTCTACGACGGGCAGCCGAAGAAATACATTCCGGCGAACCCGCAGAACTACCTCTTCCAGTTCATCGCCATGACCCTCAGCCCCACCGATCTCCAGGGGACCGCCGCGCTCTCCTACCGCTATCGCGAGCCGGGCAAACGCGACTCGAGCTGGGCGTACGTGCCCGCGCTCCGGCGCATCCGCGCGGTGTCGCCGACCAACCGCTCGGACGGCTTCCTCGGCTCGGACTTGAGCCAGGACGACGGCACGTTCTTCGACGGCAAGCCGGAGGACTTCACCTGGCGGCTCGTCGATCACCGCGACGCGCTCCGCTTCACGGACCCCGACGCCATCGCCGGCAAGGTCATCCGGAAAGCGCTTCCGGGCGGCGGATGGCGCACGCACTACGCCCACAACGAGGAGACCTGCGGCTACCAGGTGAAGGGCTGGAAGGGCATCGCGTGGGCGCCCGTGCAGGGCGCGCTCACCAAGCGGAAGATGTGGGTCGTCGAGGGCGTGCCCAAGGACAAGTACTACCTGTACGGCAAGATCGAGCTGTGGGTCGACGACTTCACCTGGCAGGGCGCCTGGAACCGCAAGTTCTCGTGGCGCGGCGAGCTGCTGAACACCTACCAGGTGACCGGCCCGCCGACCGCGCCCTACGACGACAAGGAACGCTGGTGGGGCTCGACGTTCGGCTGGCAGACCGCCGAGAACGTCAAGGCCAACCGCGCGACCGTCGCCGGCATGGAGCCGCCGGGCGACGTGGCGAGCGACCGGCGCATGCCGCTCGCGCCGTCGTTCTTCGACTACCAGACGCTGAACCGCTTCGGGAAGTAGAGCGGCTACGAGCAACCGCCGCCGGCCTCAGCCGAGGGCGCGGAGCTCCGCCAGGAGCGCGTCGCGCCGCGGATGGTCGGCGGCGCAGCGCTCAATCACCTGCAAGCGGAACTCCACGTTGGCCCGGTGCCGCGGCCCGCTCTGGAAGCCGGCGATCATGTCGCGCGCGCGGTCGATCACGTCGCGACCCGGCACGGCCGCGCCGCTCTCGCCCGCGAGGCGTCGGCAGCGGAGCTCGGCGAGGGCGGTAGCGAGGTAGCCGACGTGCGGCGTCTCGTCCTGCTGGATGTAGCCGATCAACGTGCGGGCCTCGTCGTGACGGCGGAAGAGGGCGCGGTCGCCGAGCACCTCGCGCGCCCAGCGGAACGCCTCGACGGCGAACACCTCGACGACGAGCACGCCGATCATGCGGAGGAGAAGCGCTTCCATGTCCGCCGGCACCTCGGGCAGGAGCCGCGGCGCGGCGCCCGGCGCCATGTTGGGCGTCAGGTCCTTCGGGATCGCCGGCCGGTCGAGCGCGATGTCGCGCGCCAGCTCCCACATCCGCCGGTGGCCCGTCTCGTCGCGGGCGTGCGCCTCGAAGAGCGCGTCGAGGTGCGCGAGCGCCGTGCCGTCGATCGGGTCGAGGACGCGCTCGCGGAGCGGGGGCAGGGCGACCCCCCCGAGCACCTCGCCGCCGAACCCCTCGACGATCGCGATGATGGAGAGGATCCGCACCAGCGGGACGGTGACGCCGTGGCGTACGAGGAGCTTCGTCTGCTCGACGTTCGGGAAGTGCGGCGGGATGCGCGCCGTGATCGGGTCGAGGACGGCGGCGAGCTCACCCGCGGGGAGCCGCTCCTGCCAGGCTTCGATCGCCGGGGCGCGCCAGAGCGTGCGCGGCGACACGTAGCGTCTGCCGACGAACCCGCCGTGGCACGGCACGCCGTCGAGCGCGAGCGGACGCTCGTACGTGTGCTCGGCCAGGATGTCGTCACGGGTGTAGTTGACGTCGTCGCGGGTGTAGTTGATGTCGTCGCGGCTGTACTCGGTGCGCATGGGCCGAGTCTGCCCGCTCGCGCGGGCTGAGAGAAGGGGCCTCAGGGCAGCCGCGCGCCGGAGAGCACGACGACGGAGTCGCCCGTCGGGTCGACGTACTCCTTCCTACGAGTAGAGGTCCTTGCCGTCGTCGTCCTGCCGTGGCGCCGTGTCCGGCTTCGTGATCTGCGGGTTCGGGAGGCGGACGATGCCCTTCTCCTTCAGGAGCGCGTAGTACGCCTCCTTGTCCGCGGGCACGGGCCGCGGATCGCCCATCCACACCTCGAAGAGGAGCGCGCCCGCGGCGCCCGCGACGAGCGGCCCGAACTTCGCGCCCACCTCGAGCACGATGAGCGTGCCCGGCCGGCACGCACGCTCGCCCACCAGCAACTCGCCCTCGAGGACGTAGACGAGGTGGTCGCTCGCGTGGCCGTGCCGCTCGATGACGACGTGCGGATCGTAGCGACCGAGCACGACCATGCGCTTCGCGTTCCACTCCAGGAACTTCTCGTGCACCGAGACGCGCCGCTCGCCGTGGAGCTGGGCGATGACCTCGTTCCACGGCACGTCGTCGACGTGAACGAAGGCCAGGCGAGGCTCCGCTTCCATGCGGCGGTCTGTAGCCAACGGCGGCCACGATGTGCAAGCCTGCCGCTCCGTGTGGTCCGCGATGCGCCCGCTCCGGGTCCTCGTCCAGGTGCGCGAAGCGGTGGCGAAGCGCGTCGCCGAGGCGCTGCCCGACGTCGAGCTGGTGCCGATCCCGTTCGAGGGCGACGTGCCGCCGGGCGTGGAGGGCGAGGTCCTGCTGACGCTGCCGTGGGGCAGCCCGAACCTGGCGCAAGCGCTGGGCGGCGTCCGCTGGGTCCACGCGCTCGGCACCGGCGTCGACCGCTTCCCGCTCCACCTCCTCGGCGGCCGGTTGCTCACCTGCTCGCGCGGCGGCAGCGCCGTCCCCATCGCCGAGTGGGTGCTCGCGGTGATGCTCGCCTTCGAGAAGCGCCTGCCCGACTCGTGGATCCACGGCGTGCCGCCCGAGGGCTGGAGCCGCGGGGCGCTCGGCGCGCTCTACGGGAAGACCCTCGGCCTGGTCGGCCTCGGCGGCATCGGCGCCGCCGTCGCCGCGCACGCGCTGCCCTTCGGCATGCGCGTGCGCGCCTGCCGGCGGACGGCCGCGCCGTCGCCCGTGGCCGGCGTCGAGGTGGTCGGCTCGCTCGCCGAGCTGGCGGCGACGGCGGATCACCTGGTGCTCGCCGCCCCCTCGACGACCGCCACGCGCCATCTCCTCGGCCGCGACGTCTTCGCGGTCATCAAGCCCGGCGCTCACCTGGTGAACGTGGCGCGCGGCGCGCTGGTCGACCAGGACGCGCTGCGCGCGGCGCTCGACGACGGCCGTGTCGCGACGGCGTCGCTCGACGCCGTCGAGCCCGAGCCGCTCCCCGCGGGTCACTGGATGTACGATCACCCGCGCGTGCGGTTGAGCCCGCACCTGTCGTGGCGCATGCCGGGCGCGGCTGACGTGCTGATCGAGGCATTCATCGAGAACCTCCGCCGCTGGCGGGCCGGCGAGCCGCTCGCCGGCGTCGTCGATCCGCAGGCGGGGTATTGAGATCACGTGTGCCGGCGGCCTTGCCACGGAAGTCCGGGGCGGGCTATGGCAGGCGCCAAGCGTCGCACGAAGAAAGGGAGGACATATGACTTCGAGATCGCTCATCCTGTCCGCCGCCGCGCTGCTCGCGTTCGCCTCCGCCGCCGCTGCCGGCGTGACGTGTCCGCCCCTGGCCGACGGCGACGACAGCGGCTGCGCGCCGCCCGACAAGGTCGCCTACCGCTGCGAGGCCAAGGCCGCGAAGGAGGCGCTGAAGCTCGCGATCCGGGTCGGCGAGTGTCACATCAGCAAGGCGGACCGCCCCGTGGTCTTCGACGAGGAAGGGTGCGAGGACGCCGCTCGCGCCAAGTTCGACAACGCGTTCACCAAGCTCGCCAACGAGGGCTGCCCCGCGTGTCTCTCGAGCAACGCGTCCAACCTGAAGGGCGACGTCGGCGATACCTTCGATCTCCTGAACGGCCTGACGTTCTGCGAAGGCACGACGCCGTTCGGCGTTGACGACAAGGGCTTCATCCCGACGAGTAACCTGTCGCTCGCGTGCGGGCGTCGCCTGACACGCAGCGCGGGCACGCTCGGGAAGGCCTTCACGCGCTGCCACCAGCGCGCGGCGGCGGGGGACCTCCAGAACAAGCCCTTCGACGAGGAGGCGTGCGAGAACGAGGGGATCGCGAAGTACCAGGCCGTGCTCGACGAGTTCTTCGGGCGCCATCCGCACTGCCCGCCGTGCGGTCCCTCGAACGAGTCCTCCCTCCGCGACG
>JBGQET010000109.1:0-15049 GCA_041496545.1 Binatia bacterium | reverse complement strand
GCAATTGACACTGCGAAAGCGCCGCGGCTACTGTCGCGCCCGGCATGGATCACCCGACCTTCAAGCAGATGATGAACGAGGTGGTGGACTACGGGAGCTGCTGCGAGTGCGGCACCTGCGTCCTCGTCTGTCCCCACAACGTCATCGACTACATCGACGGCAAGCCGAAGCAGGTCGCGAAGGCGACCGCCGCCTTCGACCATTGCGGCATCAGCGAGGGCATCGGCTGCGACGTCTGCGCGCAGGTCTGCCCGCGCCTCGGCATCCGCGAGTTCGACCTCCGTGAGCAGGTGATCCCCATGGAGCCCGGCGTCTACGAGGGCCTCTTCGGCCGCTACCGGCGGATCGTCGCCGCCCGCTGCAAGGACCCCGAGATCCTGGCGCGCTGCCAGGACGGTGGGGTCGTGACCGCGCTCCTCTGCCACGGCCTCCGCGAGGGGATCTTCGACGGCGCGGTCGTGTCGGCGGCCGACGAGACCATGCCCGCCGCGCCCAAGCCGAAGGTCGTGACCACCGTCGCCGACGCGATCGCGAGCGCCAGCTCCTGGTACACCTACTGCCCGAACAACCTGGCGCTGGCGGACGCGGAACGGCTCGGCCTGACCAGGGTCTGCTTCGTCGGTGTGCCGTGCCAGATCACGCCCACGCGGAAGATGCAGCTCACCGACCCGGCGTTCCTCACCAACGGCCGCAAGAAGGAGAAGCACATCGAGCGGCAGACGAAGTTCCTGAAGGGCTTCGGCGAGCGCGTCGCCTTCACCGTCGGGCTCCTCTGCACGGAGGTGTTCACCTACCAGGGGCTGATGGTCGACAAGATCGAGGGCGAGATGGGCGTGCCGCTGACGGAGGTCAAGAAGTTCAACGTCAAGGGCAAGGTGCTCATCTACAAGAAGGACGGCGAGCTGGTGGAGATGCCGCTCCACCGCGCGCAGGAGTACGCCCGCGTCGAGTGCCACCACTGCGGGGACTTCACCGGCGAGCTGGCCGACGTCTCGTGCGGCGGCGTGGCGTGCATGGACTGGACGATCACCATCCTCCGCACCGCGAAGGGCGAAGCGCTCTTCGACGACCTCGTCGCCCGCGGCCTGCTCGAGACCCGCTCCATGGACGAGTTCGAGAACTCGATGAAGGTGCTGCTCCGCTTGACCAAGAAGCAGCGCGAGCGCGTCCCCGTGCCGCCGGGACGCGCGCCGCGCTACGTCCGGCCCGAGGGCTACCCGCGCGTCCCGGCCGACCCGGGGGCATGACGCGACGCTGGGCGGCGGCCGCGCTCGCGCTGGCGCTCGCCGCCGCGCCCGCGGCGGCGTTCGACGGCCTGCGGCTGCGCACCGTCGACGGTCGCCTGGTCGACGCCCAGGGCCGCGAGCTCACGCTCCGCGGCGTCAACGCGCGCGTCCGCGGCATCTTCGACGTGACCTTCGCCGACGGCCGCCTGCCGCTCGAGGCGATCCCCGGCTTCGACGACGGCGACGCCGCGCGCATGCAGCGGCTCGGCTTCAACCTGCTCCGCCTGCCGGTGAGCTGGAGCGCGCTCGAGCCGGTGCGCGGCCTCTACGACCCGGCCTACCTGCTGCGCCTCGCGCACCTGGTCGACGTCTGCGCGGCGCACGACGTCGCCGTCCTCCTCGACTTCCACCAGGACGCCTTCTCGAAGGAGATCGGCGAGGACGGCGCGCCGCGCTGGGTGCTCGACCTGCTCCTCGGCCCCGGCAACTACCCCTTCCTCGGTGGCCCGCTCACCGATCTGGGGGCGCGGCGCCTCGCCCCCGCGGCGCTCGGCGCCTTCCGCGCCTTTTTTCGGAACGACCACGACGTGCAGGACCTGTTCGCCGACGGGGTGGCCGTGGTCGCGCGCCAGTTCCACCGGAGCCGCGCCGTCCTGGGCTACGAGATCATGAACGAGCCGCTCGCCTTCGTGGTCCCCGACGGCGACGCGGCGCTGCTCGCCTTCCACCTCCGCGTCGTCGAGCGCATCCGCCGGATCGACCGCCGGCACTTCATCGCCTTCGAGCCCGACGCCATCCGCAACCTGCTGAACACGGCGCCGCTCCCCGCGGCGCGCTTCCCGGACGGCCGCGCCCTCTACGCCCCACACATCTACACGGACGTCTTCGACGGCCGCGACTTTCGGAGCGGCGACCCGGCCGAGCTGGCCCCGTCGATGGAGCACGCGGCGGCCGAGGCGGCGGCGTGGGGCATGCCGCTCCTCGTCGGCGAGTACGGCATCGACCCGAATGCCACCAACGCCAACGCCTGGATCAAAGCCGAGCTGGACCTCCAGGACCGCTTCCGTGCGCACTCTGCGTTCTGGGTCTGGGAAGAGACGAGCCAGGGCCACTGGGGCCTCTTCGAGAACGAAAGCTCCGAACCCGGCGGCGAGCGCTTCGCGCGCACGACTGCGCTCTCGCGCGCCTACGCGCGCGCAGTCCCGGGCACGGTCCTGGAGCAAGTCTTCGACGCGACCGCCAACACCCTCCGCCTACGCTACCACCCTCGCGGTCACGCCCCGCTGGAGTTGTTCGTCCCCGCAAGGCGCTACCCCGCGGGCGTCGTCGTACGCTGCGACGGCCAACCGCTAGACGCGACGCCCGACGCGGTAGGGGTGCTCCGCCTGCGCTGCCCCGGCGTCGGCGAAAAGCTGGTCGAGCTCGCGCCCGCCGACTAGCGCCCGTCCAACTCTAGTCGTCGGTCGCAGCCGTGCCCGCGACGTTCGGACACCCGCTGCGCGGTGTCGTCGAGCAGCCGTTCAGCGTGGACAGGTCGTCCGGCTGCCCGTTCGGCTGGTCGTCGATCAGGGTTGCGCCCGCGATCGTGATGGTCGCCACGCCCTCGTCGGCGAGCACGGTGATCTCGCCTGGCTTGCCGAAGTCGTTGCGCAGCGAGGCGTCGGTCAGGTCGATGCTCGCCGGGACGCTCGCCGGTCCGGCGCCGACCCCGGAGGTGAGCGAGATGTTCTCGGCCACCAGCACGTTGGCGGCCGTGAAGTCGATGAGCCCGAAGGCCGAGACGAACAGCTCGCCCTCGACGCCCGACACGACCGTGTTGCCGCCCCCGCCGCTCATGCCGCAGCACTCGCCGCCCGCGGGGGGCGCGCCCGTCCCGAGCTTCACGTTGCCGGCGGTCGAGGTGATCTCGATCTTGTCGCTCGGGCCGACGCTCGTGATCTTCGACTGCGTGAAGGTCACGTCGCCCACCGCCGTGATGCTCATGCGGCGGCTCTTGAAGCTGGACTTGACGGCGTCGATCGCGCACGCGGGCGACGTGCCGGTGCAGTCGAGCTCGAGCCGCTCGCCCGACACGTTGTCGCCCACGACCAGCGTCGCGTTGTCGAAGTGCATCGAGGTGGCGGCGCTGATCTGGAGGTTGCCGCTGCGGTCCGTGGCCTCGATGTCGGCGCTCACGGCGCTGAAGGCGCCGCTCGCCTGGATGTCGATCGCGTGCGAGGGGGCGGGCGCGCTGGCTCCGCCGCCCTGGATCGTGACGTCGTGCGCGGTGATGAGGATCTTGTCCGTGCCGGAGAGCGGTACGAGATTGCAGTGGAGGACGAGGTCGTCGGCGCCGAGCTGGATGCGCGTCGAGCTGAGACCGGGGAACGCCTGGATGTGCGGGTCGGTGGCGCAGTCGGTGATGGTCACGACGGCCGCCGGGGCGGCGGCGGCGCCGAGCAGGCAGAGGGCGGCGAGCTGGAGAACGACATGGCGCATGCGCGAGACCCCCCGGGGGCTCGGGCATACGCCGGCGGTCGGTGCCACGTCAACGGTTTTCGAAGAACGCCACCAGCGTATCGGCTTGCGCCTCGGCGTCGGCGCGACCCAGCTCGATCAGGTGCTCGGCGTAGCAGCGGTCGAAGTAGAGGTAGGAGAGGAGGTCCGCCTCGGCCGCGATGCCGTGCACGGCGTAGCGCAGGGTCGCGTCGGACAGCCAGCCGCGGATGCCCTTCGGACGGTGCTCGTCGAGACACTCGGCGGCGACGAGCGCCAGGTCGCGCGACGGTCGGAGGTAGACGTTCTGCACGACGCGGTAGGACGTGCCGCGGAGCCGCTCGACGGTCTCGTTCATGCGCGCCACGAAGTCCGGCCCGTAGGCGCGCGTGCCGGTGTCGAGGATGGCGTTCATCACCCGGAGGCGGTCGACGTCGTAGTCGACACGGTCGAGCAGCAGCGCGTTCAGGACCTTGCCGGTGAGGTAGATGAGCGACCCGTAGTCCGACTCGCGCTGCGTCAGCCGGCGCTCCTCGCCCGCGCCCGCCGCGTCCTCGTCGTGCCGGAGCCCGACGATGAGGAGCCGGCTCGCGCCCAGGCGGAGCGCCGGCGCGAGCGGCGTGTTCAGGCGCAGCCCGCCGTCGCAGTAGTAGGAGCCGTCGATGCGGAGCGCCGGGAAGAGGAACGGGATGGCGGCCGAGGCGAGCGCGTGCGCCGGCCCGATCGCGGCCGGGCGCGCGACGACGAAGGGGTCGTGCGCCCAGCGGCGGACGGCGTGCTCGCGGTTGTCCACCCAGACGATCGAGCGCCCGGTGCCGATCTCCGTCGCCGCGATGGCGACCGTGTCGACGAGGCCGCGGTCGATGTTGTGGCGCAGGTCGGCCCACGGGATGCGCTCGCGCACCAGCCGCTCGAGCGGCAGGGTGTCGAA
Organism: Binatia bacterium; assembly: GCA_041496545.1. Taxonomy (GTDB): domain Bacteria; phylum Desulfobacterota; class Binatia; order DP-6; family DP-6; genus DASRHG01. Next base: position 10,417 of record JBGQET010000109.1, on the reverse strand, counting down.
GAGGCCTCGCAAGCGCTCGGGGATGCCGCGCTCCGGCGGGGCGGTGCTCGGGCGCCGGAGCCCGAGGAGGCGGAGCGGGACGTTCACCACGTCGCTCAGCCCGACCCGGTAGACGCCCCCGACCTCGAGCGTGCGCCAGATGTCGATGAGCAGCCGGCCGGGATCGGGGAGCCCCACCGTGGCGCCGACGAAGCACGCGTGGATGGCGCCGACGCTGGTGCCCGTGAGCACGTCGAAGGCGACCCGACGTCCGAGCCGGCGGGGGAGGTCGTCGAGGATCCAGGAGAGCACACCGGCTTCGTACGCGCCGCGCGCCCCGCCCCCCGAGAGCACGAGGGCGAAGCGCGGGGCGGCGTCTGCCGTCGGCGGCAGATCGGCCGGCTTGCGAGTGTCCATGGCGTCCGTGGGTTAGCGGACCGGATGGCGTTTGGCGAGCGGCCTGTGCTACATTCCGCGCGCCTTTTCACCCGCCCGGAATCGACGAAAGGACGCTTCCCATGAGCACCCCCGTGATCGTCAGCGCCACGCGTACCGCCATCGGTACCCTGGGAGGCGCGCTGGCGCAGTTCGCGGCCACCAAGCTCGGCGCGACGGCCATCCGCGAGGCGATGAGCCGCGCCAAGCTCGATCCGGCGCTGGTCGACGAGGTGATCCTGGGGCACGTCCTCCCGGCGGGGCTCGGCTTGAACCCCGGCCGCGTCGCGGCGCTCGACGCGGGCGTCCCCAAAGAGGTGCCGAGCTACACCGTGAACAAGGCCTGCGGCTCGGGCCTGAAGGCCGTCGTGCTGGCCGCGCAGGCGGTCGCCCTGGGCGAAGCCGACGTCGTCGTCGCGGGCGGCATGGAGAGCATGAGCGGCGCGCCCTACATCCTGAAGAAGGCCCGCTTCGGCTACCGGATGGGGCACGACCAGATCCTCGATTCGATGGTCGCCGACGGGCTCACCTGCCCGATCACCCTCGTACACATGGGCGTCACGGCCGAGAACGTCGCCGCCAAGTACGGCATCAGCCGCGAAGCGCAGGACGAGTTCTCCGCCGAGAGCCAGCAGAAGACCACGGCCGCCATCAAGGCCGGGAAGTTCAAGGCGGAGATCGTGCCCGTCGAGATCCCGGCCAAGAAGGGCGAGACCGTCCTCTTCGACACCGACGAGCACCCGCGCGCCGACACCACCGCCCAGCGGCTCGCCGGGTTGAAGCCCGCGTTCAAGAAGGACGCCGGCACCGTCACCGCCGGCAACGCCTCGGGGATCAACGACGGCGCCGCCGCGGTCGTCGTCATGTCGGAGAAGAAGGCGAAGGAGCTCCGGCTCACGCCGCTCGCCCGCATTCGCGCCTACGCCTCGGCGGGCGTCGACCCGTCGATCATGGGCATGGGGCCGTGGCCGGCGTCGGAGAAGGCGCTCGCGCGTGCGGGGCTCCGGAAAGAGGAGATCGACCTCTGGGAGCTGAACGAGGCCTTCGCGGCGCAGTCGCTGGGCGTGCTGGCGGAGCTCCACATCCCGAAGAACCGCGTCAACGTGAACGGCGGCGCGATCGCCCTCGGCCACCCGATCGGCGCCAGCGGCGCGCGCGTGCTGGTGACGCTCCTCCACGCCATGGCCGACCGCGACGCGCGGCTCGGCGTGGCGTCGTTGTGCATCGGGGGCGGGCAGGGCATCGCCATGGTCGTCGAGCGGCCGTAGTCCCGTGGCGGTCGCAGCGCTCTTCGACATCGACGGTACGCTCATCGCGCGCAACTCCGCGTCCCTCTACATGAAGCACCTGCGCCGGACGGGCGCCGCGAAGCGCCGCGACGTGGCCCGCACGCTCTACTATCTGGCGCGCTACAAGCTCGGTCTGCTCGACATCGACCGCGCCGTCGCGGTTTCGATGGGCTGGGTGCGCGGCAAGCCCGAGGCCACGGTGCGCGACGACTGCGAGCGGTGGTACGCCGACGTCGTGCGGCCGTACCTCTACCCGGCCATGGCGGCGACGGTCGAAGCGCACCGCCGGGCCGGACACGTGACCGCGATCCTGACCAGCGCCACGCGCTACCTCGCCGCGCCGCTCGCGGCCGACCTCGGTATCCGCCACCTCCTGGTCACGCGGCTCGTCGTCCGCGACGGCTGCTTCACGGGCGAGACGGAGCCGCCGGTCTGCTACGGCCCGGGCAAGATCTACTGGGCGGAGCGCTTCGCCGAAGCCGAAGGCGTGGACCTCGCCCGCAGCTACTTCTACACCGACTCCATCACCGACCTGCCCGTGCTCGAGCGCGTCGGCGAGCCCCGGATCGTCAACCCGGATCCGCTGCTCCGCCGCGCCGCCGCGCGCCGCGGCTGGCCGGTGCTGAGACTACGCCTGGGGGAGACGGCGGCGGCGCCGCTCGAGCGCGCCGCGCTCGGATCACGCAACTAGCACGGACGGAGGAGGGGACGGCATGGCGGACGGACGGCAACGGCGGCGGGTCCCGCGGCGAACGCTCATCGGACCGCTGATCATACTGGCGAGCGGCGCGCTCGCGGGCGTGGTCCTCTGGCGCGTGCTCATGGTCGAACCGGCGCCCGCGACGCGCGTCGCGCCGAGCACGACGGAGCAGTTCTCGCGCCAGGACCGCAACGCGCTCGACGGAGTCCTGAAAGACCGCAGCTCGCGACCGTAGGACGCCGCGGCCGGCGTCGTGGAGGTGTGGGTGGATGGCGACGATCGACGAGAACCTCCGTCGGGTCCCGCCCCAGAGTCTCGAGGCCGAGGAGTCGGTGCTGGGCGGCATCCTGCTCGACAACGCGGCGCTCGACCGCGTCGTCGAGCTGGTGCACGTCGACGACTTCTATCGCGGCGCACACAAGAAGCTCTTTCGCGCCATGCTCGACCTCTGCGAGCGGAGCGAGCCGGTCGACCTGATCACGCTCTCCGAGGCGCTCCGCGCGCGCGGTGAGCTGGCCGACGTGGGCGGCGCCTCGTACCTCGCGGCGCTGGTCGAACGCGTGCCCACCGCCGCCAACATCGTCCACTACGCCCGCATCGTCCGCGAGCGCTCGACCCTCCGCACCCTCATCACCGCTTCGACCGAGATCGCGACCCGCGGCTACGAAGCCGCGGGCGACGTCGCCGAGCTGCTCGACCGTGCCGAGCAGCTCATCTTCGGCATCACGGAGCGGCAGGTGCGGCTCTCGTTCTCGAAGATCGCCGACGTGCTCGTCGGCTCGCTGAAGACGATCGAGCGGGCCTACGAGAGCAAACAGGCGGTGACGGGCGTGCCGACGGGGTTCACGGACCTCGACACGCTCACAGCCGGGCTCCAGCCTTCCGATCTCATTATCGTCGCCGGCAGACCGAGCATGGGGAAGACGAGCTTCGTCCTCGGAATGGCGGAGAACGCGGCACTACGCGCTGACATCGGCGTCGCGCTCTTCTCCCTCGAGATGTCGAAGGAGCAGCTTGCGATGCGCATGCTCTGCTCCGAGGCCCGCGTCGACCTGGCCCGCGTCCGGACCGGGCACCTCTCCGAGCGCGAGTTCCCGAAGCTCGCCATGGCCGCCGGACGCCTCGCCGACGCGCCGATCTACATCGACGACACGCCCGCGCTCTCCGTCCTCGAGCTGCGCGCCAAGGCGCGGCGTCTCAAGCGCGACCCGGTGGCGAAGCTCGGCCTCGTCGTCGTCGACTACATCCAGCTCATGCGAAGCTCCGAGGGCAAGGACAACCGCGAGCAGGAGATATCGGAGATATCGCGCTCGCTGAAGGCGCTCGCCAAGGAGCTGAACGTCCCCGTCGTCGCGCTCTCGCAGTTGAACCGCCAGGTCGAGTCGCGGAACCCGCCCATCCCGCGGCTCGCCGACCTTCGCGAATCCGGCGCGATAGAGCAGGACGCGGACGTCATCTGCTTCCTCTACCGCGAGGAGTACTACAACGACGACACGGACAAGCGCGGCGTCGCCGAGGTCATCGTCGCCAAGCAACGGAACGGGCCGATCGGCAACATCGAGCTGACCTTCCTGAAGGAGTTCACCCGCTTCGAGAACCGCGAGGTGTCGCCCGAGGAAGCCACCCAGGGCGGGCCGCCGGCCAGGGCCGCCGATCGGCCGGCGCCGTTCTGAGCCCCGGTCGGCGCCGGAGCGCGGATCATGGACGTCTCCCTCCGAGCCGGGCGAGCGTCTCGCGCACGGCGGCGGCGGGGTCGGCGGCGCGGACGAGCGCCCCGATCATGGCCACGGCATCGGCGCCCGCGGCGCGCACCTCGGCCGCCGTCTCCGGCGTGATGCCGCCGATCGCGACGATGGGGCACGCGACCGCCGCCCGCACCGCGCGTACGAGACCGAGGCCGCGTGCCGCGGGCGTGCGCTCCTTGGACGTCGTGTCGTAGACCGGGCCGACGCCGACGTAGTCCGCACCGGCGCCGGCGGCGTCGCGTGCCTCGTCGAGGTCGTGCGTGGAGACGCCGACCAGGCGGTCCGTTCCGAGCAGGGCACGCGCCGCCGCGACGGGAAGGTCGTCCTGCCCGAGGTGCACGCCGTCGGCGCCGACGGCGCACGCGACGTCGGGGCGGTCGTTGACGAGGAAGAGGGCGCCGGCGCGCCGCGCGAGCGGGGCGATCGCCGCGGCGGCGTGGAAGAGTTCGCGCGCCGTGGCGTGCTTGAGGCGGAGTTGCAGCAACCGCGCGCCCCCCGCGAGCATCGCCTCGGCGAGCGCGACCGGACTGCGCCCCGTGTCGAGCGGGTCGACGATGGCGTAGAGCGGCGGCAGCGTCACCGCGACGACGTGCGGCGGATCTCGATGCCGAGGTCCGTGATCTTCTTCCGCAGCGTGTTGCGGTTGATGCCGAGCATCTCGGCGGCCTTCACCTGGTTGCCGCCGGCGCGCTCGAGCACCAGCTCGATGAGCGGGCGCTCGACGGCGCTGATGAGCATGGCGTGGAGGTCGCCGGCGGCGGCGGTCGCGTCGGCCGCGAGCAGCTCGGCGAGGCGGCGGCGGACGGCGTCCTCGAGGGGCAGCACGTCGTCGGCGCGCTGGCGTGGCTGGCCGGCGAGCGCGAAGTCCTCGGGGACGAGCGTCCGGCCGCGGGCGAGGACGGCCGCGCGGAGGAGCGCGTTCTCCAGCTCGCGCACGTTGCCCGGCCAGCTGTGGCGGATGAGGACGTCGCGGGCCTCGTCGCTGACCCCGACGATCGACGTGCCCAGCTCGCGGTTCACCTTGTCGATGAAGAACTCGATCAGCTCGGGGATGTCGCCGCGACGGTCCCGGAGCGGCGGCACCTGGATGCGGACGACGTTCAGGCGGAAGAACAGGTCCTCGCGGAAGCGGCCGCCGCGGACGGCGCCCTCGAGGTCCTGGTTGGAAGCGGCGACGATCCGGACGTCGGCCCGGATGAGCTCCCGGCCGCCGACGCGCGTGAACTCGCGCTCCTGGAGGACGCGCAGCAGCTTCGCCTGGAGGGCGAGCGGCATGTCGGCGATCTCGTCGAGGAAGAGGGTGCCGCCGGCGGCGGCCTCGAACTTGCCGATCCGGCGCTCGACCGCGCCCGTGAAGGCACCGCGCTCGTAGCCGAAGAGCTCGCTCTCCAGCAGCTCGTTCGGAATCGCCGAGCAGTTGAGCGCGACGAAGGGGCCGCCCCGCTCGGAGTGGTAGTGGAGGGTCTTCGCGACCAGCTCCTTGCCGGTGCCCGTCTCGCCCTGGATGAGGACGGTGGCGTCGGTCGGCGCGACGCGGCCGATCACCTTGTAGACCTCCTGCATGGCCGACGTGCTGCCGATCACGAGCTCGTGACGCTGCTCGAGCTCGCCGCGCAGGTGCTCGAGGTCTCGCGTCAGGCGGCGGAGGTCCATGGCGCGCGCGACCAGGTGCGCCACCTGCTCGAGGTCGAAGGGCTTGGTGAGGTAGTCGTAGGCGCCGCGCTTGGTGGCCTCGATCGCGTTCGCCATCGTGTTCTGCGCGGTGATGATGACGAAGAGCGTGTCGATGCCGTCGGCGCGTGCGCGCGACAGGACGTCGAGACCCGAGAGGTCGGGCATCTTGATGTCGACGAGCGCGACGTCGAAGTGCCGAGCGCGGAGCGCCTCCAGCGCCTCCGTGCCGCTCGCGACCGTCACCACGCCGTGCCCGTGCTGCTCGCAGGTGCGCTCGAGGACGAAGCGGATCGACTCCTCGTCGTCGGCGACCAGGACGGTGCCGCCGCGCGGCTTATCGGCCGGGGTCGACATCGTCCTCGCAGACGGGGAGGGTGACGACGAAGCACGCGCCGCCCCCGCTGCCTGGCTCGTACGCGATCGTGCCGCCGTGCTGGGTCACGATCCGGTGGCAGACGGCGAGCCCGAGCCCGGTGCCGCTCGCCTTGGTGGTGAAGAAGGGTGAGAAGAGCTGTGAGCGGTCGGACTCGGCGACGCCCGGCCCGTCGTCCTTCACCGCCACGGCGAGGAAGCGGGCGCGACCGGAGCCGCGGCGGACGTGGAAGCGGCTGTCGAGGCGGGTCGCGATGGCGAGCTCGCCCGTGCCGCCGAGCGCCTCGAGCGCGTTCTTCACCAGGTTCAGGAAGACCTGCGTCAACTGTGCGCGGTCGCCCGATACGGGCGGCAGGCTCGGGTCGAACGGAGTGCGGAGCTTCACCTGTCCCCAGGCGGGCGCCTCGCGCTGGAGCGCCAGGACGTCGTTCAGCACGCGGTGGATGTTCACCGGCCGGAGCTCGAGCCGCGGCGGCACCGACAGCTCGCGCAGCTGCTCGACCAGACCGTCGAGCCGCTCCACCTCGCGGACGATGACGTCGGTGCAGCGCATGAGCTCCGGCGCCGTCAGCGACGCGCGCAGGAGCTGCGCCGCGCCCTTGATGCCGCCGAGCGGATTCTTGATCTCGTGCGCCAGGCCGACGGCCACGGTGCCGAGCGCGGCCAGGCGGTCGACGCGGCGGGTGGTGGCCTCGAGCGTCTGCTGCATCGAGAGGTCGTGGAGCACGACGACGGCGCCGCGCGCGCCGCCCGTGCGGTCGAACGCGGGCGTGCAGGTGACGCTCACCGGCACCTCGTGCCGTCGTGCGACGAGCACCCCTTCGCTGCGTCGTCGCGTGGCACGCTCGCGGAGCACGCCGGCCGCCAGCTCGCCCAGCCAGGCGTTGGCGGGAGCGCTCCCGAAGAGCTTCCCGACGGGCATGTCCACGGCCTGCGCGGCCGAGACGCCGGTGAGCTGCTCGGCGGCGGGGTTCACCTCGACGACACGGCCGCGGTCGTCGAGGACGACGACCGCGTCTTCGATGCTCGCCAGCACGTCGGCCCACGGCGTCGGAGCCGGAGCAGGGACGGCCGCGAGCGGCCGGGTTTTCGGACGGGCCTTCACTCCGAGAAGTCGTCCCCGCCCGACGAAGAGCCGCCGCCCTCGTCGTCGTCCGTGCCGCCACCCGACTCCATCTCATCGACCATCTCGTCGAAGTCGTCGCCCGCGTCCTCGCCCAGCTCCTTGCCCATCTCGCGCATCCAGCGCGCCATGCCCTTGGGGTCGTTCTCGTCGACGCCGCCGAGGGAAGACGGGTCGCCCAGGTCGTCGAGGCGGCTGCCTTCCGAGCGCACGGTGGAGAAGCGGGACATCAGACGAGACAGCTTGTGGCCGCCGCAGTGCTCGCAGACGAGGTCCACGGCCTCGCTCACCCGCAGCGTCAGGATGGTGACCTTCCGCTTGCAGTCGCCGCAGCGGTACTCGTAGATCGGCATCCGGGGTCGATTATAGTCAGCCCGGCGCGGGCGGGCCAGCGAACCCTACTTCGCGGCTTTTGCCGAGAACCCGCGCTCCCCGTAGGTCAGCAGCGTCCGCTTGCCGTTCACGAGCGTCTCCAGCACGACGTCGTGGCCCCACAGGCGCTGCACGTAGCTGAGGGTCTTCTCGGCGTACTCGAGCTGGAGGTCGCGGCCGTCGTGGGCGTGGAGGAGGAGCATCGTGCGGTTGTGGTTGTGGTCGGCGTCCTCGACGCGGATCACGGGGCTCGAGCCCATGCCGACGTTTTTCAGCAGCGTCTCCTTCACCTTTTTCCAGCCGTCGTGGTCGGCGACGTCGCTCACCACGAAGTCCTCGCCCTTCGCTTCGTAGCGGAAGAGGTCGAGGTCGCGCATGAGGGACTCGTGGAGCCAGCGGCGGAGGAAGGAGGCGTCGCGGTCGACCTCGCGCGTCTCGAAGATGAGCTGGCGGCCGGTCTTGCCGGGGGGCAGCTTCTCGCGCTCCTCGGGCGTCGGGTGGTCGCCGCGCCGCTCGATGTCCTCCCAGAGCTTGTAGCCGAGATGATAGGGGTTCAACCCCCCCGGGGTGGGCCGCAGCACCTGGTTGTGGCGGACGAGGAACTCGATGTGGAGGTCCTGCGGCAGGTCGAGGGCGTCGAGGATCCGCTTGTGGAAGTACGACGCCCAGCCCTCGTTCATGATCTTCGTCTCGATCTGCGGGATGAAGTACTGCGCCTCCTCGTGGCAGATCGTGAGGACGTCCTTCTCCCACTCGGCGAGGAAGGGGTTGTGGTCGCGGATGAAGAGGAGAAGGTCCTCGTCGGGCGTGGGCGGGACGCGACGCATGTCGGGCTCGGTCGCCTCCTGGCGCCGGTGGATGCGCTGGAACGGGTCGGGCGCCGGCGTCGCGAGCGCGAGCAGGCGCTGGCGCTCGTCGTCCTCGGAGAGCTTCTTGACCGCCAAATTGCGACGGCACTGGAGCCCGAGCGCGTGCGCGGCGTCGAGGAAGGACTCCACCTTCTCGAGCCCGATGCTCGGCGTGTCGACGTAGTGGCGGACGCGGTCGGCGTGCGCTTTGAAGGTGCCGATCGTGAACTCGGCGCGGGTCGACTTGAAGGTGAAGTTGTTCTTGAAGAAGTCGTTGTGCCCGTAGACGTGCGCGATGGTGAGGATCTGGAGGCAGAGCGAGTTGTCCCGCATGAGGTAGGCGAGGGCGGGGCTCGAGTTGATCACCATCTCGTACGGCAGCCCGGAGACGCCGTAGTCGTAGAGCGTCTTCAGCTTCTCGTACGACTTGCCGTAGGACCAGTGCGGATAGTGCGACGGCATGCCCGAGTACGCCATGTAGCCGAGCATCTGGGAGTGGTCGCAGAGATCGAACTCCTGCGGGTAGCAGTCGAGCCCCAGCTCCAGGACCTTCTCCCGGATGCGTGCGTCCCAGTACTCGAGGTCCTTGAGCGTCCAGGCCACGGCGGGGCTATGCGGTCTGCTCGGCGCCGCGGTCGCGCGCGAGGAAGGCCTTGAAGGAGGACCAGATGTCCTCCTTGCGCTCCACGAGGACGGTCTGGAAGTTGTCGGCGTCGAGGCGGCGGAAGATGTTCAGCATCGAGCTCTCGTAGTAACGGGACCCGAGCGGCTTGATCTCGCCGTAGCCGAAGAGGTTGCAGACCTCGGCCAGCTCCTTGGCGGCACGCAGCGCGGCGGTGTTGTCGGAGTCGAAGTTGTCGCCGTCGGAGCAGTGGAAGGCATAGACGTTCCACAGCGACGGGTGGTAGCGCGCCTGGATGATCTCCAAGGCCTTGTTGTAGCCCGACGAGATGAACGTCCCGCCCGACTCGCCTTTGTGGAAGAACTCCTCCTCGGTGACCTCGTTGGCCTCGGTGTGGTGCGCGATGAAGACGATCTCGACGTTGCGGTACTTGGTGGAGATGAACTGGTAGAGGAGGAAGAAGAAGCTCCGCGCCAGGTACTTCTTCATCGTGTCCATGGACCCCGAGGTGTCCATGATGCAGAGGACCACCGCGTTCGACTCCTTCTTCACGTCGGTGATCATGTGGCGGTAGACGAGGTCGTCCTCGTGGAAGGGGAAGCGCTTGGTGTCCTCCCCGCTGACGTCGCCCTCGAACGCCGCCGCGCGCGCCGCCATCTCGCGCCGGCCGCGGGTGGCGAGCTTGCGCCGCACGCGCTGGCGCACGGTGCGGCGCTTGTCGAGCCGCACGCGGATGCCGACGGCCCGGTAGCCCTTGCGCTTGGCGAGCCGGAAGGCCTCGATCTGGCGGAGCGCCTTGCGCTCGAGGTCGGGCAGCTCGAGGTCCTCGAACATGATCTCGATCAGCTCTTCGAGCGTGACGTCGGTCTCGTAGTAGTCCTGGCCCGGCTGGTCGCCCGCCTTGTCCTCACCGCCGCGGCCCTGCTGCTTCACCTTGCCGACGACCTGGCCGGACTGCGACTCGCCGTTCCCCTGGCCGACGCCCGGCGTGTTGTCGCCGTAGACGAACTTGTACTCGCGGATGCCGCGGATGGGGACCTTGATGATGCGCCCGCGGTCCTTCCCGATGATCGACTCCTCCGCGATGATGTCGGCGATGTTCTCGCGGATGGACTCACGGACCTTGACGCGGTGGCGCGAACGATCGCCGGCGGAGCGATCGCTCCGTTCGGCGTCGGACGGCTCGTAGGGTCGGAAGATGGACTCGAGGGTACGGCGCATCATGCGCCCGGCCCCCGCCGGGTCAGTCTTTCCAGAG
>JBGQET010000108.1:0-15221 GCA_041496545.1 Binatia bacterium | reverse complement strand
GGCGGCGCACCTCGGCGAGCTCGCGCTCGTGTCCGGCGACGCGCGCGCGGAGCGTCGCGAGGTCGTCGCGCACGGCGAGCGCGAGCGCGCCCGCGCCGATGGCGAGCGCCGCCGCGGCGGCGAGCGCGAGCAGCCGCCGCTCGCGTCCCGAGAGGCGCTCGAGCCAGCCGTTCACGACGACGTCCCCCCGCCCGGCCGGCGCGCGGCGTGCAGGCGGAACTCCACCCGCCGGCCGTCGACCGTGGTGCGGGTGTCGTCGGCGGTCACGTCGGCGAGGAGCGGCGACGCCGCGAGCGCGCGGCGGAGCGCGTCCACCGCGTCGAAGCTCTCCGCGCGGCCGTGGAGGCGGACGCCGTCGCCGTCGACGGCCAGCTCGTCCAGGTCGAGCCGCAGGCTCGCCGGGACGCGCGTCGACAGCTCGCGGAGGACGCCGAGGCCGCTCGCGCGCGCCGCCCCCCGCCGGCCGCGCGCGGCGAGCGCCGCCGCCAGCTCGGCGCGCGGCGCGACGAGTCGCGCGCTGGGAAGGGCGGCGGCCGCCTCGCGATGGATGGCGGCGGTGAGTGCGGCGTCGCGTCGGGTGAGCCCGTGATGGACGAGGCCGAGGTCCAGCACGGCGAGCGCGAGGGCGGCCGCGGCGAGCGTGCCCGCCCGCCGGAGCGAGCCGGCGGGCCCCACGGCGTCGCCGAAGGTGAGCGCCGGCGCGGCCACGATCAGCCCCGCGGCGAGGGCGCAGGCCGCCACGGTGTCCGCGGGCGCGAGGTCGAGCCCCGCGACCGCGGCGATCCCGAGCGGGCGCACGCCGGTCGCGCCGGCGAGCGCCGCCTCGAGCGCGGGGCCCGCGTCGGCGCCCGCGACGACGAGCGCGGGCGGTGTGCCACCGAGCGCCGCGAGCGTCCAGCGGACCTCGGCGGCGAGCGCCGCCGGCTCGGAGGCGTGGGCGCCGAGCGCGCGGAGCCCGGCGACCCGCCCGTCGCGCCGGACGCTCAGCGCCGAGCGCGCGCCGTCGGCGAGCACGACCGCCGCGTCGCCGAGCGCGGCGGGCACGAGGCTCCAGAGCGGCAGCGGCGCGAGCGCGACGGTCGCCGGGGGAAGCCCGGCGGCGTGCGCGTCCAGATCCGCGCGGCGCGCGACCGCGGCCAGGACGGCGGTGCCGCCGGGCACGGCGCCGAGCGGGGTGAAGGCGACCACCGGGTGCTCCGGCTCGACGGGGAGCTGCCCGAGCAGCTCGAGCGGCACCGTGCGCGCCAGCCGGCGCCGCTCGCGGAAGGGCAGGACGAGGACGCGGTGGGCGGCGAGCGCGGCGGGCAGCGCGGTCAGGACCCTGCCCGCGAGCGCGGCGGGGAACGCGTCGCCCTGGCGCGGGATGCGCTCGAGCCCGAGGAGGCGCACGGCGCCCAGCCGCCGCTCGCCGACCGCGACCCGCCACTCGCGCTCGCCGACGTCGACCCCGACGACCCTCATCCGCTCTCCCGCGCGAGCGGCAGCGCGACGGCGGTGCCGATCTCGTCGACGCCGCCGGCGCCGTCGTCCACCGCCAGGTCGAGCTGGACGGCGCGCGGCAGCGGCCCGGCCGGCCAGGCGTCGACCCACGCCGTGCCGTCGAAGCAGCGGACGCGGAAGGCGCGCACGCCGTGGAGGAGCGCCGTGCCGTCCGTCTCGACCGCGTCGGGCGGCGCCGGCCGCGCCGTCTCGCGCCGCACGAGCGCGCCGTCGGGCTCGACCCGGTAGCCGACCAGGCGCACGTCACCCGCGAGCACGCCGGGCGGCGCGGGGTCGCGCACGGTGGTGGTGAAGCGGAGCGCGGACCACAGGCGCGTCGGGTCGCGCGTGACTTCCGTCCCCGGCGCGCGCGCCGCTTCGAGCTCCGCCGCCATGCGGACGAGGACCGTGCGCACCGCCGCCACGCGGTCCGCGGCCGCGGTCGCCCGCGTCCGCGCGGCGTGCGCGCGCGACACGAGCCCGGCCAGCGCCGCCAGCACGAGCGCCGTCACAGCGAGCGCGACCAGCGTCTCGAGGAGCGTCGTGCCGCGCGCCCTCATCGCTCCACCACGGCGCGCGCCCCGGCGGGCGGCAGCAGGACGCGCGCCGCGTGCCCGCGCCCGTCGGCGAGGTCGAGGCGCGCGGGCAGGGCGTCGCCCGCGGGGTCGAAGTCGAGGACCGCGACGCCGCCGCGCGCGACGTCGGTCTCCCCGCGCGCGACCGCGCGCACGCGCACACCCGCCGGCAGCGCGTCCGGACGCGAGGCGTCGCGCTCGACGCGCGTCGCCTCGCGCGCCGGCCGCCCCACCTCCCACCGCCCCCCGTCGAGGTCGACCACGAGCCGCATCGGCGTCCCGCCGAGGATGGCCCGCTCGCGCCCGTAGTTCGCCGCATCCGCGATCCGCCGCGCGGCCACCTCGACCGCCGTCGCCCCACCGTCGCCCAGCCGCGGCAGCACGATGGCCGCGGCGAGCGCAATCACGCCGAGCGCGACCATCACCTCGAGCAGCGTGAAGCCCCGCCGCTCGAACGACACCCCACCGTCAGCAGGACGCCGAGAACGGACCAGCCGTCGCGTACGGGTCGCGGGGCGCCGGGGACCCCCGAGGGCGAATGTGAGGCCGCGCACGCCGCGCGCCGAGCACCGCGCCGTCCGCGCGGCCGAACCTGAGCCAGCGGGGGTCCCCGGCGCCCCGCGACCCGTGCACGGCAGCTCAGTTCTCGACATCCGCGAACTTTCCTTCGCCGCCTTCGACGCCGTCGGCGCCGTAGGACTTGAGCCTGAACCGTGCGCCGTCGGTGACGTAGACGTACGCGTTGCCCCAGGGGTCGAGCGGCACGCGGTCGAGGTAGCCCTCGGGCTTCCAGGCGCGCGGGATGGGCGGCCGGTCGGGCTTGTGGATGAGCGCGTCGAGGCCCTGCTCGGTGGTCGGGTACGCGCCGCTGTCGAGGCGATAGAGCTCGAGGGCCTGGGCGACGCTCTTCATGTCGGCGACGGCCTTGGTACGCCGCGCGTCCTCCGCGCGGCCGAGGAGCTTCGGCGCGACCAGCGTGGCGAGCAGACCCAAGATGAAGACCACCACCATGATCTCGAGCAGCGTGTAGCCGCGGCGTCGCATCAACGCACCAGCGTGTTCAGCTCGAAGAGCGGCAGCAGGATCGCGGCCACCAGCGCGAGCACGACGGCGCCCATGACGAGGACGAGCGCCGGCTCGACGAGCGCGGTGGCGGCGGCGACCGCGGCTTCGACCTCGGCTTCGTGCGCCGCGGCCGCGCGGTCGAGCGCGCCGGCGAGCGCGCCGGCGCGCTCGCCGGCGGCCGCGAGACGGACGAGGAGCGGCGGGAAGGCGCCGGTCGCGGCCAGCGCGGGGGCGAGCGGGCGGCCCTCGCGCACCGCGGCGCGCGCGGCGTCGAGCGCGTCGGCGATGGGCCGGCTGCCGGCCACGCCGGCCGCGATGCCGAGCGCCGCCTCGAGCGGCACGGCGCTCGCGACCAGCGCCGCGAGCGTGCGCGCGACGCGCGCCACGGCCGCCTGGCGGACGAGGGCGCCGGCGATCGGCAACCCGAGTACGACGGCGTCGAGCCGCGCGCGCCCCGCGGGCCGCGCCGCCCACGCGCGGAGGCCGATCGCCACGACCGCGGCGAGCGGCAGCACGACCCACCACACCGCACCGGCGACCGCCGTGACCGCGACCAGCGCGCGCGTGGCGAGCGGCAAGCGGGCGCCGGTTTCGGCGAAGAGCGTGGTCACCTGCGGCACCACCCAGGCGAGCAGGAAGCCGAGCACCGCGGCCGTGGCGGCCGTCATGACGAGCGGATACGCGAGCGCGGCGCGGAGCCGGGCGCGCGCCGCGGCGGCGGCCTCGACGTGCGCCGCCAGCCGCTCGAGGACGGGCACGAGCGCGCCGCTCGCCTCGCCCGCGCGCACCAGCTCGCGGAAGACCGCCGGGAAGACGCGCGGGCTCCCGCCGAGCGCGTCGGCGAGCGGCTCGCCCTCGCGGAGTCGAGCGCCCGCGAGGGTGAGCGCGTGCGCGAGGCCGGCGTGCGCCGTCTCCTCCGCGACCGCGCCGAGGGCCTCCGCGAGCGGCACGGCGGCGGCGACGAGCGTGGCGAGGGCGCGCGTCGCGGCGGCCAGCTCGGCGGCCGGCGGCCGGCGGGCGGCGTACGCGCGCGCCGTCTCCCCGGCGCGGAGATCGGTCGGGTAGACGCCGCGCGCGCGGAGCGCCTGCCAGGCGGCGCGCGTCGACTCGGCGTCGATCACGCCGGCGCTGGCGCGGCCGGCGGGGGTGAGCGCGCGCCACGCGAAGACCGGCATCAGCCCTCGTCCCGTGTCGCGCGCAGCACCTCGGCGACGGTGGTGACGCCCGCGGCGGCCTTGGCGAGCCCGTCGTCCCGGAGCGACGGCACGCCGGCCGCGGCGACCCGGCGGCGAAGCGCGGCGGCGTCGCTCCGCGCCATGACGAGCCCGCGCACGGCGTCGTCCACCACGACCAGCTCGTGGATGCCGACGCGGCCGCGGTAGCCCGTGCCGCGGCAGGCATCGCATCCCGCGCCGGCGTGGCGAAGCGTGGCGGGCGCCGCGGCGCCCAGGGCGTGGCGCTCCGCGGGCGTCGGCGGGCCCTCGACGGCGCACGCAGCGCAGACCCGGCGCACCAGGCGCTGCGCCTGCACGGCGAGCACCGAGGACGAGATGAGGAACGGCTCGACGCCCATGTCGAGGAGGCGGGTCACGGCGCCGCAGGCGTCGGTCGTGTGGAGTGTCGCGAAGACGAGGTGGCCCGTCAGCGCCGCCTGCATCGCGATCTCGACCGTCTCGCGGTCGCGGATCTCGCCCACCAGGATCACGTCGGGGTCCTGGCGGAGGATGGCGCGGAGCCCGCTCGCGAAGCCGAGCCCGATGCGCGGGGAGACCTGCATCTGCCCGATGCCGCGCAGCCGGTACTCGATCGGGTCCTCGATCGTCATGATGTTGCGCTCGCCCGTCGCGAGGCGGCGGAGCACGGCGTAGAGCGTCGTCGTCTTGCCGCTCCCCGTGGGGCCGGTGACGAGCACGATGCCGTGGCTCTGGCCGAGCACGCCGCCGAGGGCGGCGGCGGTCGGCGCCGCGAGGCCGAGGTCGCGGAGGTCGAGGAGGGCGGAGGCGCGGTCGAGGAGGCGCAGCACGACGCGCTCGCCCGTCCCCACAGGCACGCACGAGACGCGCACGTCGACGTCGCGTCCCGCGACGCGGAGCGCGATGCGGCCGTCCTGCGGGAGGCGCCGCTCGGCGACGTCGAGCCCGGCCATGACCTTCACGCGCGAGGCGATCGCCGGCGCCATGGCGGGGGGCGGCGACAGCACGTCCGTCAGCAGGCCGTCGATGCGGAAGCGGACGGCGAGGTCGCGCTCGTACGGCTCGATGTGGACGTCGCTCGCGCCGTCCTTGACCGCCTGCGAGAGGAGCGCGTTGACGAGACGGATCGTGGGCGCCTCGTCGCCGGCCTCGAGCAGGTCGGGCGGCTCGGGGAGCGCGGTCGGCGCCAGGTCCAGGCGCTCGTCCTCGATCGCGTCCATGGTGTCGGCGGCGGAGCGCGACGCGGCGTCGTAGGCGCGCGTGATCGCCTCGCGGAGCGCGGGCGCCGGCACGACGAGGGGACGGACGGGCGTGCGGTAGAGGAAGCGGAGGTCCGAAAGCGCGTCGAGCGCGGTGGGGTCGGCGACCGCGACGTCGAGCCCGGCGTAGTCGCGGCCGAGCGGCAGGACGAGGTGGCGGCGCGCGAACGGCATGGGCAGCGGCGCGACCAGCTCGCGCGGCGGCAGGCAGGGCGGCGCGGCGGCGAACGGCAGGCCGGCCGCGGCCGCGAGCGCGCGCGCAGCGGCGACCGGGTCGGCGGCCGGCGTGCTCACAGCGGACCGCGCACCTCGGGCTCGAGCGCGCCGCCGTCCTGCCGCTCGGCGAGCGGCACGTAGGCGCGATCGGGCGAGCCGACGTAGATCTGCCGCGGGCGGGTGATCTTCTGCTCGTCGTCGAGGACCAGCTCCGCCCACTGCGCCATCCAGCCCGCGGTGCGCGCGATCGCGAGCAGGACGGGGAACATCTCGGTCGGGATGCCCATCGCGTGGTAGATGACGCCCGAGTAGAAGTCGACCGCGGGGAAGAGCCGGTGGGCGACGAAGTACTCGTCCTCCAGGGCTGCGCGCTCGAGCGCGAGCGCGGTCTCGACGAGCGGCGTCCGCCCGGTCACCTCGAAGACCTCGGGGGCCAGGCGGGCGAGGATGCGGGCGCGCGGGTCGTACGGCTTGTAGACGCGGTGGCCGAAGCCGTGCGGCGTCCGCTCGCCGGCGCGGACCTGGCGGACGAACTCGCCCACGCGCGCGGGCGAGCCGATCTCCTCAAGCATGCGGATGACGTCCTCATTGGCCGCGCCGTGACGCGGCCCGCCGAGCGCGCCCGCCGCGGCCGCGACCGCGAGGTAGGGGTCCGACTGCGCGCTGCCGACGGCGCGCATGACCGTCGTCGAGCAGTTCTGCTCGTCGTCGGCGTGCAGGATCCACAGCACGTCGAGGGTGCGCTCGAGGACCGGGTTCGACTGGTACTGGAGCTCCGTCATCCGGAACATCATCGAGAGGAAGTTACCGGGGTAGGAGAGCTCGTTGTCGGGATAGACGAAGGGCAGGCCCAGGCTGTGCCGGTGCGCGAAGGCGGCGATCGTCGGCATCTTGCCCATCAGCCGTCGTGTCTGGACGCGCCGTGACTCGAGGCTCCGGATGTCGCGCGCGTCGGGGTAGAAGGTGGAGAGCGCGCCGACCGTCGCCACCACGACGCCCGTCGGGTGCGCGTCGTAGCGGAAGCCCTGGATGACGCGCTTGAGGTTCTCGTGCGTGAGGGTGTGGTTCTTGATGTTCTGCTGCCACATCCGGAAGTGCGAGGCGGTCGGCAGCTCGCCCTTCACGATCAGGTACGCGGTCTCCAGGAAGGTGCTGCGCTCGGCGAGCTGCTCGATCGGGTAGCCGCGGTAGCGGAGCGCGGCCCGTTCGCCGTCGATGACGCTGATCTTGCTCTTGCAGGTGGCGGTGTTGGCGAGCGACGGGTCGTAGCTGACGAGCCCGGGCTCGTCGGCCGTGACGCGGATGCGCGCCAGGTCCGTGGCGCGGATGGCGTTGTTCTCGATCGTCAGCTCGTACTGCTTGCCGGAGCGGTTGTCGGTGAGGGTCAAGGTTGCGGGTGGCATGCTCTACCTCGCCTGCCAGGACGGCCCGCGGAGCGCCGGGTGCCGGCGGAGCCGCCGGGGCATGGCGGCGCGCATGCGCTCCCGCTCGCGGGTCGAGTTCTCGGCCATCTGGGTGTCCGACGCGATGATGTGCGGGGTGAGGAAGACGAGCAAGTTGGTCTTCCTGCGCTGGTCGTCCTCGCGGCGGAAGAGATGGCCGAGCACCGGGATGCGACTCAGGTACGGGACGGCACGCTCGTTGGCGCGTACCGTGTCGGCGAGGAGCCCGCCGATCACGATCGTCTGTCCGTCGCGCGCCGCCACGGCCGTGCTGGCGGAGCGAATCGTCGTCGTCGGTCCGACGAGCGCGGGGTCGCCCACCTCGGAGGCGGCCGTCGGGTCGATGTCCGACACCTCCTCGAAGAGCGTCAGGCGGACGAAGTCGTCGGCCGTGATCTGCGGCGTCATGCGGAGCGTGATGCCGACGTCGTGCCGCTCGATGGTGGTGAACAGGTTGGCGAGGTTGCTCGCGCTGGTGGCGCGGCTGGCGACGAAGGGGACGTTGCGGCCGACGATGATCTCCGCCTCCTCGTTGTCGGTGGTGACGATGTTGGGCGCGGAGAGGACGTTCACGTCGTTGTCGGTCTGGAGCGCGGTGAGGAGGACGGTCTGCGCGGGCACGCGGCTGCCGTCGGGCAGCGTCACCTTCTCGTTGCTCACCGCCGCGAGCAGCAGGCCCGGGAGCGACATCGGGTTGGCGGCCGCGCTCGCGAGCGTACCCAGGTTCGCCTGCGCGAGACCCTGGTGGTCGTCGAGCGCGCCGCCCGCACGGAACTCGACGCCGAGGGCGCGGGTCTTGTCCACCGACGCCTCCAGGATGATCGCCTCGACGAACACCTGGCGGCGGCGGACGTCGAGCTGCTCGACGACGCGGCGGAGCGTCTCCCAGTCCTCGGGCGTGGCGCTCACCAGGATGGAGTTGGTGGCGGGGTCGGCGGTGATGCGGACCGGCGACTCGAGCGGAAGGGCGGCGGCGCTGCCGGCGGCGGCGGGCGCGGCGGCCGGCGCGGGGGCGCGGGGCGGAGGCGGCGGCTCGCCCAGGCCGGCGTCGTAGCCGTAGGGCGCGCCCATCGTCCGCGCCGCCGTGCGCATGAACGAGCTGCCGTGCTGGGGCGGCGTCTCGGGCGCTTCGACCGGCTGCCCGATGAGTCGCGCCAGCACGCGGACGAGCGACTCGGCGTCGGCGTACTTCAACCGGTACACGTTGACGCGCGCGGTGCCTGCCGGCAGCGCCTGGTCGAGCCGCGCCACGATGGCGCGGGCGCGCCGCACCTCGTCGGGCGCGCCGGAGAGGACGAGCGCGTTGCTGCGCGCGTCGGCGATCACCCGCAGCCCGGCGCCGTTCGCGCCGCCGAGCGCGTCGCGGAGCCGTTGCGCCAGCTCGTCGGCGGCCGCGAACTGGAGGCGGACGACGTCGAGCGCGCGCTCGCTCGACGGCACGTCGAGCTCGCCGAGGAGACCGGCCAGCCGCTCGACGTTGGCGCCCGCGTCGACCACGACGAGGCTGTTGGTGGGCGGGTACGCGGTCACGAGGCCGTCCTTCGAGACGAGCGGCTGGAGGACGGGCACCAGCGCGCCCGCCTCGGCGTGGCGGAGCGGCAGGATGCGGGTGACGACCTCGTCGCCGCGCCGGCCGCCGGTCGGCACGGTCGTCTCCCGCGCGTCGCGCGCCGGCACGATCTTCACGAACGCGCCGCTCGGCACGGTGGTGAAGCCCTTCACCTGGAGGACCGACTGGAAGACGACGTAGGCCTCCTCGGGCGTGATGCGGGTGGGCGAGATGATGGTCACCTTGCCGCGCACGCGGTCGTCGACGATGAAGTTGCGCCCCGTCACCTCGGAGACGAACTTGGCGAGCACGGGCAGCTCGACGTCCTGGAAGTTGAGCGCGACGGTAGCGTCCTCCTCCGCGCCGGCGGGCGCGGCGAGTGCCAGGGCGAGGAGAGCTAAGGCGAAGGCCTTCATCGGAGGTCGTAGACGAGCGTGCGCGGCGCGTCGGCGCGCACGATGTCGAGCGCCACGCGCGGCTCGCGCCCGAGGCGCCCGAGGAAGCCGAGGAGGGCGGTCGGGTCGGCGATGGGCGTGCCGTTCACGCGCTGCACGACGTCGCCGTTGTGGAGCCCGAGGCGCGCGAAGAGGCTGCCCTCGCGGATCTGGAAGAGGCGGAAGCCGGCGGGCCGGCCCTCGCGCACCTCGGCGACGGCGCGCAGCTGGGTCAGCAGCCCGCTCATGTTGTCGGCCGCGCCGGCGAGCTCGCGCCGGTCGACGACGAAGGCGTTCTCCGCCGTCTGGCGGATGCGGGCGTCGGTCGCGGCGCCGGCCGCGGGCGGCGCCGCCTCGGCCGGCGGCGGCTCACCGGCGGGGGTGGACAGCTCGAGCGTCTCCTCGCCGTCGGCGCCGGCGAGCGCGACGCGGTCCCAGTCGATCGAGGCGACGCGCGCGCCGCCGACGGTGTCGCCGACGCGGTAGAGGTCCTGGCGGTGCGTCGCGGTGTCCTCGATCACGGCCCGCGCCTCGTGTCCGGTGAAGGCAACGCCCCAGAGGCGCAGCGCCCCCGCGGCGCGTCGTCCGGCGCCCGCGGCGCCGGGGTTGAAGATGTCGCGCTCGGCGATCACGGCGTACGCGGCGAGCGGCGCCGTCGGCTCCACGGCGACGGGCTCGACCGGCGCCGGGGGCGGCGGCAGCGCGTCGGCCCACAGGCTCCGCACGCCGGCGCTCACGCTGAGCGCCGCCAGGTACGCGACGAGCGCGAGCAAGGCGAGCTCGGACGCGAGCCGGTGACGCTGCACGAATGTCATGGCGGGAGCGTCCGGGTCATACGCCAGATCGCGCGCGAGCGTCAATTTACTCGGGGCGTGACCTCGCGTCCGGTCGCTGCGGTCCGTACAGTGGCGCGGATGGTCGAAAGGCGCGACACGGAGGGGCTCGCGACCTATGCCACCAGCTCGAAGATCGTCACGGGCCGCGCGAAGCCCTTCAGCTCCGCGGTCCGGAGCTCCGCGAGGCGGTACCCCGAGGCGTGGTCGCCGACCAGCGCCACGGTGCGCTGGTCGACGAGCACCTGGCCCGGCTCGGCTTGCTGGCAGAGCCGGGAGGCGAGCGTCACGGCCGCGCCGACGGCGACGTACTCGAGGCGCGTCGCGCCGCGGATCGCGCCCACGGTCACGTACCCGCTCGCGACGCCGATCCCGAGCCCGAGCTCGACGCCGACGCGCCGCCAGGGTGCGAGCACCTCCGCGCCGCGCGCGCGGAGCTCGTGCGCGAGGGCGACCGCGCGCTGGGCGTGGTCGTCGTACGCGACGGGCGCGCCGACGAGGGAGAGCACGCCGTCGCCCGCGTGGTCCTTGATCGTGCCGCCGAAGCCGGTGACCACGCGGCCGACCGCGTCGTAGTACTCCGTCAAGAGCTGCACGACCTCCTCGGCCGCCGCGGCCTCGGAGAACGCGGTGAAGCCGCGCAGGTCGCAGACGACCACCGAGAGCGACACGCGGTCCTGACGCATCACCGTCGCGAGGCCGCGCTCGTGGACCACGCGCGCCACCTCGGGCGAGAGGAAGAGCTGCTCGGCGGCGACCGCTTGCACGAGCCGGATGGCCCGCCGGCTCGCCTGGACCGCGAGCATACCGGCCATGACGAGCCCCAGCTCGATGGCGGGGACGACGGTTAGGTCCCCGCCGGCGCGATAGAGGAGCGGCCCTTCGCAGAGAGCGGCGACGGCCGCCGACAGATAGATATCGCGGTCGCGCAGCGAGAACGACGCGAGCAGCACGAGCAGGGAATAGAAGAGACCGGCCATTGCCGCGACGACGCGCGCGTCGGTGGCGAGACCCTTGGTCTGGAGGTCCGTCAACACACCCGAGAGCACGAAGAAGAGCATCGGCATGTCGACGAGCGGGATCGCGAGCCCCCCGAGGCGTGCGATCCAGCGCGAGCGACGGGCTCCCAGATAGACGAGGACCGCGGCGACCCAGTACCACCCGAGGCGCACGACGCCGCCGATCCACCCCGGGATCAGCGTCCGGAGGAGCACCACGAGCGTGAGGAAGGCGGTGAGGCCGATCAGCCGGAGCAGCCCGATCTGGAGGCTGCTCCGCTCCTGCTCCTCGGCCACGGCGCGCTCGAGCGCTTCGCCGGTGAGGCTGGAAGGCTCCATGTCGTGCGACTTAGGAGCACGACCCGCGCTTGCGGTTCAAGCGCGGCCGGGGCGGCTCTAGCTGACCGCCCGCGCGCGCGGCGGCATTCGGCGGGCCGCCGCGACGCTGCTCCAGCGCCGCGCGCGCCGCTCGATCTCCGCGCGCGACAGGAGCGTCACGCCGTGGCGCGCGAACAGCGCCGCGTAGCGCTCGAAGTCGGCGACGATGGTCTTCACCGTCGTCCGGTAGCCGCGGCGGATCACCTCGCGGCGCAGCGAGTAGGTCATGAGCGGGGTCTCGAAGAGCGCGAGGTCGCGCTCGTAGGGCTCGAGGAGCACGATGTCGGCTTCCGGGTGCTCGTAGGCGTGGCGGCGGAAGCCGTCGTGCAGCCGGCGGTGGAGCGTGATGCGGAGCGCCTGGCTGGCGATCGCGAGGATGCCGTTGTCGCGGATGCGCCCGCGCGCAGCGCCCTCCAGCACGAGCGGACGGATCGGGCTCACGACCACGATCAGCCGCGCGCCGCGATCGATCGCGAGCCCGGCGTGCGCCGTCTTGGTGATCGCCGCGTCGACGTAGTCCACCCCGTCGATCGAGACCGGCTCGTAGAGGAGCGGCACGGCGGCGGAGGCGGCGACCGCGCGCGAGATCGGCGTGCGGTCACGCCGCGACGCGCCGAAGACGTGGATGGCGCCCGTGTCGAGCACGGTCGCGGGGACGAGGAGCCGGCGGCGCAGGCGCTGGAAGTCGTCGGTGCGACCGCCCCGCGTGAGGGCGTGGCGGACGTAGGCCTCGAGGCCGTCGAGCGTGAAGAGGCCGCGCGGCAGATGCCGCACCAGGGAGGTGAGCGTGTCGAGCACCAGCACCTCGCGCCAGTTGAGGTAGAGGTCGCGCGCGACGGTGGGGAGGGCGGTGGCGAGCCGCGGCACGACGGCCAGCCAGTCGCGCCACGGGAGTGAGAGGAACTGCGAGCCCGAGAGCCGCCGCAGCGTCCGCCGGTCGAGCTCGACCGCTTCGCGCAACTGCTGCGGCGTGACGCGGTTGGCGAGCAGCGCCGCGATGAAGGCGCCCGCGCTCGTGCCGACGTAGAGGTCGTAGTCGGTGGCCGACAGGTCCTCGCACATCGCGTCGAGCGCGAGCAGCGCCCCGACCTCGTATAGACCGCCGGCGACCCCGCCGCCCGCAAGGACGAGCGCACGGCGGGGGGGGCGCTCGCGAGTCGTGGCCATCCGTCTCGTGGTATCGACAATCCGCGTCGCGGGCTTGAATCGGGTATTGCCGCACCCCGCGCCGGGGGTATGATCCGCGACGATGCGCTCGACGGCGCTGCTCGCCGTCGCGCTCCTCGCCCTCCCGGCGGCGGGCGCCTCGGCACGGACGCTCGAGGTCGAGGTGCAGGGCCTCCGCCTCGACGCGACGACCGGCTCGCCGGTGGTGCAGCTCGTCGAGAAGGGCGGGGAGAGACGCGCGCTGCCGATCTGGATCGGCCCCTTCGAAGCCCAGGCGATCGCCATCGAGATGGCCGGCACCCCGCCGCCGCGGCCGCTGACGCACGATCTGATGAAGCAGCTCGTCGAGCGGCTCGGCGGCCGGCTCGACCACGTGGTGATCGAGGACCTGCGCGGCGCCACCTACTTCGCCACCTTGTACCTCGCGCGTCCCGGCGGCGAGGGCCTCACCGTCGACGCGCGCCCGAGCGACGCGATCGCGCTCGCGCTCCGCCTGCACGGACCGATCCTGGTCGACGAAGGCGTCTTCGCGAAGGCGGCGGCGGCCGAGGGCGAGGGCGGACCCGGGCCGGTCCACCTCTGGGGTCTCACGGTGCAGGACCTGACGCCCGAGATCGCCGTCTTCTTCCCCGCGCCCCAGCCGCGGGGCGTGCTGGTCGCGGACGTCGTCGCGACGGGGCCTGCGCACGAGGCGGCGCGCGGCGACGTCATCACGGCGCTCGACGACGAGCCCGTCGCGTCGGCGGCCGAGCTGGCGAGCCGCGCGGGCGCGCGGGCGAGCCGCGAGCCCGTGCGGCTGTCGGTGCGTCGCAACGGGCGGCCGATCACGCTGCGCTTCGCGGCCGACTGACCGGCGGAG
The DNA here is from genome assembly GCA_041496545.1 of Binatia bacterium. Classification (GTDB taxonomy): domain Bacteria; phylum Desulfobacterota; class Binatia; order DP-6; family DP-6; genus DASRHG01. The sequence goes on along the minus strand of JBGQET010000108.1, from coordinate 1,774 downwards.
CGCCGCCCCAGCACCTCCCGGCGCGCGTCGCCTCCCCCTGGCGCCGGGCGGGAGCTTCGTCGTATAGCCCCGAGCTGCACGTACTCGGTTAGACGCTCGAGATCGATCGGAGGTCGCATCGTGAACAGGACCCGCCTCTCCGCCCTTGCACTCGCCGCGCTCGTCGTTCTCTCCGGCCACGATCCAGTCGTCGCGAAGAAGAAGAAGTACACGCCCTGCAACCCGGGGCGGTACGTGGTCCGTGGCGAGCAGCTCATCGTCGGGCCGGGCGCGCCGCTGGCGATCGACGCGGTGAACTACGGCGCCGAGGTCGCGGTCGACAGCGGCTGTCCGGCGATCCGGCCGAAGCGGCCGACCGCCAGCCGGTCGGGGACGACGCTCCGGGTCACGTGGAAGAAGTGCCAGAACCTCTCCAGCTCCGCGCAGCTCGTCGTGAAGATCGATCCGACGTGCACCACGATGCGAGGCGTATTCAAGGCCAAGAAGCCGCACGTGAAGCGGACGTTCACCGCCGTCATCTCGAGCTGCCACGACGGCGTCTTCGACGGCCTGCTCGAGCAATGTGACGCGACGGTCACGTGTCCCACGGGGCCGTGCAACGACGACTGCACGTGCCCGCCGCCGTCGACGACGACGACCAGCGCGCCGACGACCACGACGTCGACGACGGTCGCCACCACGACGACCACCAGCACCACGACGACCACGATCAATCAAGCGACCACCAGCACTACGACCACCACCACCAAGACGACGACGACGACGACCACCACCACCACCACCACGACCACGACCACGACGGCGACGACCACCACCAGCACCACGACCACCACCACCAAGACGACGACGACGACGACCACCACTACCACTACCACGACCACGACCACGACCGCGACGGCGACGACGACCACCACCACGACCACCACCATGCCGCGGGCCGACCTGGCGCCGACGGCGTTCTCGGCCTCGACCGCGACCATCGTGTCCGGCCAGCCGATGACGGTCTCGTGGACCGTCAAGAACCAGGGTCCGGTCGCCGCCGCCAACTCCTGGTACGACCAGGTCGTGCTCTCGACCGATCAGCTCTTCGGCAACGTCGACGACGTCTCGCTCGTCACCCCCAGCCACGCCGGCCCGCTCGCCGAGAACGACACCTACAGCGTGACCAACCAGACGATCACCATCCCGGTGAACCAGGCGGCGGGGAGCTACTTCCTCCTCTTCCGCGCCGACCTCTACGACCAGGTCCCGGAGAACAACAACGCCAACAACACCTGGCCGACGCCGATCCCGCTCACCGTGCAGACGCCCGATCTCGTCCCGACGGCGTTCAGCGCCTCCACCGCGACCATCGTCTCCGGGCAGCCGATGACGGTGTCGTGGACGGTGAAGAACCAGGACGCGGGCACCGCCTTCGGGTCGTGGTACGACCTGGTCGTGCTGTCGACCGATCAGGTGATCGGCAACGCCGACGACGTCACGCTGAGCAACCCCACGCACGCGGGCCCGCTCGGCGCCAACGGCACCTACAGCGTGACCAACCAGGCGATCACCATCCCGACGAACCAGGCGGCGGGGGCCTACTTCCTGCTCTTCCGGACCGACAACTACGGCGGGGTCTTCGAGAACGGGAACGAGGCCAACAACGTGTCGACGACGGTGATCCCGCTCACCGTGCAGACGCCCGACCTCGTGCCGACGGCGTTCAGCGCCTCCACCGCGACGATCGGCGCCGGGCAGCCGATGACGGTGTCGTGGACGGTGAAGAACCAGG
>JBGQET010000107.1:0-15314 GCA_041496545.1 Binatia bacterium | reverse complement strand
GCCAGGCCGAGCAGCACCTTGAAGAAGACGCTGAAGCCGTCGAGGACGAGCATGCGGTCGAAGAGCCAGGCCTGACGGCCTGCGGCGCCGAGGAGACCCGGCACGCCGAGCGACGGCAGGCCGAGCGTCAGCGCAAGCGCCGCGCCGGCGCCCAAGAGCGCGAGCCGTCCGGGCGCCGTCCCCGGGCTCTCGCGCCGCGCCCCAGTGAGCGCCAGGTCGAGGAAGACGACGGCGAGGATCGTCACCGTGAGCGCCAGCTCGGGGAGGAACCAGGCGAGGCTCGCGTTGCTGCTCATCGCGCGTCGCGGGCGTTCACGATCCGGGCCGCGCCCGGCGGCGCCGCGCTCGTAACGGTGTCGTTCAGCCGGAGCAGCGCCGGGCTCTGGAGGTTCAGGATGGCGGTCGGGTAGATGCCGAGGAAGAGCACGATCGCGGCGAGCGGCAGGAGCGTGCCAAGCTCGCGCCAGCTGATCTCCTCGAGCGTCAGGTACTTCTCGTTGGGCTTCCCGAGGTACATGCGCTGGAGCGTCCAGAGGAGGTAGCCGGCGGTCAAGACGACGGCGCTCGCCGCCACCACGGTGAGCGCCGGGTACTGCTGCCAGGCGCCGAGCAGCACCAGCACCTCGGAGATGAACGCCGAGAGGCCCGGGAGCCCCATGGCGGCGAAGAACGCGAAGCCGGTGACCCCCGTGTAGAGGGGGACGATCGAGGCGAGGCCGCCGAAGCCGTTGATCTCGCGGTGGTGCGCGCGGTCGTAGATCACGCCGACCAGCAGGAACAGCATGGCGGTGATGGTGCCGTGGTTGAACATCTGGAGGACGGCGCCGTTGATCCCCTGCGGCGTGAACGCGGCCATGCCGAGCATCACGTAGCCCATGTGGCTGATGCTCGAGTAGGCGACGAGCTTCTTGAGATCGGTCTGCGCCATGGCGCAGACCGCGCCGTAGATGATGTTCCAGGTGCCGAGCGCGGCGAGCAGCCAGAAGGCGAGCGAGCGCCCACCCCACGCCGGCGCGAGCGTCGCCGCGGGCAGGATGCCGTAGTTGATCCGCAGGATGCCGTACGTGCCCATCTTGAGCAGCACGCCGGCGAGGATGACCGAGACGGCGGTCGGCGCCTCGACGTGCGCGTCGGGCAGCCAGGTGTGGAACGGGAAGGCGGGGATCTTGATCGCGAAGCCGATGAAGAGCGCGGTCCAGAGCGTGATCTGGACCTTGAGCGGGATCTTGTCGGCGACCATCCGCCCGAGCTGCGTCATGTCGAAGGAGTGCGGCTCTGAGGCGAAGTACAGGTAGAGGATGGTGACGAGGAGAAGCACGGAGCCGAGCAGCGTGTAGAGGAAGAACTTGATCGCCGCGTACTCGCGCCGCGGGCCGCCCCAGATGCCGATCAAGAAGTACATCGGCAGGAGCATCATCTCCCAGAAGACGAAGAAGAGGAAGAAATCGAGCGCGCAGAAAACGCCGAGCATGCCGGTCTCGAGGAGGAGGAAGAGCGCGAAGTAGCCCTTCACACCCTTGTCGATGCCCCACGAGGCGAACATGCAGAGGAAGCAGAGGAGCGCGGTGAGGACGACCATCGTGATGCTGATACCGTCGACGCCGACGAAGTACTGGACGTCGAACTGCTGCACCCACGGCACCTTCTCCACGGCCTGGAAGCCCGCGCCGGGATTGAACTGGGCCAGGAGCAGGATGGCCAGAAAGAGCGAGGGCACCGTCGAGGCGACGGCTAGCCACCGGATTGTGTTGGGCGCCCGCACGAGCGGCGACAGGATCACCACCGCGCCGATCAACGGGAAGAAGATCATCCAGCTCAAGAGATGTGGCATCGTTAGTCCTTCATCCGACCGTGATGCGGCCGTCGACCGCCGTCACCGCGGCGCCGCCGATCTCGACCCGCCGCCCGCCGTCGTGCACGCGCACCGTGACGCGTCCCGCGCGGCCGAGCTCCGTGCCCTGGCTCGCGAGGTAGCGCTCGCCCGTCCGCGCGAGGAGCCCGCCGTGCGCGAGGTGCACGCCCACCGCCGCGTTGCCGCTGCCGCAGACCGGGTCCTCGGCGACGCCCGCGGCGGGCGCGAAGGAGCGCACGTGAACGGCGGCCCCGTCGGCCTCGCCGAGCGCGTACACCGTGACGCCGCCGACGCCGAGCTCCTCGCCGAGCGCGACGATCGCGGGCAGGTCCGGGGTCACCCGCCCGAGCGTCTCGCGGTCCGCCAGGCACGCGACGAGCCAGGTGGGACCGACGTCGATCGCGAGCGGCGGCGGCGCGGCGGGCACCTCGACCCCGAGCGCCGCGCCGATGCGCGGCGCCGCGGCCGCGTGCTCGCCCATGATCCGGATGCGCGGCACCGCCGCGAAGAGCCCGCCTTCCTCGACCGTGATGCGGACGAGCCCCGCGAGGCACTCCTGCGTGACCGCGCGCGGGCGGGGGCCGAGCATCCCGCTCTCGAGCACGGCGTGCGCCGAGCCGATCGTCGGGTGGCCGGCGAACGGTATCTCGCTCCGCGGCGTGAAGATGCGGAGCCGGTAGTCGGCGCCCATGACCGACGGGGACAGGAGAAAGGTGGTCTCCGAGAGATTCGTCCAGGCCGCGATCCGTTGCATCTCCGCGGCGTCGACCCTGTCGGCCCCGAACACCACCGCGACCGGATTGCCGCGAAACGGCCGGTCGGTGAAGACGTCGACCTGCTTGAAGGCGACGTCCGCCATCAACCCGCCACCGCCAGCGACCAGTAGAGGAGCACGCCGCCCAGGAGCCCCAGGATGATCACGTAGAGGTAGGCGTTGATCGCGCCGGTCTGGAGGTTCCGGATGCGCCGGCCGAAGAACTGCGTCGTGGTGGCGACGCCATCGACCGCCCCGTCGACCACGTAGAGGTCGAACAGGCCGACGACGGTCGAGACGCCGCGCGTGAGCGTCGCGGCCAGGTTCACGAGGCCGTCGATCACGTGGAGGTCGAACCACGCGGCAGCGCGGCAGAGCGCCAGGGTACCGCGCACGAAGACGAAGCCGTACAGCTCGTCGACGTAGTATTTGTCGAGCGAGAGCCGGTACGGCAGGCCGCGGAGCGCTTCGCTGAAGACCTCGGGGCGCAGGCGGCGGGCGTAGTACATCAGGTAGGCGAGGCCGATGCCGAGCGCGGCGGCCACGATCGAGAGGAGCATCAACCCGCCCTCGAGGGCGAGCGACGCCGTCTCGGCGTGGGGCGCGGCGCCCGCGGGGTGCGCCATCACCGGCTCGAGCCAGGCCTCGAACACGCTGTGGTGGGGGAACCAGAGGAAGCCCGCGAAGATCGCACCGACCATCAGCACCCAGAGCGGCCCCGTCATGACGGTCGGCGACTCGTGCAGGTGGTGCTGCGTCTCATGGTCCGCGCGGCACTCGCCGGTGAAGACCATGAAGAACTGCCGGAACATGTAGAATGCGGTCAGGAACGCGGTCACGATGCCGACGCCCCAGAGCAGGTGGCTACCGTAGGGGCTGGTGAAGGTCTGGAAGAGGATCTCGTCCTTGGAGAAGAAGCCGGCGAACGGCGGGATGCCCGCGATGGCGAGCGTCGCGACGAAGAAGGTCCTGCCGGTGGACGGGAGCTTCTGCCAGAGGCCGCCCATCTTCCGCATGTCCTGCTCGCCCGACATGGCGTGGATCACGCTGCCGCTGCCGAGGAAGAGGCAGGCCTTGAAGAAGGCGTGCGTCATCAGGTGGAAGATGCCGGCCGCGTACGCGCCGACGCCCATGGCGAGGAACATGTAGCCGAGCTGCGAGACCGTCGAGTACGCCAGCACCTTCTTGATGTCGTTCTGGGTGAGCGCGATCGTCGCCGCCACCAGCGCCGTGGCTGCCGCGACGACGGCCACCACGCCGAGCGTGAAGGGCGCCATCGCGAAGAGGAAGTTGAGCCGCGCGATCATGTAGACGCCGGCCGTGACCATGGTCGCGGCGTGGATCAGCGCGGAGACGGGCGTGGGGCCCGCCATGGCGTCGGGCAGCCACACGTAGAGGGGGATCTGCGCCGACTTCCCCGTCGCGCCGACGAAGAGGAAGAGCGTGGCGAGCGTCGGCACCGCGACGCCCCAGAGCCGGTGGCCCTCGAGCAGGTGCGCGTGCTGGCGCATCTCTCGGAAGACGAGGGTGCCGTGGCCCGCGGCGTCGAGCGTCCAGAAGAGGAGGAAGATGCCGAGCACGAAGCCGAAGTCGCCGATGCGGTTGACGATGAAGGCCTTGTTGCCGGCCGTCGTGTTGGCGACCTCCTTGTGCCAGAAGCCGATCAACCCCCACGAGCAGAAGCCGACGCCCTCCCAGCCGACGAACATGAGGAGCAGGCTGTCGCCGAGGACGAGGGTCAGCATCGCGAAGGTGAAGAGGTTGAGGTAGGCGAAGAAGCGCCAGAACGCGTCGTCGTCGTGCATGTAGCCGGTGGCGTAGACGTGGATCAGACCGCCGATGCCGGTGACCACGAGGATCATGACGGTGGAGAGCGGGTCGAGCGCGAAGGCGACGTCGACGTTCAGGCTGCCGACGTGGATCCAGGGGAAGAGCCGCACGAGGAGCAGCCGGTGCTCGGGCTCCATGCTCGCGAGCTGGACGAAGGCGACGACCGAGAGCAGGAACGAGACGCCGACCGTCCCGCACGCGACGAGCCCGATCGCGTTCTTGCCGAACCGCTCCTGGAGCCGCGCCCCCGCCAGACCGAGCACCACGGCGCCGGCGAGCGGAAGCAAGGGGACGAGCGCCAGGTACGGCGCCGGCGTGGGCTCCATCAGCGCCTGAGCCTGTCCGTCGCCTCGACGTCGATCGTCTCGAAGGCTTGGTAGATGCCGAGCACGATGGCGAGACCGATCGCCGCCTCCGCCGCGGCGAGCATGATGACGAAGATGGCGAACACCTGACCGTCGTACGCGCCGTGGCCGTAGCGAGCGAAGGCGACGTAGTTGAGGTTCGCCGAGTTGAGGATCAGCTCGACGCCCATCAGGATACCGATCGCGTTCCGGCGCGTGACGACGCAGAAGAGCCCGAGCGAGAAGAGCAGCGCCCCGAGGACGACGAAGTGCGTGAGCGAGAGGTCGGCCACTAGGCTTTGACCTCCTTCCGCGACACGACGACGGCACCGATCAGCGCCGCGAGCAGCACGACCGAGGCGAGCTCGAACGGCAACGCGTACTGCGTGAGCAGGACCTGGCCGATGCCGTACGTCGTCGGCGCCGGCGCCCCCGGCTCCCCGGTGACCCAGGCGGCGTGGCGCGCCACGTGCACCATCCACCCGAACACGCAGGCGACGAGCACGAAGCCGACGCCGCGACCCACGGCGCGATTCGACACCCGCATGTCCGCCACGCGGTGCGTGAGCATGACGGCGAACAGCGTCAGCACGAGGATGCCGCCCACGTAGACGAGGAGCTGGACCGTGCCGAGGAAGTCGGCGCCCAGCAGCACGAAGAGCGCGGCAACGCCGAGCAGCGTTCCCATCAGCGCGAACGCCGAGTAAATGATGCTGGTCGAGAACGCCACACCGAGCGCAGAGAGCACGGTGATGGCGGCCAGCAGATAGAAGACGACGACGGTGATCGACACGTAAATGCGCGACCTGCGGGGGTTTTGGGACCCGGTGGCGTTTACCAAATGGCCCGGGACGGGGCAAACGGGCGCCGGCCGCGTCGGCGTGCCGACACTAGTGCGACGTCGCGGTCAGCAGCGCCCGGTAGCGGTCCGGGGCACGGCCGAGCCGCTCGAGCCCGTCGACGAGCGCGCCGAGCCGCTCGCGGCTCGCGAGCAGCTCCGCCGCGTCCGGGAGCGCTGTCTCGATGGGCGTGGCGTGGCGCTCGAGCTCGGCACCGACGTCCTCCGCCGCGGCGACGGTGTCCTGGATGGTGTGGAACTCGACGTACATGTTGTCGTCGGTGTTGAGGCGCGCCCCGGCGGCGACCCGCCGCACGCTCTCGGGGCCGAGGACCAGGGCGGCGAGGAGATGCTCGGGGCGCTGCATTCCGATGCGCGCCAGCTCGACGCGGACGGCCGGCGTCTCCCAGCGTCGCTCGAGCTGGGCGAGGTCGAGCGCGAGCGGGCGGCGAGACCCGACCAGGATGGTGTCCGTGCCGGGCTGGTTGCTCACGAACACGAGCGTCTCGGGGAACACGGACTGGAAGGTCGCGAGCAGCGAGCGGTAGACGTCGAAGGAGATCTCGTAGGACTGCACCCACTGCGCGAACACGCCGTCGGGGCGCAGCCGGCGCGCGGCCAGACGGTAGAAGTCCTGCGTGAAGAGGTTGCCGACGCCCGCGACCCAGGGATGCGACGGCTCGGAGACGATGACGTCGTAGGTGTCGTCCGAGGCGAGCAGGATGTGCCGGGCGTCGTCCTCGTAGAGCCGGAGGCGCGGATCCGCGAGCGGGTTGTGGTTCACGTGCAGGAAGTGCTGCGACGCCTCGACCACCGCCGGCTCCAGCTCGACGGCGGTGACGTGCTCGACCGGCCACTGCATCACCGAGCCGACGCTGACGCCGCTCCCCCAGCCGACGACGAGCGCGTCGTGCGCCGCCGGGGCGAGGAGCAGAGGAATCTGCGCGACCAGCGTCTGCGTCGCCATGTCGCCCGGCTCGTCGCTGGCGTTCACGCGCGCGTCGACGCGCAGGGCCTTCACGAGGCGCTCGCCCTGGACGACCATGACGCTCGCCGTCGTTCCCTCGCGCTGGTAGAGCACGTTGAGGCCGGCGTCGAGCTGCTCCGGCGCGACGCCGACCATGCCGGCCTGGGCGGCGGCCTCGAAGACGCCCGTCTGGAGGCGCCCGTGGTTCCACTCCGGACGCCAGAGCACGCCGAGCACGACGAGGACGGCGACCGCCAGCGCCGTCGCGGCGCGCCAGCGCGGCCCGGGCCCGCGGAGCGCGAAGACGAGCCCCATCGCCGTCAGCGCGAGCGTCACGCCGACGAGCGTCCCCTGCGTGCCGAGCAGAGGCACGAGCACGAAGCCCGCCAGCACGGCGCCGGCGATGGCGCCGAGCGTGTTGACGGCGTAGATGCGACCGACCGCGGGCCCCGTCCCCCGCGCGTCGGGCGGTAGCACTCCGACCATCGCGAGCGGCAGGATCGTGCCCGCCGCGAACACCGGGAGGAAGAGAATGGCGAAAGCCGTGACGACGGCCCGCAGGGCGACGCCGGCCGACGCCTCCGGCGACCACCACCCGTAGAGGGCGAGATACCAGCCCGGGAGGCGGTTCACCGAGTAGATCGCGACCAGCATGAAGAGCGCCGCGAGGAGGTGCATGGCGGCGAGATCCGGCGCGACCGTCCGGACCCGGCCGCCCCGGCGCGTCGCCCACCAGCTCCCGGCGCCGAGCGCCACCAGGTAGACGACGAGCACGCTGCTGAAGGCATGGGTCGTCGACCCCACGACGAGCAGGAGGACGCGCGTCCACGTCACCTGGGTGACGAGCGAGACGAGCCCGGAGAGGAAGGCCGCGACGAGCAAGAGCCGGCTCGCCGCGGGCACCCCGAGGCGCCGCGGCACCGGCTCCGCAGGCACGGCGGGGAGGGCCAGCACCGCGGCCCCGACCCCGACGTTCAGCGCGGCGGCGGCGGCGATCGTGCCCCACACGCCGATGGCCGGCATCAGCACGAAGCCCGCGGCGACGACGCCGAGCACGGCGCCGACGAGATTCACTGTGTACAGCCACGCCGGCGCGAGCCGCCGCCCCCGTTGCGCCACGTAGTCGGCGAGCACCGGGAGGGTGGCGCCCATCAGGACCGTCGGCGCCAGCAGGATGGTCCCGGCGACCAGGAAGCGGAGCACGCTGAAGGCGGCGAACGAGGGGTGGAACCGTCGCCAGAGCCACCCGTAGAGCGGCGTGACGGCGCCGAGCAGCACGGGGACGAGGAGGGCGAAGGCGCCGACGCCCAGCTCGAGCAGCGCGTACGCGCGGCGCTGGTCGCCGAGCCGCGCGCTCCGCGACCCGATCCACCAGCTTCCGAGCGCCAGCCCGCCCATGAAGGCGGCGAGCACGGTGCTGACGGCGAGCGAGCTGGTGCCGAAGACGTGGCCCAAGAGCCGCGTCCACACCACCTCGTGCATCAGCCCCGCGGCGCCCGAGAGGAAGAACGCCGCGCCGAGCACGGGGACCACCCACGGATGCGCCGGCGGGGCCGGCCGCGCGTCGCGCCGTTCCTCCCCGGGCTCGAAGACGCCGGCGTGCCGGCGCTCACGCCGGGTCGCTCTGGACCGCTCCGACACGCCATGGGCTTACGGGCAAGGGCGGTGGGTCGTCAACCGGATTTTCGCCTCCTCCCACGGCCCGTTGCGGGGCGAGCCGATTCGGGGCATGCATCTCCGCATGCCGACGGAGAGGGGCCGTCGCGCCGTGGTTCGCCTCGCGATCCTCGCGCTGGTGGCGACGGCGCTCGTCGCCGGGAGCCTCGTCGTGTGGCGCCCCGCTTCGTTCGAGGACGCCCTCGCCCGCGTGCCCTGGAACGACGAGTTCCGCCTCGCCGACCGCGTCGAGGTTCGCGAGACCGTGCAGGATCTGTCCACCACCTTCGGGCCCGACGCCGTCTCGGCGCAGAACGCCGACGCCCCCGTGCGGGTGGGCGTCGTGCGTGCGGGGCCGGACGAGCGGGTGCGCGGCGGCGCCCGGCAGGCGATCGTCGCACCGGTGCCGGCGCGGCTCGGGTTCCGCGTGGCGGTGCCGCCGGAGGCGGCGCTCCAGTTCGCGATCGGCACCGAGGACGTCGCCCGCCGCGGCGGTGCCGTGCGCTTCGCCGTGACGGTCGACGGCGCCGAGGTGTTCGCGCGCGTCCTCGACCCGGCCACGCACCAGCACGACTCAGGGTGGTTCGAGCAGGAGGTCCTCCTGGGAGCGTTCGGGGGCCGCCAGGTCGATCTCGGTCTCGTCACCGCGCGCGCCGACGAGGGCAGCGAGCGGACCGCGACGCCCGCCTGGTCGCACGTCCACGTGGTGCGCCGGACGGAGCGCGCGCGCCAGTTGTACGCCGCCGCGACGCCGAACGTGCTCCTGCTCGTCATCGACACGCTGCGCGCCGACCGCACGGGCCCGTACGGGGCACGGCCGAGCCCGACGCCCAACCTCGACCGGCTCGCCGCCGCCGGCGTCGTCTTCGAGGACGCCGTCGCCCAAGCGCCCTGGACGATGCTGTCGGTCCCCTCGATCCTGACCGGCCTGCACCCGCGCTCCCACGGCGCCTGGGGCAACGTCGCGACCGACGGCAGGGTGGACCACGCCTTCCTCGACGATTCGATCGAGACGCTCGCCGACGCCGCCCGCCGCGAGGGCATCACGACCTTCGCCGTCTCGACCAATCCGGTCGTGTCGCGCGGCACCAACATGCTGAAGGGCTTCGAGACGACGGTCGAGTACGGGATGGAGCGCCGCTTCCACCCCGAGCGGACGAGCCCCACCTGGGCGCGCGCTTCGCAGGTGCACCACACCTTCCGGCGCTGGCTGGCGCGCAACCGCGGCTACCGGTTCTTCGCCTACCTCCACTACATGGAGCCGCACCGCCCCTACACGCCGCCGGCCGACCTGCGGCCGCCGGTCCCACCCGGCGTGCGGCCGGAGGTGGCGAACGGCGCCGTGTACGAGATCGCGCAGGACATCCTCCGCGGCGGGCCGCCGCTTCCCCCGCACGACGTCGACTACCTCCGCGCGCTCTACGACGCGGAGGTCCGCTCGTGGGACCGCGAGCTGCCCCAGCTGCTCGACACGCTCGAGCGCTTCGGCGTCCGCGACTCCACCCTGATCGTCGTGACGGCGGATCACGGCGAGGAGTTCCAGGAGCACGGCCGCCTGCGCCACGGCCCGCACCTCTACGAGGAGACGATCCGCGTGCCGCTCGTGATCGTCGGCCCGGGCGTGCGGCCCGGCCGCTCGACCGTCCAGGCACAGGGCATCGACGTCTTCCCGACCCTCGCCCACGTCCTCGGCTTCCGGGCGCGGCGCCGGCTCCCGGGCCAGGACCTCTTCGCCGCGCCCGCGGCGCGCGCCGCATTCTCGGAGACCGGCAACGGGGGCGAGGGCCATCTCATCGCGGTCAGACGCGACGGCTGGAAGCTCATCCACGCCCCGGCCCTCGATCGGTGGGAGCTCTACGACCTGTCGCGCGACGCGGGCGAGCACGAGAACCGGGCCGGGAGCGCGCCGGAGCACGCGGCCCTCGTCACGCTGCTGCGCGGCTGGGAGCGGACGACGCCCGCCGCGCCGGCACCCGACGGTCGCGACGGCGGGCTGATCGAGACGCTGCGCTCGCTCGGCTACGTCGAGTGAGCGCGGCTCAGCCGCGTTCCAACCCGCCCTCGGGCTCGGCGAACTCGCCGATGTAGCGCATGCCGCGCTCGAGGATCGGCTTGATCTCGGGGTCGGTCTCGCCGCCCTTCTTGGGCTTGTAGGCGAGCACGGGCGCCTTCACGAACCTCCGCACCAGGCTCTCGAGCGAATAGTCCGCGCCCTCGAACTCGGGGGTGTGGTGGATGGCGCCCGTCGGGCACGGCTCGCTGCAGAGGCCGCAGTACATGCACTTGGCCATGTCGATGTTGAAACGGGTCATGACGAGGCCGCCGGCGGCCTTGTCCTTCACCGCGTCGATCACGATGCAGTCGATCGGGCAAGCGCGCTCGCAGGCGAGGCAGGCGGTGCAGATCTCGAGGTCGACCTCGAGCATGCCGCGGTAACGGAAGGGCAGCGTGTCCTGGACACGCACGCCGTCGGGGAGCCGGTCGGGATACTGGATCGTGTACGGCTTGCGGACCATGTGCGAGGCGGTCACCGCCATGCCCTCGGCGATGGTGAACGCGGCGTCCTTGATGTTGCGGAAGTAGTCGACGAGTCCCATGCGACTCACCCCGCGACCCGCGCCGTGCGCGCCGTGGCGAGCGGATTGAAGGAGATCTCGTTCCAGCCGAGCCGCGCGCGACGGATGTGGTGGTAGACACGCCAGACGAAGCCCAGGACGAGGAGCCCCGCGAACGCCGTGAGCGCATAGTGGACGGCCGGCACGTCGCCCAGGAAGACCATCCAGACCGCCGTGCCGAGCAGGTTCACGAAGGCAAGCGGCACGAGGTACTTCCAGCACATCACCATCATCTGATCGACGCGTATTCGCGGCAGGGTCCAGCGCAGCCACACCGCCACCAGTATCCAGAAGAAGGACTTGGCGAAGAAGGTCAGGAACTGGAGCGGAACGCGGACGAGCGGAACGTCGGCGAACCGCCACTCGCCGGGGAAGTGCCAGCCGCCGAGGAAGAGCGTCGTGACGATGGCGCCGATGACGTAGAGGTTCCCCCACTAGGCCATGAAGAAGAGCAGGTTCCGGATGCCGCTGTACTCCGTGAAGGCGCCCATGACCAGCTCGGACTCGGCCTCGGGCAGGTCGAACGGCGTGCGGTTCCCCTCGGCGAGCGCCGAGATGAAGAAGATGAAGAAGCCGAGGAACGTGAACGGCGTGGCGAAGAGATTCCACGTCCACGGCTGCCAGCCCTGCGCCGCGATGATCGACTGCATGCTGAGCGCGCCGGTCATCATGACGATCGGGAAGATCGAGAGCCCGGCGGGGATCTCGTAGCTCACGATCTGCGCCGCCGAGCGGATGCCGCCGAGGAGCGACCACTTGTTGTTCGACGACCAGCCCGCCATCAGGATGCCAACCACGACGAGCGAGGTGACCGCCGTCACGTAGAGGATGCCGACGTTCAGGTCCGCGATGATGAGCGGGCCGCCGAACGGGATCACCACGAAGGCGGCGACGAAGCCCACCATCACCACGTAGGGCGCGAGCTTGAAGAGCGTCGCGTCGGCGTCGGTCGGGACGATGTCCTCCTTCAGCACGCTCTTGAGCCCGTCGGCGAGCCACTGGAGAAAGCCGGCGGGCCCGGTGCGGTTCGGTCCGATGCGGCTCTGGATGCGGCCCGCGATCCGCCGCTCCACCCAGGTGGTGGAGCCGGCCATCGGCAGCACGAAGCCGAAGACGACGACGCCGCCGAAGAGGAGCATCGCGCCCAGGTACCCGACCCACGCCGGGACACCGGCCGGGATCGTGCCGTCGGCGATCAGGCGGTCGACGAGGTCCTGCATCAGCGGTCGATCTCCGGGGCCACCAGGTCGAGGCTCGCAATGACGGCGACCAGGTCGGCGATCATGAGGTTGCGGCTCACCTTCGGGATGATGCTGATGGCCGAGAACGACCCCGTGCGGATCTTGCAGCGGTAGGGGAAGGACGTCCCGTCGCTCACCACGTACCAGCCCATGTCGCCGCGCGCGCTCTCGAGGCGGACGTAAGCGTCGCCCGCCGGCGGCTTGAAATTGCGTGCGACTTTCGTGATCACCGGACCGCCGGGAAGCTGCCGGAGGCACTGCCGGATGATCTTGCAGCACTCCTTCATCTCCCGCATGCGGACGATGTAGCGATCGAAGCAGTCGCCGAGCGTGCCCACCTCGCCCCGGCCGACCGGCACTTCGAACTCGAGCTCGGGGTAGATGGAGTACGGCTCGTCGCGGCGGACGTCGAACTTGAAGCCCGAGCCACGGAGGTTCGGGCCCGTCAGGTTGTAGTCGATGGCCTCGGCGGCGGTGATGACGGCGACGTTCGCCAACCGCTCGACGTAGATCTTGTTGTAGGAGATGAGGTCGTTGTACTCGTCGATGAGCGGCTCGAAGCGGTCGATGTAGGCGAGCGCCTTCTCGCGCCACGCCGGCGGCAGGTCCCACGCCACGCCGCCGATGCGCATGTAGTTGAAGGTGAGGCGCGCGCCGCAGACCTCCTCGATCAGGTCGTTGATGTACTCGCGCTCGCGGATGGCGTGCGTGAAGGGGGTGGAGGCCCCGATGTCCATCGCCATCGAGCCGACCGAGAGGAGATGGCTGTGGATGCGGCTGAACTCGGTCGCGATCACGCGGCAGTACTCGCCGCGCTTCGGCACCTGGATGCCTGCCAGCAGCTCCGACGCCATCGCCCAGCCCTGGTTGCACGGCATGGCGGCGACGTAGTCGACGCGGTCGGTGTAGGGCATGAAGCCGTGCCAGCCGACCTTCTCGGCGATCTTCTCGATCGAGCGATGGAGGTAGCCGACGTCGGGGATGGCCTCCTTCATCACCTCGCCGTCGGCGCGGACGACGAAGCGGAGCACCCCGTGCGTCGAGGGGTGCTGCGGCCCCATGCTGAGGGTCATGTCCTCGGTGGAGAGCGCGCCGTTCGTCTCGCGCTGGACCTCGACCTCGAATCCCGTGAGACCCATCGTCGTCCCTCAGGCCTTCAGCAGGCTTTCCCGCGACGTCGAGATGCCATGGTACTCCTCGGGCTCGACGAAATCCTTGCGGAGCGGGTGGCCCGGCCAGTCCTCCGGCATGAGCAGGCGGCGGAGGTCGGGGTGTCCCTCGAAGTCGACGCCGAGGAGGTCGAACACCTCGCGCTCCTGCCAGTCGGCGTGGCTCCAGATGCCCGCGACGCTCGGCACGACGGGGTTGTCGCGCACCGCGTCCACCTTGAGCGTGAAGAGGTGGCGGTGCGGATAGGAGTAGAGGTGGTAGACGACCTGGATCACGCTCCGCTTGGGATAGTCGACGCCCGAGAGGTTCGAGAGGCAGTCGAACTCGAGCCCGGGCTCGGTCTTCAGGAAGCGGCAGACGTCGGGCAGCTTCGCCGCCGCGACGGTGGCGCAGAAGTTGTCGCGCCGCGCACCCTCGAGCGCGCCGACCGCGTCGGCGAAGCGAGCCGTGAGCCGCGCCTGGACGGCCGCGGCGTCGAGCGCCGGCATCCTAGGCGGCGGCGCCGTCGTCCTTGCGGACGAGCCAGCGCTCCTGCTGGATCTTCTGCTGCAGCTTCACCAGGCCCTCGGTGAGCGCTTCGGGCCGCGGCGGGCAGCCGGGCACGTAGACGTCGACGGGGATCACCTTGTCGACACCGTCGCAGACCGAGTAGGCGAGCTGGAAGAGACCGCCGCAGTTGGCGCAGCTCCCCATCGACACGACGTACTTCGGATCGGGCATCTGGTCGTAGAGTATCTTGGTGCGGAGCGCCATCTTCAGGGTGAGCGTGCCGGAGACGATGATCAGGTCCGAGACACGCGGCGTGGCGCGTGGCGCCATGCCGAAGCGGTCGAGGTCGGAGCGCGGGCCACCCGTCTGCATCATCTCGATCGCGCAGCACGCAAGCCCGAACATCATGTACCAGATGGACGATTTCCGGGTCCAGTTGAGGAAGTCGTCAACCTTGGTGGTGAGCGCCATCTCGGGAAAGCTGTTGATGAGCGACATGCTACGCCGCCCGCCGCGCCGCCGGCGCCTCGGCACGTTCCACCGCCAAGCGCTTCAGCCACTCGAGGTCGCCCTTCACCCAGACGTAGACGAGCCCGATGGCGAGGATGCCGACGAAGAGGCCGATCTCGACCAGCGCCGCGACCCCCTGCCCCCGGGCGATCCAGTCCTTGAACACCGTGACGACGGGGTAGACGAAGGCCAGCTCGACGTCGAAGATCACGAACACCAGGGCGATCAGGTAGAACCGGATGTTGAAGTTGATCCAGGCCGGCCCGCTGGGCGGCTCCCCGCACTCGTAGGTGGTGAGCTTGGCGGGATGCGGATTGGACGGCGCGAGGAGCTTCTCGAGCCCGATCATGATGCCGCAGAGCGCGAGCGCGAGCGCCACGAACACGATGACGTTGGCCCACTGGAAGTACATGTCGAGCGTTCGGAGCCTAACAGGCAGCCGCCCCTGCGGCAACCCGAAGGGCGGGTGCGGCGCATGACCACCGAGCAGGAGGTCGAGCGCGTGCGGCGGGTCTTACGGGCCGTACCGCCGTACGAATCGGGCTAGGCGCGCGGCCGGGGCAGCACGATGGGCGTACCCGTGCGCGCGTTCGCCGTGACGTCGACCGGCGTGCGGTACGCGTCGGCCAGCAGGTCCGCGCGCAGCACGGCGGCCGGACGTCCCTCGGCCGCGACCCGGCCGCCCGCGAGCAGCACGAGCCGGTCGCAGTACATGGCGGCGAGGTTGAGATCGTGCAGCACCGACAGCACGGTGAGCCCGCGCGTCCGCCGCAGGTCGTGCACGACGTCGTAGATGCCGGTCTGGTGGCGGAGGTCGAGGTGCGTCGTCGGCTCGTCGAGCAGCAGCACGTCGGGCTCCTGCGCGAGGGCGCGCGCGAGCAGCACGCGCTGGCGCTCGCCGCCGGAGAGCCGGTCGAGCGGGCGGTCGGCGACGTCGGCGACGTCGAGGAGCGCCATCGCGTCGTGCGCCCGGGCGAGGTCCGTGGCGCGGGGGAAGCCGAGCGGCGGGAGATGCGGCGCGCGTCCCATGAGCACCACCTCGAGCGCG
>JBGQET010000106.1:0-15485 GCA_041496545.1 Binatia bacterium | reverse complement strand
TGCCTGGAGTACCTGGCGCATCTCCGCCAGCTTGCCGAGCGCCGCCTGGCGGTGACCGAGCGCCTCTGCACCGAGCAGGCGTGGGACCTCCTCGCCGTCGTCTTCTACGAGCCCGACCGCATCCAGCACTTCTTCTGGGACTACCTGCTGGGCGACGCCCCGCCCGACGTCGACCCTGCGGTCGCGGCGGAGATCGCGGCCGCGGCGCGGCCGATCTACCGGCTGCTCGACGCGGGCATCGGACGCCTCGTCCGCGCCGCCGGTCCCGACGCCGCCACGCTGATCGTCTCCGACCACGGCTTCGGTCCCGCGCCGACGCGCCTGGTGCGGGTGAACCGCTGGCTCGCCGACGCCGGGCGGCTCCGCGTCCGCCGCGGCTGGCGGCTCCGCCGCCGGCTCGTCCGCCGCCTCCCCGGCCGGCTCCGCGACCGCTGGGACACGGTGGACGCGGCGGTCGACTGGGCGGGCACCCGCGCCTGGTGCGAGGTGATCGAGGTGCGAAGCGCGGGCGTCTGGTTGAACGTCGCGGGACGGCAGCCGCAAGGCTGCGTGCGTCCCGGCGCCGAGTACGACGCCCTCCGCGAGGAGCTTCGCCGCGGCCTCGCGGCGCTCCGCGAGGACGGCAAGCCGGTCTTCGAGCTGGTGGCGCGCCGGGAGGACGTCTACCACGGCCCGTACACCGAGCTGGCCCCCGACCTCCTCCTCTATACCGCCCCGCGCCACGGGCTCCGCTTCGATGGGTTGCGCCCCGAGCTGAGGGCGCGGGCCGTGTTCGGCGACTTCGTGGACGCGGTCTGGCCGTTCACCGGCGCGCACGACCCCGCGGGCGTCTACGTCGCGGCCGGCCCGGGGATCGCGGCGCGCGGCGGCGTGGAGGCGGCGACGCTCGAAGCGCTGGCGCCGACGATCCTCGTGCTCCTCGGGCTCCCCGTGCCCGACGGCATGGACGCCGCGCCGCTCACCAGCTGGCTCACGCCCGAGGCGGCCGCCGCCCTGCCCGTCCGCCACGTGCCGGACGCGGACCCGACGCCGCTCGAGGGCGAGGGCTACCGCTCCGAAGCCGAGCGGGCGCAGGTCGAGGCGCGGCTGCGCGCGCTCGGCTACGTGGAGTGAAGGGCCCCGTGCGCGTCGCGGTCTACTGCCCCCACTACGAGGACCTGGGCGGGGTGCAGCTCGTCGTGCAGCGTCTCACGGCACACATGGTCCGGACGGGGCACGAGGTGACGATCGTGGCGCGCGAGCAGCCCGGCGCCGCGGCCCGGCTGCCCGACGTCGCGACCGGCGCCGCGCTCGTGCGCAGCCCGCTCCAGCGCGCGCCGCACCGGGGGGCGCGGTTGACGGCGTATCGCCGGTTCGTGAGCCGCTTCCCCTCGAGCGCGTGGCGGCTCGCGCGCGACCTGCGGGCGCTCCGCCCCGAGCTGGTCGCCGCGCACTGCTCCAAGTTCCACGCCCCGTACCTCGCCGTGCTGCGCACCGCCGTGCGGGCACCCATCGTGGTTCACCTCCACAACGGCGCGCGCACGGCGGACGGCCCGGAGAGCCCGGCGCTGGCGCGTCTCCTCCTCCGCTCGGCCGAGCGCGTGCTCGCCGTCTCGGCGCCGGTCGCCGACTACGCGCGCGCCTGCCTGCCGTCGGGGGACGGCCGCGTGGTCGTGGTGCCGAACGGCATCGACCCCGAGGAGTTCGCCGAGGTGCCTCCCCTGCCCCGCCCGCGGCCCTTCGTCCTCGGCGTGGGGCGGCTCGCGGAGCAGAAGGGCTTCGACCTCCTGATCGACGCGCTCGGCGCGAACGGCCTCGACCTCGTGCTCGCGGGCGACGGCCCGGAGCGGGACGCCCTGGCGCGCCGGGCCGCCGCGCGCGGCCTCGCGGGGCGCGTCGACTTCCTCGGCTTCGTCGACCGCCGCACCGTCGCGGGCCTGCTGCGCGCCGCGAGCGTGGTCGCGATCCCGTCGCGCTTCGAGGGCCACCCGCTCGTCTGCCTGGAGGCGATGCTCGCGGGTGCGCCCATCGTCGCGGCCGCGATCCCCGGCCTGCCCCCCGAGCTGGTCCACGGTGAGACGGGGCTCCTCGTCCCGCCCGAGGACCCGACGGCGCTCGGCGCCGCGCTCGCCGAGCTGGCGGCGGCGCCGGAGCGTGCCCGGACGCTCGGGCGTGCCGCGGCGGCCGCGGCGCGGCGCTTCCCGAGCTGGCGCGAGGTGACCGCGCGTGTACTCGAGGAGTACGCTCTGGCGCTCGTGTGACTACGCCGTCGCCGGGCGGCGGCGGAGCACGGCGGCGCCCTTCTCCGTGGCGTGGAACTCGAGCTCCAGCTCGGAGAACTCCGTGCTCCAGCGCTCGGCGATCGTGCGCTCGTCGGTGCGCGCGGCGTCGTCGAGGATGACGACGGCGGTCGGCGCGAGACGCTTCCAGAGGAGCGGCACCGCGGGGTAGCGCCCGAGCCGCGCGACGTGCCCCGGCGGGCCGTCCACGAAGAGCAGCTCGGCCGTCGGCAAGGCGGCGAGCGCGCCGACGTCGTACCAGCGGAAGACGTGCTCGCCGAGGGTGAGGTTCTGCAGCGGGGCCTCGACGACGCGAGCGCGGCCCTCGAGGCCGTGGCGGCGGAGCGCCTGGCGCGTGTGCTCGGCGGTGCGCGCGTCGTGCTCGATGGCGATCACTTCGCCTCCCCCCGCCCGCTCGAGCGCGTAGGCGACCAGCACCGTCGAGGCGCCGGAGCCGCACTCGAGGACCACGCGCGGGCGCACGTCGAGCACCGTCTCGACGAGGAGTTGCGCCAGGTCGGGGCTGATCGCCCAGTCGGCGAGCCGCGGCAGCGGCGCGCGCGGCTGGAGGGCTGTGAGGAGCCCGGCGAACGCGCGCTGCTGGTGCAGCTCGCGGACGAGGGCGTCCTGCTGCGCGGCGAAGGCGCGCATGACGCGCCGGAAGCGGCGGCGCTGGCGGCGATGGAGGACGAGCTGGAGGGCGATGGAGCCGGCGGCGAGGAGCGCCAGGGCGGCGAGCGCCGCCGGGAGCGGGGACGGTGTCACACGCGCTCGTAGGGATCGAAGAGCTTCTTGTACTCCTCGAGCGCGAAGCGATCGGTCATGCCCGCGATGTAGTCGGCGATCACGCGCGGCACCGACTCGCCTTCTTCCCGGGCCCGTCGGGTCACGTGCGGCGGGAGCTGCCGCGGCTCCGCCATGTAGACCTCGAAGAGCGCGCTCATGATGCGGTCGGCCTTCTGCGTCATCCGCGTCACGCGGTGGTGCGTGTAGAGGTGGTCGTAGAGGAACGTCTTCAGCGCCGCGACCTGCTGGGTCATCGCGGGCGAGAACTCGACCAGGCGCGGCTTCACGCGCCGGACGTCGGCCAGGGTCTCGACCCGCTGCTCGCGGATGCGCTCGAGCAGGGAGTCGATGAGGTCGGTCACCAGGCGGTCGATCACGCGGCGCACGGCCTGGTAGTGCAGCACGTGAAGCGGCGCGTGCGGGGCGGCGCGCGCGACCTCCGCCAGCGTCTCGCCCCAGAGGACGACGCCGCGCAGCTCGTCGGCGTCGAGCATGCCGGACTTGAGGCCGTCGTCGATGTCGTGCGCGTTGTAGGCGATCTCGTCGGTGAAGTCGACGATCTGCGCTTCGAGGCAGGGTGCGAGCGCGGCGTCGAACTCGACCACCTGGGGCCGATCGTAGCGCGTCGAGTGCTTGACGATCCCCTCGCGCAGCTCCCACGAGAGGTTGAGGCCGCGGAAGTCCGGGTAGCGCTCCTCCAGGACGTCCACGACGCGGAGGCTCTGCGCGTTGTGCTCGAAGCCGCCGTGCGGCGCCATCAGGCGGTCGAGCGTGCGCTCGCCGGCATGACCGAAGGGCGTGTGCCCGAGGTCGTGCGCCAGCGCGACCGCTTCCGCCAGGTCCTCGTTGAGGCCGAGCGCGCGCGCCAGCGTGCGCGTCACCTGCGCCGCCTCCATCGTGTGCGTGAGGCGCGTGCGGTAGTAGTCGCCTTCGTGGTTCACGAAGACCTGCGTCTTGTACTCGAGGCGGCGGAAGGCGGTGGAGTGGATGATGCGGTCGCGATCGCGCTGGAAGGCCATGCGGAAGGGGTGCTCGGGCTCGGCGTGACGGCGGCCGCGCGAGTCGCGGCTCCGCATCGCGTAGGTGGCGAGGGCGGCCGCCTCGCGGGCCTCGAACTCGGCGCGGCCTTGCATGGGGGTCGCCGCTACCTACCCCGCGCGCGCGGGGGGCGGCAAGGTGCGGGCGTCGCGTCTGACTCCGCGCGCGCGGCACGGGGGGGTCCCTCGCCGAGGCGACAAGGCGCGCCGGCTCGCCTGCCTATGGCTCCACATCGCCGGCGCTCTCGCCTCGGCGAGGGACCCCCCGCGCCGCGCGCGGGCCGCGTACGGGGCGCGCCGACTTGCGGACCCGGCGTGCGGGGTTTGCTGCTTGGCCGGGGTGGATGGTAGGCGCGCGGCCGATGTGGCCGCCGCGGTTCACGCTCTCCGTCTTCTGCTTCACGTGTCTGGCGCTCAGCTACATGGATCGCTGGAACCTGTCGGTGGCGGCGCCGCTGTTGATGAAGGAGTTCGGCTGGAACGAGACGACGCTCGGGTTCATCCAGTCGGTGTTCTTCTGGGGGTTCACGCTCTCGCACCTGCCGGGTGGGTGGCTGGCGGACCGGTTCGGGGGGCGGCGGGTGCTCGGAGCAGGGACGCTCGGGTGGACCGTCGCGACCGGCGTCACGCCGCTCGCGGGCGGGCTCGGCGGGCTGGTGGCGGTGCGGGTCGCGCTCGGGCTCGGCGAGGGGATGAACATGCCGTCGATCTCGAGCCTCGTCGCGCGCTGGTTTCCGGTGCACGAGCGGACGCGCGCGACGGTGGTCAACGTCACCGGCATCCAGGCGGGGACGCTCGTCGCCCTCCCCCTCTCGGCGTGGATCGCGGCGACGTGGGGCTGGCGCGCGATCTTCGCCGTCTACGCGGTGCTCGGCCTCGTGTGGGTGGCGCTCTGGGCCGCGTGGGCGCCGCGCGAGCCGGCGGCGGCGGCGGGCGTCGCGGACCAGCCGGGCGTGCCCTGGCGGACGCTACTCCGCCACCGCGGCGTGTGGGCGCTCCTCGCCACCACCTTCGTCACCAACTGGACGATCTGGTTCATCCTCGCCTGGCTGCCGACGTACTTCATGCAGGCGCACGGCTTCTCGCTGAAGGAGAGCGGCGTCGTCTCCGCGGTGCCGAGCCTCGCCATGATGGTCGCGGGGCTCGCCTCGGGCTGGATCGCCGACGCGCTCATCGTGCGCGGCACGCCGGTGACGCGGGTGCGGAAGCTGTTGCTCGCGGGCGGCTTCACGGGCGCCATCGGCTTCCTGCTCACGATCCCGCACGTGGCGACGCCGGCCGCGGCGGTCGGCTGCATGGCGGGCGCCCTCGCCTGCTTCGCCTTCGGGTCGACGACGGTGCTGGTGAACAGCCTCGACCTGGCGCCGCGCTGGGCCGGGGTGCTGGTCGGCATGCAGGGCACGACCGGGAACGTCGCGGGGATGATCTCGCCGCTCCTCGGCGGCGCGATCGTCGCCCACACCGGGCGCTGGGACCTGAACTTCTACGTGATCGCGGCGCTGCTCGCGGCGGGGATGGTGGTGTGGACGCGCTGGGCGAGCGGCGAGCCGATCACTCTGCCTCGATCGTGAGCTGCACGGTGGCGCGCACGTCGCGCCCCACCGTGATCACGATCGGGAAGGTGCCGAGCTGCTTGAGCGGCTCGTTGAGGACGATGCGGCGGCGGTCGACCTTGACGCCCTTGTCGGCGAGCAGCCGCTCGACGTCGAGGTTGGTGACCGAGCCGAAGAGGCGTCCGTCGTCGCCGGCGCGCGCCTTCACGACGAGCTGGAGGCCCTCGATCCTTGCGGCCGCGTCGCCGGCGCTCTTCTGCTCGCGCGCTGCCTTGGCGGTGATGACGCGCTTCTGGTGGTCGAGCACCGCCAGGTTCTTGCGGTTGGCTTCGATGGCGAGGCCGCGCGGGAAGAGGTAGTTGCGGGCGAAGCCGGGCTTCACGCGCACCACCTCGCCGATCTTGCCGAGGTGGGGGACGTCGTCGCGCAGGATGACCTCAACGGCCATGGGTCGGTCTCCTCAGGGGTACGCGGTGGTGTACGGCAGGAGCGCGACGGTGCGCGCCCGCTTGATGGCGGTCGTCAGCATGCGCTGGTGCCCGGCGCAGTTGCCGGTGATGCGGCTGGGGATGATCTTCCCGCGCTCGGAGAGGAAGTTGCCGAGCACGCGGGCGTCCTTGTAGTCGATGAGCATGGTCTTGTCGGCGCAGAAGCGGCAGACCTTCCGCCGCCCCATGCCGCGGCGGCGGAATCCCCGTCCGCCCTCGGCTTTGCCCCGGCGCTCTCCGCGGTCCTTCATCTACGAGACCTCCTCGAGGCCCTCGAGCTCGCCGGCCTCGAACTCCGGCTCCTCGCGCGCCTCGGGCCGGCGCAACGGGCGCTCGGGCGCGGGGGGCGCGTTCTCCGCCTGACGGACGGAGACGAAGCGGAGCACCGGGTCCGAGAGACGCAGGTTGCGCTCGACCTCGGTCAGCGCCTTCGACGTGGAGCGGTACTCGAACAGCACGTAGAAGGCGCGCCGCTGCTTGGCGATCAGGAAGGCGAGGTCGCGCAGCCCCCACTCCTGCACCTGGCTCACGGTGCCGCCTTGCTCCTCGATCAACGCGCGGATGCGGGCCGCGACGTCCTTCATGCCGGGCTCGCCCTGGTCCGGGTGGATCAGGACGAGCGTCTCATAGCGGCGATCCGCCATGCGCTGCCTCCCTCTGGTTGATGCGGTTCATGGTCTGGGCCGGGCCCTCGGCGAGCAAGAGATCGACGCCGTCGGCGGCGCGCCGCTCGGCTTCCGCGAGCGCCGCCGCCTCCTCGGATGCGGCGGGCGGGGCGAGCACCCAGTCGGCCCCCTCGCGCCCGGCCGGCGGGCGTCCGACGCCGACCTTGAAGCGCCAGAACTCGGCGCCGACAACCGCGATCAGGGACTCGATGCCGTGGTGCCCGCCGGCGCCGCCGCCCATCTTGAGGCGCAGGCGGCCGACGGGCAGGTCGACGTCGTCGTGGACGGCGACCAGCTCGGCGGGTGCGAAGCGGAAGTACCGGGCGAGGCTGCCGACCGCGTCGCCCGAGCAGTTCATCAACGTCTGCGGCTTCACGAGCAGCACGCGGGCGCCGTCGCGGCGGGCCTCGACGATCTCGGCCTGGTGGGCCTCACGCGCGCCCTCCGCCCGCCAGCGCGCGGCGAGCGCGTCGACCACCCGGAAGCCCACGTTGTGTCGCGTCCGCCGGTAGCGGGCGCCGGGGTTCCCGAGGCCGACGATGACCCACACCCGTCACCCCTCGCCTCCGCCCCGCTTGCCGCCGCCCCCGGCCTTCGGTGCGGGGCCCGCCTTCGGGGCCGCTCCCGCCGCCGGGGCCGCGCCTTCCGCCGGCGCCGCCGGGGCCGCGCCCTCGACCGGCGCCGCGCCCTCCACCGGCGCGCCCTCGACCGGCGCCACCTCGGCCTTCTTCACTTCCTCGACCGACGGCGGCAGCACGGTGACGATCGTCTGGGTCCCGTCGCCGACCGGCTTCACCCGCTCGGGGAAGGTGATGTCGGAGACGTGGAGCGCGTCGTGGATGCCGAGCGCGGAGACGTCGACCTCGATGAACTCGGGAATCTCGGTCGGCAGGCACTGGACCTGGACCTCGCGCATGACGGGCTGGAGGATGCCGCCGGCGACCACGCCCTCGGCCTTGCCGATGAAGTGCAGCGGCACGGAGACGGCGAGGCGCTCGGTCAGGTCGACCTCGTAGAAGTCGGCGTGCAGGACGTCGCTCGTCACGGGATGGACCTGGATCTCGCGCACCAGGACCATCTTGTCGTTGAGCTCGGCGTCCTGTGCGCAGAGAAGCCGGATCAGGTGCGAGCCCTCGAGGTTGAGGATCTTCTCCTCGAACTCCTCGGCGGTGACCGCGACCGTCGTGGTGGTGCGCTTCGGCCCGTAGAGCACGCCGGGCACCAGGCCCGTCCGCCGCAGCTTGCGCGCGCCACTCTTCACGGTGCCGTCCCGGCGCTGGACGTTGATCTCGGGCGTCTCCATGGGGGTTCCTTCAGACGAAGAGCGAGCTGATGGAGTCTTCCTCGTGGGTGCGGCGCAGCGCCTCACCCAGCAGCGGCGCGACGGAGAGGAGACGGATCTTCGCCAGGGCCGAGGCCTCGGCGGAGAGCGGGATCGTGTCGGTGACGATCAGCTCGTCGAGGTTGGACTTCGTGAGGCGGGCGATCGCCGGCCCCGAGAGCACGGGATGGGTGGCGCAGGCGAGGACGAGCGGCGCGCCGGCGGCGCGCACGGCCTCGGCCGCGGCGCAGAGCGTGCCCGCCGTGTCGACCATGTCGTCGACGATGACTGCGACCCGGCCGTCGACCTCGCCGATGATGTGCATCTCGGCGACCTCGTTGGGGCGCGCGCGCCGCTTGTCGATGATGGCGAGGTTGGCGTCCATCCGCTTGGCGAAGGCGCGTGCCCGCTCGACGCCGCCGGCGTCGGGCGAGACGACGGTGACCTGACGGTCGCCGATGCGCTGCTTCAGATATTGGAGGAGCACCGGGTTGGCGTAGACGTTGTCGACCGGAATGTTGAAGAAGCCCTGGATCTGCCCCGCGTGGAGGTCGACGGTGAGGACGCGCGACGCGCCGGCGGTGGTGATGAGGTCGGCGACCAGCTTGGCGCTGATCGGCACGCGGGGGGCGACCTTCCGGTCCTGGCGGGCGTAGCCGTAGTACGGGATGACGGCCGTGATCCGGCGCGCCGACGCCCGCTTCAGGGCGTCGAGCATGAGGAGCAGCTCCATCAGGTGGTCGTTGGTGGGCATGCACGTGGACTGGATGACGAAGACGTCGCCCCCGCGCACGTTCTCGGTGATCTCGACCTGGACCTCGCCGTCGCTGAAGCGGCCGACAACGGCCTTGCCGAGCGACACGCCCATGTGGCGGCAGATCTCCGCCGCCAGTCCGCGGTTCGAGCTGCCCGCGAATATCTTGACCTCGTCCTTCACCCGTCCTGTCGTCTGGTTCCCGCGAACTGGGCGGGAAGGAGTCGAACCTTCGATGCCGGATCCAAAGTCCGGTGCCTTACCAGCTTGGCGACCGCCCAAGGCGGAGGCGGACCCACCCCCCGCAAAATGGCGCATGCTAGGGGGTGCCTCCCGGGATGTCAACCAGATCGAGGCCCTAGCGCCGGGCCGTGAGATAGCCCATCGCCAGCGCGACGATCTCCTCGACGTAGGCGTCGACGTTGGTGGAGGGCTCGGCGTGGATCACGACCTTGTGGGTCATGGCCTCCACGGCCTGCACCAGTATCGCCGCCACCAGGCCGGGGTCGCGAAAAGAGATCCCGCTCTGCGAGCGCAGGTACTGCTCGGTCCAGGCCGTCGACTCCTTCTCCAGGGCGAGGATCTTTTGCCGGATCCGCCTCGACCGGGGCGCCTCCTCGAACAGCACGCGGTGCAGCCTGGGGTCGGCGGCGTGTAGCTGCACCATCGCGCTCACGTATCGGCGTACGGTGCCTTCGAGGTCGCGCGGGGCGGTCGCCAGCTCGAGGCCGGCTTGACGGAGGACCGCTTGCCCTTCCTCGAGGTGCGCCTCCATCAGCGAGAAGAGGATCGCGTCCTTGTTGGGGAAGTACTCGTACAGCGACCCGATCGAGACCCCGGCGCGGTCGGCGATTCGATTGGTGGTCGCCGCCGTATAGCCCAGGGTGGCGAAAACCCGAGCAGCGGCCTTGAGGATCGTCGCCACGGTGTCGCGCGACCGCGTCTGAGCGGGCGTCCTTCGCGGCTGAGCCTCGAGTGCGCGTTGCGTCACGCTGGCGCCTGAAATCCGAGTTGCACGTCTCATCAGTCTCTCCGATACCTTACGCGACGGTACCTTACCAACCGGACGACGATCAAGGCAGAGCCTTGGAAACCTGGGCTCCCCGACGTCGCCGCGCGCCGGCGCGGCGTCGTGACCGGGGGCCCTGCACCGCCTTCGCCAACGAACGAAATCGCGCAGATATGGGAGTGACCCTGAACCTGGCAGTAGACTCCTCCGTACGTCGGGCCGGCGCAGCCACTGGCTGAACGTGCGCTCGCACTCCGACGGACCGGCACCGAGCGCGTACGTCGCACGTCGTGCGATGGCGCTTGTCGTCCTGGCGCTGGCGCTGCCGGCGACCGCGGAGCGACGGAACCTGGCGCGCGGCCTCTCCGTCGAGGGTGATGCGCTCCGCATCGAGGACGCGGCCGGCGCGGTGGCGGTCGACGTCCGCGGGTGGACCGTGCTGCCCCCCGAGACGCCGGGCGTGGTGGCGCTCGTCCGGCGCGTCGGCGGGACCCAGCGGGTCCGGGTCGTCGACCGTCGCGGCCGGACGCTCGGCGAGATCGCCGTGCCGTTCGGTTGGGTGTCGATCGTGACCGACGGGGGGATCGTGCTCGTGCCCGACGCGCTCCACGCGCCCTTTCGCGCGCACGTCCTCCGCTTCCTCTCCCACACGGGCGAGCCGCGCCGCACGGTCGAGGAGCCAGGGCTCGAGCTCGTTCGGTGGTCGGTCGGACCCGGCGGACGGCTGGCGACCGTCAGCACGGGCCGCGACGACGCCAAGTGGACGGCGATCGCCTACGACGCCGACGGCGCGGAGCTGATGCGTCACGTCGTCGAGCCGGGGCCCTCGCCGGAGGCGATCTTCGCGGCGGAGGGACACCGGCTCGTCGTACTGGCCGCGTCGGCGGACGTCCGGACCACGACCCTGACGGTCGTCGCGCCGGGCCGCCGCCCCCGCAAGGGTGTCCGGCTACCGAACGTCACGAACCTGGTCGCCGACTCGCACGGCTCGCGCGTCGCCGCCGTGGGGCAAGAGGTGGTCGCACTGCTCGATGGGCGCACCGGCAAGCTCCTCTGGCGCCGGGACCGACGGATCGAGCACGTCGTCCCGGGCGGGCTTCGCTTCGACCGGCACGCGCCGCGTCTGATCGTGGTCGGAGCCGAGCCCGACGTGCAGGCGAGGAAGGTACGCCTCGGCTTCCACACCTTCCGGCTGGGGAACGGCGCCGAGGCGCACGCGGTGCTCGGTGCGGTGCCGGTTCACGCCGTGCCGAGCGTGGTCGACGTCGAGCGGGAGCCCGCAGGGCGCCGCCGCGTCGTCTTCCACGACCGCGCGATGACGGCGGAGCGGCCGGAGCCGGTACCGTGAGGCGTGCCGGGCTGGCGCTCGCCATCGGGCTCGCGGCGGCGGGCGCCGCGGGCGCCGTGGGGCCACCCCCGCCAAGCATGCTTCAGGTGGTTCCCGTCTACTCGAGTCCCCCCGCGATCAAGCTCACCTGGTTCGACACGGCGGGCACCGGCCCCACGACCGACACCATCTTCCGCAGCGTGAACGGTGCCGCGGAGACGGTCGTCTTGAGGTTCCCCGCCCTGGCCGCGGGGACCGCGCGTATCTTCACGGACCCGGGTGCCTCCTCCCCGACCAGCAGCTACGCGTACCGCGTCCAGGCGTGCGACCCGATCGGCTGCAACAGCACGGTCCCGTTCACCACCTCGCCGCGGGTCGTGTGGCCCGACGCGAACGGCCACGAAGTGCTGCACGGCTTCAACGAGCCGATCGGCTGGGCCGGCATCGATTCCGACTCGCCGCCGGGGGCGTGCACGCCGACCGGGTGCCCGCTCGGCCCGCCGACCGGGTTCCACGACGGCCTCGACCTGAACACCGTGTCGGCCCACCCCGGGGACCTGATCCTGGCGCCGCGCGGCGGGGTCGTCATCCAGGTGGTGGTGACGGGCTCGGGCATCGAGCCCGACAACGGCAACGTCGCGATCCAGGTCGACGTCGGCGGCGGGGTCATGGAGATGGACTCCTTCAATCACATCTCGACCGACTCGGCGGCGACACCGCAAGCACTCCTCGTCGACGTAGGTACGGTCGTCGCGCCGGGGCAGCCGATCGGCGTCATCGGCACGCGGTGGTTCGAGGCCGGAGATTTCACCAACCATGTCCACTATCTCCTGTCCTCCACCGCCGTCACCCATCGCAACGCGCGCAACAACCTGCTCGTCTTCACCGACCGCGCCGACCGCGACCCGCTCGACAAGCCGCCGTCGCTCTTCGACGAGAACGGCGACGGCAAGGTCGTCCTCTATCGCTACCACAGCACTCAGGCCCTCGTGGACTACGACCCGGATATGCGACCGCTTTCCGGCGACGTCGACATCGAACCCGAGGTGACCGACGAGCAGGGGCACACCCCTCGCCAGGCGCCCCTCGACCTCGGCTACTGGATCGAGGGTCCCTTGCCCGACTCCGAGCAGCGCGACGACGTGAAGAGCCCGATGCACCCGTACCGGCTCTACGACTTCCGGAACGTCTACTTCGGCCTCCGCGGTGCCGTCGTCCCGTGCGGGCTCATCTCGGACGTCGACGACGTCGCCAACGCGGGGTGCAAGGGCCAGGCGGCGGTCGGCTGCCCCAACAACCCGGTCTTCGGGCTCTTCTCCGGCTGTGACTCGGTCATCAAGGAGGGATCCACCGACTTCCCGTACCCCGTCATGCATCATTTCATCGTCACGCATGCTTCCGGTGAGACGGGCGCTCCCGGTGCGGTCAGCGCCGCCCAGTACTGGCGCACCAACGCGAAGGACGACGGCGTGCCCGTCGACGGCCCGCAGGCGAACTACGCCGGCCAGCCGTCGACGACGAAGGCGACGGAGGCACGCTTTCCCGACGGCGACTACACGGTGCACGTCGTCGCCTCGGACCTGAACCATCCGAACGTCGACCTGAAGCTCCCTCAGGTCACCCGCATCGAGAACTTCGCGCCCTTCATCGTCGATATGCTGGTCGCCGAGGACGCGGACGGCATCGCGGCGACCAGGATCCCGGGGCTCGCCGGCTGCGAGCTAGAGGTCTATCACTACGTGCACAAGCACGGCGATCCCTATCCGGAGGCGGCGAAGCTCGCGAAGGCCCGCGCGGCGGCGGCCGGCATCTTCCTCCACACCGGCGTCAACGTGTGCGTGCGCATCCGCTTCTCGGAGCCGATGTCTGCCGCGAGCGTCGATCTCGTCGCGCGGCGCGGCACCGGCATCGTCGTCGGGGCCCTGTCGGGCGCCTTCGCCAAGAAGTTCCAGGCCAACGACACCTGGGTCGGCGCCGGGTCTCTGACGCCCGACCCGACGGGCGCGTCCGACTCGTTGCTCGCGACCGACGAGCGGGACGTCGCAGTCCGGATCACGGCCGCCGACCGGCGTGACGCGGCCGACTTCACGCGCAGCCTCGACGCGGACGGGGACGGCGTGCCCGACGGCAGCGACGCCAACACGTTGGTGAAGGTCGAGATCAGCTCACCAACCAAGACGCTCGACGTGGTGAAGCCGCAATGAAGCGCCTCGCGATGATCTGCCTCGTACTCGCCGCCGCCGCATCGCCCGCGCTCGGCGCCTCCGCCCGCACCCTCGGTCTCGACGAGATGATCGACCTCTCGGAGGAGATCGTCCGGGGCGAGGTCACGGGCTCGAGCGCGCGCTGGCAGGGCAAGCTCATCGTCACCGACACCACGGTCCGCGTCGACGAGGCCATGAAGGGTGCGCCGCCGCGCGAGATCACGCTCACCCAGCTCGGCGGCACCGCGGTGCATCCGCGGCTCGGCGCGGCGGTCCGGATGGAGGCCTCGAGCTTCACCGCCATGGCGGCCGGCGAGGCCGTCGTCCTCTTCGTCGACCGCAAGGGCGCCGTCCGCCGGCTGGTGGGCGCGCAGCAGGGGAAGCTGGTGCTGCGCGAGGACACGGCGGCGAAGAAGCCGGCGGTGGCGGTCGGGCCGAAGCGGCTCCGCGTGCTCTCCGAGGCGCGCGAGGGGCCGATCGGTGCCACCGGCATGACGCTCGACGAGCTGCGCGCGCGCGTGCGCACGCGGGTGGAGGGAGGCCGCCGATGAGCCGGATGCGGATCGTCGTCCTGGCGGCGTTGCTGCTCGGCGTCGTGCCCGCGCCCGCGCAGGACGTCAGTCCCGCGCTGCCACCCGCCGATTCGCCGTCGTCGATCGACGAGGGACCGCCCGCGCCGCCGATCGCGCTCCGTCACGAGGACGCGGCGACGTTCCTGCACTCCGTGCCGCCCACGGAGGTCACGCCCCCGCCGGCCGCCGGCGACGTCACGATCCGGCTGCCCGCCGAGGCGCCGCGACCGCAGAACCCGTCGTCGCACTTCGTCTTCACCGACGCCACCGACCGCACGGCGCCGCGCGTGAAGACGCTTGCCGAGCGCCGGGCCGCCGTCGAAGCGATCCGCCGCTCGCTTCGCGGGGCGGGAGGAGTGCGCTAGGTGATGCGTCGTCGCCGCCTCGCCGCCGCTGCCGTCGTCGCGCTCGTCCTGCGCGGCGTGGCGGCGTGGGCCGGTGGCAACATCCAGGTCCGGGCGCCGGACGATCCGAGCCGCATCATCTCGACGCGCTGGGACCCGCGCCGCTTCCCGATCCACTGGGTGCTGAGCCAGGACGGCCTGCCGGGCTCCGGGATCGACAACCCCATGCTCGAGACCGAGATCAAGGCGGCGTTCGACACCTGGGACGCGCTCCCGACGCTCGCCGTCGATTTCGTCTACGACGGCCAGGTGCCGCTGCGCGACGGCCGCGCGCCGGGGGCCCTCGGCCCCGGCATCGACGGTCACAACCTCGTCACCTTCACCGACCCCGACCAGCTCTTCCCGACCGGCATCCTCGGCCTCACCCTCATCACCGCGTTCGCGGACGACACCGTCGTGACCGCCGCCAACGCCGACCTCGACGGCGACGGCACCCCCGACCTCCCGACGGGCACCTACGCCGCCGGCACGGTCTTCGACGCCGACATCACCTTCAACGCGGGCGTCGACTGGGCCGTCAGCGGGGCGCCGGGGACCTTCGACGTGCAGGCGGTGGCGCTCCACGAAGTCGGCCACTTCCTCGGCCTCTGCCACTCCGCCGTCCGCCACGCCGTCATGTGGCCCTTCATCCGCGAGGACGTGCTGACGCTCCGCCACCCG
Source organism: Binatia bacterium (assembly GCA_041496545.1). Taxonomy (GTDB): domain Bacteria; phylum Desulfobacterota; class Binatia; order DP-6; family DP-6; genus DASRHG01. Next base: position 447 of record JBGQET010000106.1, on the reverse strand, counting down.
ACGCCGGACGACGTCGCGTGGGTCTCATTCCTCTACCCGAAGGAGCCGGCCTTCTCCGCTACCTTCGGCAGCATCGCCGGGCGGATCACGAACGGCGCCAACGGCCTGCCCGTCCTCGGCGCGCACGTCTACACGGTCGACCCGATCACGCAGGGGGCGGTGGTCGGCGGCTACAGCGCCGACGACGGGCACTACGTGCTCCCGGGGCTGGTGCCGAGCTCCTACCTGGTCGCGATCGAGCCGCTCGACGGCGACCCACCCGGCACCGAGCCCTTCCGCGTGAACGAGGTGGTTGCCTCGACGCTCGACACGAATTTCCCCGAGGAGTTCTACGACGCGCACGAAGGCGCGGTGGAGACCGACCCGACGGCGGCGCTGCCTGTCGCGGTCACAGCCGGCGCGGCGACCAGCGGGATCGACGTCGTCACCAACACCGTCACGCTCGCT
>JBGQET010000105.1:0-15918 GCA_041496545.1 Binatia bacterium | reverse complement strand
GCGCGCCACGTGCCGCACGTGCTGGTGGGCGGCAGCTCCTTCCACGTCCGCGAGGAGGTGGAGGCCATCCGCAACGCGCTGGCGGCGATCGAGCGCCCCGACGACGAGCTGGCGGTCTTCGCGACCCTCCGCGGGCCGCTCTTCGCCCTGGGCGACGGCGCGCTCCTCGCCTGGCGCGCGCGCTGCCGGACGCTCAACCCGTTCCGCCGCGTGCCCGACGACCTGCCCGACGCGCTCGGCGAGGTCGCGGACGCACTCGTCGTCCTCCGCGAGCTCCACCGCGGCCGGAACCGCCGCCCGATCGCGGACACCATCGCGCGCCTCCTCGCCGCCACGCGCGCGCAGGCCGGGTTCGCCGTGTGGCCGACCGGCGAGCAGGCGCTCGCCAACGTGACGCGGCTGATGGACCTCGCGCGCCGCGCCGAGCGGACGGGCCTCACCTCCTTCCGCGCCTTCGTCGAGCGCCTGGCCGAGGACGCCGTCCACGGCGAGGCGAGCGAAGCGCCCATCGTCGAGCCGGGCACCGACGGGGTGCGCGTGATGACCGTCCACAAGGCGAAGGGGCTCGAGTTCCCGGTCGTGATCCTCGCCGACCTCACCACCGGCGACGCGCCCGCCGAGGCGTCGCGCTGGGTCGACGCCGAGCACGAGCTCTGCGCCATGCGCCTCGCCGGCTGCTCGCCGCCGGAGCTGGTCGCGCACGCCCACGACGAGCTGGCGCGCGAGCGCGAGGAGACGGCGCGCATCCTCTACGTCGCCACCACCCGCGCCCGCGACCTCCTCGTCGTGCCGACCGTCGGCGACGGCCGGCAGGAAGGCTGGCTCGCGCCGCTCCATCCCGTCGTCTACCCGTCCGACACGCGCGCCCGCGAGCCGGAGTCGAATCACCCGCCCGGCTGCCCGGCCTTCGGCGCCGAGAGCGTCCCCGGGCGCCCCGCGAACGTCGCGCGGCCCGAGTCCTCGGCGATGCCCGGCCTGCACCGCCCCGAGGCCGGCGCGCACCGCGTCGTCTGGTGGGACCCCGCGACGCTCGCGCTCGACGTCCAGGCGTCGGTGGGGCTCGCGCAGCAGAAGCTCCTCACCGCCGACGAGCGCGGCGAGCGCTCCGCCGCCGGCGTCCGCGCCCACGACGCCTGGCAGGCGACGCGCGCCGCGGTGCGCGCACGGGCCGGTACGCCGAGCGTCCGCGTCGTCACCGCCACCGAGCACGCCGCCGCCGCGACGCCGGTCCCCGAGGTCGCGGTCGAGACGCTACCATCGGACGGCCCACGTCCCCACGGCCGCCGCTTCGGCACGCTCGTCCACGCCGTGCTGGCGGCCGTCGAGCTCGACGCGAGCCCCGACGCGGTGGCGGAGGCCGCCGCGCTCGAGGGCCGCCTCCTCGGCGCGCCCGAGGACGAGGTCGCCACCGCGACCGACGTCGTGGTGCGCGCCCTCGCCCACCCGCTCCTCGTCCGCGCCGCCGGCGCCGCACGCATCGGCCGCTGCCGGCGAGAAGCGCCCGTGCTCCTCCGGCTCGACGACGGCACGCTCGTCGAAGGCGTCGTCGACGCCGCGTTCCTGGACGACGGCGCCTGGACAGTCGTCGACTTCAAGACCGACGTCGAGATCGCCGGGCGGCTCGACGAGTATCGCCGGCAGGTCGGGCTCTACGCGACGGCGATTGCCCGCGCGACGGGCACGCCGGCGCGTGGCGTCCTGCTCCGCGTCTAACTAGCCGAGCGCGAAGCCAATCGCGAAGGCGAGCACCAAGACCGTGCCGAAGGCCGGCGGGGCCGGCTCGGGATGGCGCGCGGCGACCGCCGCCAGCACCGGGGTCGAGACGGCGAGCACGCTCGCCGCCACCAGCGCACGGGCGCCGAGGTGCAGGAGCACGAACGCGACCAGCAGGCTCGACAGCACGCTACACCGCCGTCGTCTGCGGCAGCTCCTCACGGGCGTAGGCCACGACGCGCTCCACGTAGCCGCGCGTCGTCCGCGGGAGATACGGCTGCACCTCGGCGAACTGCGTCGCGTCGGCGCCGGCGGCCGTCGCCTTCGCCTGCGCCCGCGCGACCGTGCCCTCGCCCGCGTTGAAGGCGGCGACGGCGAAGAGACGGCGCTGCTGCTCGTCGTCCACCGGCACGGTCGAGAGACCCTTGCCGAGCTTCGCGCTCCTGCCGAAGAGATCGTGGAGGTAGCGGAGGTAGCCGACGCCGAGCGCGACGTCGTCCGAGCCGGGCGGACGCTCGACCGTGCCGGCCGCGATCTTCCGCCGCATCTCGGCGGCCGTCGCGTGCGTCACCTGGAAGGTGCCGACCGAGAGGCCGTCGGCGCTGCGGGCGCGCGGGTTGAGGCTCGACTCGGCGCGCGCCACCGCGACCGACAGCGCGGGCTCGACGCCGGCCGTCGCCGAGGCCTGCCGGATGGCCGCCTTGAGTGCGCCGCGGGAGTCGCCCGCGACCGGCGTGGGGCGCGCGGCACGCGGCGCCGCGAGCGCGCGACCGTGGTTCGTGATCGCCGGCGTCGAGGCGCCGACGCGCGGGCGGAACGTCGGTTGGCGGAGCGGCGGCCGCGCGGCAGGGATCCGCTGCGCCGCGGGCGCCTGCGCCGGCCGCTTCTGGTCGAGGAGCTGCTGCAGCAGGTGGCGGAAGCGATCCTCGCGCTGTGGCACCGGCTGCGGCGCGACACCGGAGAGGCCGGGCACCGGCAGGCTTCTGACGTCGTGCACGGTCGGGGTCACGCGGGCGGGAGGCTGCAACACCGGTGCCACCACCGTGGACGGCGGCCGGTCACGCCGGGCGGACGCCGACGCCGGCAACTCTTGCCGGCCGGCAGTCGGGTTTGCCCCCGCCGCGGTCAAGCGGCCGACTGCCTGGCGGGCTCCCGGCCGACGCGCTAAGCATCGACGACCGATGCGGAACGTCGAGCTGGCGCGCTGCTTCCGCGACCTGGCGGCGTACCTCGACATGGAGGACGTGCCGTTCAAGCCGCGCGCCTACGAGAAGGCGGCGCAGGCGATCGAAGCGCACGACCGGCCGCTGGCCGAGATCCACCGCGCGGGCGGCGTGAAGGCGCTCTGCGAGATCCCGGGCGTCGGCAAGTCGATGGCCGAGAAGCTGGCGGAGTTGCTCACCACCGGGCACTGCCGGCTGCACGAGGAGTACCGCGCACGTTTCCCGGTCGACGTCGCGGGGCTCACCGCGCTCGAGGGCGTCGGGCCGAAGGCCGTGAAGGTCCTGTACGAGCGGCTCGGCGTGCGCACCGTCGCGGACCTCGAAGCGGCGGCGCGCGCCGGCAAGGTGCGCGCGCTGCCGCACTTCGGCGAGCGGAGCGAGCAGCGCATCTTGAAGGGCCTGGCGTTCGTGGTGTCGAGCGCGCAGCGCACGCCGCTCGCCGCCGTGCGGCCGCTCGTCGAAGCGCTCGCGGAGCGGCTCCGCGCGGTCGCGGGCGTGTCGCGGGTGGCCGTGGCAGGCTCGATCCGCCGCCGCAAGGAGACCGTCGGCGACGCCGACCTGCTCGCCGTCGCGCGGAAGCCGGGGCCCGTGATCGCGGCCTTCGCCGGGTTGGCCGAGGTGGACCACGTTCTCGGCCGGGGCGACACCAAGTGCAGCGTCAAGCTGAACGGCGGGCTCCAGGTCGATCTCCGCGTCGTGCCCGCGGAGAGCTTCGGCGCCGCCCTCCTCTACTTCACGGGCAGCAAGGCGCACAACGTCACGCTGCGCCAGCTCGCCATCAAACGGAAGCTCAAGCTGAACGAGTACGGTCTCTTCCGCGGCACGAAGGCGGTCGCCGGGCGGACGGAGGAGGAGATCTACGCGCGGCTCGGGCTCGCGTTCATCCCCCCCGAGCTGCGCGAGGACCAGGGCGAGATCGACGCCGCGCGCGCCGGCCGGCTGCCGAAGCTCATCCAGCCCGGTACGCTCCGCGGCGACCTCCAGACGCAGACCGACTGGACCGACGGCGCCGACTCGATCGAGGCGATGGTGAAGGCGGCGCGCGCCGCCGGCCTGGAATACATCGCGATCACCGACCACACGGTGAGCCTGGCCATGGTCGGCGGCTCGGACGCCAAGAAGCTCCGCCGCCAGATGCGAGCGATCGACCGCTTGAACGCAAAGCTCCACGGCTTCCGGATCCTGAAGGGCGCCGAGGTGAACATCAACAAGGACGGCACACTCGACATCGACGACGAGACGCTCGCCGCGCTCGACGTGGTCGGCGTCGCCGTCCACTCCTTCTTCAACCTGCCCCGCCGCGAGATGACCGAGCGCATCCTGCGCGCCATTCGCAACCCGAACGCCGACATCCTCTTCCACCCCACCGGCCGCATCATCGGCAAGCGCGAGCCGTACGACGTGGACATGGACGCGGTCGTCGCCGCTGCGCGCGAGACGCGCACGGTCCTCGAGCTGGATGCCTACCCCGACCGCCTCGACATGAAGGACGACCACGTCCGCAAGGCGATCGCCGCCGGCGTGCCGATCGTCATCGACTCGGACGCCCACAGCGTGAAGCACTTCCGCTTCCTCGAGGACCACGGCATCGACCAGGCCCGCCGCGGCTGGGCGACGGCCGCCGACGTCCTCAACACGCGCCCCGTCGACGCCTTCCTCGCCGCGCTCAAGGGCGGCAGCGAGCGCCGCCGCACCCGCCGCCGCGCCTAGCGCGACGGCGGCGACAATACCCTCTCGACACTCAGTACGCGATCACGCCGCGCGCGACGGTGCCCTTCTCCAGCGCCTCGAACGCCTGGTTGATGTCGTCGAGACGGAACTTCTTGGTGACGAGCTGGTCGAGCTTCAGGCGTCCAGCCATGTAGAGGTCGATGATGCGCGGCATGTCGTAGAAGAAGCGCGCCGAGCCGTAGAACGACCCGATCAGCCACTTCTCCTCCATGGAGAACGGGAACGCCGGCAGCGTCACCTCCGAGGTGATGGGCGGCGCGCCGACGACGCAGCACTTCCCGCCGCGCGCCAGGCTCATGTAAGCCTGCGTGATGACCTTCGGGTTGCCGATGACCTCGAAGGCGTAGTCGACGCCGCGGCCGTCGGTCAGGTTGCGCACCTGGCCTTCGGCGTCGCCGCCCGAGCCGTTGATCGTGTGCGTGGCGCCGAACTCCCTGGCGAGGGCGAGCTTGGAATCGAGCAGGTCGATGGCGATGATCTTCGAGGCGCCGGCGATGAGCGCGCCCTGGATGACGTTCAAGCCGACGCCGCCCGCGCCGAAGACGGCGACCGTCGCGCCCTCCTCGACCTTGGCCGTGTTGAGCACGGCGCCGACGCCGGTCATCACGCCGCAGCCGACGAGGCACGCCTTGTCGAGGGGCACGTCCTTGCGGATCTTCACGCAAGCCACTTCCGGCACGACCGTCGCCTCGGCGAACGAGCCGACCCAGTGGGGGATGTCCTCGCCCTTCACCTTGAAGCGCGTCGAGCCGTCGGCGGCGCCGCCCGACATCATGGCGGCGAGCGCCACCTCGCAGTGCACCGGACGCCCCCGCCCGCACTCGACGCACCGGCCGCAGGGGTACATCCAGCAGAGGACCACGTGGTCGCCCGGGGAGAGGGACGAGACGCCGTCACCCACCTCTTCCACGACCCCGGCGCCCTCGTGCCCGATGATCCGCGGGGGCGGCATCGGCAGGATGCCCCGCTGGATGCTGAGGTCGCTGTGACAGACGCCGCTGGCGGCGAGCTTCACCCGGACCTCGCCCCGATGGGGCGCGGCCAGCTCGACCTCCTCGACCTTGAACGGCTCGTTCCAACCGTGGAGTACTGCGGCACGCATGCGGGAACCTCCTCCGGTCATACAAGCTGAATCACCCCCGAGACGCAACGCATGACGGCCGTGTCCTGGCGGGCGGTGTTCGGCAACGACCACCCCGTCGAGGTGGAGATCGGCCCCGGCCGCGGCGAGACGCTGCTCGCGCTGGCGAGCGCGTCGCCGGGTGTCAACTTCTTCGCCGTCGAGCGCGCGCGGCGGACGGTCGAGGACGTGCTCGCCAAGCTCCGCGCGCGCGGGCTCGACAACGTGCGCGTCGTCGCCGGCGACGTACGCTGCGTGCTCGCGCACTGCGTGCCCGACGCCTCGGTCGCCGCCTACCACGTCTACTTCCCCGACCCCTGGCCCAAGCGCGCGCACCGCGCGCGACGGCTGGCGGGGCCGGAGCTGGCCGGCGAGCTGCGGCGCACGCTCGTCCCCGGCGGCACCGTCCACGTCGCGACCGACCTCCCGGACCTGCTCGAGGACTTCCGGGGCGAGCTTGCCGCCGCCGGGCTCGTGCACCGTCCGGGCGCGGCGCCGCCCCGGCGGCCCAGCACGAGCTTCGAGCGTCGCTACGCGACGGCCGGGACCCACTACGCCCAGTTCGCGCGTCCCGCGAGTGGGACGGGGGCTCCGGCTCCCGATGCTGAGGATTGAGGAGGCGATCTCGAACGGCTTGCTTCGCTCTGGTGGGACGGAGGGCGTGAGGCGCCGGAGCCCCGTCCGCGGATCTGCCACAGCAAAGGCAGTGCCAGCAGCGACGGCGTTTGCCTGAGGCTCCGCCCACGCATCCGTGCGCGATGCGGCAGACGTGCACGGCGCAGCGGAGATGGACTATGATGGACTATATAGACACGCGTGAGCGACCTCCCGCGCCACGGCCTCGCCGTCATCCAGGCGAACCTCGCCCTCGGCCACGAGGTCTTCGAGGCCGAGGGGATCGTGAACTTCGGGTCCCCGTACCGGCTCCTCGACCCGACGAACGCGACCGCGCCGCAGGAGTTCCGCCGCGCCTGGATCGTGGGGCTCCAGGACCGCTACGCGTTCATGGACACGCTCACCAACCGGGCGATCGAGCTCGACGACGTCGTCGGACCGGCGGCACGCCCCCTGGTCGAGCGGCTGCACGAAGCACCGAGCTGGGAGGCATCGACGGCGGGTAAAAAACCTACAAGACGCGCGCCGGGGGACGTCGTAGAAGCGGCGCAAAGGAGGAAGCATCCCATGGCGAAACCCAACCTGTTCCCCGCGCTCCGCTACGAGAACGGCGCGGCGGCCATCGAGTTTCTCACCCGGGCCCTCGGCTTCGAGAAGCAGACGGTGATGGCGGGCCCCGACGGCACCGTCGCGCACGCACAGCTCAGCTTCGGCCCGGGCGTCATCATGCTCGGCTCCGGGAAGCACGAGCCGCCCAATCCCTGGGACAGCGTGCCGCAGGGCGTGTACGTCTACGTCGAGAACGTGGACGCGCACTACAAGCGCGCCAAGGCCGCGGGCGCGGAGATCGTGATGGATCTCCGCGACACCGACTACGGCTCACGCGAGTACTCGGTCCGCGATCCGGAGGGGCACCTCTGGAGCTTCGGCACCTACTACCCCGAGCCCGGGAAGGAGTGACCATGTCCAGCGCGCCGCCCCCACTCACGATGCTCACCATGGTCATGTCGTACATGGCCTCCCAGGCGATCTACGTCGCGGCGCGCCTCGGCGTGGCGGACCACCTCGCCGACGGGGCCCGGAGCAGCGAGGAGCTGGCGCGGATCACGGGAACGCACGCGCCCTCGCTGCTCCGACTGCTGCGCGGGCTCGCCGTCGTCGGCGCGCTCGAGGAGACGGAGCCGGGGCGCTTCGCGCTGACGCCGCTCGGCAGCGTGCTCCGCACCGGCGTCCCGGGCTCCGTCCGGAACATGGCACTGCTCTTCGCCGGCGACTACGTCTGGCGCGGGTGGGGGAACCTGCTCCACTGCGTGCAGACCGGGGAGACCGCGTTCCCGGGCGTCGGAACCTTCGACCGCATCGCCGGCGACCCGGAGGCCGCCAGGATGTTCAACGACGCGATGACGGAGGGCACGCGGTGGGCCGCGCCCGCCGTCCTCGCCGTGTACGACTTCTCCCGCTTCCGGACGCTCGTCGACGTCGGGGGCGGCAACGGCACGCTCCTCGGCGCGATCCTCGCCGCGACGCCCGGCCTCACGGGGATCCTCGCCGACCTCGCCCACGGGGTGAGGGACGCGAAGACCCACCTCGAGGACGCGGGCGTGGCCGACCGCTGCCGGATCGTCGCCCAGGACATGTTCGAGTCGGCGCCGAGCGGAGGCGACGCCTACATCCTGAAGAGCGTCATCCACGACTGGGACGACGAGCGCAGCATCGCGATCCTGCGCAACATCCGCCGCGTGCTCCCCGCCGACGGCACGCTGCTCCTGGTCGAGCCCGTGCTGCCGCCGACCGTCGAGGCGTCGCCCGCGCACCGCATGATGGTGATGAGCGATCTCAACATGCTGGTGGTGGCGGGCGGCCGCGAGCGCACCGACGCCGAGTTCCGCGACCTCTTCGCGCGCGCCGGCTTCCACCTCACACGGGTCGTCCCGGCACTCGCGCCGTCGAACTACAGCGTGATCGAGGGCGCGCCCGCTTGACTACGCGCGGCGCGCGCTGACGTCGCGACGGCGGGCGCCGAGGTCGGCGAGGAGCGCGCGGGCCTGCGCCGCGATGCCGGGGGCGTCGAGGCCGTGCTTGGCGTAGAGGGCCTCGCCCGTCCCCGACTCGCCGAAGGTGCGCACGCCGTGGCGGCGGACGGGGATGCCGCTCTCGGCGAGCGCTTCGCAGACCGCGCTGCCGAGGCCGCCGAAAATGGAGTGGTCCTCGACCGTGAGGACCGCCCCGGTGCGGCCGCCCCACTCGGCGAGCAGCGCATCGTCGACCGGCTTCAACGTGGCCACGTTCAGGACGGCGACCTGGATGCCCTCGGCGGCGAGCGTGTCGGCGGCACCGAGCGCGTGGCCGACGACGGCCCCGGAGGCGGCGATGGCGAGGTCGCGACCCTCACGCAGGACGACGCCCTTGCCGAGCTGGAAGCGGTAGCCGGGCGGCGAGACGTCGGCCACCTTCTGGCGCGTGAGGCGGAGGTACGCCGGCCCCTCGTGGCGCGCCAGGCACTCGACCGCCTGCTCCGTCTCCGCCGTGTCGGCGGGCTGCACGATCACCATGTCGGGCAGCGCGCGCAGCGCGGCGACGTCCTCGAGCCCCATCTGGCTGTAGCCGTCCTCGCCGATGCCGATCCCGGAGTGCGTGCCGACGAGCTTCACGTTGGCGCGGTTGTACGCCACCGAGACGCGGATCTGCTCGAAGCGACCGGCGAGGAAGCAGGCGAAGCTGGCGGCGAAGGGGATCTTGCCGGCGAGGGCGAGCCCCGCCGCGACGCTCACCATGTTCCCCTCGGCGATCCCCAGCTGGAAGAAGCGCTCGGGGTACTTGTCGGCGAAGGCCTTGGTGTTGGTGGAGGTGGCGAGGTCGGCGTCGAGCACGACGATGCGAGGGTCGGCGCCGAGGCGCGCGAGGGCGCGGCCGAAGGCGGCGCGGGTGGCTTCAGCCATGGGCTTCGATCTCCGCGAGCGCGCGTTGCGCCTCCTCGGGCGTGGGCGCCTTGCCGTGCCACGCGGCTTTCCCCTCCATGAACGAGACCCCCTTCCCCTTCACCGTGTTCGCGATCAGCATCCACGGCCCGCCGCCGCGGCTGGCTTCGTCCAGCGCGTCGAGGACCTGGGCGAGGTCGTTGCCGTCGGCCAGGACGCGGACCTTCCAGTTGAAGCTCCGCCATTTGTCGGCGAGCGGCTCGAGGTCCATGATGTCGCGCACCAGGCCGTCGAGCTGGACCTTGTTGTAGTCGAGGACGGCGACCAGGTTCTCCGGCCGGTACTTCCCCACCGCCATCGCCGCTTCCCACACCTGGCCGGCTTGCGTCTCGCCGTCGCCGAGGAGGCAGAAGACGCGGTAGCGGTTGCCGTCGAGCCGGCTCGCGAGGGCCATGCCGAGCGCGATCGAGAGCCCCTGGCCGAGCGAGCCGGTCGCCGCCTCGACCCACGGGAGCGCGATGCGGTCGGGGTGGCCCTGGAGACGGCTGCCGAGCCTGCGCAGCGTCTCGAGCTCGTCCTTCGGGATCTCGCCCGCTTCGGCGAGCGCGGCGTAGACGATGGGCACGCAGTGCCCCTTCGAGAGGATGAAGCGGTCGCGCTCGGGCCAGGTCGGGTCGCCGTGCTTGCGGCGCAAGGTGTGGAAGAAGAGGGCGCCGACGACCTCGGCCGCCGACAGCGAGCCGCCCGGGTGACCGGAGCCGGCGGCGGTGATCATGCGGATGGCGTCCTCACGCATCCGCTTGACGATGGGCTTGAGGCGCGCGACCTCGCCGGCGTCGGCGCTCATCCCGCGTTCCGCACGTCCACCATGCCGTGCGGCGGGTGCTCGGCCGGCGGCGTCGGCCCGAGACCGCAGAACTGCTCGTAGTCGATGAGCTTGGTGACCGTCGGGTGGTCGCTGCACACCGCGCAGTCCGGGTTGCGACGGAGCTTCAACACGCGCACCTCGGCGTCGAGGGTGTCGAAGTGCATCATGCGGCCGAGGAGCGGGCGGCCGGCGCCGATGATCAGCTTGATCGCCTCGAGCGCCTGCACGCAGCCGACGAGGCCGGGCAGCACGCCGAGGACGCCCGCCTCCGCGCACGACGGCACCGCGCCGGGCGGCGGCGGCTCCGGGAAGAGGCAGCGGTAGCAGGGTCCGAGCGGCGGGTGGAAGACCGTCGCCTGGCCCTCGAACTGCCAGATGGCGCCGTCGACGAGCGGCTTGCCGAGCATCACGCACGCGTCGTTCGCGAGGTAGCGGGTGGGGAAGTTGTCGGAGCCGTTCACGATCACGTCGAACTGCTCGAAGATCTGGAAGGCGTTCTCCGAGGAGAGGCGCTCGCGGAACTCGACGACCTTGACGTCGGGGTTGAGGGCGTTGAGCGTCATCCGCGCCGACTCGGTCTTCGGCATGCCGATGCGGTCGTTGGTGTGCAGGATCTGGCGCTGGAGGTTCGACAGGTCGACCACGTCCATGTCGACGAGCCCGAGGGTGCCGACGCCCGCGGCGGCGAGGTAGAGGGCCGCCGGCGAGCCGAGGCCGCCGGCGCCGATCAGGAGCACCTTGGCGTCGAGCAGCTTCGCCTGCCCCTTCTCGCCGACCTCGGGGAGGAGGAAATGGCGGCTGTAGCGTATCTGCTGCTCGGCGGTGAACTGCCGGTCCTCCTGGATGGGGAGGCCCTTGTTCTTCCAGGCGGTGAAGCCACCCGCCATCGACGTCACGTTCGTGTAGCCGAGCTCCTTGAGGATCCGGCCCGCGAGCAGCGAGCGCGTCCCGCCCGCGCAGTAGGCGACGATGGGCGTCGCCTTGTCGGGCACCGTCTCCTCGACCCGCATCTCGAGGAAGCCGCGCGGCAGGGAGACCGCGCCCGGCACGTAGCCCTGGCGGAACTCCTCCTTCTCCCGCACGTCGAGGAGCACGGGGCGCGAGCCGCCGTTCAACTGGCCCTTCACCTGATCGGGCGAGGCCTCCGGGACCACCTTCCGGGCCTCGTCCATGATCTGCTTGTAGGTCTTGGCCATCGCGTCAGCCCTCGGCACCGTCGAAGAGGTTCATGCGGTACTCGAGCCAGCACGCCACGGCCCGGGCGTAGCGGGGCGAGACGAGCAGGCGGATCGGGCCCAGTATGCGCCACATGGGATACCGACGCGAGAGGAGGAGCGGGTCCGCGCCGAGGCCGAGGAAGTAGCGGAGCTTCTCCCGATCTGCGCGCCAGAGGAGCCCCTGGCGCCAGAGCGCGAGCAGGATCACGCCGTCCTCACCGGCGCCGAGGGGCGCGCCGCCCGCTCTTCCTCCTCGCGATAGGCGAGCTGGAGGTCGTCCATGCAGGCGTCCCGACCGCGCTTCTCGAGCACGCGCGAGCGGTCCATCAGGACCTCCTTCGTCTCGACGAAGTCCTCGCGCCGGTAGCCCCAGATGCGGGGATGGACGTTGGTGTCCATGCGGATGGCGTCGCACGGGCAGGCTTCGACGCACATGCCGCAGTAGATGCACTGGAGGGTGTCGATCTCGTAGCGGACGGGATACTTCTCGACCTCGGGGTCGGGGTGCTCGCCGGCTTCGATGTGGATGCACTTGGCGGGGCACGCCGTGGCGCAGAGGAAGCACGACGTGCAGCGCACCGAGCCGTCGGGCTTGAGGGTCAGCCGGTGCGCGCCGCGATACCCCTCGGAGTAGACCTTCCGCTCCTCGGGGTACTGCACCGTCACCGCGGCGCGCCGGTCACGCGCCAGCCCGAAGAGGTGGAGCGTGTGGAGCGCCAGGTTCCGCACCCCGTGCCGGATGGTGACGGCGAGCCCGCCCACGATCTGCGGCAGGTAGAGCCGCTCGGCGAACGAGAGCTGGGGACGAGGCTGCACCAAGCTCATGGAAAGGCTGACTATCGTCGGCGCTCAACAACCTGTCAAGGCGAACTTCGCCACGGCACGCACGCCCCTCACAAGAAGACGAAGCGGCGTCACGCCGCCCTTCCCCAAGAGCGACCGCTGCAGAAGAACGGACGGCCGCACGTACGGGTCGCGGCGCGCCCGGGACCCCCGACCGCCGCATGTGAGCCCGCACGCGACGCACGCGATGAGACGCGCCGCCCCGCGCGGGCGAACCTAAGGCGACCGGGGGTCCCGGGCGCGCCGCGACCCGTCCCAGAAGTCTCCGCCTCCGTTCTTCAGCAGCGCAAGAGACACTACTGCGCCCGCGAAGGTGGGCCGCCGTGGAGGCGGAGCTCTTCCAGACGGAACTCCAGCACGTCGGCCAGCCGGGCGGCGCGCTCGTCGAGCGTCGGCGCCTCGAGCAGCGCCTGGCGGTCGATCGGCGGCAGCTCGAGGTGCTGGGCGAAGAAGTTGACGAAGGTCTCGTCGTCCACGCTCGGCGCCATGAGCTGGCGGCCGCGGGGTGCCTCGGCGACGCGCTCGAGGTAGCGGCGGACGAGGCCGACGATCGCGTCGCGCCGGCCGGCGGGCAGCGGCTCGGAGGTGGCCGGACGCCAGCTCACCACCGCCTCGCGGTACGCGGCGCGCGCCAGCTCGCGCTCGATGCGATACTCGCAGAGCCCGCGCAGCACGATGTCGAAGCGGCCGTCGGGCAGCTCCTCGGTGCGCACCATCTCGCCCACCGTGCCGACGGAGAACACGGGCGGCCGTCCCTCGTAGTCCGCCTCCCAGCCGCTGCGCAGCAGCGCCATGCCGATCAAGCGCGGACCGCGGGCGGCGTCGCGGACCATGGCGCGATAGCGCGGCTCGAAGATGTGGAGCGGCAGCGGCATGTGCGGGAAGAAGACCACGTTCGGGAGCGGGAAGACGGGGATGACGTCGGGCAGTTTCACGCCGGCTCCTTCCGGCGGCAGGCGCGACAGCGGCCGTAGAGGACGAGGGTATGGGCGCGGACGGCGTGCCCGGCGCGACGGGCGGCGTGAACGCCGCTCGGCCGGCTCGCGGGCAGGTCGACGACCTGCCCGCAGTCGTCGCACACCAGATGGTCGTGGCCCTCCGCGACCGGGTCGTAGCGGGCGACGCGGCCGTCGAGCCGCGCGACTCCGATCCGGCCCTCGTCGGAGAGCCGCTGGAGGTTCCGGTACACCGTGCCGAGGCTGACCCGCGGCAGCTCCGCGCGCACGCGCGCGAAGACGTGCTCGGCCGTAGGGTGCGTGGCGCCCGAGGCGCGCACCGCCGCGAGCACGAGCGCCCGCTGACGGGTCGCCCGCCCGCGCCGCAGGTCAGCGGCCATCGCGCACCCTGGCAAGCGCCCGGTCGGCGGCCGCCGGCTCGGCGACGTCGCTCGCGACGCTGGCGCGCACGGCGTCGGGCAGGACGGTGCGGGCGCGGTAGCTCGGGTGGGCGACCTCGAGCGCGAGGCTCTCTCCCCCGGCGACGGCCCGTCGGGCGGCCGCGCCGAGCGGGAATCGGACGTACTGAACCGCCGACAGCCGGTCGGCGCGCTGGCGCCCCGGCTCGAACGTCCCGCGCACGCGGGCGTCGCCCGCCAGCAGCGTCACGTGCTCGTCGATGCCGATCAGCCGCTCGAGCTCCTCGCGGATGTGGCTCTGGTCCTCGATCTCGACCATCAGCGTCGCGGACAGCTCGTCGGCGCCTGGGAGGAGCGCGTTGTATACCCCCAGCTCGTCGCGGATCGCGTCCAGGTCCGTCGTGTGCTCGACCCAGAGCATCTCCTGCGTCTGGTACCACACCGTGGCCCGGTCCTCGAAGAGGAAGGTGAGCCGATCCCCGACCGCCACCCGACGGGTGCGCTTGTGCTCGATGATGCGGCGGCGAACGGCGTCCCGCTCGGCGCCGTAGCGCTCCCGGCCGAGGATGTCCTCGAGGGCCACCGGGCGCACGCTCACGCCTCCAGCCGCCGGCCCTCGTAGGCGGCCCAGAGCGCCTCGACGGGGTGGTAGACCCGGCGCCCGCGCGCTTGCTCGATCACGAGCGCGGAGAGCGGGCAGTCGGAGACGATCAGGTCGGGGGTGCGCTCGTCCAGGTCCCGCCAGAGCGGCCGGGCGACCTTGCACGAGTCCTCGTAGAACTCGTGCTTGAAGCCCCACGTGCCGTCCATCCCCGTGCAGCGCTCGAGGACCTCGACCTGGGTCTCGGGGACGAGGCGCAGGACGTCGCGGGCCTTGAAGCCGATCTCCTGCACGCGGAGGTGGCACGGCGCCTGGTAGACGACGCGGCCGAGGCCGGCGCGGAAGTCGCGCGCGAGCTTGCCCTCGCCGTGCAGCCGGACCAGGTACTCGGCCAGGTCGTAGACGCGGCCGGCGAGCCGCGCCGTCGCCTCGCCGGGGACGAGCTGCGGGTACTCCTGCTTCAGCATGCGGCTGCAGCTCGGGCCCGGGACGACGACGTCCGCGCCCGCCGCGACCGCGCGCCCGAGCGTCTCGACGTTCTGGCGCGCCCGCCGCACGGCGCCGGCCACGTCGCCCCCGTCGAGCGCCGGCATGCCGCAGCACACCTGCTCCGGGAGCGTGACCTCCACCCCGCTCCGCCACAGCACGCGCACCGCGGCCACGCCGGTGGCGGGGAAGTTGAACTCGACCGGGGTGGTGACGAAGAGCGCGACGCGTCCGCTGCGTCCCGCGTCCGGGGGCGGCGTCTGGCGGCGGAACCAGCGGCTGAAGCGCGGGGCGTAGGGCGGGAGACGCCGGCGGCGGTCGATGCCGAGGGTCTTCTCCATCGCCCAGCGCACCGCGCGGGTGCGGTTCGCCCGGTTGGCGAGCCGCGGCACGGCCGAGCCGAGGCGGCCGAGCAGCTCCGGGTTGCCGAGCACGCGGTCGCGTAGACGGACGCCGCGGGTTTGCGCGCGGCTCGCCTTCGCCTGCATCATGAGGCGCGGGAAGTCCACCGCCCAGCGGTGCGGCGGGGTGTACGGACAGTGGGGGTAGCAGAGGTTGCAGCCGAAGCAGAGGTCGACGACGCGCGCCGACTCCGCGGCCGTGAGCGCGGTCGCGTCGCCGTCGTGCCGCTCGTCGGCGGTGTCGAGCAGCGCGTTGAACGAGGGACAGAGGTTGTAGCAGCGCCGACAGCCGGCGCAGATGTCGTAGACACGGGAAGACTCGACGGCGAGGGCCGCCGGATCCCGGAGCTCCGGCGACCCGATCTCCGTCGCGGGCGTCACCCCGTCACTGGCCCAGCGATTGCAGCCCCTTGGTGAAGCGTCCGGCGTGCGACTTCTCCGCCTTGGCGAGCGTCTCGAACCACTCCGCGACCTCCTCGAAACCCTCCCCGCGCGCCGTCTTGGCGAACCCCGGGTACATCTCGGTGAACTCGTAGGTCTCGCCCTCGATGGCGGACTTGAGGTTCTGCTCGGTCGAGCCGATCGCCACGCCGGTGCACGGGTCCCCGGCTTCCTTCAGGAAGTCGAGGTGCCCGAAGGCGTGCCCCGTCTCTGCCTCGGAGGTGTCGCGGAAGAGCCCGCCCACGTCCGGATATCCTTCGATGTCGGCCCGCCGCGCGAAATAGAGGTAGCGTCGATTCGCTTGCGACTCACCGGCGAACGCGTTCTTCAGGTTGTCGTGTGTCTTCGTCCCCTTGATCGACTTCGCCATCATCCCTCCCAGGAAAT
>JBGQET010000104.1:0-15942 GCA_041496545.1 Binatia bacterium | reverse complement strand
GCGAGGAGTCGTCGCTCGAGAAGGTGCTCGGTAGCGAGACCGACCAGCGCCTCCAGGCGCTCGCCACGTCCCTCTTCGGCTCCTACGGCGTCCTCCGGCACGGCCCCCACGCGCTCGCCGGCGGCGGCGTCCCTCGCGCCTACCTCTACGCGCTCTCCGAGACGATCATGGGCGGCACGTCGGAGATCCAGCGGAACGTGATTGCCCAGCGGATCCTCGGCCTGCCACGCTGACCCGCCGCTACGAGCTCGATACCGCGTCCGCGAGCGCCTTCAGCGCCGCGTCGATCTCGGCCACGCAGGCGGCCGCCAGCGGCTTGCTCCTCCGCTTGCCCGCCTTGGCGACGGCCGCGCGCGCCCGCTTGATCGCGGCCGCGGCCGTCTTCAGGAACTTCGCGCGCTTCTTGCCGCTCGACGAAGCGGCCTTGCCGAGTGCCTTGTTGGCGTCCGAGATCGCCTTCTTGACGGCCTTCACGAGCTTGGGATCGATCGTCGCGCCCGAGCAGAAGGTCTTGCCGCCCGCCTGCTTCGCCAGGCACTGGGCGCCGGGAAGCCCGGCCACGAGGGGGTGAGAGCACGTGTCGTTGGTGCAGACGTCTTGCGTGCAGTCGTTGCCGTCCGCGCAGTCGGCGGCGGTGTTGCACCCGTCCGCGCGGCCGAGGATCCACTGGATGCTGGACGGGAAGATGAGCGCGGCGGGGCCGGGCACCCCGACGGCGTTAGTGGGGATCAAGGGATTGCCCGGCGCGCAGAGCGCGGAGACGAGGGTCTCGGTGCTCGACTTCGGGTAGGTGGTGCTCGGCCACGCCGGGCTGGGCACGCCCACGGCGCCCGTCCGCGTGACCGTCTGTGGGAAGCACGGCAGGGTCGTGTCGTCCGAGCAGCAGAGCTGGTTGACCCCGCCCGCGGTCGGCGCCGCGGTGCAGGTGGCCGAGCACGTGCCGCTGCACTCGTCTTCGTTCATCGCGCTCTGGCCGGGACAGGGCTGCGCCTGCGACATTATCCCCGTGGTGAGCGTGATGGTCGCCTGGAGGGTGCCGCCGAGGCCTGTCGGGAGGCAGCTCTTCGAGACGCGGTAGCTGACCGGCCCGGAGTGGCTGGTCGCCGTGGTGATCTGGTCGGTGATGCACGTGGCGCCTGGCGTGGCGCCGCCGCCGCACGTTCCGGACGCGCTCGCGGTCGCGCCCGAGCACTCCGGACAGGCGCCGAGGAAGACCTGCGCCTGCACCGTCGCGGAGCCGGTGATGTCGCCGGTCTGGATGTTGGCCGTGCCGCTGATGCCGGGCAGGAAGACGAAGACCACGCACACCGGCACCGTGCGGTTGTCCACGAAGAGCGGCAGCGGCGGACCGAGGTTCGCCGTCCCGGCAGAGACACCGGACGGCTGGCCGCTCAGGTCGCAGATGGGGTCGGTGTCGAGGTTGCAGTTCTTCAGGCACGCGCGGATGGACGAGCCGGCCGGCACGCCGATGTTGTGGCCGTCGTGCGTCCAGCCGACGTCGATGTCGCTGCCCGCCGGGTTGATGGTTTTCTCACCTTGACAGGCGAACGTTTGTTCTTGTACGCCGAGCGCGCATGAAGCCCGCGTCCACCGCGCCGCTCCACCAGCATCAGGTGATGGAGTTCCCCTACAAGCACTCGACGGGCGAGACGATCGGGCGCTTCCTCGCCGGGCTGAGGGACGACAAGACGATCTGGGGGCAGCGCGTCCCCAGTCAGGGCGTCGTCGTCCCGCCGGTCGGCTACTCGGAGGTCGACGCCTCGCCCGCGGGCGCGTGGGTGGCGGTGAAGCCGACGGGTGTGGTCACCGCGTTCGCGCGCGTGCACCGCCCGATCGCGCAGCTCCATCCCGTGAGCGCGCCCTTCGCTTTCGTGCTGGTGAAGCTCGACGGCGCCGACACCGCGCTCGCCCACGTCGTCACCGCGGACCTCGACCGGGTGCGCGTCGGCACGCGCGTCGAAGCGGTGTGGAAGCCCGACGGCGAGCGCGTTGGCAGCATCCGCGACATCGCGAGCTTCCGGGTGGTCGCGTGAGCGCCGAGCCTCCGAAGGAGCCGGTCAAGTACGTCGAGTCGGCGGTCCACCTGCCCTACCACTACGTCGCCGGCGACTACCGGGCGACGTACCTCCGGGCGCTCAAGGACAAGCGCATCCTCGGCTCCAGGTGCTCGAAGACGGGCAAGGTGTTCGTGCCACCCATCGTCGCCTCGCCCGAGACCTTCGCGCCCTGCGAGGAGTTCGTGGAGGTGCCCGACCGCGGCGTCGTCACCACCTTCTGCATCGTCAACATCCCCGTGATCGGCCGGAACCTCGAGCTGCCGTACGTCGCGGCCTCGGTCGCCCTCGACGGCGCCGCCATCTCGATCTACGCGCTCATCCAGGAGTGCAAGCCCGAGGACGCGCGCATGGGCATGCGCGTCGAAGCGGTGTGGAAGCCAGACGGCGAGCGCGAAGGCCGCTGGGAGGACATCCTCTACTTCCGACCGACGGGCGAGCCCGACGCCAAGCCCGAGACCTACATCAACCGGCTATGAGCCGCCTCCGGAACGTCGCCGTGGTCGGCTTCGCGCAGCTCCCCACCGTCGCGCGCGACGAGCACCGGACGTCCACCGAGATGCTCTACCCCGTCATCCGCCGCGCGCTCGCCGACTGCGGCGTGGAGCGCGACGCGATCGACTTCCAGATCGCCGGCTCCGTCGACTACATGGACGGCCGCCCCTTCGGCTTCGTGCAAGCGCTCGACGTGATGGGCTCGTGGCCCGCGCGCCAGGACCTCCACCTCGAGATGGACGCCGCCTTCGGCGCCCACTACGCCTGGATCAAGATGCAAGCCGGCGAGATCGACTCCGCGATCGTCGTCGGCCACGGCAAGACCTCGGAGGGCGAGCCCGAGCGCATCCTGAACCTCCAGCTCGATCCATACTACCAGGCGGCGATCGGCCTCGACCCCGTCTCCACCGCCGCGCTCCAGGCAAGCGCCTACATGGCACGGACGGGTGCCGGCGACGCCGACCTCGCCGCCGTCGCGGCGCGGAACCGGAAGGCCGGCGCGCGGAACGCCGACGCGCAGGTCCGTGACGCCGCCTCGCCCGACGCGCTCGCGAAGACACCGTGGGCCGTCGAGCCGCTGCGCGCGGGCTACCTGCCGCCCGTCGGCGAGAGCGCGACCTGCCTCGTGCTCGCGGCCGAAGGCAAGGCGGAGAAGCTCTGCGACCGGCCCGCCTGGGTGCACGGGGTCGATCAGCGCACGGAGCTGCAAACGCTCGGCGCGCGCGACCTCACGCGGAGCGCGAGCGCGGGGCTCGCCGCCGAGAAGGCGCTCGCGATGGCCGGGCTCGGCGGCGCGCGCGAAACGGATCTGATCGAGCTGATGGCGCTGACACCCGTCGAGGAGCTGATCGTGTGCGAGGCACTCGGCGTCGACGCGCGCGCGCAGGCGCCGAGCGTGAACCCCTCCGGCGGCGCGCTCTGCGCGCACCCCGTCATGTCGACGGGGCTGATCCGTCTCGGCGAGACCTTCCGCCAGCTCGCCGGCCGCGCCGGCGAGCGGCAGGTGCCGAACGCGCGCCGCGCCGTCGCCCACGCGCAGCAGGGCCACTGCCTCCAGCAGAACCTCGTCTGGGTCCTCGGGACGGAAAAGAGGTGGGCGTGATGCGGGCCGCCGCCGTCGTCGGCGTCGGGCAGACGAAGCACGCGAGCCGGCGCGCCGACGTGTCGATCGCCGGGCTCGTGCGCGAGGCGGTCGACCGCGCGCTCACCGACGCGGGGCTCCAGCACGCGGACGTCGACGCCGTCGTCATCGGGAAGGCGCCCGACATGCTGGAAGGCGTCGCGCAGCCCGAGCAGTTCCTCGCCGGCGCCGTCGGCGCCCACCTGAAGCCCTACATCCGCGTCCACACCGCGGGCTCGGTCGGCGCTTCCACGGCGCTCGCCGCGACCACGCTCGTCCAGTCCGGGCTCTACGAGCGCGTCCTCACCGTCGCGTGGGAGAAGCAATCGGAGGGGAACGCCATGTGGGCGCTCTCGCCGAGCATGCCGTTCACGCCGCCGCTCGTCGCCGGCGCGGGCGGCTTCTTCGCGCCCTACTGCCGCGCCTATATTGCTCGGACACACTGTCCCCCGCACATCGGCCCCGTCGTCGCCGCCAACGCGCGCGACAACGCGACGCGGAACGAGTACGCGCACCTGCGTGAGCCGATGACGGTCGAGGACGTCATGAACTCGCCCGTCCTCTGGGACCCGATCCGCTTCGGCGAGACCTGCCCGTCGTCGGACGGCGCCGTGGCCATGGTCATCGGCTCCGAGGCGGCGGCGAAGAAGGGCCCCCGGAAGCCGGCGTGGATCAAGTCCGGCTACTCCTACGCCGAGGCGATGTGGGTGCCGGGCCGCGACCAGGTGAGCCCGCGGGCGGGGAAGATCTGCGCCAAGGCGGTCTACGACAAGGCGGGCATCAAGAACCCCTGGAAGGAGATCCAGACGGTCGAGATGTACGTCCCCTTCGCCTGGTTCGAGCCCATGTGGCTCGAGAACCTCGGCTTCTGCGACTTCGGCGAGGGCTGGAAGATCGTCGACCGCGGCGAGCAGAAGATGGGCGCGCACCTGCCGGTCAACCCGTCGGGCGGCGTTCTCTGCACCAACCCGATCGGCGCCTCGGGCATGCTGCGGCTCGGCGAGGCCGCGCTACAGGTGATGGGACGCGCCGGCGCGCACCAGGTGCCGGGCGTCAAGAACGCGCTCGGGCACGCGTACGGCGGCGGCGCGCAGTACTTCGCGATGTGGCTCGTCTCGACGGAGATGTGATGGCGGAACCCGCGGTCCTCTACGAGAAGGCGAACGGCGTGGCGACGGTGACGATGAACCGTCCCGACGTCCGCAACGCGCTCAACGCCGAGATGCTCTGCCGGCTGGCCGACGCCTGGCAGGACGTCAACGACGACGCCTCCATCCGCGCCGTCATCTTCACCGGCGCCGGCGACAAGGCGTTCTGCGCCGGCGCCGACCTCGACCGCCTCGTCCGCATGATGCAGGGCCTCCGCCCGGCGGAGACCGAGTTCGACAAGCGCATCATCGAGGACTTCACCATCATCTATAAGGGGCTGCTCCGGAACTACGACGTCTTCAAGCCGATCATCGCCGCCGTCCGTGGCTACTGCGTCGCCGGCGGCACCGAGATGCTCCAGGCGACCGACATCCGCGTCGCCGCTGAGGACTCCCGCTTCGCCATCGCCGAGGTGAAGCACTCGCTCTTCCCGATGGGCGGCTCCACGGTGCGCCTCGTGCGGCAGATCTCGTTCTGCAACGCCATGGAGATCCTCCTGACGGGCGAGCAGTTCTCCGCCGCCGACGCGCTCCGCATCGGTCTCATCAACAAGGTCGTGCCGGCGGCGCGCGTGATGGAGGAGGCGCGGCGCTACGCCGCGATGATCTGCGAGAACGGTCCGCTGGCTGTCCAGGCCGTCAAGCGCTCGGTGCTCGCCTCGCTCGGCGTGCCGACGGCACAGGCGCTGGAGAAGGAGCAGGAGATCGGCATCCCGGTCTCCTCGTCGGAGGACGCCAAGGAAGGGACGAAGGCCTTCAAGGAAAAGCGGAAGCCGGTCTTCCACGGCCGGTAGGAGGGTCCGATGCCCGTCCTCGATCCCGCCAGCGTCCCCGAGCAGACGGGCTCGGGCTACCCCGAGCACCTCCGCGGCGCGTCGGCCCGCAAGGGCAAGCGCCGGATCGGCAACGAGCTCGGGCTCACGCACTTCGGCGTCAACCTGGTCAGCCTCGAGCCGGGCGGCTGGTCGTCGCAGCGCCACTGGCACACGCGCCAGGACGAGTTCGTCTACGTCCTCCAGGGAGAGGTGACGCTCGTCACCGACGCCGGCGAGCAGACGCTCCGCGCCGGCGTGGCCGCCGGTTTCCCCGCCGGCTCCGGCGACGGCCACCACCTGCAGAACCGCACCGGCGCGGCCGCACTCTACCTGGAGGTCGGCGACCGGCCGGCCGACGACGAGGTCCACTACCCCGACGTCGACCTCTTCATCGCCGGCGACGGCGTGTTCCGCCACAAGAGCGGCGAGCCGTACTGAGGCGCGATGCTCGTCAACCTCGTCGTCCTCCAGGAGCTCATCGCGCGTCACATCCCGGACCGCGAGGCGATCCTCTGGCGCGACAAGCGAATCACCTACGCGGACCTCGCCGCACGGAGCCGTCGCGTCGGCCGCGCGCTCCTCCGCCTGGGCCTCGGCTGCCGCACGGAGCGCGCGGCGCTCCAGCCCTGGGAGTCCGGGCACGACCACGTCGCCATCTACTGCTACAACGGCAACGAGTTCGTCGAGGCGATGTACGGCGCTTGGAGAGCGCGCGCCGCGTTCGTGAACGTCAACTACCGCTACGTCGCCGACGAGCTGCGCTACGTCCTCACGACGAGCGACTCGCGCGCCATCGTCTACCACGCCGCGTTCGCGCCGCTGCTCGCGGAGGTCCGCGCCCAGGTGCCGAGCCTCCGCCACCTCATCCAGGTCCGCGACGACTCCGGCAACGCGCTGCTGCCCGGCGCCGTCGACTACGAGGACTGGCTCGCCGCCGAGAGCGACGCGCCGCTCGACCTGCCCTACTCCGCCGACGACCTCTACGTCCTCTTCACCGGCGGCACGACCGGCATGCCGAAGGGCGTGCTCTGGCGGCACGAGGACGTCTTCTTCAACGGGCTCGGCGGCCACGTGCCCGGCTTCGAGCGACTCGACACCGAGGAGAAGCTCCTCGCCCACGTGACGAGCGGGCTCGGCGGCCGCTTCCTCGTGCTGCCGCCCTTCATGCACGGCGCCGGGCAGTGGGCGGCGTTCAACACCTTCCACCGCGGCGGGACGGTCGTCCTTCCCGACGAGACGAAGCGCCTCGACGCGCACGCCGCCTGGCGCGCCATCGAGCGCCACCAGGTAGACCAGCTCTCCATCGTCGGCGACGCCTTCGCGCGCCCGCTCCTCGCCGCGCTCCACGAAGGGAGCTACGACGTCTCGACGGTGCGCGTCCTCTCCAGCACCGCGGCCGTCCTCTCGCTCTCCGTGAAGCAGGAGCTGGCGGACCGCCTCCCGCCCGGGACGATGTTCGTGGAGAGCGTCGGCGCCTCGGAGGCGGGCCTCCAGGCGATGAGCTGGGACGCCGGCAGCGGCGAGCGCGGGCTCCCGGCCTACCAGCTCCGCGACAACTCCGTCGTGCTCGCGGCCGACCGCACCCGCACGCTCGACCCGTCGAACACCGAGGAGGTCGGCTGGATCGCCACGCGCGGGCACCTGCCGCTCGGCTACCTGGGCGACCCGGAGCGCACCCGGCAGATGTTCCCCACGCTCGGCGGCGTCCGCTACTGCCTGGGCGGCGACCGCGCCCGCTGGGCGGCCGACGGGCGGCTCCTCTTCCTCGGCCGCGAGTCGGCCTGCATCAACACGGGCGGCGAGAAGGTCTACGTCGAAGAGGTGGAGCGGATCGTGAAGAGCCACCCGGCGGTGTACGACGCGCTGGTCGTGGGCGTGCCGAGCCCGCGCTGGGGGCAGCAGGTGACGGCCGTCGTCTCGCTCAAGCCGGGCGCCGCGGCGCCGAGCGTCGCCGAGCTGCGCGCGCACTGCGCCGGGCAGCTCGCCGACTACAAGATCCCGCGCGCCGTCTGCGCCGCGCCCGAGATCGTGCGGAGCCCGAGCGGCAAGCCCGACTACGCCTGGGCGGCACAGCACGCCGCCAGCCACGGGGGCGCGACCTGACGGCGGACGCGCCGGGCGCCGCGCGGCTCGGAGTCGCGTACCAGGCGTTCCTCACCGGGGACCCCGCGGCGCTCCTCGGCCTGCTCGACGCCGACGCCGTCTACCACCTGCCCGGGGCCCACCTGGGCGGCGGCACGCTCCGCGGGCGCGACGCGATCCTCGAGCGGCTGGCGCGCGCCGCCGCCGCTTGCGACGCTCCGCCCGTGGTGGAGGTCCTGCACACGACCGCCATGGGACCGTTCGCCGCGACCATCGAGCGGCTGGCGATGCGGCGCGCGGGACGCACGCTCCGCCAGACGGTGTGCGTGGTGTGGCGCTTCGACGGCGAGCGCTGCGTCGAGATGTGGGCGCACTTCGAGGACCAGCCGGCCGCGGACGCCTTCTGGGCCGGCTTCTGAGCAAGGAGGAGGATCCCATGGACGGTACCCGGCGCGTGCTGTCGCTCCGCGAGCGGCCCGGCGACTGGTTCTTCGTCGCCGCCTTCTCGTTCTTCGCCTTCTCGTCCTTCTTCTCCGACATCTACTGCGCGCTGCGCGTGCACTTGACGCCCGACAGCACGAACTTCTGGGTGCGCGCCAACTACTGGTACGCCGCGGACACGGACCCGCTGCTCCTCGCCCTCCCGACCTTCCTCTGGATCCAGACCTTCATCTCGGCCTTCGTCTTCGGCCCCTTCTACCTCGCGCTGGTGTACGCGCTGGCGCGCGGTCGCGACTGGATCCGCATGCCCGCGATCGTCTACGTCTCGGCGATGGTCTACGGCATGTTCATCGTGCTCGGCGCCGAGTACCTGGGCAACCTGCCGCCCACGAACGACTTCAAGTTCCTCGCCTTCAACCTGCCGTACCTCTTCATCCCGCTGCTCCTCGGCTGGCGCATGCGGTGGACGTACCCGTTCAGCGTCGAGGCGCCGGCGGCGACGGCCGCGCCGCGCCGCAAGGCGGGGTGATGCCCCGCGCGCTCCTCGGCGTCGCGGCCTTCGTCGGCGCGCTCTTCGTGGGCGGGATCGTCCTTCCCGGCTTCGCGCGCGACGGCCAGCCCGACACCGACGGCGCGCGGAAGCGCTACAAGCTGAGCGGCACGACGCTCTTCGTGGCGACGCACGTCGTGCTCGCCGCCGGTGCACTCGGCTTCGGGCTCTCGCTGGCGCCGCTCGTCGAGCACTTCTGGGCGCTCTTCGCGGCGGCGAACGTGCTGGCGCTCGTGGTGAGCGCGGTCCTCTTCGTCGAGGGCCGCCGGCGCGTGCCCGGGGCGCGCGCCGCCGACTTCTTCTCCGGCGTCGAGCTGAATCCGTCCTGGCTCGGCGTCGACTTGAAGATGTTCGCCTACCAGCCCTCGCTGATCGGCCTCTGGCTCCTCGTCCTCGCCTTCGCCCGGCTACAGTGGGAGCGCCACGGCGTGCTGACGAGTCGGATGCTCCTCTTCCAGGTCTTCTGGTGGGTCTACCTGGTGACGCACTACCAGCGCGAGGAGTTCATGCTCCAGACGTGGGACGTCATCGCCGAGCGCTTCGGGATGGCGCTCGTGTGGGGCGACCTCGTGCTGGTGCCGTTCTTCTATTCGATCGCCGGCTGGACGCTGGTGGACGACCTGCGGCCGCTCTCCGCGCCGGCGGCCGCGGCGATCACAGCGCTCTACGCGCTCGGCCTCTTCGTCTTCCGCGGCTCGAACGACCAGAAGAACCGCTTCAAGGCCGACCCGCACGCCACCATCTGGGGCCGGACCGCGGAGACCGTCGGCGGCCGGCTGCTCGTCTCCGGCTGGTGGGGCCTCGGCCGCCACCTCAACTATACGGGGGAAGTGACCGTCTACCTGGCGATCGCCCTCACCACGGGCGCCTGCTCGCTAGCGCCGTACCTCCTCCCGCTCTGGCTCGCGACGCTGCTCGCCCACCGCGCGCTGCGCGACGAGCGTCGCTGCCGGCGGAAGTACGGCGCCCTCTGGGACGAGTACTGCGCCCGCGCGCGCTTCCGGATGGTGCCCTATGTCTATTGATACGCCCCGCCCGCCCCTCGCCGTCGAGTGCGTCCTGGACGACCCCGACCTCGTCCGCCGCCTCGCCGAGCAGAACGCGCCCTACTGGCCGGTGCAGCGCTACTTCGCGAACGTCGAGGAGATGCAGGCGCTCTCCGACGCCGCGACGGGCTCGCCGCGCGCCGCCGCCGCGGCCAGCGGCGCTCCGATGATGGTCGGCCCCGTCTTCCGCGGCGACTGGGCGTACGACCGCCCGCTGGTCGACGGCGTCGAGCCGTTCCTCCACAACGAGCGCTTCGTGGACGCCGCGCGCCGCATCTTCGACGGGGCCGTCGTCCGGCCGCAGATCGTCTACATCAACCTGAGCCTCCCCATGCCCGCCGGCGACGCCGGCCACACCGACGTGCCCGCCTTCCGCGGCGTCGACCGCACGCGCCACCCGATCTGGCTGCTCGTCACCATGGGCCGCTCGGGTCTCTTCGAGCGCTGGCGCATCCCGATCGCCACCACCGTCGCCTGGTTCTACGCCGGCGAGGGCGGCGGTCTCTGCTACTGGCCCGACGGCCCCGACCGCCCGCCGAAGATCCAACCCGCGCGCACGAACACGGCGCTGGTCGGCGACAACGACCGCATGTTCCACCGCGTCGAGTCGATCGGCGGTAACGACGACGACATGGTCCGCGGCCTGACGCTCGACTCGCAGCTCGCCTTCGCCGGCGACGGCACCTGGCAGGCGGTCGATGGCGGCCACGTGCTCGCCGAGTATCCCTTCCGGCAGGTCCGCATCAGCGTGTCATGGAAGGCGCAGGTGCTGCGCGACGCCGAGGAGGCACGGGTGGTCGACGAGCATCGCGACGACCTGACGCTCGACCGCGTGCTCGACACCTTCCTGGCCGACCTCGACGCGCGCGCCACTCCCGCCGCACGCCCCGCCGACCCGCTGCACGACCCGGCGTTCGTCCGGGCGCTCACCGCCGCCTACCACCAGGCGCCGACCGTCTACCCCTGGGGCTGACCCGGCCCGGGGCTTGACCCCGCACGGCGAGTCGGGCTCAAGACGCGCCCAGCACCGGAGGTCGCATGCGCGTACTTCTCGTCCACCCGAGCCCGCTCATGTTCTCGGAGATATACCTCCGGCTGGAGCCGCTCGGCCTGGAGCGTGTCGCGGCCGCGATCGAAGCGGCCGGCCACGACGTCCGCCTCCTCGACCTCCAGGTCTTCCGCGCCAAGGACTACCGCGAGCAGCTCGCGACGTGGCGGCCCGAAGCCGTCGGCTTCTCGCTCAACTACCTCGCCAACGTCCCCGAGGTCGTCGACCTCGCGCGCGTGGCGAAGTCCGCGCTCCCGGACTGTCCCGTATTCGTCGGCGGGCACAGCGCGTCGTTCGTCGCCGCCGATCTCCTCGCGCACGCCGACGGCGCCATCGACTGCGTCGTCCGCGGCGAGGGCGAGGGAGTCGCGCCGCGCGTCCTCGAAGCGTTCGCCGGCGGTCCGGCGCTCGCGTCCTTGCCCGGCGTCGTGACGCTCGACGGCGCGGGACCACCGCCGCTCCTCATCCCGGACCTGGCGGCCCACCGTCCCGCGCGTCACCTCGCGCGCCGGCGGCGGCGCTACTTCATCGGCGAGCTCGATCCGTGCGCCTCGATCGAGTTCACGCGCGGCTGCCCGTGGGACTGCACCTTCTGCAGCGCGTGGACGTTCTACGGCCGGAGCTACCGCACGCTCTCCCCCGAAGCGGGGATCGAGGACCTCGCCAGCATCGAGGAGCCGAACGTCTTCATCGTCGACGACGTCGCCTTCATCCGGCCCGAGGACGGCCTCGCGCTCGCCGACGCGATCGAACGTCGCAAGATCCGCAAGCACTACTACCTCGAGACGCGCGCCGACGTGCTGCTCCGCAACCGGGAGGTGTTCGCGCGCTGGACGCGGCTCGGGCTCCGCTACATGTTCCTCGGCATCGAAGCGATCGACGCCGAAGGCTTGAAGCGCCACCGCAAGCGCGTCGCGCTGGGCGAGAACGAGAAGGCGCTGGCGGTCGCGCGCGAGCTGGGGCTCGTCGTCGCCATCAACATCATCGCCGACCCCGACTGGGACGAGCGGCGCTTCCAGGTCGTCCGCGAGTGGGCGCTCGAGGTGCCCGAGATCGTCAACCTGACGATCAACACGCCCTACCCGGGCACCGAGACGTGGCTCACCGAGTCCCGCCGCTTCACGACGCAGGACTACCGTCTCTTCGACGTCCAGCACGCCGTGCTGCCGACCCGCCTCCCGCTCCACCGCTTCTACGAGGAGTTCTGCCGCACGCAGGACGTGCTCAACCGCAAGCACCTCGGCTTCCGCGCGGTGTACGACATCTTCGGCATCATCGCGCGGCTCCTCGCCCACGGGCAGACCAACTTCGTCCGCATGCTCTGGAAGTTCGGCAGCGTCTACAACGCCGAGCGGCTCAGCCGGGACCACGAGCAGGTCGTGCGGTACCCGCTGCGGCTGCCGGAAGGCGCGGCCGCGACGACGCGCCCGTCGCGCGACGCACTGTACGTTCACCACCCGACCGCGGTCGCCGCGCCGGCGTGAGCTAGCGCACGGTCAGGCGGGCTCAACGTACCCCAGCTCGTGGATGCCGAAGCCGACGCGGTCGCCGAGCTGGAAGCGCGTGATCCCGTCCTTCAGCCAGGTGCGGCCGAACTGCACCGGGCAGTTCACCAGCACCTCCTCGCCCACCAGGCGGTGCTGCCGCCCGCGCTCGTCGGTGAGCGAGGCGACGACGCCCTGCTGGCGCGTGCCGCCGTCGGTGGTGCGGGTCTCGAAGCGCATGTCGGCGAGCGTGTGCAGCTCGCGGCCGTCCCAGAGGCAGCCGAGGTGGATGAAGTCCATCTCGGGGGCGAGCTTGATGCGGACCGCGTTCAGCCACGCCTCGCCGCCGAACTCGGCGCTGAGATAGTCCCAGTGGCGCATCTTCGCCCAGTCGCGCTCGCCGCCCCAGCTGTGGTCGCGGTGGGCGGGGCAGTCGACGTCGTGCTTCTTCCCCGCGATGGTCACCGTCCCCGTCACCTTCCCGGCGTGCTCGATGTGGCGCGGGTACTCCTCGGCGGTCGAGTCGGGCGGGTGCGGATAGAGGTACGTCGGGCTCATGCCACGCCACTCGACGTCGAAGCCGTGCGCCGCGTGCGCGTAGCGCAGGTGGAAGCGCTCGCGCGGCGTCCACTCGAGCGCGAGGCCGTTCGCCAGCACGAGCTCGGCCGGCGCCATCGCGGGCGACGGCAACCCATGGTCGACCAGGCTGTGCGCCACCGTGCCGTGGTGCGTGATGAAGAGGTAGACGTTGGCGCTCCGCTGGTTCGGCAGCGTGCCGACGCGGAAGACGACGCCGATCTCGGCGCGCGGGTCGTAGAACGGAAACCAGAAGCTCTCGTTCCAGAGCGGTAGCGCGCCCGGGCCCGGCGTGTGCCGCGCGTCGTCGGCCTCGCTCGCCATGTGCGTGGTGGTGGGCATCGCGGTCACCTCATCGGCTGAGCTTCGAGATCATGTCTTCGAGCTGGAGGAGCAGCGTGACGTCGCCCTCGATCTTCATGCGGCCGCCCAGGAACGCCTCGGTCCGGTTGAGCTCGCCGCTCTGGATCGCGGCCCAGTCCGCGGCCGCGACGGTGAGCGTCGTATCGGGGTTCGCGACCGTGCCGGCGTGGCGCGTGCCGTGGCCGTCGTCGACCGCCAGGTACCAGTCCACGCCCCCGGGCCCCGTCAGATGGAACTGCACGCGCGCGGTCACCCGCTCGACGTGCGTCACCGCGCGCGCGGTCCCCGGCGGCGGGAGGTCGAGCAGCGCGGCGAGGCGCTGCGTGCAGACGTTGTTCGTCTCCATGTCGGTCGAGGCGACGGAGAGGCCGGCGGCTTCCATGTTGCGGGCGACCCGCAGCGTGATCACGCCGTAGCGGAAGGCGGCCATCACCTCGTGCCAGTCGAGGTGCTCGACGCGCCGGCCGGTGAGCGCCCGGTAGCGTTGCACGGTCTCGTCGCGCTCGGGCAGGCCCTCCAGGCGCGGAATGCCGTAGCCGGTCGAGGAGCACCAGTCGAGGAAGAGCCACCACGCGAGGTCGGCTTCCGGGTCGCCGAGGAAGGCCATCTCCCAGTCGAGCACGGCTGTGACTTCCTCGCCGCGGAAAATCATGTTGGGGAGCCGGCTGTCGCCCCAGCAGAGCACGGTCCGCGACGGTGTGAACCGGTGCGCCCGGAGCCATGCGAGCGCGGCGTCGAGGATCGGCTGCGGCCGCTTGCTCCGCGCCCACTCCAAGTAGCCCGCCCAGTACGCGAGCTGGCGGTCGAGCGGATCCGTGCCACCGCCGGGCACGCCGAGGAAGTCGAGCCCGAGGCGGCGCCAGTCGAGGGCGTGGATGCGGGCGAGCGTCTCGATCCCCGACCACCAGACGCGCGCGCGGCGGTCGGGCGCGAGCGCGTGGCAGTAGCCGAAGGCGTGGTAGGGCGGGATCTCGGAGGGGATCTCTCCCTCGACGCGTCGCATGACGTAGAAGGGCGAGCCGACGAGCGACGCGTCCGCCTCGTAGCCGACGAGCGGCGGCACGGGCACGTCCGTCGCGGCCAGGCACTCCATCACGCGGTACTGGCGGGCGAGGTCGTACGCCGGGAAGACCGGCGGCCCCGACGGCAGCAGCCGGACGACCAGAAGTTCCGCACGCCCGCCGACCGTCGCGTCGACGAGGAGCGTCTCGTTCGACACGCCGGCGCTCGGCTTCCGCGGCGCCGCGAGCACGAGGTCGGCGCCGAGGCGCGCGCGGAGCCAGCGCTCGACGCCCGCGCGCACGGCTTCGACGTCGCGCTGGCAGGCGATCATTTCGCGCCACCGCAGCGGAGGCGCCCGCGGAACTCCCCCGCGCTCGACATGTCGTCGCGCGAGACGCCCCGTAACGTGCCGCGCCCCGTGACGCCCGTCAGCTCGCCGGTCCCGAGCTCGGGGATGATCTCCCACTCGAAGGCGAGGTTGCCCTTGGCGTCGGCGGAGCCGATCTGACGGTACATCATGGTCCCCGTGCCGCACGGCTTCACCGTCCCGGTGAAGGTCTCCAGCACGCTCGCCCACGTGACGCCGGAGGGCAGCGTCAGCCAGCCCATCTCGTACTCGGTGTGGCCGACCCAGTCGCCGGAGAGGATCGTGGTCGGCATGCCCCACTGCGTGCCGCGGCAGATGCCGGTCTTCGGGACGACGTGCTGGTCGTCGCAGGGCGCGATGGCGTTGAACTGGTCGGGCGGGCTCTCGTAGTGGGCGACGATCTCGTGCTCGGTCCGCGGCGACACCGCGGCGCAGCCGACCAACCCGAACGCCACCAGCGCCGCCACGGCCAGCTTCGCCATGGCGGCGCTTCTAGTCGATGGCGTTTCCGGACACCAGCCGCTCACGCGGCGCGCTTCTCGACCACCACCGGCATGCCCTCCGAGGGCGCGAACGTGATCGCACGCCGCACCATCCGCATCTGGTACCCCGGCGCGCGGACGAGCTGGACACGCCGCACCACCTCGGCCAGCACGACCTTCATCTCGAAGAGCGCGAACGCCATGCCGGTGCAGCGGCGCGTGCCGCCGCCGAAGGGCAGGAACTCGTACGGGCTCGGCCGGCGGCCGACGAAGCGCTGCGGGTCGAAGCGCGTGGGCTCGGGCCAGACGTCGGGGCGGCGGTGCGTCAGGTAGATCGCCGGCGAGGCGACAATCCCTGCGGGCAGGTCCCACCCCCCGATCCGCATGGGCCGCACGAGCTTGCGCCCGACCTCCGGCACGACGGGACGCAGCCGGAGCGTCTCCTTGGCGGTCGCGTCGAGGTACTCGAGGCGCATCACCTGCTCGGGGCGGAGCGCGCCGCCGCCCACCTCGCGGTCGAGCTCGGCGCGGAGGGTGGCGAGCACAGAGGGATCCTCGATCAGGTGGTGGAGCGCCCACGAGAGGGCCGTCGCCGTCGTCTCGTGGCCGGCCATCAGCAAGGTGATCATCTGGTCGCGGAGCTCCTGGTCGCTCATCGGACGCCCGTCCTCGTCGCGCGCGGCGATCAGCATCGAGAGTACGTCCGTCCCGTCGCCGGCGCCGGCCCGACGGCGGGCGAACTCGGCGAACAGCAGCTCGTCGACGTCCCGCTTCACCCGCGCGAACCGGTGGCCGGGCGAGAGGCGTCCACGATCCTTCTGCATCGCGGGCAGGAGCCACATCGGATTGACGACGAGCGCCACCAGCCG
>JBGQET010000103.1:0-15947 GCA_041496545.1 Binatia bacterium | reverse complement strand
GGAGCCGCCGGAAGAGGTCGTGCGGCACCCGCTGCTCGAAGAGGAACGGGTCCTTCAGCTGGATGCCGTCGAGCGGGTAGCGCCGATCCGGGGTCGCCATGGCGGGTGACACCATGGCATCGCGCGCGGAATACGTCGAGCTTCGCTGCCGGAGCGCGTTCAGCTTCCTCCACGGCGCTTCGCTGCCGGAGGATCTCGCCGAGCACGCCGCAGCGCTCGGCTACGACGCGCTGGCGCTCGCCGACCGGGCGGGCGTCTACGGCGCGCCGCGCTTCTTCCAGGCGGCGAAGCGCGCCGGCGTGCGCGCGCTCGTCGGCGCGGAGGTGCCGGTCGCGGGCGCGGGACAGCTCTATCTCCTGGTCGAGGACCGCCGCGGCTACCAGAACCTCTGCCGGCTCCTCACCGCCGCGGCGCTCGGGCGCGCGAAGGGCGCAGCCGAGGCGACGTGGGCAGAGGTCGAGGAGCACGCGGCGGGGCTCCACTGCCTGGCGGGCGGCGCGGAGGGGCCGCTCGCCGCGGCCGCGACGGCGGCGTCGCATCTCCAGCGTCTCCGCGGCATCTTCGCCGAGCGCCTCGCCGTCGACGTCCACCGCCACGCCGAGCGCACGGGCGAGCGGCTCGCGCGCCGCCTCGCCGACCTCGCCACGGCGCACGGCGTGCCGGTCGTCGCCACCAATGACGTGCGCCACGCGCGTCCCGACGGCCGCGCGCTCCTCGACGTCCTCACCTGCATCCGCCTCGGCACGACGCTCGACCAGGCCGGCCGCCGTCTCCTCGCCAACGCCGAGCGCCACCTCCGTCCGCCCGGGGAGATGGCGGCGCTTTTCCGTGACACGCCGGCGTGGATCCGCGAGAGCCGGCGGATCGCCGAGCGCTGCGCCTTCACGCTCGCCGACCTGGGCTACCGCTTCCCCGACTTCCCGCTCCCGCCCGGCGAGACGCCGATGGGCCACCTCCGCGCGCTCACCTACGCCGGCGCGCGCGACCGCTACGGCAACCCGTTGTCCGCCCGCGTCCGGCGCCAGCTCGAGCACGAGCTGAACCTCATCGAGAAGCTCGACCTCGCCGGCTACTTCCTCATCGTGTGGGACATCGTGCGCTACGCCCGCGAGCGCGGCATCCTCTGCCAGGGCCGCGGCTCGGCCGCCAACAGCGCCGTCTGCTACGCGCTCGGCATCACCGCGGTCGACGCGGTCGGCATGGATCTCCTGTTCGAGCGCTTCCTCTCCGAGGAGCGCGGCGAGTGGCCCGACATCGACCTCGATCTCCCGTCGGGCGATCACCGCGAAGAGGTCATCCAGTACGTCTACCGCCGCTACGGCGAGCGCGGTGCCGGCATGACGGCGACCGTCATCAGCTACCGCACGCGGAGCGCCGTGCGCGAAGCGGGGAAGGCGCTCGGCCTCTCGCTCGAGCAGGTGGACCGGCTCGCCAAGCTGCTCCGCGCCCACGGCTACACCGACGGCCACGACGAGCTGGCCGCGCAGCTCCGAAACGGCGGCGTCGACCCGGCCGCGCCGCGCATCGCCATGCTGGCCGCCGTCGCGCGGCAGATGCAGGGGCTGCCGCGCCACTTGGGCCAGCACACGGGCGGCATGGTGATCGCCGCCGGCCGGCTCGACGAGGTGGTGCCGCTCGAGCCGGCGGCGATGCCGGGCCGCAACGTCATCCAGTGGGACAAGGACGACTGCGCGGATCTCGGGCTCATCAAGGTCGACCTCCTCGGCCTCGGCATGATGGCGGCGCTCGAGGAGGCGATCCCGCTCGTGCGCGCGCACGAGGGCGTGGAAGTCGACCTCGCGCACCTGCCGCCCGACGACCCGACGGTCTACGCCATGCTCCGGAAGGCCGACACGATCGGCGTCTTCCAGGTCGAGAGCCGGGCGCAGATGGCGACGCTGCCACGCATGAAGCCCGAGCGCTTCTACGACCTCGTCGTCGAGGTCGCGATCATCCGCCCCGGTCCGATCGTCGGGCAGATGGTGAACCCGTACCTCGAGCGCCGCGCCGGGCGCGAGCCGGTTCGCTACGCGCACCCCTCGCTCGAGCCGATCCTCGCGCGCACCCTCGGCGTGCCGCTCTTCCAGGAGCAGCTCCTCCGCATCGCCATGACGGTCGCCGGCTTCACCGGCGGCGAAGCCGAGGAGCTGCGCCGCGCCATGGGCTTCAAGCGCTCGGAGGAGCGCATGCGGTCGATCGAGGGCCGGCTCCGCGCCGGCATGGCGGTGCGCGGCATCACCGGGCGCGTGCAGGACGAGATCATCCAGCAGATCACCTCGTTCGCGCTCTACGGCTTCCCGGAGTCGCACTCGGCGAGCTTCGCGCTCCTCGCCTACGCCTCGGCGTACCTGAAGGCGCACCACCCGGCCGCCTTCTGCTGCGCGCTCTTGAATTGCTGGCCGATGGGCTTCTACCACCCGGCGACGCTGGTGAAAGACGGCCAGCGCCACGGCGTCCGCTTCCTTCCCGTCGACGTCGGGCACTCCGCCTGGAAGTGCACCATCGAGGACGGCGCGCTCCGCCTCGGCCTGCGCTACGTCGCCGGGCTCCGCGCCGACGCCGGCGAGCGCCTCGCCGCGGCGCGGCCGTTCGCGTCGGTCGGCGACGCCGCGCGGCGCGGCGGCCTCCGCAAGAACGAGACCGAGGCGCTCGCGCACGCCGGCGCCTTCGCCTCGCTCGGTCTCGCGCGCCGCGAAGCGCTCTGGCAGGCGGCCGCCGCCGAGCGCGACCCGTCGAGCCTCCTGGCGCGCGTCCGCCCGCCGCGCCCCGACGCGCCGCTGCCGGCGATGACGCCCTTCGAGGAGACGGCCGCCGACTACGCCGCAACCACCCTCACCCCCGGTCCGCACGTGATGGCGTACCTCCGCGAGCGCCTCGCGGCCGAGGGCATCCGCTCGGCGCGCGAGCTGGACGCCGTCCCGCACGGCGCCCCGGTCCGCGTCGCGGGGCACGTCATCGTCCGCCAGCGTCCGGGCACGGCGAAGGGCTTCTGCTTCCTGACGCTCGAGGACGAGACCGGGACGGCGAACGCGGTCGTCGTGCCCGCGCTCTACGAGCGCGCGCGCGTCGTGCTCAACACGTCACCGCTGCTCGAGGTGGAGGGTCGGCTGGAGCGCGTCGACGGTGTCACGCACGTGCGAGCGGCGCGCTTTCGGCGGATCGAGACGCCGATGGGGATGCCGGACGGACACGACTATCGGTGAGATGCCGCGGCGACCGCCGAGGCGGCCTCCATGCGGCCCGATCCGGAATTTCGGCTTGTTCCTCGCGCGCGGCGCATGGTACCGTGTCGGGCTCGGTAGCACACCGCATGAACGTCCTCGGTATCCTCGGCTTCGGCATGAACCCCGGCGCCTGCTTGCTGCGTGACGGCGAGCTGGTCGCCTTCGCGGAGGAGGAGCGCTTCACGCGCTTCAAGGGGTCGCACGGCTTCTTCCCCGGGAAGTCGATCGAGTACTGCCTGGCCGAAGCCGGCTTGAAGCTGGGCGACGTCCACAAGATCGCCTTCGCGTGGGACAGCAACAAGTACCCGTACCTCATGTTCCGCCAGCTCGCGCGCCAGTACGTTAAGTACCGCGGCGCCGCGTCGCGCGCGTACCGCAAGCAGCCGGGCGACGGCGGCAACGTGCTCATGGCGGCGTCGAACGTCCTCAAGTACACGCCCGGTCACCTCCGCGAGGAGATCATGCTCGGGTTGCGGGCGAGCGGGATCATGGGCGACGTGCCGCCGGTCGAGTTCGTCTCCCACCATCTGTGTCACGCGTATTCGACCTACTTCTGCAGCCCGTTCAACGAAGCGCTCGTCCTGACGCTCGACGGCTCGGGCGAGGACAACTGCACGCAGCTCGCGATCGGCCGCGGCGACCGACTCGAGGTGAAGGAGAACATCCTCATCCCGCACTCGCTCGGCTGGTTCTACGCCGCCTTCACCGCGTACCTCGGCTTCATCCCGTACCGCGACGAGGGAAAGCTGATGGGGCTCGCCGCGCTCGGCGAGGCGCGCCGCGCGCAGAACCCGTGGCCCGAGCGGCTCTCGCGCATCCTGAAGGTGTCGAACGGCAGCTACGAGGTCGACCCGCTCTACACGAAGTTCGGCGGTCACTACTACGCCGAGCGCTTCACCGACGCGCTCGTCAAGTTCGTCACCGACTACGACCCGAGCCTCGGCCCCATCGGCTACGGCGAGAAGATCGCGCTCAACGGCGGCCCGCCGGTCGGCAAGTACCTCGACCCGAAGTACGTCGACCTCGCCTGGGCCGTGCAGGAGAAGCTCGAGCAGGCCGCCAAGGCGCTGGTCGAGCGCGCCGTCCGCGAGTACGGCATCAAGAACCTCTGCATCGCGGGCGGCGTGGGCTTGAACTGCAAGATGAACGGGGAGCTGCTCCAGGCGACGGCGATCGACAACATCTTCGTCCAGCCCGCCGCCAACGACGCCGGCACGGCGATCGGCGCCGCGATGATCGTCGCGCAGGCGGGCGGCGACAAGATCTGGAACCGCCTCGAGCACGTCTACTACGGCCCCGGCTTCTCGAACGCCGAGATCAAGAAGGCGCTCGACGGCTGCAAGGTGCCCTACGAGGAGTCGAAGGACGTGGTGACGCGCGTCGCCGACGACCTCGCGGCCGGCAAGATCGTCGCCTGGTTCCAGGGCCGCATGGAGTTCGGCTCGCGCGCACTCGGCGGCCGCTCGATCATCGCCAACCCGGTCTTCCCGGGCATGAAGGAGAAGGTCAACAACCAGGTGAAGTACCGCGAGGGCTGGCGGCCGTTCTGCCCGTCGATGCTCGACGAAGCGAAGGACGACTACCTCCAGGGCGCGTGCGAAGCGCCGTTCATGATCGTCGCGTTCCCCATCAAGGAGGACAAGCGCGCGCTGATCCCGTCGGCCGTCCACGTCGACGGCACGGTGCGCCCGCAGACGATCAAGCGGGACGTCAACCCACGCTTCCACGCCCTCATCAGCGAGGTCGGCAAGCGGACGGGGCACCCCGTCATCCTGAACACGTCCTTCAACGTCCGCGGCGAGCCGATCATCTGCGCGCCGCTCGACGCCGTCCGCTGCTTCTACTCGACCGGCCTCGACACGCTCGCGATCGGCGACTTCGTCCTCAGCAAGTAAGCGGCTGCCCGTCTAGCGCCGACCGGCGAGCTC
Source organism: Binatia bacterium (assembly GCA_041496545.1). GTDB lineage: Bacteria > Desulfobacterota > Binatia > DP-6 > DP-6 > DASRHG01. The sequence continues at coordinate 10,795 of JBGQET010000103.1, read as the reverse complement.
CGCGTACGACGCCCCCGGCGGCGTCCCCGACTCGACCGGCAGCCCGGCCTCGCGCCAGCCCGACACGACGCGCCCGCCGGGCTCGCGCGCGCCGCCGAAGCCGCCGCGGACGTTCGTCAGGTCCGTGTAGCCGGCGGCGGCGAGCAGCTCGCACGCGTGCTGGGAGCGACCGCCCACCTGACAGCCAACGACCAGCTTCGCCGTCCGCGCCAGGTGCCGCTCCACCACCGCGACGAACTCGGGGTTCGGCGCGGGGCGGTGCGTCGCCGGGTCGAAGAAGACGACCGGCACGTTGCGCGCCCCGGCCGGGTGACCGGCGGCGAACTCCTCCTCGGTGCGAACGTCGAGGTAGACGGCGTCCGCGTGGCGCTGGAGCACGTCGTGCGCTTCGGGCGGCGTGAGTTGCGCGATCGCCATGCCGCGGACGCTAGCAAGGCCGGCGCGTCGGGGCGAGGGGTCTCAGCGGTGCGCCGCCGCGCGCGCGCTCGCGCGCGTCCGGTCCTCCAGCGGCCCGATCTCGGTCGACGCCTGGCCCGCGAGGAGGACGAGCCGCTCGCTCACCTTGGCGGCGATCTTCCGGTTCCTCTGCACGGCGCGTACGAAGCCGTCGAGCTGCGTGCGGGTGCGTCGGAGCGCGCGGAGCGCGCGCCGGCCGTTCGCCTTGAGCGCGAGCGCGAAGGCGCGCCGGACGTCGGCGACCCGACCCTTGAGCTTGCCCTGCGCCTTCGTGCCGCCGAGGTCCGTCGCGGCGGTGGACGCCAGCAGCGCGTCGACGCCGTCGAGCCGGCAGGTCACGGCCACCGGTCGCACGACCTGGACGTTGGCGCACTTGAGATCGACGCAGGCGTCGGCGGTGCACGGGTCACCGTCGTCGCACGCGAGCGGTACGGCCGGGTCGCACGCGGCCGGCGCGAGCGTGGTCGTGGTGGTGGTCGGCCGGGTGGTGCTCGTGGTGGCCGCGGCGGTGGTCGTGGTCGTCGTCGTGGTGGTCGGCGGGCGCGTGGTGGTCGCAGTCGTGGTGGTCGCGGTGGTCGTGGGCGTCGTGGTCGGCGCTGTGGTCGTCGTCGTCGTCGCGGGCTTGGTGGTGCTGGTGGTGGTCGGGACGGTGACCGTGGTGAGGGTGGTGGTCGTCGTCGTCGTGGAGAGGGTGGTGGTCGTGGTGGTGGTGGTGGTCGTCGTGCTGGTGGTCGTCGACGGCGGCGGGGGCGGGCCGACGCAGGGGTCGAGGTTGGGGACGAGCACCTTGTGCGCGGCGGGCACGACGCTCGTGCCGGCGGCGATGACCGGCGGCGTCGCGGCGCTGGCGTACTCGAGCCGGTTCTCGACCCCGGCGGCGAGCGTCCCGCCGACCACGAGGTCGCCGTTCGACTGGAGCAGGACGGTGGCGCCCGGCACAGCGCCGCGCGCGCTCACCTCGCCGCCGAGTGGTACGGAGACGCTGCACCCGTGGAGCACGAGCAGGCCGCCGGAGCCGGCCGGATCCGAGTCGGCATGAACGTTCCCGGTGACGCTCACGGCGAGGCCGCTCACCGAGGCGGTGCCCGCGTCGCCGGGCGCGTCGGCGTTGATCTCACCGCCGAACGTCACCGTGCCGTCCGCGGTCACGGCGATCGAGCCGCCGGCGCACGAACCGCCGTGCACGTCGACGTCACCGAAGGTCAGGTTGACGCCGGTGGCGAGGAGGCCGCCGCCGCAGCCGTCGGCCCCTCTGCCCTGGATGGAGAGCGGCCCGCTCTGGAACACGTCGCCCGTGTCGGACTCGAGGTCGGCGAATCCGCCGGTGCCGCCCGGCGCCGCACCCGTGAGGTCGACCTGCCCGACCAGGCGAATCGTCCCGCCGATCAGCACGCTCAGGTTGCCGCCGGTGCCGCTGCCCAGGGTGTCGTTGCCGGCCGCGGGGGCGTTGACGCGGCCGTTCAGGGTGGCGTCGCCGTTCGCGAGCACGGCCACCGTCCCGCCGTCGCCCTCCGGGCCGGTGGCGCCGACGTCGAGCCGCGCGCTGGAGCCGGTGACGACGTCGGTGCCCGCCGACAGGTCGATCTCGCACGGGTAGCAGTCACCGCCCGAGACGTCGATCGGTCCGTTCGCGGTGAGCGTGCCGCCGGCCGCGGTCACCGACGCCGCGCCGCCGAACCCCTGCGCCCCGCCGCTCGCGAGAATCGGCTGGGTGCCCGTCAGCGTGACGTCGCCCTGGGCGACGACGGTGACCCCGCCGCCCGAGCCGTCGGAGGCGTCCCCGCGCGCGTCGAGAACACCGTCGATGCCGACGTCGCCGCCGGCGTCGAGGAGGATGGTCCCGCCCTGCGAGTCCGCCGACACGTCGATGCGCGAGCGGTTGGTGGCGCTCTGGAGCGTGATGTCGCCGCTCGTCGTGATGCTCAGCGCGGCGCCCGTGCCGCCCACGCCGAACGCCTCGATGTGCGCGCCCGGCTCGAGCACGAGGCTCTTGGCGTTGAGCGTGAGGTCTCCGCCGCTCACGCTGACCGTCTTCCCCATCTTCACGAGGATGTCGCGATCGGGATGGTCGATCGTGCCCGGCGCGACGACGACGTCGGTGGAGACGACGCAGGGGTTCGCCGCCGTGGGGCAGATCGGGTCGGCGGACGCGGACGCCGCGCCGGCGAGCGTCAGCGCCAGGACGAGACGTCGAAGCTGGATGCGCGAGCGGTCCATCGGCTTGCCCCTGGGAGCCACCGCGCAAGTGCCGTAGCGTTCCGCAAGCGCCCCCCCGGTGCTCTTTCAGCAACCCCTGTGCCCTCCGAGGCTCCGCTGCGGCCACGGACGCGCGGCTCGTGGACGGAACCCGGCGCGCACGTGCGCAGGGTCGCGCACTGCTGCCAGATCCGGGCCGTCTTGTGGCCGTTTCGCAACGGGCGCTAGAACGCGTTCGAGGAGGACGCCGACCATGCCCTTCACGACCGAGCGGCTGCCGAGCGCACGCGAGTTCCTCGACGAGTGTCTCGCCTTCAAGAAGGCGCACCCGGTCGAGAGCCGCTTCATGTCGGTGTTCCTCGCCGGCAAGCTGACGCGCGCGCAGCTCCGTCTCTGGGCGCTCGACATGTACCACTACATCCAGCCCGCGATCCCCGCGCTGACGGCCTGGCTGGCGCACGCACCGACCGTGATCGAACGCGACACTGCGCGCTTGATCGGCCGCAACCTCGCCGGCGAGATGGGCTACCTGAAGGAGGCCGACCACCGCGACCTCTACCTCCAGTTCCTCGCCGGGCTCGGCATCACGGAAGCCGAGGCGCGCGACCATCTGCCGCTCGCGTCGACCATCGGCGCGACGTCGGTGCTCGGCTACTTCTGTCGCTCGAGCTTCGAGGAGGGCCTCGGCGCCTTCGGGCTCGGCGTCGAGCTGCAGGTCCCCGGCCGGCCGAACGGCGCCGAGGTGATCGTGAAAGCGCTGCGCGCCTACGAGATCCCGCGCGAGGCGATGGAGTTCTACTTCATCCACATCGAGGCGGAGGAGGAGCACGGCGGGAACGCGGAAGCGGCGCTGGCGCCGTTCGTGCAGACGCGGGAGCAGCAGGCGCTGGTGCGCCGCGCGTTCCGCTGGACGGTGGTGGCGACGGCGGGCATGCAGCGCGGGTTCGACGCGCTGCTGGCGTAGTCGTCGTCGCGGCGTCAGTCGCGCGGGGGCGTCGCCGCCACGTCCAGGTGGGCCAGCGAGCGTCGAACCAAGCGGATCAGCTCATCCACGTCGGTGGTCGCGTCCGGACGCGCGACGATGAGTCTACCGATCTCGATGCCGAGGCCGGCGACGAGCAGCGCGAGGGCGCGCGTCGGGACGGGACGCCGCGGGCGCGGAAGACCTCGAGCGCCGCGTCGAGCAAGCGCGCCTCGGTCTGCCGGCGCCGGCGCTCGCCGCGGATCTTGGCGGCCGGGCGGCTCACGCGCCGATCTTCTTCACGACCTTGCGCTTGACAGCGTTGATCGCCTTGAGGGACTCGATGCCTTCCTCGGCGATGTCGTCGCCGACCATCCGGTCGCCTTCGGCCTTGAGCTCGTCCATGTCCACCCAGTTGGCGTACTGCGCTCGGGTGCGGTCGGTGATGATGCCGGCGACGAGCAGCGTCTTCACGAGCGTGCGGAAGGCGTTGCTCGAGCGACGCATGAGCGCGCGGCGGTGGTCGTCGTTCACGGCTTCCATCACCGCCGCCCGGACCCACTGCCACTCGAGACCGAACTGCGGATAGATGAGCCGCTTCTGCTCGGGGTTCACGAGGTTGAAGAGCAGCGTGTTGAAGACCTCGACCGCCCAGTCCTCGACCTTGTCGTGCTCCTCCGCCGAGAGCTGCGGCATGGTGGCGTTCGCCCATATCTTACCGAACTTGTGGTGGAAGGCCTCGTCCGTCATCACGAGCTGACAGACGCGCCGGAGCAGGGGGTCGGGGGATATCTTGTAGAGCGTCGTGAAGGCGCCCATGGCGACGCCCTCCACGAGCATCTGCATGCCGACGATCTTCTTGTAGACGACCGGCGTGGCGACGAGGTCCTTCAGCAGGTTGCCGACCGTGTCGCCCACAGGGTACGGCGCGACGCCCGGGAAGCGCGCCTCCAGGTAGCGGGTGAAGGCGTGCACGTGCCGCGCCTCCTCGCGCACCTGGTTGGCGGCGTACTCCTGCGCGCCGGGGTCGAGGAACATGTCGCAGAGGCTGGCGGACAGGCTGAGCGCGCCCTGCTCGCCGTGGAGGATGTTCGACAGGCTCCAGCGCGCGCTCTCGTTGGTGAGCCGGTAGCGCTGCCCCTCGTCGAGCCGGTCCCAGACGGCCGTGTTGCTCTCCATCACGAACCAGGTGGGCACGATCGTCTCGCCCGCCGGCAGCGGCGTCCCGAAATCGACGTAGTCGGGGTCCTCAGGGTTCCAGAAGTGCTCCTCGGTCCGCGCGATGATCTCCTCGAAGAGGGCGGAGCGCCGGGCGTAGCGCCCGGGGTCGATCATGGCGGCGAAATCCTCGCGCTCGACGACCTGGTAGGCGGCGTCGGTGGGCATGCTCGATCCATAACTGAGGATTTCTCAGTGAGTCAAGCCGCTGCCGTGTTGCTTGCAACTCGGACGACCCGCCCGCACGCTGGCGGTATCATGCCTGGGTTCCTGCTGCTGCTCGTGCCGCTCGTCGCGCTCGTCGCGGTGATCGGCATCTACAACGGGATCGTCCGGCTGCGCGTGCGCGCCGACAACGCGTGGGCCGACATCGACGTGCAGTTGAAGCGCCGCCACGACCTCGTCCCGAACCTGGTCGAGACCGTGAAGGGCTACGCCGGCCACGAGCGGCAGACGCTCGAGGCGGTCGTCGCCGCGCGCAGCCGCGCCATGGAAGCCGGCGGCCCGGCGGCGAAGGGCGAAGCCGAGGCGTCGCTCGGCCAGGCGCTCAAGTCGCTCTTCGCGCTCTCCGAGTCGTACCCGCAGCTCCGGGCGATCGAAAGCTTCTCGCAGCTCCAGGCCTCGCTCGCGCAGATCGAGGACGCCCTCCAGAGCGCGCGGCGCTACTACAACGCCGTCGTCCGCGACCTGAACACGCGCATCGCGGAGTTCCCGTCCAACGTGGTGGCGGGCGTCTTCGGCTTCACGCCGCGCGAGTACTTCAACCTGACGGCGGCGGCCGAGCGCGAGGTCCCCAAGATGGACCTCAAGACCGGCACCTGATCGGGGCGCGTCGCATGCCCCGGGCCGCGGCCCTCGCGCTGGTTGCCGCCGCGGCGCTCGCCGGCGCGCGTCCGGTCGCGGCACGCTCGCTCTCGATCGCGAGCTTCGACGCCGACATCCGCGTCGGGCGCGACGGCGCGCTCGACGTCGCCGAGACGATCCGTGCCCGCTTCACGGGCGACTGGCAGGGCATCTACCGGACGATCCCCGTCGACTATCGCACGACCCAGGGCTTCGCCTACCACCTCTGGCTCGTGCCGCTCGGCGCGCGCGATCCGGCCGGCGCGGAGCTGCGCTGGGAGGCAACCCAGGACGGCGCCGACGAGAAGCTCAAGGTCTGGGTCCCGGGCGCGAGCGACGCGACGCGCACGGTGATCCTCCGCTACCGCGTGACCAACGGCCTTCGCTTCTTCCCCGACCACGACGAGCTCTACTGGAACGTCACCGGCAACCGCTGGGAGGCGCCGATCGAGACGGCGACCGCGCGCTTCGCGCTGCCCCCGGGCGTGAGCGGGCTGCACGCCGCGGCCTACACCGGCGTCCTTGGCGCGCGCGAGCAGGACGCCGACGTCGAGGTGGGCGACGGCGAGATCCGCCTCCGCACGCGGCGCACGCTGCCGCCCTTCGCGGGCCTCACGGCCGTCGTCGGCTGGGACAAGGGGCTCGTGCGCGAGCCCGGCTGGACGGCGCTGGTGGCGCACTTCCTGGCCGCGAACTGGCCCCTCGCCGTCCCGCTCCTGGTGCTCCCGCTCCTCGCGCTCGCGTGGTGGCGCTGGGGGCGCGACCCGCGCCCCGGCCCCGTCGCCGTCCAGTACGAGCCGCCGCCGGACCTGACGCCGGCCGAGGTCGGCGCGCTGGCGGACGACTCGGCGGACAAGCGCGACGTGACGGCGACGCTCGTCGACCTCGCGGTGCGCGGCTGGCTCGTGATCGAGAAGAAGGGCACGACGAGCTGGGCCTTCCACACCCGGAAGTCCGCGCCGGAGTGGGAGAGCCTCTGCGGGCACGAGCGCCGGCTGCTCGACGGCCTGTTCGACGACGGCGGCACCAAGGACGTCACGCTCATCGAGCTCGAGGACAAGTTCTACGTCCGCCTGCCGGCGATCCGCGAGCGCGTCTTCGACCGGCTGCTCGAGCGCGGCTACTACCGTGGCCGACCGAGCACCGTCCGGAAGGCGTGGCTCGGCGCGGCGGCGGGCTCGGCGGTGCCGTTCCTCCTGGCCGCGAAGGCCAACGTCATCCTGCCGCGGCTGCACTCGCTGCTGCCGTTCGACGAGCTCCTGCGCTTGCCGTCGTTCCTCCTCGTGCCCGCTTCGGGCTTCGCGCTCGTCCTGGGCGGCACGCTCACGGGCCTCCTCGTCGCCGCCTTCGGCTGGCTCATGCCGTGTCGCACCCTGGCCGGGACCCGCGCGCTCGAAGTCGTGCTCGGCTTCAAGGAGTTCCTGACGCGCGTCGAGGGTGACCGCTTCGCGCGCATGCAGAAGACGCCCGAGCTGTTCGAGCGCTACCTGCCGTACGCGATCGCACTCGGCGTCGAGCGGCTGTGGGCGGCGGCGTTCGCCGACATCTACCGCACGCCGCCGACCTGGTACCGGGGCGCCGACGCGGACGGTTTCAATTCCGGCGACTTCGTGTCCGACGTCGGCCGCATGGGGCACGAGAGCAGCAGCGTCTTCGCCTCGAGTCCGGCTTCGACCGGCGACTCCGGCACCTCGGGCTTCTCCGACGGGGGCGGCTTCTCGGGCGGCGGCTTCGGCGGCGGCGGGGGCGGCGGCTTCTAGTCACCGCGGACCGGCCGTCGGGGTCGGACTTGCCACCATCGCCGCGGGGATGCCACCTTCCCCCCGCATGGACTGGCGGGAGCGCGAGGCGGACGTCGTCATCGTCGGGTCGGCCCTCGGCGGCCTGGTCGCGGGCGCGATCCTGACCAAGCACGGCAAGCGGGTCGTGGTCCTCGAGCACGCCGACACGGTCGGCGGACGCGCCGGCGGGGTCGAGCACGCGAAGGGCTGGTGGATCGATTTCGGGCACCGCGACGGGCACGACGTCGGCGACTCGCAGCTCACCTGGCACCACGGCGCCGAGGCGGCGCGCGAGGCCGGCGTCGAGCTGAAGCTGAAGCCCATCTCCCGCCCGCTCCGCCTCCACCGTTACCCCGAGGGCGTGGTGCTCGACGGCGGCGTGTGGGGCGCCGAGGGCTTTGTCCGCGCGGCGCGCGAGTTCTTCGAGTGCCCGGAGGACGGACTCGCGGAGCTGCAGGGCGTCGTCGCGGGCTTCGCGCAGGCGAGCGCGGCGGACGTCGACGCCGCGCTGCCCGAGACGCTCGGCGCCTGGCTCCCCGTCCACGTGCGTCATCCCGGCGTCCGCCGCGCGCTGCTCCTCATGGCCACCGTGATCTTCCACCGCCATCCCGAGGAGGCGTCGGTCGGCCGCCTGATGCAGTTCCTCCAGCGTCGCGGATCGGGCCCCTTCATCCCCGACGACGACGAGGTCGGCGGCATGCAGGGGCTCATGGAGCCCTGGGCGCGCGCCATCCGCGCGCGCGGCGGCGAGATCCTGCTCGGCTGGAAGCCGGTCGAGGTGATCGTCGACGGCGGGCGCGTGCACGGCGCGGTCGCGGTCGACCGCGCGAATCTAGTGCGCGAGGTGCGGGCGCCGGTCGCGATCGTCGCGTACCCCGTGTGGGAGCTCTTCGACCTGGTGGACGCCCGTCGCTTCCCCGACGCCTTCGTCGCGCGGGCGCTCGCGCTGCGCGCGCATCGCGGCGACCTGGTCGGCTGGCAGGCGGGGCTCCGCCGCCTGCCCACCATCCGCGCCACGGGCGCGCCGGAGTCCCACGACGGCTGGAACCGTCTCCTGCGCGGGCGCGAGCGCGCCTACCGCGGCGGCTACCAGATCACCTCGCTCGCCAGCCGGCGCGCGGCGCCGCCGGGGAAGCACCTCCTCGCCCTCGTCATGGCGCGCTGGCTCCGCGGCGCGACGACCGCGGGCCAGCCGTGGACCGCGGCGCGCGCCGAGATCGACGAAGCGATCGACTATCTCCGGCGCTTCTACGCCGACCTCGACGAGGTGACCGAGTGGTCGGCGTACCAGTACGTCGCGGCGCCGCAGGCGACGAGCTGGATCTGGGCGCCGCTCGGGCGCCACGGCGTCGAGGTGCCGGGGCTCCGCGGGCTGCTGCTCGCCGGCTCGACGGTGGAGGCGCCGGCGGGCGTCGTCGACCTCGCCGCGTGGGCGGGGCTCGCCGCCGCGCGCCGCGCCCTCGAGCTGCTCTAGGAGAACAGCGTGAGCTGGCGGCGGGCGCCGGTGAACGTGTCGAAATCCGCGCCGCCGACGAAGTGCAGGATCGCGTCCGCGATGGGCTTCACCTGCTGCGTCACGTAGTGATCGTAGTCCGGCGGTGCCGTCGTCTCGCCGACGGCCTCGGGGCCGGCCCGCGTCACGACGTAGGTCACCGTCCGCCCGACGCTCGCCTGCTTGCGCGCCGCCTTCACGTGCGGCGGCGTCGTCTTCGTGTACTCGCTGAGCGGCTTGCGGATCGCCTTCCGGTAGACCAGCTCGGCGTCGAAGCGGCCCGCGCGCAGCGCGATCACGAACTCGCGCACGAAGTCGTCGACCGGCCGGTCGTGGAACACGAGGTCGAGCAGCTCGCGCTGGAAGCGGCGCGCGACACCGCTCCAGTCGCGGCGCACCGCCTCCAGGCCGACGAACTCGACCGTGCCGTCCTCGCGGAGCCCCGCGTAGCGCTTCTTGCTGCCCGTCGCCCCGCCCCGCACCTCGGGCATGAAGAAGCGCGCGTAGACCTTCTCGAACTCCAGCTCGAGGTGGCTCGGGCAGCCGAACTCGCGCTCGATCGCCGCGCCGACGGTCGCCGCGATCGCCGCGCGCAGCGCCTCCGCGTGCGCCGCCGCCTGCGCCGTGTCCGGCTCGCCCACGTCGACGAAGAGCGAGTCGGTGTCGCCGTAGATGACGCGGTGGCCGCGCGCGCGGACGGCCTCCGCGGCGAGCCGGATGACGTGCTGCCCGGCGGTCGTGATGGCGTTCGCGACCGCGGGCGAGAAGAGCCGCGAAGCCGGCGAGCCGAGCACGCCGAAGAGCGAGTTCATGAGGATCTTGATGGCCTGCGCGCCGACGGCGTCGCCCCGGGCCTTCGCCCGGCCGCGCTCCTCCCAGAGCTGCGCCACCAGCGCGGGCAGGATGCCGGCTTCGTCGCGCCGGAAGCGCGCGCCGCCGGGCGTCGCGATCGTCGCGGCGTCGCTCGCCTCGCCCGCGACGTGCGTCAGCGGGTCGATGTTGAAGGTGCGGATCAGGCTCGGGTAGAGGCTCTTGAAGTCGAAGACGAGGATGTTCCGGTAGAGCCCCGGTGTGGAGTCGAGGACGAGGCCGCCGACGATCGACGCCTCCCCGCCCGCGCCCGCCGCGACCGACGGCGCGACCCGACCGCGCGCGCGGAGCGCGCCCAGATAGAGCGAGTCCACCGACGCGATCTGCGCCCCGACCCGGTCGCACTGCATGCCCGTGAGGCAGCTCCGGCGGACGGCCAGCTCGACCAGCCCCGTCTGCTCGAGGATGCCGAGCACGAGCCGCGCGTCCTCCAGGTTGTAGGCCACCAGCGCCGCCGGGTCGTGCCGGTAGGCGTGCTCGATCTCGCTCCCGCGGTGCTCGCCCGTGAACAGCTTGCCGCGTCCGAGGAGCGCCTGCGCCGCGGTCTCCAGTCGGTAGTCCTCGAGCCGGATGAACGACGAGCGGAGCAGCGCGAGCCCGTCGAGCACGAGCCGGCCGGAGAGGAGGGCGCGCGGGTCGCGCGTGAAGCTCTGGTCGCGCTGGATCTCCACCTCGTCGTCGGTGCGGCCGAGCGTCAAGCGCAACCCCGCCCGGCGCGCGGCGCGGAGCAGCACGGTCAGGTCGAACTCGCACACATTCCAGCCCGTCAACACGTCCGGGTCTGCGGCGCGGACGTGGGCCAGGAAGGCCGCCACGAGCGCGCGCTCGTCGGGCACGACCTCCGCGCCCGTGACCGCGCCCGCGCCGACGAGAAGCACGCGCTCGCCCCCCGCGCCGGCCATCGCGATCGAGTAGAGCCGTGCGCTGTCGGGGCTGGTCTCGATGTCGAAGGAGAGGACGCGCAGGCGCGGCGCGAAG
>JBGQET010000102.1:0-16171 GCA_041496545.1 Binatia bacterium | reverse complement strand
GATGTAGAAGATGTCGTTGGAGATGGCGGGGTGCATCGCGTTGTCGGGCGCCTGCCACTCGACGCCACCCTGGTAGATGGCGGTGTTCGGGCACTCCGGCTCGCAGGCGCCGCAGTTGATGCACTCGCTGGTGATCATCGTTGCCATGGCTGCCCAGGAATACCATCCACGCGCCGGACGCTTCAAATCGGCTCTTGGCAGCTCGCGGAGGGCGGTGATAGGGGGGGACGAAAGCCGACGCGAATGACCGATGGCCACCCACGACGAGCCGCGCTTCGAGGGAACGCGCCCCTACTTCGGGGTGCCGTTCATCTTCTACTCGAGCCTCCAGGGCCGGCTCGTCGTCGACCTCTCGGGCCGGCCGGTCGGCCGTCTCCACGACCTCGCCGTCACCGCCGCTGAGACCTACCCCGCGGTCACCGCGCTCGTCATCCGGCGCGGCCGCATCGAGTCCTTCCCCCTGACCGCGCGCTGGCGCGACGTCGACTCGCTCGACGGGCGCGTGGTGCGGCTCAAGGTCCCCGTCGAGGGGCTGGTGCCGGGGCGGATCGCGCTCGCCGAGCAGGCATTCTGGGTGAACCACGTGCTGCTCGACCGCCAGATCGTCGACACGGCGGGCGCCAAGGTCGTGCGCGTGAACGACCTCCACTTCCTCTGGACGGGCGCCGGCGACCTCTACCTGGTGCACGTCGACGTCGGCTTCCGCGGCCTGGTGCGGAGGCTCGGCTGGAGCGACGCCATCGACGGGGCCGTGCGCTGGATCACCCCGCACGCCCGCTACCTCTCCGGCGAGCGCCTGATCACCTGGCGCTACGTGCAGCCGCTGACGCTCGAAGGCAGCGGCGACGCGCTCCGCCTGACCGTACCGCGGAAGGAGCTCTCGGACATCCACCCCGCCGAGCTGGCCGACATCCTGACCGAGCTCGACGGGCGCGAGCGCGAGTCCGTGTTCCGCGCCCTCGAGCCCGCAGCCGCCGCCGAGGCGCTAACCGAGGTCGAGCCGAAGATCCGCCAGCGTCTGATCGCGAGCGTACCCCCGGAGCGCGCCGCGGACATCCTCGAGGAGATGCCGCCCGACGAAGCCGCCGACCTCCTCGCCGCACTCCCCGAGCCCGAGTCGAACCTGCTGCTCCAGCGCATGGAGCGCGACGAAGCCAAGGACGTGCAGGAGCTGCTCCAGTACGCCCCCAACACCGCGGGCGGCATGATGACGACCGAGCTGATCGCGCTCGGCGCGCACCTGACGGCCGCCGAGGCCCTCGCGCTCCTGCGCTCGCTCGCCCGCGACGTCGAGCTCATCTACTATCTCTACGTCGTCGACCCCGCGGAGCGGCTCCAGGGCGTCATGACAATCCGGCACCTGCTCCTGGCAGACCCACAGGCTCGGTTGGAAGACATCATGCAGCGGGAGCCGGTGGGGGTGCTGCCCGACGACACCCGCGAGCGCGTCGCGGAGGTGGTCGAGAAGTACAACCTGCTCGCCGTCCCGGTGCTCGACGCCGAGCAGAAGCTCCTCGGCATCGTGACGGTGGACGACGTGCTCACGCACATGACGGCGCTCGCATGGAAGTGGAAGCTGGGAAAGCGGTGAGCGCCGTCGCGGCCGCGCGCGCGAGCCGCTGGCGGAACGTCCGCCGGTTCCTGCTCGTCATGGGACCGGGGATCATCACCGCCAACGTCGACAACGACGCCGGCGGCATCACGACCTACTCGCTCGCCGGCGCGCGCTACGGCTACGACCTCGTGTGGACGCTGATTCCGATCACGATCGCGCTCGTGGTCGTGCAGGAGATGTGCGCCCGCATGGGCGCCGTCACCGGCAAGGGCCTCGCCGACCTGATCCGCGAGAACTTCGGGGTCCGGCTCACCTTCTACGCGATGGTGCTGCTGCTGCTCGCCGACCTCGGGAACACGGTCGCGGAGTTCGCCGGCATCGCGGCGAGCCTCGAGATCTTCGGCGTCTCGCGCTTCGCGAGCGTGCCGCTCGCCGCGGTCTTCGTGTGGTGGCTCGTCGTCTATGGCAACTACAAGCGCGTGGAAAAGATCTTCCTCGTCGCGTGCGTCGTCTACCTCGTCTACGTGCCGGCGGGCATCCTCGCGCAGCCGAGCTGGGGTAGCGTCGTGCGCGAGAGCTTCAGGCCGCATGCGCAGGTGAATGCCGCCTACGTGACGATGCTGGTTGGGCTCGTCGGCACGACGATCGCGCCCTGGATGCAGTTCTACCAGCAGTCGGCGATCGTCGAGAAGGGCATCGGCGTCGAAGACTACCGCTACGCGCGTCTCGACGTGACGAGCGGTTGCGTTTTCGTCTCGATCGTCGCCTTCTTCATCATCGTGGCGTGTGCCGCGACGCTGCACGTCCAGGGCGTCGCGGTCGAGACCGCGGCTGACGCGGCGCAGGCACTCCGCCCGATCGCCGGCGCATACGCCGCCACGCTCTTCGCCTTCGGGCTCTTCAACGCCTCGGTCTTCTCCGCCTCCGTCCTCCCGCTCGCGACCGCGTACTCGGTGTGCGAGGCGTTCGGCTGGGAGACCGGCGTCAACAAGCGGCTCCGCGAAGCGCCGCACTTCTACGGCCTCTACACGGGCCTGATCGCGCTCGGCGCGGCGATCGTCCTCGTCCCGGGCATCCCGCTGCTGCCGGTCATGTACCTGTCGCAGGTCGCCAACGGCGTGCTCCTCCCCCTGGTGCTGGTCTTCATGCTATTGCTCGTCAACCGCACCGACCTGATGGGCGCGCACACCAACTCGACCGCCATGAACGCGATCGCGTGGATGACGGTCGTCGTGATGATCGGGCTCAGCCTCTATCTCGTGGGCGCGACCTTTACCGGCGCCGCATGAGCGGCGCGCTCGCTCTCTTCCTCACCGGCGCGTCGATCCTCTGGCTGTCCGTCCGTCACGTGCAGCGGCACGACTGCGGTGACTGCTTCAAGCCATATTTGGCCGAACGTCGGCGGCTCTACGGGCTCCGGCCGGGGGCGCTGGTCGTGTTCGCGCGCCGCTCCTGAGGTGCGGAGGGTCTGTCGCCCTGTCTCCACGGCGTGGCACGGGTCGTGCATTGTGTGGCACCCAACAGCACCCCCGGTGCGGGGGAAGCCAACGCGGGGAGGTCCGCCGTGGAAACCGCCATCGTCTTTTCGGGCCAGGTCACCGACGCCTTCGGGGAGGTCGTCCTGGATCAGCCGGCGCGCCGGCGCTGGACGCGTGAGATCGGCGAGCTGCGTCTCATGACCGCCGTCCTGGAGGACGCGGTGTACGTGCTTGGCAAGCGCCCGCGCAGTCGGGCGGGGCGCGAGGCGCGCGAGTGGATGACGTCGCGCGACACCACCTGGCCGTTCTCCTACGAACGCATCTGCGAAGCCCTCGACTTCGATCCGGACACGGTGCGCCGCCTGGTGACGGCCAGAAGGGTCGTCCGGCTGTCGATTCCCCCGACCGCGCTGCCGCTCGCTCACGTCGGGTAGCGACCTCGAGCGCGCAGCCGTCAGGCGACCGGGAAGATCTTCCCGAAGCGCATCATGAACGGGAGGTCGCCGGAGACTTGATACTCGCCGTTCATGAAGGCGTCACGACCGCTCTTCTCGCCGCGGCTGATGGCGAGCCAGAGGTCGGAGTCCATGCTGAGGGTGACCGTCGGCTCCATCGTCCGGCCGTGCATGACGCGGCAAGCGCCGTCGTTCACCACGACCGTCCACTGACCCGGCTCGCGTCCGGAGAGGTCGAAGAGGACGACGGCCTCGACGCCCGCGGCGGCGCCCGGATCGAAAACCTGCGGTAACCCTTCGACCGCCGCCACAGCCGTCGTCGGCTGGAAGGTGGTTGCCATCGCCCGCCCCCCTCGGCTGCGCGAGCGTAGCTCCTCGTTCCCGCGCCCGCAAGCGCCTTGCGTGTGCCGCGCTCGGTGGTCTAATGTGGAACGTCGTGAGCATGCGGAGCGATCGGAGCATCACCGAACGCATCTTGAACGTGCTGCGCCCCTACGCTTCCAACTGGAGCGGTACCCTCGGCCGCGGCGACCTCGTCATCCCGCAGCGCGAGATCCCGCGCGTCATCCACGAGATCCTCGACGCCGTGCACGAGGAGAGCGCCGCACACAAGGAAGCGGGGGACCAGGAGCTGTTCGACGTCCTCATGTCCGCGCGGCGCAGCGCCTCGGTGCAGGACCAGGCGAACCTGCTGCGCCGTCACTTCCTGATCCTGCTGCGCTAGGGCGGCCGTGGCCGGGCGTCATCCGCTGCGCGGTGCGACCGCCATCGCGAGCCTCGGCGTCACCGCGCAGGGAAAGGTGTACGGGCGGAGCGCCATGGGCTTCGCCGTCGAGGCCGTCGAGCTCGCGCTCGCCGACGCCGGCCTCGCCCGCACCGACCTCGACGGCCTCCTCCTGAACCCCGGGCTCGCCTGGAACGACCGGGGCATGGGCTCCTTCCAGCTCCAGCAGGCGATGGGGCTCCGCGACCTCCGCCTCTCCGCCACCATGAACCTCGGCGGCGCGACGGCGTGCGCCATGATCCAGCACGCGGCGCAGGCGGTCGCGGCCGGGCTCGCCACCACGGTCGCGTGTGTCTTCTCGGACGCGCCGCTGAAGCCGCCCGCGAAAGAGGGCCCGCGCGCCTCGAGCGGCAGCGCCTACGCCTTCCCGCGCGGCTGGGAGGCGGCGTACGGGTACTTCGGCGTGAACGCGATGTACGCGCTCGTAGCACGGCGGCACATGCACCTCTACGGCACGACGCAGGACCACCTCGGCGCGGTCGCCGTCGCGCAGCGGAAGTGGGCCAACCTGAATCCGCACGCCCAGCTCCACGACCAACCGCTGACGCTCGACGACTACCGCCGCTCGCGCTGGATCGTGGAGCCGTTCCACCTCTTCGACTGCTGCCTCGTCTCGAACGGCGGGCTCGCCGTGATCGTGACCTCCGCCGAGCGGGCCCGCGCGCTGCGCCAGCCGCCCGTCTACCTCTGGGGCATGGCACAGGGGCACCTGGGCGGTGACCCGTCGGACACCCTCGCCTCGGGCGCGGTGCTGGCGCGCGGGCCGGCCTTCGACATGGCGGAGATCTCCGTCGGCGACCTCGACGTCGTCGAGCTCTACGACTGCTACACCTTCACGGTGCTCGTCTGCCTCGAGGACTACGGCTTCTGCCCGAAGGGCGAGGGCGGCCCGTTCCTCGCCGAGCACGTCACCGGCCCCGGTGGCCGCCTCGCCGTCAACACCGGCGGCGGGCAGCTCTCGAGCTTCTACATGTGGGGCATGACGCCGGTGTCGGAGGCGGTGATCCAGCTCCGCGGCGAAGGCGGCCGTCGCCAGGTGCCGAAGCACGACGTCGCGCTCGTCTCCGGGAACGGCGGCGTCCTCTCGACCCACTCGACGCTCGTCCTCTCCCGCCTGCCGTCATGAGCGCCCCCCGGCCGCTGCCCGAGATCACTCCCGAGATGGCGCCCTTCTGGGAGGCCGCGCACCGCCACCAGCTCGTCGTGCAGCGCTGTCGCAACTGCGGTACGGCGCGCTTCCCCGCCCGTGACATCTGCAGCCGCTGCCTCGGGCGCGACGCCGACTGGACCCCGGTGTCCGGCCGCGGCAAGATCTTCAGCTACGCCGTGATGCACCATGTCTACCACCCCGGCTTCGCGGACGCCGTGCCGTATGCGGTGGTGGTGGTCGAGCTCGACGAGGGCGCGCGCCTCATCTCCAACCTCGTCGACTGCCCGCTCACCGACATTCGGATCGGCATGCCCGTCGAGGTAACCTTCGACGACCTGACGCCCGAAGTGACACTCCCCAAGTTCCGCCCCGTTCGAGCGGCGTAGGTCGCGGACCGGAGGGGGTGGCCGCGGCGGCGGGTGGGTCCGCAGCCGACCGACCAGGGTGGCCGGGCCGCAAAGCGGCCCGGACGGGACCCGGGAGGCGGCGAGGAACCCACCCGCCGCCGCGGCCACCCCCTCCGGTCCGCGGCCCAGCCCGATCGGACGGGTCGGACCCGGAAACCGACCGTTCGGGCCGCTACGATGGCGCCTCCCGTGCACTCCCGGCACTCATGGTCGACGAAGCCGGCGTTGCGCTAGTATCCGCGCCCATGTCGCCGGTGCCCCAGCCGATGCAATCCTCCGGCCGCACCAACCGCATGCTGCTGCTCGTGTTCGGGACGGGCGCCGCCATCGGCCTCCACCTGGGCCTCCTCCACCTCCTCCTCCTCCGCTCCCGGCTCGCGATCGTCCCCTTCGTGTCGGGCAGCCTCGTCTTCTCGAGCGCGGTGTACGCGCTCTGGCGATGGGTGTTCCCGCGCCTCGGCGGGCGGACGCTCCTCGGGCAGCTCGTGCGCCAGGGGGCCGTGACGCTCGTCGTCCTCCTCGTGCTCTCGCTGGTGAGCGTCGAGATCGTCCTCGTCCTCACCAACGCGCCGTCCCTCTTCGGGACGCCGGTCGGCGTCGAGCGCCACATCATCATCACGCCGGAGATGCGCCAGGCGGCGGCGCGCGTCTACGTCTTCCTGCCCATCGTGCCGACGCTCCTCCTCACGCTGATCGGCTACCACCAGTCGTGGTCGCGCGTACGGGCGCTCGAGAGCCGCGAACGTCAGCTCACCGAGCTCGCCGCCACCGCCCAGCTCGCCGCGCTGCGCGCCCAGATCAACCCGCACTTCCTCTTCAACAGCCTCAACTCGATCGCACAGCTCATCCACACCGACCCCGACAAGGCCGAGGCCTGCGTCGAGCGCCTGGCCGAGATCTTCCGCTACATCCTCCGCCGTGCCGAGAAGGAATTCGTGCCGCTCGCGGACGAGCTGCACATGGCGCAGGCGTACCTCGAGATCGAGCGCGCGCGCTTCGGCGACCGGCTTCAGGTGCAGACGAACATCGACCCGCGGAGCCTCCAGCAGACGATCCCGAACCTGATCCTCCAGCCGCTGGTCGAGAACGCCGTCAAGCACGGTCTCTCGCTCAAGATGGGGATGGGCACCATCGGCATCGACGCCCACGTGGCCGACGGGCTCCTCATGCTCACCGTGCGCGACGACGGCCTCGGCATGCCGCTCGCGATGCTCGACCACGTCTACGAGCGCGGCGTCGGGCTCCGCAACCTGCGCGACCGCCTCCAGCGCCTCTACGGCGACGCGCACCTGCCGGAGATCTCGAGCGCCCCCGGCGGCGGCACGGAGGTGCGGCTCCGCCTCCCGCTCCGGCCCGCGGAGGCCGCCTGAGGTGTCGGCGCTCCGCACGCTCGTCGTCGACGACGAGAAGCTCGCCCGCGACCGGCTGGCCGGATTCCTCGCCGCGGTCGACGACGTGGAGCTGGTTGGCCAGGCGAAGGACGGCGTCGAGGCGCTCCGGACGATCGAGCAGGAGCGCCCCGACCTGGTGTTCCTCGACGTGCAGATGCCCGGCATGGACGGCTTCGAGGTCCTGAAGGCGCTCCGCACGCCGAGACCGCAGATCATCTTCGCGACGGCCTATGACGAGTACGCCATCCGCGCCTTCGAGGTGGAGGCCGTCGACTACCTGCTGAAGCCGTTCGCCCGCACCCGCGTCGAAGAAGCCGTCGAGCGCGCGCGCGCGCGGGTCTCCGGGACGCGGTCGGCGCCCGACTTGGAGGAGGTGCTCCGCCGCCTCGAGGAGCGCCAGAAGGTCTACGTCACGCAGGTGCCGGTGTCGGCGAGCAAACGCATCCTGATCCTGCCCGTCGCGGACGTGCTCTGGTTCGGCGTCGAGTACCGGCTCGTGTACGCGCACGCCGCCGAGCGCGCCTACATGACCAACTACACGCTGCGCGAGCTGGAGGAGCGGCTCGACCCGTCGGTCTTCTTCCGGGCCCACAAATCGAGCCTGGTCAACCTGAGCCACGTGAAGGAGATCGTCCCGTGGTTCGGCGGGCGCTTCAAGCTCGTGATGCGCGACACCGCGGCGAGCGAGGTGGCGCTCAGCCGCACCCAGGCGCGGGCGCTGCGCGCGAGGCTGCGATGGTGAACGGCCGCCGCCGGGGGCGCTGCTAGGATCGCGCCGCCATGCTCGAGACGACCACCGGTCCCCGCGGTCCGCGACTCCTCGCGGCGCTCGCCGCCTCGGCGGTGACCCACGCCCTCGTCGCGCTGCTCATCGCCTTCGACGTGATCGGTCTCGGCGGCGGGCTCGGGCTCGGCTTGGGCGCCGGCCTCGGGATGGGCTCGGGCGGCGGCGCCGGGCTCGGACAGACCCACCGACGCGAGATCTACTCGCTGCAAGATCTGCCGACCCCCGTGCCGCCGAACGACCCCAACGACGAGACCTTGAAGCAGTTGCTCGCTCCGGTGCGCGCGACCGCGGTCGCGATGCCGCAGCAGACCGTGCCGCGGCCGACCTCGCCCCTCGTCCAGTTCGCGCGGCCCGCGAAGCCGATCGGCTCGGGCATCGACCTCGGCTCGCGCTTCGCCTCGACCGGCGCGGGTGCCGGCGGCTTCGGACTCGGCGGCGGGGGCGGGGGCGGGGGCGCGGGCTGGTCGCTCGGCGGCTCGTTCGGCAAGTACGTCGGCGGGCTCCGCAAGGTCGGCCTCGACGTCGCGCTCGTCGTCGACGCGACCGGCAGCATGCAGAACGTGATCGACGAGATGAAGCGCCGTCTCGACCTCTTCGACAGCACGATCCAGCACCTCGTGCCGACCGCGCGCATCGGGGCCGTCGCCTACCGCGACCGGGACGACGACAAGGTCGCCACCGCGCCGCGGAGGAGCGAGGACTTCGTCGTCAAGTGGA
Source organism: Binatia bacterium (assembly GCA_041496545.1). Taxonomy (GTDB): domain Bacteria; phylum Desulfobacterota; class Binatia; order DP-6; family DP-6; genus DASRHG01. The sequence continues at coordinate 7,447 of JBGQET010000102.1, read as the reverse complement.
GCGACCTCACCTTCAACGGCAAGAAGGTGAAGAGCTTCCTCGACGGCATCGTCGCGGAGGGCGGCGGAGACTGGGAGGAAGCCGTCAAGGACGGTGTCGACTGCGCGATGCACCAGCTCAAGTGGCGCCCCGACGCCAAGAAGGTGATCATCATCGTCGGCAGCTCGCCCCCGCACGCGGCCGACGTCCCGGCGTTGAAGAAGCTGATCGACGACTGGCACGCGAAGGGGGGCATCGTCAGCACCGTCGACGTGAGCCAGCTCCTCCACGAGGAGCACGAGCGCAAGCTCCACCGCTGGCTCTACGGCGAGGAGCTGCAGCAGGTGAGCCCGCTGCCGGAGTTCTACCAGGCGCTGCGCGACAGCTTCGCCGACATCGCGCACGAGGGCGGCGGCGAGATGGTCAGCATCGGGCAGGAGGGCGCGATCATGCGGCACGTCCTCGCGCTCACCTTCGGGGCGCACTGGGAGAAGGACGTCGGCCGCATCGCCCGCGGCATGTGAACCGTGCGAAAGGAGCCGTAGCACCATGGACAACGTGAACCTCGACTTCCTGCATCTCATCCACGAAGGCGCGATCTCCACCTACCCGCTGATCGCGTGCTCGATACTGGTCCTCGGCATCGTGCTGGAGCGTTTGTGGGCGCTGCGCGGCACCGTGTCGTCGACCGCCGACCTCACCCACGAGCTGGTGCCGCTCCTCGGCCGCGGCGACTTGACCGGCGCGGCCGACACGGTCCGCGGACACCGCCCGTGCCCGGCCCGGCGCGTGTTCGGCGACGTGCTCGCGGCCTCGAGCGCGACCTCGCTCGAGCAGCTCGAGCGGGTGGCCGACGAACGGCAGTTCGAGGAGGCGCAGGGCGCGGGCACGTACCTCTGGCTGCTCGGCACGATCGGCTCATCGGCGCCGTTCATCGGGCTCTTCGGCACCGTGGTCGGCATCATCCGCGCCTTCCACTCGATGGCGCTCGCGGGCACGGGCGGCTTCGCGGTCGTCGCGGGCGGCATCTCCGAGGCGTTGATCGCGACCGCGCTCGGGCTCGCGATCGGCATCATCGCCGTCGTCTTCTACAACTACTTCCAGACCCGCGTGGAGCGCATCGACGCCGCGCTCCGCATCGGCAGCGCGCGGGTGATTGAAGCCGTCGCGGCGGGACGGGGCGCGCATGGCGTTCGCTAGCAAGCACACGCGCGGCCACATCATGGCCGAGATCAACGTCACGCCGCTGACGGACGTCTTCCTCGTCCTCCTCATCATCTTCATGATCACCACCACGGCCATGATGAAGCCCGCCGACGTCGAGCTGCCGAACGCATCCGAGACCGAGCAGCAGACGAAGGGCGTGCTCGTGACGATGACCCCCTCGCATGAGATCTACGTGAACGATCGCCCGGTCGCGGGCGACGACGCCTCGGTCACCAGCGTGCTGCGCGACGCGCTCGGGCACAGCAACGAGAAGGTCGTCATCCTGGCCGGTGACCGGCAGGTGATCCTGGGCGAGGTGGTCCGCGTGCTGGGCCTCGCCAAGGAGGCCGGCGCCACCGGCTTCGCGCTCGCCTCGGAATGAGGCTCTGCGCGCTCGCCGCGGCGGCGGCGCTGGTCGCCGTCGCGGCGGCGCCGGCGCGCGCCGAGACCGAGGGCGGCGACCACGCGACGCTCGCGCGGCTCGAGCAGCGCGCCAGGAGCTTCTACGAGCTGCTCGAGCGCGGCGAGCGGCAGCAGGCCGCCGCCGTCTGGCCCGACCTGGCGAACGACCTTGCGTCCTTCGCGACCGGCGTGCAAGCGCGCCTCGACCGCATGCGCGACGAGGCCGCGGAGAACGAGAGCCTCGACGACCTCCTCCAGAGCGCGCGCTTCCGCGACCCCGAGGTGATGGAGCTGGTCGCGACCTACCACCTGGCCTGGGTCCGCTACCAGGGCGCGCAGCTCACGGGCGACACCGCGAAGAAGAAGGACCTCCTCCACAAGGCGGTCGAGGGCTTCACCCAGTTCCTGCTCGTGAACGACGTGCCGGAGATCTACGGCGAGAGCCTCTACGGACGGGGCCTCGCCTTCCTCGACCTCGGCGACACCCAGAAGGCGATCGAGGACCTCTCCGCCGCGGTCGAGGAGGGGCGGATCGCCGCCAAGGCACGGCCCGCGCTCGAGGAGGCGCGCCGGCGCGCGGCCGGCGGCAAGGCGACGGCCGCCGAGAACGACCCCGAGACGCTCCTCGCGCGCGTCGGTGACCTGGTCGCCGCCACCGGCAACGACCCCGCGCGCGAGAAGGATGCGACGGCGCTCGCGCGCGGGCTCGCGGCGCGGGGCGGGACGTGGCCGGCGCGGGTGGGGAGCCTGGTCGCCGACAGGCTCGGCGGCCCGACGCCGCGCTCGAGCTACGGCCTCTACCTCCTCGCCCAGCTCGCCGTCGACCGCGGCCGCTGCGCCGACACCGCGCCCCTGGCCGAGGCCAGCGCCAAGGTCGAGGACGCGGGCCGCGCCCGCCTCCGCCCCGAGATACTCTTTCTCGACGCCGGCTGCCGGCTGAACGCCGGCAAGGCGCGCGACGGAGCGGAGCGCTTCGCCGCGCTCGCCGCCGAGTACCCCGACGCGCCGCGCGCCGCCGAGGCCGCGTACTACCGCTTCCGCGCCCTGGACGTGGCGCGCGCCGACGACCCCTCGCTCGTCCCCGCCTACGAGGAGGCGGTCACCGGCTACCTCCAGCGCTACCCCCGGGCCGACGGCGTCGCGGAGGCACGCTTCGCGCTCGCGGAGCTGCACCGCGGCCGCGGCGACTGCAAGCGCGCCATCGACGAGTACGGCCGCGTGCCGCCCGGGAAGTACGCCGCGCGCGCGCGGCTCGGCGCGCTCGAGTGTCGGGTCTCGGCGCTCGCCACCGCCAAGGGCGCCGCCCCCGAGCGGCGGCAGACGCTCGAGGCGCTGCGCGCCTTCGTGCGCGACACGCCGGCGCGCGGCGAGGATCAGGCCCTGGTCGCGCGCGCCGCGCTCCTCGGCGCGCTCGTCGCCGCCGGCGCGACGCCGCCAGACCGCGCGGCCGTCCTCCAGCTCACCGACGGCTTCGAGGCGCGCTATCCCGAAGCGCGCGATCTTCATGCACGCGCGCTCGCGCTCCGCCTCGTGGCGCGGGTCGGCGACGGCGACCTCGACGCCGCGGGGCGCGACCTCGACGCGTTGCTCAAGCGCGCGCCGGACGACGACGGCCGCCGGACGCTCGACCGCGTGGGCCGCAACCTCGTGGCGCGCGTAGAGCGCGCACCGGAGGCGGAGCGCGGCCCCGCGCTCGCCCTCGCCCGGCGGGTCTACGGCGCGCTCGTGGACGGGAACGGCGGCGGCGGCGCGCGCATCGCCCTCGCCGACCTCGACCTCCGCGCCGGCGACGCGGCCGCGGCCCGCAAGCTCTACGAAGCGGAGCTCGGCGCGAACGCCGATTCCACCGAGGCGCTGCGCGGCGCGGCGCGCGCGTCCGCCGCCGCCGGCGACCGCGACGCCGCGCTCGCCTACTGGCGCCGCATCCTCGACGGGAGCCCGCCCGGCGGCACCGCGTGGTACGAAGCGCGCGTCGCCCAGGTGACGATCCTCGCCGAGGCCGGGCGGCGGGACCAGGCCTGCGGCGTCCTCCGCGGCGCGCGCGGTCGCGCCACGACGGCCGGCGCCGAGCAGCTCGAAGCCCGACTCCGCGACATGGAGCCGGACGTCTGCCGCTAGCGACGGCTACTGCACCGGCGTGACGAAGCCCTCGGTCTCCCCGGTCTCCGCGTCCTCGACCGAGATGCGCGCCTCGCGGTACTTGGCGAAGGGGAAGACGAGGTAGCCGACCTTGGTCGTGTGGGGTGCGACCGCGCCCGACCCGAGGGTGTCGCGGCGGACGGGGTCGCCGGCCGCGCCCGGGACGAACGCCGCCTCGAGCTCGGAGCCGTCGAGCGGCGCCGCGGCGTCCCCGTCGACCGACACGAGCCCGATCTGCGCCGGGGCGAGCTTGACGGCGCGATCGGTGTTGTTCCGGATGGTGACGCGGACGAGCTGGGCGTCGGGCGTCGTCGGGACGGCGCCCAGGTCGAGGAGCGCTTCGTGCGACGAGACCGCGTGCACCAGCACTTCGAGCCCCGAGGCTTCGCGCGGCACGCTCAAGTCCTCCTCGGAGAGCTGGACGAGGGTCTTGAAGCTGTAGCCGAAGGCGCGGCTGAACTCCCAGTTCGGGAAGACGTCCGGCTCGATCGGCGTGAGCACCGCGCCGGCGCCGTCGCAGGTGATGTGGACGCCGACGTTGACCGGCTTGCCGTCGGGACCCGTCTTGGTGCCGTCGATCCGTCCGGCCTGCACGGGGCTAGGCGTCTTCAGGTCGGTCACGGTGTAGCCCAGGGTCTGGAGGGTGCGGTACGCGACCCGCGTCGCGCGCCCGCAGGTGATGCCCGGGCGCACGACCCGGTACTGCGGCGGCTCGGGGCAGCTTGCCAGTAGGACGGGGAGGACGAGGAGGAGCCGACGCATCCGCCCTCTGTGCTACACGGAAGAGACGGTGATCGTCCACACGGTCGGCCACTCGACGCGCCCGCTCGCCGACTTCCTGGCGCTGCTCCACGGCCACGGCATCGCCGCGGTGGCCGACGTGCGTCGCTTCCCGGGCTCGCGGCGCCACCCGCACTTCGTCCGCGACGCGCTCGCCGCCGCGCTCGCCGGCGAGGGTCTCGGCTACGCCTGGCTGGAGGCGCTCGGCGGCCGGCGCCACGGCCGCGCCGACTCGCCTCACGTGGCGTGGCGGAACGCCGCCTTCCGCGCCTACGCCGACCACATGGACACGGCGGAGTTCCGCGCCGGCCTCGACGCCCTCCTCCGGCTCGCCGCCGAGCGCCCCACGGCCGTGATGTGCGCCGAGGCCGTGCCGTGGCGCTGCCATCGCCAGCTCGTCGCCGACGCGCTCACCGCCCGCGGCGTCTGTGTGCGGCACGTGACGGGACCGGGCGCGGCGGACATCCATCGGCTGACGCCGTTCGCGCGCCTCGAAGGCGAGCGCGTCGTCTACGACGGCGGGCAACCGCCGCTGGTCGCTTCCCGGCGTCGGCGCGATCGGCCATAATGCCGTTCGCCCTCCGCATGGCGACGCACGTCCACATCGTGAGCCACGGCCCCCACTGCCTCGACGGCGTCACCGCCGCCGTGGCCGTGGCGCGCTTCTACGCGGGCCGCGCCGAGGTCGAGCCGCGCTTCGCCGGCAACAACGAGGTGGACGGCGTGCTCCAGGCGCTCACGCCGGGCGCCGGCGACCAGGAGCTCTGGATCACCGACATCTCCTGGCGCGACCCCGCGACCGACGCGCACCTCCGCCGCCTGGCCGCCGCCGGCGTCCGCATCTACTGGATCGACCACCACCGCACGGCGCTCGAGCGCTTCCGCTCGGGCACCGTCGACGTGCCGTTCACCGACCGCGTGCTGAGCGAGGAGTTCGCCGCTTCGCGCCTCGTCTACGACTACCTGACGCGCCGGCTCGCCGCCGAGGGACGGACGGCGCCCGCGTTCGCCGCCTTCGCGCCGGTCGTCTTGCTGGCCGACGACAACGACCGCTGGCTCCACCGCCTGCCCGGCTCGCGCGAGCTCGCCTGGACGGTGCGCACGCTCGGCGACGACGCCTACCCCGAGCTGCTCGGCATCGACGCCGCGGTCACCTACACCCCGGCGATGGTCACGGCCCGCGCCCGGGTCGAGGCGGAGATCGCGCGCAGCTTCGCGGTCGCGAACGCGAGCCGCACCGAGCGCCGCGTGGGCGACGTCACGCTCGTGGCCGCGGTCTGCGACGGTCACCCGAGCGAGATCGCCGACGCCTGGGGCAAGCAGGCCCAGAACACCGTCTTCGCCCTCTGGGACGCGAAGAGCCTGTCGGTCAGCTTCCGCCGCTCGCCGGACTGCGCCGTCGACCTGTCCCACCTCGCGGCCGGGCTCGGCGGCGGCGGGCACGCGGCGGCGTCGGGGTGCGAGCTGCCGGAGCTGCGCCGGGCCGTCGCCGAGGCGCTCGCCGGGCGCGTCGCGAAGGGGCTCGCGTGAAGCCGGTCCTGACCCACATCGCGCTCGGCGTCCGCGATCTCGAGCGGACGATCGCCTTCTACCGCAAGCACGTGGGACTCCACCTCGTCCACGACCGCACCGACGACGCCCACCGCGTCGTCTGGCTCGCGGAGCGCGAAGTCGACGCCGACTTCGTCCTCGTCCTCTTCGAGCTGCGGGGCGATCCGCCGTCCGGGCCCGGGACGCTCCAGCACCTGGGCTTCGCCGTCGGCTCCCGTGAGGAGGTCGACGCCGCCGCGGCCGCCGCGCGCGCCGACGGCGTGCTCCGCATGGAGCCGGTCTACGCCGGGCTGGTGGTCGGCTACTTCTGCATCCTCGCCGATCCGGACGGGAACGCCGTGGAGTTCTCGTACGGGCAGCCGATCAACCCGCGCGAGCTGCGCCTCACGGCCTGAAATCTCGTGGACCGGGCGCTGCGCCGGAGGCCCGGGGGGTAAGAGAGCTCAATCGCTCGCGCGACGGAACCTCTAGTAAGTGCCCCCACCCCATCGGCTCCACCGTCCCCCCGGGCCTCCGCCACAGCGCCTTGTCCACACCTGGGGACAACTGCGAAGGCTCCCCAGTCGCGCTCTCCTTCGCGGCGGCGGCGTGCGGCTCGTTGCACCGCGCAGAGCTTCGGCGTCCGCCTCTGCGAAGCGGCTGGGTGCGACGCCGAAGATGCGACGGAAGCTCGGAGCTGCGCGACGGACGAAGCGAACTCGAATGCGATGCGCGCCTCTTAGTGAAGTTTCCGCGCGACGTCAAGGAAAAAATTACGCGCGCAAACTACGCCGCGCTACGCGCCGGCGTGTGCGACGCGCGCGTGACGGCACGCAGCGCGTGACGCGCGCGCGAAGCGCCGACGAAGTGTCGCACCAGCAACGCGGCACCGACGGCGACGCCGAGCGCGAGCTCGAGAACGACGACGTCCGCGCTCGAGATCACGACGACGCTCGCCAGCCGTCCCAGGAACGTCGCGGGAGGAGCCATCACGAATGCGCTGACCATGTCATCACCTCCAGCACGACGGTAGGCGCGGCGTGTGGGTGAGACAAATTAATTTCCGTGGCGCTAATGAATAAGCTGGGCTGATGCCTGGCCGAGTGGCCGCGTGCGTGCTTGTAAAGCGGCCGGCGGGGTGACAGAAAACTCTCATGGAGAGGCCGCTGCGGGTCGGGGTGATCTTCGGCGGACGCTCGGGCGAGCACGAGATCTCGCTGCGCTCGGCGACGGCGGTCATCGCGGCCCTCGACCCGGCGCGCTACGAGGTCATCCCGGTCGCGATCGGCAAGGACGGCCGCTGGCGGACGGGCCTGGAAGCCCTCCGGCTGCTCGACGAAGCGCAACGCGCGCTCCTGCCGATGCCCGAGTACGGCGTCGAGGTGACGATCCCGCCCGACCCGAGCCGCCG
>JBGQET010000101.1:0-16187 GCA_041496545.1 Binatia bacterium | reverse complement strand
GTGCCGCCGACCGCGGGGCTCGTGCCGCCGGCGCGCGCCGGGCTCGACGTCGTGGTCGGCGCACCGCGCGCGCGCCGCGTCCGCGTCGCGGTCACCGACGGGCTCGCCCGCGGCGGCACCTGCCGCCCGCTCCGGATGGAGGCTCCATGACGACGCCGCACGACCCGATCCCCCGTCTCCCGCACGCGGCGCCGTTCCTGCTCCTCGACCGCGTGGTCGAGGTCGACGGGCGGACCGGCGTCTTCCTGAAGCTCGTCAGCGCGGGCGACCCCTGCGTCGACCGCGACGGCCGCCTGCCCGCGGCCTTCGTGCTCGAGGCGCTCGCGCAGGGCGGCGGCGCGCTCCTCGCCGCCACCGGCAACACGCACGCCGGCTACCTGGCCGCCATCGACGACTTCCGCATGCTGGGCGAGGTCCGCGCGGGCGACGTCCTGCGCATCGAGGTGGAGGTGGTGCGGCAGTTCGCGGCGGCGACGCTGTTCCGCGGCCGCGCGCTGGTCGACGGCACGACGCGCGCCGAGGCGAAGTTCACCCTCGCGCTGCCGCGCTGACGGCGCGCCGCGGTCGTGCCATCGCCGCCCGCCCGGCACCGCGGTGGCACAGCCGGCGCGGGCCGGGTCGCGGAAGGACGGCCCCCGCCGGGCGGTACCGGGCTTGCACTCTTGGACCCGCTCGATGTCTCAGGACGACCTCGACCCAGCGCGCGCCATGGCGTTCGACGCGGAGTCGCGCGCGGAGTGGCGCCACGCGGCCAAGATCGGCTGCCTGCTGTCGTTCGCCCTGGTGCCGGTGTTCATGATCCAGGACCACATCGTCTCGCCCGGGTACGCCCCGCTGTTCGTCGAGCTGCGGTTCGCGACCGTGCTGGTCACCGCGCTCGTCCTGTGGCTGCTGAACACGCCGTTCGGGGCGCGCAATCCGCGCGCCTTGACGATCGTCATGGCGGCGAACATCGGCCTCCTGATCGACCTCATCGCGGTGTTCACGGGCGGGGGGACGAGCCCGCGGTACGCGGGGCTCATGCTGCTGATGTTCGCCGGGTCGGTGCTCATGCCCTGGCGCCCGCTCGAAGGCGCGGCGGCGGCGCTGACGCTGGTCGCCCTCTACGCCCACCTCACCGTCGCCACCCACCGGGTCGGCGACTGGCACTCCTTCGTCACGCAGCTCTTCTATCTCTGCGCCACGGTGGTGATCGTGTTCATCGGCTGCATCTTCCGCGACCGGCTCCGCCGCCGCGAGTTCGCGAGCCGCACGGCGCTCGTCGAGGCGCTGCGGCAGCAGAGCGACTTCACCGCGAAGATGTCGCACGAGATCCGCACCCCGCTCAACGTCATGGTCGGCTACGCCGACATCCTGCTCGACGAGGGGCTCGAGCAGGGTGGCGCGGAGCCCCGCCGGCTGGTGCAGCAGATCCGCGGCAACGGCGTGAAGCTCCGCAACCTCATCTCCGACCTGCTCGACTTCTCCAAGGCGCAGGCGGGGCAGATGCAGCTCCACCCGGAGCCGGTGGCCCTCGGCGAGGTGATCCAGGAGGTGGGTGACACCTTCCGTCCGCTCACCGAGCGCAAGGGGCTCGAGCTCGAGACGGTGTGCCCGCGCGGGCTGCCCGACGTCGTCACCGACCGCCAGCGGCTCGGCCAGATCCTCACCAACCTGATGGGAAACGCCGTCAAGTTCACCGAGCGCGGACGGATCACGATCGAGGTCGCGCCCGCGGCCGCCGTCGACGAGGCGACGCTCGCGGCCTTCACCCCGCTCGAAGACGGGCGCGGCGCCGGCCGCGGCGCGTCCGCCCCGCGCGCGCAGCTCGTGATCCTGATCCGCGACACCGGGATCGGCATCCGCGCTCCGGACGTCCAGCGGCTCGCCGCGGACTACCAGCAGCTCGACGGCAAGAAGTACGGCGGCACGGGCCTTGGACTCTCGATCTCGAAGAAGCTGGCGCAGCTCCTGGGCGGGCGGATCGCGGTCATGAGCCGCCCCCAGGAAGGGACGACGTTCGCGCTCTTCCTGCCCTCCACGCCGCGGCTGCGGGCCGCCGCGTAGACCGCCGGCTCCTCCGCAGCGGGCGCTACGTAGGTGGACACTACGTAGCCTAATGTCCGCGCCCGCCACCCACTTCGCGCTTACCAAGCCGGGGGGCCGCGGTAGAGAATCGCGGCGATGCACGCCACCGCCGTCCGGCAGGCGCTCGCCGTCGGCGTCACCGTCCTCGTGCTCGGGACGCTCGCCGGCCTCGCCGCCCTCGCCGCCGGGCCGGTAGCGAGCGCCTTCGCCGAGATGGGGGCCGTCTCCACCGACTTCTCGGCGGGCTGGTTGCTCGCGTTCGTGGCCTTCTTCGGCGTCCTCGGCGGCGTGTTCTCGGCGGGGGCGTGTCTCGTCACGCAGACGCGCTTCGGGCGATTCCGGCAGGTGAATCGTCGCCCGCGTCTCCCCATCCAGCGACGGACGGAGCTGCGCTCGGCGCCGGTCATCCTGCTCTTCGACGCCGTGGTCGTGGTGGCGATCGTCGCCTCGGGGACGCTGCGCTACGAGCTGTACTCCACGCGCGGTGCGACGCTCATGGCGATCGCCGTCATGTACGCCTGGTTCGAGGTCTGGTTCTACGTCACGCACCGACTCTTCCACACCCGCGCGCTCTGGTTCATGCACAAGCGCCACCACGTCTCGAGCGTGACGCATCCGCTCACCGCCCTCTCGTTCTCGCTGAGCGAGCGCGCCATCTACCACCTCGGCATCTTCCTCGGCGCCGCCGGCGTGTCGTGGGTCCGGCCGGTGCCGGCCGTGTCCCTGCTGGCGTTCCTCGGCGTCACCTATCTCTTCAACGCCCTGGTCCACTGCAACTTCGAGATCGTCCCCGCCTGGGTCGTGCGCTCGCCGATGGGGAAGGTGCTGGGCTCCGTCTCGTTCCACGCCATGCACCACGCGCGCTCGGCGAACCACTACGGCTTCACGACGTCGCTGCTCGACTACGCCTTCGGCACGGTGTGGCCCGACTACCAGCGGGTGCACGCGCGCGCGGTCGCGGGCGACGGCCTCCCCGCACCCGGCGAGCGCGCCGTGGGGCAGCCCGCGAGCGTCCCGGCGTCCTGAGCGCCCGGCCTCAGGCCGGCTCGACCGCGACCGGGATGCCGTTCAGCACGGTGTTGCCGGAGAGCGGGTCGAGGGCGTGCTCGTCGGCGAGCAGGTTCGAATTGACGCCCGCGTGCGTCGCCGCGACGCGCTGGCGGGTGCCCGACTCGCCGTGGCCCCAGCCGTGCGGCAGGCTCACGACACCCGGCATCATCGCCGCGGTCAGCTCGACGGCCACTTCGACGGTTCCCGTCCGCGAGGTCACGCGCGCCGTGGCGCCGTCGGCGAGCCCCAGGCGCGCCCCGTCGTCCGGATGCACGAGGAGCGTGCAGCGCGGCCGCCCGCGCACCAGCGCCTCGACGTTGTGCATCCAGGAGTTGTTCGAGCGCAGCGTTCGCCGCCCGACCAGCACGAGGCCGTTCGCCGGCCGCGCGAGCCCGGCGCGCAGCCGCTCGACGTCGGCGAGGAGCGGCGGCGGCGCCAGCTCGATCTTCCCGGACGGCGTGCGGAGCGCCTCGGGGATGCGCTCGGCGAGGGGCCCGAGGTCGACGCCGTTGGGCGCGGCTTCGAGCGCGGCGAGCGACAGCCCGCCCGGCCGCGCGCCGAAGGCGTCGCCGTAGGGCCCGCTCCGGAGAAAGAGGTCGAGGAGCCGCTCGGGCCCGCGGCGGGGCGCGAGCGCGGCGAGCAACTCCGCCGGGTCGCGGCCGTGGACGGGCGACGCCGGGTGCGCCACGGCCTCGCCCGCCTGCTGGGAGGCGACGAAGTCGTCGAGCGCGTCGAGGTCGGCGTCGGCGCCCTGGCCGGCCGCGACGGCGGCGAGGCGCAGCAGCGTCCGCCACTCCGGCTCCTGGTCCGGGGGCGGCGCGAACACGGGCGGCGAGTAGCGCGCGTAGTTCCGGATCGAGAGCTGCGTGAAGGCGAGCGGGTAGTGCGACTGCTCGAGCGGCGAGAGCCCGGGGAGGACGACGTGGGCGTGGCGCGTGGTCTCGTTGAGATAGATGTCGAGGCTGACCATGAACTCGAGCGAGGCGAGCGCGCGCGCCAGCCGGCCGCCGTTCGGATTCGAGAGCGCGGGGTTGCCGGCGACGGTGACGAGGGCACGGATCTGGCCGTCGCCGGGAGTCTCGATCTCCTCCGCGAGGCAGGCGACCGGCAGCTCGCCGTAGACCTCGGGCAGCCCGCGCACGCGACTCGCGTGACGCCCGAAGCGCACGCCGCGCCCGCGCCCCGACTCGCCGCGGCTGTTCGCCTGCGCGGCGGCGGCCTTGGGGAACATCACGCCGCCGGGGCGGTCGAGGTTGCCGGTCAGCACGTTCAACACGTCGACGAGCCAGCTCGCGAGCGTGCCGAACTCCTGCGTGCAGGTGCCGATGCGGCCGTAGACCGCCGCGCGCGGCGCGGCGGCGAGCCCGCGGGCGAGGCCGCGGATGGCGTCGGCGGGGATGCCGCAGACGGGCGCGACGCGCTCCGGCGTGAAGTCGCGCGCGGCGGCCTCGACCGCAGCGACGCCCACCGTGTGCTCCGCGAGGCGCCCGAGGCTCACGAGCTTCTCGGCGAACAGCGTGTGCACGAGGGCGAAGAGGAGATGGGCGTCGGTCCCGGGGCGGATGAAGTGGTGCGCGTCGGCTTCCTCCGCGGTCCGGCTCCGGCGCGGGTCGATGACGACGACGCGTCCGCCGCGGGCGCGGATGGCGCGCAGCCGACCCTTCATGTCGGGCGCGGTCATGAGGCTGCCGTTCGAGACGAGCGGGTCGGCGCCGAGGACGAGGAGGAAGTCGGTGCGGTCGACGTCGGGGATGGGGATGGTGAGCGCGGTGCCGAACATCAGGCCGGCCGACACCTGCTTCGGCATCTGGTCGACGGTGCTGGCGCTGAAGACGCGCTTGGTGCCGAGCGCCCGGAGGAAGACGCGCCCGTAGAGCGTGAGCGCCATCGAGTGCGCCGACGGATTGCCGAGGTAGACGGCGACGGCGTCGCGGCCGTGGGCCTGGAGGATGCGCCCGAGGCCCGCCTCGATCGTCGCGAACGCCTCGTCCCACGACGCCGCGCGGAAACCGCTCCCGTCGCGGACGAGCGGGGTGCGCAGCCGGTCGGGGTCGGCGTCGAGCTGCTTCAGCGCGGGGCCCTTGGGGCAGATGTAGCCGTGGCTGAAGACGTCGGCGTCGTTGCCGCGGATGGCCTCGACCTCCCGCCCACGCGTCGTGACCTCGAGGCCGCAGGTCGCCTCGCAGAGCGGGCAGGTGCGGTAGGCGGTCGCCATCGCGGAGGTGAAGCGCTTCTAGGCCGACACCGCGCGCGATGCAATGGCGCGACGCGCTTGTCGGACGGCTCCGGCTTCGCTAAGCAACGTGGGTGGATCTGCGCGCGCTCCGGGCGGCCCTCCGCTTCGACGGCGGCTTCTGGCGCCGCTTCGCCGAGCTCGGCTGCGTCTACGGCCCCGAGTGGTGGAAGCGCGGCTCGCCGCCGGTGATCGCGGGGATCGTGTTCGCGATCGCCACCCGCCAGCGCGAGTCGGTGCTCGCCAACCAGCGCCAGGTGCGCGGGCCGCGCGGCTGGTGGCGCGAGCGGTGGGACGCCTACGGCGTGTTCGCCGAGTTCGCGCGCTCGCTGACCGAGGGCATGGAGCAATGGGGCCCGCGCCCGCGTCCGCTCACGATTCACGTCGCGGACCCCGACGTCATCCCCGCCGCGCTCGCCAAGGGCCGCGGCCTCATCGTCGTCACCGGACACTTCGGCTCCTGGGAGGTGGCGGCGCGCGGCCTGGCGGAGTTCGGCCGGCCGTTCAACCTCGTCATGGCGCGCGAGTCGAACCCGAGCGTGCGGAGCTTCACGCACGCGCTCCGCACCCGCTACGGCGTGCAGGCGATCTACTCCGATCGCTCGGTGTTCGCGGCGCTCCCCATCCTCCAGGCACTGCGCCGCCACGAGGTCGTCGGCATGCAGCTCGACCCGTGGGGGGCGCTTTCCGGCGGCGAGGCGATCGAGTTCTGCGGGCGCCGCGCGCTCTTCCAGCGCGGGCCGTTCGCCCTGGCGCGCGTGGCGCGGGCGCCGCTCGTGCCCGTGTTCGCGGTGCGGACGGGGATCCGGAGCTACGAGATCCACGTCGCCGGCTGCTTCGAGCCGACCACACCCGCCGAGTCGCACGCCGCCTTCGCCGCCACCGTCAGCGCGTACGAGCGGCTGGTGCACGAGCGGCCGTCGCAGTGGCTGATGTTCGAACGGGTGTGGCGGGACGAGGCGGCCGCGGCTGGTGTGGGCGGTCGTGAAGTCGGGAGCGCGCGAGCGTCGCGCGGAGCATGAGGTGAATCCCATGAGACGTTTGTCGCTCGCCGGCTGGCTCGCGGCTGCCGGGTTCCTGGTCGCGCTGCCCCCCGGGGGCGGCGCCGCGGTCTTGCCCGTGCCGGCCGGCGATGTTCCCGCGCTGGTCGCCGCCATCACGACGGCGAACGGCGATACGAACGACACGATCAGCCTCGCCGCCGGCGCCACGTACACGCTCGTGGCGCCCGACAACGGGATCAACGGCCTTCCCATCGTCACGAGCAAGATGTCGGTCCAGGGGAACGGTGCGACCGTCACGCGCGGCGGGGCGCCGGCCTTCCGCATCTTCGAGGTTGGCGCGGGCGGCGACCTGACGCTCGACCATCTCACGGTGAGCGGCGGCGACGCCCCGGGCCTGACCGTCGAGGGCGGCGGGATTCTCGTCTTTGGCGCCGGGGCCAAGCTCACCCTGACGAACGTCACCGTCACGGGCAACACGTCGGCGTTCGTCGGCGGCGGGGTCGCCCTCATGGCCGCCTCTCAGGCGCTCACGATGACGAGCAGCCACGTGGATGGCAACCACGCCCTGACCGGCGGCGGCGTCTACGTCCAGGGCAACAACAACGTCCTCGACATCCGGGACAGCACCATCAACGGCAACGTGATGAACAACCCGTCGGGCGGGGTGGAGGGCGGCGGCATCGCGTTCGAGAACACCGGCACGTTCACGCTGACCGACTCGACCGTGGACGGGAACACGGGAACGGCGGGCGCCGGCAACAGCGACGGGGCCGGGATCGCGCTCGAAAGCATCGCCGTGGTGACGATCTCCGGCAGTACCATCAGCAACAACGCTCTCACCGCGACCGCGGGCCACGGTGTCGGTGGCGGCATTGCGGACGAAGGCGGTGCCACCGTGCTGATCGAGAACACCACGCTCAGCGGCAACATGGTGAGTGGTGCGTCGGCGACGAACGCGGGGGGCGGCATCATCAGCGAAGGCGGGGGCGGTACGACAACGCTCGACAACGTGACCATCACGAACAACAGCGCCAACCGAGGCGGCGGCCTGGCCGCCCGTACGGGCGCGCTCCTGCGCTTCATGAACACGATCATCGCGGGGAATCCGGCACCCGCGGATTCGCCGGACTGCTTCATCGACGCCGCGACGGCGCTCACCTCCCTCGGGCACAACCTCGTCCAGAGCACGACCGGCTGCGCCTTCACCGCCGCGTCGGGCGACATCGTCGGCATGAGCGCGGGGCTCGGCGCCCTGCAGGCGAACGGAGGCGCCACGGAGACGCACGCGCTGCTCGCGGGCAGCCCCGCGATCGACAAGGGCGACCCGGCGGCCCCCGGCAGCGGCGGGACCGCGTGCGAGGCGACGGATCAGCGCGGGGTCGTGCGCCCGCAGGGGCCGGCCTGCGACATCGGGGCATTCGAAGGCACGGTCACGACGACGACACTGCCGCCGAGCGGCTGTGAGCGCGCCCCGACCTTCCCGTCGATCGACTGCCGCCTCGACGTCCTGATCGGTGCGATCGGCCAGGCGCAGAACCTGAAGAAGCTCCAGGCCCCCCTGCTGAAGGGCGTGATGCGCGCCAAGAAGCAGAAGGAGGACGCCGAGCGTCTGGTGGGCCAGCGGCGTGTACGCCCGGCCAAGAGCGCGCTCAAGCACGCCATCCGGAGCATGATCTCCGTCGGGTTCCGGCTTCGCTCGCTCACCGCGCGGAAGACGATTCAGCCGCCGTCGACGCGGACCGGGCTCCTCGACATGGCGACGCCGATCCAGCAGGACATGAAGATGCTGCTGAAGTCACTGCCGAAGCGCTAGGAGATGGTGCCCCACGCGTCGGGGTTGCGCCGGAGGAAGCCGTTCACCTTCGCGTTCGCGACCACCATCGCGAGCGATTCGAGCAGGTTCCGGCGGGGCGGCGGCAGGAAGCGGCGGAGCATGCTGCGCACGGAGTAGAAGCCGCTGTACACTGTCTTGAAGCCCTCGAGCATCTGCTCCGTCGTCATGTGCTTGGGGCGGACGATCGCGCTGCCGTAGTCGTAGCGGCCCCAGTCGTCGATCAGGATGCGTCCCGCGGCCGCCATGTCGCGGTGGAACTTGGTGCCGGGGTAGGGCGCCGGGGTGAAGAGCTTGAGGAAGCTGATCTTGTTCTCGTCCAGCCAGCGGAGCGTGGCGGCGAAGGTCTCCGGCGTGTCGCCGTCGAGGCCGACCATGACGAGCGCGATCACCTGGATGCCGCGCGCGCGGAGCTTCTTGATGTCCTCCGCGAAGCGGCTCGGGCGGTTGAACTGCTTGGAGATCGAGGCGAGGCTCTCCTCGGAGATGCTCTCGAAGCCGATCGAGAGGACGCGCGCGCCGGAGCGGGCGACGAGATCGAGCAGCTCGGCGTCCCGCGCCACGTTGATCGTCGTCTGGCTCACCCACTGGATGCGCTCCGGGATCAGCCGGCGGAAGAGCTCCTTCGCCTTCTCGGGGTGCGCGATCGGGTTGTCGTCGAGGAAGAGGAAGCGCCGGCCGCCGAGCGCCTTCACCTGCCGCACGTCCTCCAGCACGTCGTCCACCGGACGGGTGCGGAAGGTGCGGTCGTAGTACGTCTGCACGGCGCAGTACTCGCAGGGGTGCGGGCAGCCGCGCGAGAAGAAGGTGGGCCAGAAGAAATACTGGCGGTAGAGCCAGCTCGAGCGGAAGACGTCCTGCTTGAGCAGCGGCAGCGACCAGGGATCCCAGCGGGGGAGGGCCCGGAGGTCGTGCCACTCCGAGGCGCGGTAGATGCCGCGGGAGCGCCCGGCTTCGAGGTCGGCCAGGACGTGCGGCCAGACCTGCTCGGCCTCACCCGCGACCACGGCGTCGGCGTGGCGGAGCGACTCCTCGGCGGTGAGCGTCACCCACGTGCCGCCGAGGACGACCTTCTTCCCCGCGGCGCGGAAGCGGTCGGCGAGGTCGTAGGCGCGACGGATCTGCGGCCCCATCGCGGTGATGCCGACGACGTCGGCCTCGCGCGCCACCCGCTCGACGTCGAGGTCGGCCATGAGCTCGTCGGTGAAGCTCACCTCGTGCGGTGGCGGCGTCAGCGCCCGGAGGTAGGGCAGGGTGATGCCGCTCGTCCAGTAGCGCGTCGTCTTGTGGAGCGAGCCGTCGGGTAGGTAGTGGGTCGGCGAGACGAGGTGGATCCGCATCGGGCGCGCGGATAATGGCGGGGGGCCGCGCGGCTGTCAATTCGGAGTTGCCGGGGTGCTCGGGGCAGGCGGGGTAGTGGATCCTGGTGAGGTTCGTGCGCTTGACTCGTGATAGATGGCAGCACCACGTGTACGGGTTGCTGTCAGCGCTTGCCTCGGCGGTCCTCTTCGGGGCCGCTACCCCTGCGGCGAAGAGGCTGCTCGCGAACCTTACTGCGTTTCAGTTGGCGGGATTCCTCTACGTCGGCGCCGCCATCGGCGTCGCGCCACGCGCTCTCTGGCAGCGCGGAGATCGGCCTCCGCTCGATGCGCTGAACCGCCGCCGCCTCGCGGGCGCCGTCCTGCTCGGCGGCGTCGCCGGCCCCGTCCTGCTGCTGCTCGGCCTGCGCTCGGCCTCGGCGGGGTCCGTGTCGTTGTTGTTGAACCTCGAGGTGGCTGCCACCGCGTTGTTGGGCGCCCTCTGGTTTGGCGAGACTCTCGGTCCGCGCGGATGGTGCGGGGTGGGGGGCGTGATCGTTGCTGTCACCGTCTTGTCCTCGGGCAGCGGCTGGCCTGGCGCTGTATCTGCCGTCCTTGTCGCGGCTGCGTGTGCGTGCTGGGGGTTCGACAACAACTTCACCGCCCTGATCGACGGCATGAGCCCGAGCGAGACGACGCTCTGGAAGGGCGCCATTGCGGGGACGACGAGCCTGTTGATCGGCCTCGCGTTGGAGCCGCTCAAGGCGCCCGCGACGACCATCGCCGTGGCCCTTGGAGTTGGTGCAGTCTGCTACGGCGTCAGCATCGCGCTCTACATCACTGCCGCACACCAGGCGGGGGCAATCCGCACGCAGGCCGTCTTCGCCGCTGCACCCTTCATCGGTGCCGTCCTCTCGTGGACCGTGCTCCACGAGCCCGTGCAAGCTGTGCAACTTCTCGCCGGCGGGTTGTTCGTGGCGGCCATCGCGCTGCTCACGTTCGACCGCCACTCCCACGCGCATGCCCACGAGCCGCTCACGCACGTTCACAGCCACCGTCACGATGACGGCCACCACGAGCATCCCCACCCCGAGCTGCCCCGCAGTCTCCGGCACACGCACTGGCACGAGCACCCCGCGACCGAACACTCCCACCCGCACGTTGCCGACCTCCATCACCGGCACGGTCGCGGCACCCGTTAGCGGGCGACGGTAAGGAGGCGACCGGAGCCGGCCCTTCACCGGACGTCGGTCGCAGGGGCTTGTGCGAGATACAGTTGTTATAAGGTGACGCCTCGATCTGCGAGGCACGGTTCATCGAGGGTCTGGAGGACGACCGCGTCGAAGCGCTCTTCAACGCCGCCCGTGAGTCGGACTATCGGCAGATCGCGGACGAGACCCGCGCCATCGCGGAGCGCGGACTCTCTGGCGAGAGCCGTCCCCAGGCCGACGTGGAGGTCGTCCGCCTCCGGCGGCGGCTCGCCGCCCTCACCGGCATCGACTTCTTCGGCGCGCCGGGTCGCGAGATCGCGGAGGGACTGGTGAGCGATCTGGAGCGTCAGGTGCATGCGCGGCCTGCGGCGGTGCCGCGAGCGACGCGACTGGACGAGCTGCGTGGTCGAACGTGGGTCACGAGGAAGGGCGTCCACATCGACCGCATCGCGAGCGCCTGGCTCATCCGCCGCTTCGTGGACGCGGACGGGCGGTTCAAGTTCGTCCCGGCGCGCGGCTACCGCCCCGAGCCCGGCGAGCTGCGCTTCGACATGTTCGAAGCCGAGTTCACCCACGAAGGGGACCAATGCACGTTCGAGGTGCTCGTGGCGCGCCTCGGGCTCGATGATCCGGCGCTCGGTCCCCTTGCCGAGATCGTGCATGACATCGACCTGAAGGACGGCAAGTTCGGCCGCCCGGAGGTGGCGGGCATCGAGCCGCTCATCGCCGGCCTGGCCGTGGCCCACCGGGACGACGAAGAGCGGTTGGTACACGGCGGCGCGGTGCTTGACGCCCTGTACGAGTATTTCCGCCGCAAGCGGCGGTGAGAGGCGGAGCGCATGACCCAGCCGACAGGCACCTCGGTCGTCCAGGCGGACCAAGCAGATCGTGCGGGCTACACCCTGGCGGACTTGCTCCGCTACTTCCTCCGCCTCGGCACGCTCGGCTTCGGTGGCCCCATCGCCCTCTGTGGCTACATGCAGCGCGACCTCGTGGAGCAGCGGGGCTGGATCGCGCCCGAGGACTACAAGCAGGGGCTCGCGCTCGCGCAGCTCGCACCAGGCCCACTCGCCGCGCAGCTCGCCATCTACCTCGGGTGGGTCCGCGCCCGCATGCTCGGCGCGACGCTCGTGGCGCTCGCCTTCGTCCTCCCGTCGTTCCTCATGGTGCTCGCGCTCTCCGCACTCTACGTGCGGTACGGCGGCCTCTCCTGGATGCAGGGGGCATTCTACGGCATCGGTGCCGCCGTGATCGCGATCATCGGCCGGAGCGCCTGGAAGCTGGTGCGGATGACGCTCGCCAGAGACTGGCTCCTGTGGGCGATCTTCCTCGTGGCTGGCATCGTCACGGCGTGGACCGAATCCGAGATCGTGTGGATCTTCATCGCGGGCGGGGTCGTCGGTCTCCTCGTGCGCGGTCTGCCGGCCTTCGCCGCGCGCTCGACGGCGCTCGCTGTCGTTCCGCTCTGGCTCGTCTCGGGCCTCCACGGGCCGGCGGCGGGCGAGACGCTCTGGCGCATCTGGTGGTACTTCGCAGAAGCCGGCGCGTTCGTCTTCGGGAGTGGGCTCGCGATCGTGCCGTTCCTGTACGGCGGCGTCGTCGAGCGGTTCCACTGGCTCACGGAACGGCAGTTCCTCGATGCGGTCGCGGTCGCGATGATCACGCCCGGCCCGGTCGTCATCACGACGGCCTTCATCGGCTACCTGGTCGGGGGACCGCTCGGAGCGACCCTGGCCGCCCTCGGCGTCTTCCTGCCCTGCTATCTCTTCGTGATCATTCCGGCGCCGTACTTCCGTCGCTTCGCCGGCAACCGGGCGGTGAAGGGGTTCGTGGACGGTGTGACGGCCGCCGCCACCGGGGCGATCGCGGGCGCGGCCATCGTGCTCGGCCGCCGCGCCATCATCGACTTCCCCACGGCGCTGATCGCGCTCGGGACCCTCGGGACGCTCGTGTACGTGAAGCGCGTCCCCGAGCCGCTCGTCATCGTCGCCGCGGGGGTGATCGGACTGCTGATCCGCACCATGGCCGGCGCCTGAGATACGGCGACTAGCACCTGTCGGTGCAGGAGGATTGAATGACCTGGGTCACGAAGCGGCGAATCAAAGTGAACCGGGCGGCGACCGCGTGGTTGATCCGTCGCTTCATCGCCCCCGACGCCACGCTGCTGTTCGTCGAGCCGGAGGAAGTTGCAGAGGTACAGCGTCGCGAGAATGCGAAGGGCTTCGACGCGCCCGGCGCGACGTACCCACACCAGGACGCCCAGGGACGGTGTTCCTTCGAGGCCCTGGTGGAAGAGCACTGCGCCGATGATGCCGCGCTCGTGGCCCTCGCTCGCATCGTGCGCGGGGCCGACTTCCGCGATCAGATCAACGCGACGCCCGAGTCTGCCGGCCTGCGTGCCATCTCGGATGGCTTTCCACTCATTACGAAGGACGATCACGAGACGGCCGAGAAGGCCGCGTTCCTGTACGACGCGCTGTATGCGGCTCTACGTGCCCGTCTCGGGAAGGAGAGAACATGAACAAGTGCATGCTCGCGACGATCGTGCTGGCCGGCGTCCTGTCGGGGGCCGCCGGCGCGGCAGGCCCGGACACGGACGTGATCGCCCGGGTGACGGGCCTCCAGCCGGAGGTGAAGAACGGGGTCGCGAAGGTGAGCGTGCCCCGCTCGGACCTCTCGGTCACGGTGGATGGCGTCAAGATGCAGCCGTTCCAGGGTTTCACTTCCTGGGCGGCGTTCGTGGGGAGCGGGAGCAAGACGGTCGTGATGGGCGATCTGACGCTCGTCGAGGACGAGGTGAGCCCCGTGATGGATGCCGCCCTCAACAACGGCCTTGAAGTGACGGCCCTGCACAACCACTTCTCGTTCGACCACCCGCGCATCCTGTTCATGCACATCGCCGGAATGGGGAGCACGGAGGCCCTCGCGACCGGCGTACGGAAGGCGCTCGACACGATCAAGGAGGTGCGCCATGGGGCGCCGCCCGGCGAAGGGTTCGGTGGCCCCAGCATCCCTGCCGGGAACATCATCGACCCGAAGCCGCTCGAAGCGGTCCTCGGCACCTCCGCGCAGGCGAAGGACGGGATGGTCAAGTTCGTGTTCCCCAAGAAGACGAAAGCGCACGGGATGGACCTCGGCGCGGAGATGGGGGTGAACACCTGGGCGGCGTTCGCCGGGAGCCCCCAGGCCGCCGTCGTGGACGGCGACTTCGCGATGCTGGAGTCCGAGCTGCAATCCGTCCTCAAGGCCCTCCGGGTCGCGAAGATCAACGTCGTCGCGATCCACTCCCACATGACGCACGAAGAGCCCCGCATCATGTTCCTGCACTATTGGGGCAAGGGGCCGGCGGAGGAGCTGGCGCGCGGGATCAAGGCGGCGAGGGCGACCCAGCCGCAGTAGGCGGGCGGCTCCCCCGGGCGTCGATGTGGCTCGTCATTCTCTATTCGTTCCTCGCCGCTACGGGTCTGCTCGCCCTCGCGTCGGCCGCGATCCTCGGTCGAGGCGTCTGGCGCGGCCTGCGGCCGGCCCCTCTTCGCGGCGACCACCGCCTCGTAGGTGAGCCGGAACCTTCGAGAGCGTGCTTGACTCTCGGCGCGCATCCGACGACCCTCCCCCGGGTGACGCCGTCCCTGCCCGCCGCCCAGGCCGACGCCGCACCCGACGATCTCCTCGCCGCGCTCGAGGCCACCATCGCGCGCGCCGCCGAGAGCCCGCTCTATCGGGAGCGGCTCCACGGCATGCGTCTCCGGACCCTCGACGATTTCCGTCGCCTGCCGCTCACGACGCGCGCCGACCTCCAGCGCGCCGGCACGCACGGCCTCCGCGCCGTGCCGCTCGAGCGCGTGTGCCACTACGGCGAGTCGTCAGGGACGACCGGCGCCGCGAACTCGGTGTGGCTCACCGCCGGCGACCTCGCCCGCTCGGCGCGTGCCATCCGCGCCGCCCATCCCGGCGTCTTCGCGCCCGGCCGGATCCTGCTGAACCGCTTCCCGTTCATGGCGGCGCCCGCGCACCTCGTGCAGCTCATCGCCCAGGAGGGCGGCGGGGTCGCGGTGCCGGCGGGCAACATCAACTGGGACGTCCCGTTCCCGAAGGCGCTCGAGCTGGCGCAGCGGACCGGCGCGCACGTCCTGGCCGGGCTCCCGCTCGAGCCGCTCGTGCTGGGCGAGATCGCCCGCGCCCGCGGCCTCGACCCGGCCGCCGACCTCGCCGTCGACACGCTGTTCCTCGGCGGCGCGCCGCTCCCGCCCGTCCTCCAGCGCCGGCTCGCGCGCGCCTGGGGCGCGCGGGTGATCGAGCTCTACGGCTCGACGGAGACGATGCTGCTCGGCACCTCCTGCGCCGAGGGGACGCTCCACACAGAGACGACGCTCGTGCATTGCGAGGTCCTCGGGCCCGACGGGGCGGAGGTCGGGCCCGGCGGCGAGGGCGCGCTCGTCGTCACGACGCTCGGCCTCGAGGGCAGCCCGCTCGTCCGCCTCGACATGGGCGACGTCGTGCGCGTGGCGTCCGCGCCGTGCGTCTGCGGGAGCCCGCGTCCCGGCGTCACCGTCCTCGGGCGCGCCGCGGACGCGGTCGATCTCGGCGGCCGGCGCCTCTTCCCCTACGACCTGATCGACGCCGGCGCGCTCGCCGCCGACGCGCTCGACAGCCAGGTGTTCTTCCTGGTCGTGCTCGCCGACCGGGTGCTCGTGCGCGTCGAGGTGCGGGACGGCAGGGGCGATCCGGCGGCCGCCTTCGCGGCGCGGCTGCCGGGCGTGCCGGCCGAGATCGAGCGGGTCGCGCCCGGCATGCTGCTCGACGTCGAAGCGCTCTCCCGCAGCCCCCACGTCTACAAGCCCGTCGTGCTGAGCGACTGGCGGCGCGGCGGCCGGCAGATCCTCACCGTCGTCGAGGGGATGATGGAGTGGCCGCGGCCGGGCGGCGCCGAGATCCGGCGCTGGCTCGCGCGTCTCGCTTCGACGGCGCTCCGCCGCCGGCGCCTGCGGCGCGAATTGCGGCTGGCCCGCCGGCTCGACGGCTGATATAAGGCCGCGCGGCATGAGCGGCTTTCGGCTCGACGTCGAGGCGATCGAGGGCGTGCGTGCGCGGGCGGCGGCACGCGCCGCGAGCGGGGAGGCGGACGAGCTCTTCCGGCGCGCGGCCGGCGGGGCGCCCCTCGACGACGAGGCACTCGCCGCGCTCTTCCTCGCGCCGCACGTCCCGACCGCCGCGCTCGAAGCCGTCGCCGCCGCGCGACGTCCCGGTGGGGGCCCGCGCCTCGAGACCTTCTCGCCGCTCTATCTCACCAACGAGTGCGACGCCGAGTGCCTGATGTGCGGCATGCGGCGCACCAACGCCGACCTCACCCGCGAGAGCGCCGACGCGCCGACCGTCGAGGCGCAGCTCGACATCCTCCATCGCCGCGGGCTGCGCGGCGTGGCCCTCCTGACCGGCGAGTACCACCACGGCCCGCGCCGCCGGACGATGATCGCCCGCGCCGCGCAGGCGCTG
>JBGQET010000100.1:0-16239 GCA_041496545.1 Binatia bacterium | reverse complement strand
GGGGGGGGGTGGTGTGGGGGGCGCGGCGCTGGGGGGGGCGCCGGCGGGGGGCGTGGTGGTTCGCACAGTCCGGTTTCCCCTCTCTCCGCCCCGCCCCCCCCCCCCGCCGCCGCCCCGCCTTGGGTCACGCTTCTAGCTTCGGACCTCTAGCAGTCGGACCGTGACCGGGAGTCCCTCCTCGCGGACGGGGTGCTCCGTGGCCGTCCAGTGCAGGCCGGCGCTGTTCAGGGCGGTGTAGAAGTCGCGGGTGTCGGTGCGGTGGGCGTCGGTCAGGAGGGCGGAGCCGCCAGGGGCGAGGTGGCGAGCGAGCGTGGCGGCGACGGCGGGGAAGGCGGTGCGGTCGTAGAGCACTTCGGCGGCGAGTACGAGGTCGAAGCGGGCGGCGAGCGCGGGGGTGGTGAAGTCGGCGACGACGAGGTCGGCGTGGGCGATGCCGTTCGCCGTTGCGCTCGCGCGCACGAACGCGAGCGCGGCGGGCGCGCGGTCGACGAAGGTGACGTGCGCTCCGCGCCGCGCCGCCGCGAGGCCGGGAAGGCCGAGACCGCAGCCGAGCTCCAGCACGGTGGAGGCACCGCGCGGCAGAGCCGCCGCGAGCACCAGCGCACCGCTCCAGAGATGCGCCCAGTACGGGGGCTCGGGTGGGTCCTCGCCCGCGAGGAGCGCGTCGCGGTCGAAGTGACGCTCGAGATCCGCCACGTGCCAGAGCGTGATCGCATCGTCGCCGACGTCGACCGACACGAGCTCGGCTTCGACGCCGGCGATGCTGGTCTTCGAAAGCGTCACCCTATATTGTCAGCCATGGGACGAGGTGCTATGCGTCCTGCTCCAACGCGCGACACCCGGAGGAACGTCGATGGAAGAGATGGTGCGTCAGACGGATCAGATCATCAACTTCACGCGCGAGGTCAACCGCCGCATCGCGGAGTCGGGGCTCAGCGGCATCGAGGGCCTCGTGGCAGCGTACGATCAGCTGCGCAGCGCCCTCGCCAAGGTCAGCGCGCAGGAGCTCGAGTGGGCGCAGGGTGAGGTCAGCCGTGTGCTCGACAGCCTGAAGCGCCTGTCCGACGAGTTGACCCATCTCTCCGCACTGAAGGGCGCCCTCGAGACCGGCCACTGAGCCGCCCGGCCTCGCCGCGAGCGGCACGTAACTTGATCTCATCGCCTCCGTAGGCTATCCCAGCCCGCGGTGGCGCCGTCGCGGACGGCGCGTGGGAGGCGGGGATGCGGTGGAGGACGGCAGCGTGGCTCGTTCCCTGGAGCGCGCTCGCCATGGTGGCTGCCATCCGGCCGGCGCATGCCGAGCCGTATCTGATGGTGCGCACCGGCGCGAAGTGCAGCGACTGTCACACGAACCTGACCGGCGGCGGCAAGCGGACGGCGTTCGCCCACATCCACGCGCACGACATCCTCGACGACGTCGACGTGCTGCCGATCCCGGCCGGCGTGAAGCCGTTCAACGGCGAGATCAACTCGTGGGTCTCGATCGGCGGCGATTTCCGGGTGCGGAACACCACCGTCTTCCGTGACCACGGTAAGACCGTGCCCACCAACAACGCCTTCCGCCGCCACGTGGAGAGCAACGACACGAGGGTCCAGGAAACGCTCCTCTACGGCCAGGTCGATCTCTGGCCCGACGTCGCGACGATCTACGTCGACGAGAACTTCAACGGCGGCGCGACCAACCGCGAGGCCTTCGGCCTGCTCCGCGGCTTCCTGCCCTGGGACACCTACTTCAAGGCAGGGCGCCTCTTCCCGGCCTACGGCCTCCGCGTACAGGACGACGACGCCTTCATCCGGCGCCGCACCGGCTACACCTTCGACAAGTCAGACGAGGGCGGCGAGATCGGCTTCGCGCCGGGCCCCTTCTTCGTCGCCAGCTCGATCACCAACGGGACGCTCGGCGACAAGGACGTCGCCGTCACCGTCAACGGGTACACCGTCCTCACCGAGATCCCGGTGGTGCGCAACGTGATTGCCGGCGGCTCGTTCGCGCGCCAATCCGACAAGCGCGTCCTGGGCGGTGTCTACGGCGGCTCGAACCTCTGGCGCTTCACCTACCTCGGCGAGTTCGACGCGATCAACGACCGCACGGTCGCCACCCGGGGCAACCGCGACCGCTTCGTCGCCTACGGCGAGGCGAACCTGCTGCTCCTCAGCTGGCTCAACCTGCGCGGCACCTTCGATTTCGTGAAGGTCCAGCACGACCGCGACCAGACGCGCTACACCATCGGCGCCGAGCCGTTCGTCAACCGCGTCATCCAGCCGCGCATCCAGTATCGGATCAACAACGGGCCGGGGGACAAGCCGGAGCTCAACCAAGACGAGCTCTGGTTCGAGCTCCACATGTTCTTCTAGGGCGCCGGGCGCGCCCTACTTCAGCGACTCGATCACGAATCCCTGATTGCCGCCGACGCTCGTCTTGGTGCCCTCGATCGTCACCCGCTCGGCCGCTTTCTCCTTCAGTTGAGCGTAGGGCTTGGGGTTGTCGTGGTCTTCGAGCACCAGGAAGACCTGTTTCTCGTCGGTGACGATGCCGATCGGCATCCCCTTCTTCAGGCACATGTCGGCGCACTTGCGGTGGCCCGGGCCGCGCATCTTCTCCGGCTCGCCGTGGCCCATGTAGCAGGCGAGGTCGACGACCTCGCCCGTGATCGTGTCCGCGGCGACCCCCGCCGAGGCGCTGCCGAGCAGCAGCCCGAGGGCGAGCGCGAAGGAAGCGCGCAGCAACGTCATGCGACGTCCCTAGCGAGCGGTCGGCGGCGAGTCAACGGCGACCGGCACCGTGTCGGGGGCATCGAGTGGCGGCGAGAAGACGACGAGCGCGACCGCTTCGTCGCCCGGCGCGCTCGCGAACCAGTGCACGGCGCCCCGCGGGACGACGACCACGTCGCCCGCGGCGAGCGTCGTCTGCGCGTCGCCGAGGCGGAGCGTCCCCCGTCCGCGCAGGACGAGCGCGGTCAGGTCGTGCGCGGTGTGGCGGTGCGGGCGCTCGCTGCCGCGGACCTGCACGACGTGAAAGCTGGCGCTCGCCGTGCGACTCACCTCGTCGGCGCGGATCTCCTGCTCCGGCGCACGGGGATGCGCGGCGAGGAAGGCGTCGACGCCGCTCGCGAGGGCGCCGACCTCGAGCCGCGGCGCCCGGGCGGCGCACCCCCACCCGAACACCAGCGCGAGCGCGACGACGACGCGGCGAAGCGGCATGCGATCGTTCAGCCGCCGCCCCGGTTCGACCGCCACACCAACGGCTTCCGATGCGGGTTCTTCACCAGACGGCGGATCTCCTCGACCGGATCCGCGGAGGCCGCCTTCTCGACGTTGCCACCTTCCTGCCACGCGATCTCCGCCAGGATCCGCTTCGAGACGACGGAGCGCGGCTGTGTCTCTGTGACGTCCTCGGTCGAGGCGGCCGCGTCGCGGTGCTTGATCAAGAGCCACGCGCTGCGCGCCGACGGATAGCCACGGGTGCGGACGAGGACCCACGACCCGCGCAGCTTCTTCCCCGCGAGCGCGAGCTTGAGCTCGCCCTTGCGCAGCGCCGCGTCGACGTCCGCCACCTCCGGCGTCCAGGTGCCGTGGTCCCAGATCATCACCGTCCCGCCACCGTACTCGCCCTCCGGGATGATGCCCTCGAACTCCGCGTACTCGAGCGGGTGGTCCTCGGTCTGTATCGCGAGGCGCTTCACCGACGGGTCGAGCGACGGGCCCTTCGGCACGGCCCACGAGAGGAGCACGCCCTTCCACTCCAGGCGGAAGTCGTAGTGGAGGCGCGAGGCGCGGTGCTTCTGCACGACGAAGCCGAGGCCGCGGCGGACGGCGCGCCGTCGCGTCCCACCCTTCGGCTCGCGCGTCACGCCGAAGCGGCGCTTCTCGCGGTACTCCCCGAGGCCCACGCCCCACTTGTAGCACAGCGCTCGGCGCGGCCGAGGGCGGACGGCGACTACGTCGGGACGGCGTCCGGCGCCGCGCGGGACGACGCCGCGATCGCCCGGCGCGCGGCGGAGACGAGGGGCGCGGTCGTGGCGAGCAGCTCGCCGAACGTCCGCACGTTTCGAAGCTCGCCCTCGGGCAGGGAGATCGCGAATTCCCGCTCGAGGGCCAGCCCGACCTCGAGCACGTCGAGCGAGTCGGCGGCGAGCTCGTCGGTGAGCGAGACGTCCGGGGTGAGTTCGTCGAGCGCGACGCCCAGGCTGACCGCCACCACGGCCCGGATGCGCGCCTCGAGCACCGGCGGTCGCGCCCGTCTCCGTCTCATCGGTCGAGCGCCTCCAGGCCGGGCCGGCCGCACGGCATCGGCCGGCTTCACGATGTACGCGCCGGCGTCCCGCGCCCGCTCGACGGGTCGCAGCCTGAGAATTTGAAGCGTGCCTCGCGACGTGCTGAGGCTCTCCGCTTCGGCGACCCGACAGAGCGGGCATCCCGGGACGTCGACCGGGTACACGTATTCGCCCGCCTCGTACGTGACAGCCTCCTCGGTCAGTGCGTCGCGCTCGCCCGGCGCGGCGCCGGTGGGCGACGGCGCGGCCGTTGACCGCGGCGGCGCGCCGGGCGCGAATCCTCGAGCCACCGCCGGAACCCTCGCCGCAGGCGGCTGGAGTCTAGGCCGAGCGTGTCGCAGATGTTCTGGAACGAGTAGAGCGAGCCCGGGGCCGTCGAGTGCACCCACTCGCGAACGTCGGCGAACTCCGCCCGGTCCTCGGGGCTGCGGGCCCACGCGGGCCGCCGATACGAGCGGACCGCGTCGCCGAGGATTGCGACCATGAGCATCCGCTCGGGCTGCACCGGCAGCACGACCTCGCGCGCCTCCGCGCCGTCCAACCCGGCGTGGCCGACGAACCACGGACGCCGGCCCGCGATCATCCGATCACCGGATCGGCTGCGACGGTCGACACGAGCCGCTCGAGCTCCGTGCGCTCGACCGGCTTGTCCAAGACCGCCGCCGCCCCGAGCGAGAGCGCCTCCTCGCGCATGTCGGCGTCCGCAAACGCCGTGATGAGGATCACCGGCGTCGTCCAGCGCGTACAGCGCAGCGCCGCCAGGATGTCGAGCCCCGAGAGCCCCGGCATGCTCACGTCGGAGACGATGACGTCGAACAGGTCGACGCGGTCCTTCCAGATGGTCGACTCCATCCGGTCGAGGATGTCGATCCCGGTGCGCGCCTCGACCACGCGATGGCCCGCGTGGCGAAGCAGGGCGGAAAGGAGCCGCAGCATCTCCGGGTCGTCGTCCGCCACCAGCACCGACCGCCGCACCGCACGCCCGGCCCGTCGGTCCGCCTTCTCTACCTCCGGCACGAACACCGGCTCCTCCACCACACGGGCCTCGACCTGCATCCCACACCTCCTGCGGCTCTCGCCGCCCTGCTCCACCCCGGACTCGTCAGCCGACGTTCACGTCCCCCCGCCCCCGTCGCCGCAGCGCGATCGCCTTGTGGATGGCTCGCCTGAGCTCCGCCCAGTGAATCGGCTTGTCGATGACGGCGAGCGCGCCGAGCGCACGAGCCTCGGCCCGCGTCTCGTCGTCGTTGTACGCGGTAATGAAGATCACCGGCGTCACCATGTCGCGACACGTGAGCGAGCCGAGGATGTCGAGCGCCGTCAGGTCCGGCATCTGGATGTCGGACACGATCGCATCGAACGGCGGCCGGCCCTGCTCGGTCGCGGCGTCGATGCAGCGGAGCAGCCCGATGCCGTCTGCCGCCTGGATGACGTCGTAGCCGTCCTGGCGGAGGACGCCCGTCACGAGGCGGCGCATGTCCTCGTCGTCCTCCGCGACGAGCACCCGCGGCTTGCGGGCGCTGACCGCCGTCGCGACTCCGAACGAGGTACTCGGTTCGTGCTTCAGAAGCTCGCTGTGCAT
Source organism: Binatia bacterium (assembly GCA_041496545.1). Lineage (GTDB taxonomy): Bacteria > Desulfobacterota > Binatia > DP-6 > DP-6 > DASRHG01. The sequence goes on along the minus strand of JBGQET010000100.1, from coordinate 10,383 downwards.
TTTCGCGACCTCCACGTCGCCGGGCTTCCGCCCGGCTCACGGCGTACCCTGCCCAGTGCATCGGCCGTGCCAGCAAAAAGCGCCGAACGTGCGTGCTGTGGCGGGTCGGCGCGTGGGGCAGCCTGCCCTCCGCACGTGCGGTATCGCGTGCAGGCCGGCCGACCCTACGCGTATCTTTCCTCCGCGGGGCGTTCCGGGCCCCCGGGGCAGACTGCCACATCGCGCCGGCGCGCCGTCTCGATCAGCCGCGGGCGTAGCGCGCGAGCCGCCGGTAAAGCGTCTTGCGATCGACGCCGAGCGTGCGCGCGGCGAGAGTCCGGTTGCCCCCGGCGCTGTCCAGCACCCGCAGGATGTGGCGCCGCTCGACCTCGTCGAGCGGGAGGAGCCGGGAATCGTCGTGCGCGGCGCTCGCCCGCGATCGGGTCTGCTGGATGCGCTTGGGCAGGTCGCTGACGACCAGGTGCTCGTAGCGCGCGAACGCCACGGCGTGCTCGATGCAGTTCTGGAGCTCGCGCACGTTGCCCGGCCAGTGGTAGCCCACGATCCGGTCGGCCGCCGGGGGGGACAGCGTCCGCACCGCCTTGCCCGCCTGGCGAGCACACCGGTCGAGGAAATGCTGGGCGAGAAGCAGCACGTCCGTCCCACGCGCCCGCAAGGGCGGGATCTCGACGTGGATCACGTTGATCCGGAAGAAGAGGTCCGCGCGGAAGTGTCCCTCACGCACCGCGGATTCGAGGTCACGGTTGGTCGCTGCCACGAGACGGACGTCGCATGGGACCTCGCGGTCGGCGCCCACCGGGCGGATGGCGCGCTCCTGGAGCGCGCGGAGCATCTTCGGCTGGACTGCGAGGGGCAGTTCCGCGATCTCGTCCAGAAACAGTGTGCCACCGTGCGCCTGGAGGAAGAGACCGGTGCGACTCGTGTGCGCGTCGGTGAAGGCACCGCGCACGTGGCCGAACAGCTCGCTCTCGACGAGCGCGTGGGGGATGGCCGCGCAGTTGAACGGCACGAACGGTCCGGCGTGTCGGCGGCCGCGGCGATGGAGCGCGCGCGCCACGAGCTCCTTGCCCGTTCCGGTCTCGCCCGTGACGAGCACCGAGGCGTCGGAGTCGACGACCCGTCCGAGACAGTCGGTGAGTTGCCGTATGGGCCGGCTGTCGCCGAGGATCTGATCGAAGGTGCCTGCCTTGTCGCCGACACCGGTGAGACGTCTCACCTCTCTCTGCAACGCGCGACGTTGCACCGCACGCTCGACGGCGCTCGCCAGCCCGTCCATGTCCGGCGGCTTCAGGATGAGGTCGGAGGCACCGGCCCGGAGCGCAGCGATGACGGTCTCGACGGTCCCGAACGCGGTGAGCATCGTGACCGGGACGTCCGGGCAATTTGCGACGAGGTGCCGGCAGAGATCGATCCCGTTGACGTCCGCCATCTCGATGTCGGTCAGCACGACGTCCAGCTCGGTCGTGCCCGCCACCTCGATCGCCTCCGCACCGGACGTGCTCCACATCACCTCGAAGCCGCGCCGGGAAAGATCGTGGGCGAGCAGGCGGCACATGTCGCGGTCGTCGTCGACGACGAGGACGCGCCCGGTCATGACGCGGCCCCGCTCGCCGGCTCGACGCCGCCAGGCGTCGCCCGGGCCCCGCGACAGAGACGGATGACATCGTCCGTGCGCATGCAGATCTCGTCCCACACCTGCCCCGCCCTCAGCGCTCCGTGCAACGCGGCTGCCGCCTCGGTGATGGTCGGGAACCCGTACCCGCCCGCCGTGCCCTTCAACTGGTGCGCCAGCCTCGCCAGGTCTTCCCGATCGCTCGCCGCGAGGGCGCGCTCCAGCCCCGCCACGCGCTCGGTCAGGCCGGAGACGAACATCTCCACGAGCTCGGCCATGCCGGTCGTGGACTCGAACGCGCTCAGGGCGGATGCGCCGTCCGACAATGGCGGCTGGCCGGCGAGGTGATGGTGCAGCGTCTCGATCAGGACGTCGCTTTCGATCGGCTTGCTCAAGAAGTCGTCACACCCGGCGTCGAGGCACTTGAGGCGGTCGCTTGCCGTGGCGTACGCCGTGAGGGCGATGATGGGCCCCGCGTAGCCCACCTCGCGCAGCCGATGCGTGGCGGCGTAGCCGTCCACCTCGGGCATCTGCATGTCCATGAGGATCGCATCGAAGTGCACCCCGGCGCTCATGCCGGCCGTCACCGTCTCGCACGCGATCCGGCCGTTGTCGGCCACCTCCACCTGCGCGCCCGCCTTCCGCAGGTGATGATGGATGAGCCGCTGGTTGTCGGGCGTGTCCTCGGCCAGCAAGATTCGCGCGGTGAGGCGTGGCGCCGTCTTCCGAGCACCGGGGTGCCCGCCATCCTCCGCGCGCGGCTCGGTGGGAGAAAGGGCGTCCTCCGCGACGGGTTCCGCGCCCGCGAGGAGGACGAACGTGCTTCCGGCACCCGGGCGGCCGTGGAACGTGATGTCCCCGCCCATCAACTGCGCCAGGCGCTTGGAGATCGAGAGCCCGAGGCCGGTGCCGCCAAACCGTCGCGTGGTGGACGCATCCGCCTGGGTGAAGGGCGTGAAGAGGGTCGCCGCAACGTCCTCGGAGATACCGATCCCCGAGTCGATCACCTCGAAGGACAGGCGCGGCTCGCCGCCGGGCGACTCGACCATGCCGACGACCAGGCGCACCCCGCCCCGCCGCGTGAACTTGATCGCGTTGCCGAGGAGGTTCAGCAGGATCTGGCGGAGCCGCGTCGGATCCGTGCGGACGGCCCGCGGGACGTCGGGGCGGTACTCGACGGCGAAGGCCAGCCCCTTCTCGACCGCCCGGGCCCGCATGAGCGAGGCAACCTCCTCCACCAGCTCCACCACCTCGCAGACGATGCGCTCGAAGACCAGCTTGCCGGCCTCGATCTTCGAGAGGTCGAGGATGTCGTTGATGATCCGCAGCAGCTGCTCGCCGTTGCGGCGGATCGTCGCCAGGTGGCTCTGGCGCTCGCTCTCGGAGGTCGCGGGCTCGGCGAGCAGGTTCGTGTAGCCGAGGATCGCCGTCATCGGTGTCCGGATCTCGTGGCTCATGTTGGCGAGGAACGCCGACTTCGCCTGCACGGCGTCCAGCGCCGCGTTGCGAGCCGTCTCCAGCTCCACCGCCTGGCCCCCGAGCTCGATGACGTGCTGCTCCGCCCGCTGCCGCGCCTGCTCGGCTTCCAGGTAGTAGCGGCGGTTCTCCTCTTCCATGCGCGTGATCTGGGAGACGTCGCGGGTGAAGCAGCGGGTGTGGACGAGACTCCCGTTCTCCCACATCGCGTTCTTGTCGATGATGACGTGCTTGATCGAGCCGTCCGCGCAGCGCAGCCGTGCCGGCTGGTCGTGCACGGCCTCTTTGTTCGCGATGCGTCGCTGGATGTCATCGACCACCCCGCGGTCGACGTGGAACTCCGCGATGTAGCGGCCCACGTAGTCTTCCCGCGCATACCCGAGGAGGTCGAGCTCCGCCTGATTCGCGCGGACGATGCGGCCGTCCGGGCCAGTCCAGTGCAGCGGGATGGCGCCGTTGTCGAAGAAGTCCGCCAGCTCGCGCTCGCTGCGTCGCAGCGCGTCCTCGGCCGTCTTTCGCTCGGTGACGTCCTGGACCGCCCCGTACAGTTGCGCGACTCCGGTCTCGGGGTCGTCCCACACCAGCGGCCCGTGATCGAGCACCCAGCGGACCTCGCCGCTCTTGGTGACGATGCGGGTCTCCCGACCGTCGAGACCCACCTCCCAGCCGGTGTAGACCCGGGTCTGCACCTTGGTCCGATCGTCGGGATGGACCAGACCGATGAGACCCCCGCGTGCCCGGAGCTCTTCCACCGTGAACCCCGTCGCGCGCGTGCACGACTCCGTGACCCAGTCGAGGACGAGCGAGCCGCCGCCCTTGCCGCGGTAGCAGTACGCCCAGTCGGAGGTCAGCCCGGAGACGGCGCGCCAGCGCACCTCGGACTCTCGCAACGAGCGCGCCGCCTCGCGGCGATCGTGGACCTCCTTCTCGAAGGCCGCGTTGATCCGGTCAAGCTCGGCCGTCCGCTCCTCGACGCGGCGGTCGAGGTCGACACAGGTCCACCGCAGCTCGTCCTCGACCTGCCTCCGCTTGCGCCAGGAGCGGTAGTGTCCGGCGAGCGAAACGAGGAGCAGCACGGCGACGGTGACATCGCCGGCGTTCGTGAGGAGTCGCGATCCGAAGCCGCCGGCGAAGACCGCGGCCAGCACGACCACGGCGACGACGGCCACGAGCACGCGCCCGAAGACCCGGCGGAGGATTCTGTGCGACCGCTGCGGCATGGAAAACACGCCCTTCGGGGCGCTCGGCCGGGTGCGGCGGGTCGCGAGATGTCCTCGGCCGAGCCTCGAGGGTCGTCGTCGGACAGGAGCAAGCGCCGTGCCCGTCGCCGGGCGGCGTGTGGTACCGATTGCGCGAGGCTCGCAAGCGACATGCGCAACCGCCCGTCACATGAGTGGCGGTGCGCCACAATCCCGTCGCGGGCAGGTGCCATGCCGTCCAGTCCAGTGGTCACGCCGCGAGTCCATCGCAAGAGATCCCCGACGGGTGCTTTCTCCGGAGTTTGTTAAGCTACAGTCGACGTGGTACGGCGTCCCGGAACGAAGGTGTGGTAGCCGAGCCCTGAAAGCACGGACGCGTCGGTAGCTCGCGCCTCCGGGGCGCGTCCTGCGAATCCCTCGCACTCGGCGCCGCGAACGGGGTCCTCCGGATGAGCGGAGGCGCGAGGAGTGGAGGGGATGAAACGCGCGAGAATCCCGCGCCTCTCGCCTCGGAGCTTGGCCGCCCGCATACTCCCCGGCACTCGGCCGGCGGCATGTGTGGGGCACGGCCGATCGAGGGTGCCAACGGCAACGAGCGAGGCGGCCCAGCGAGCGTCCGGAAAGTCGACTCCGGTCGCAGCAGCGGCCGTGCAGGAGTCCCCATGAGCGGGCCCGAAAGTGTGATCCTGATGGTGGAAGACGAGCCGGTCGACGCGCTTCTCATGCAGCGCGCCTTCGAGAACGCCCGCCTCCACCACCGGCTGCACGTCGTCGGCGACGGGGAAGCGGCGGTCTCTTACTTGACGGGCGAGGGCGCGTACGCCGACCGCGAGAGCCACCCGCTCCCGGCGCTCGTCCTCCTCGACCTGAAGCTCCCGCACATGTCCGGCCTCGAGCTCCTCGCCTGGATGCGGTCGCGGAGCGCCTTCAAGCGACTGCCGGTGGTGGTGCTGACCTCCTCCTCGGAGAGCTCCGACGTCAACCGCGCCTACGAGCTCGGGGCCAACTCCTACCTCGTGAAGCCGATCGCGTATGACGCCTTGCTGCGCGTGGTCGAGACCCTCATCCTCTCCTGGCGAGCGAGCGTCGCGCCGCCGGCCGAAGCCGACCCGACGCCCGCCAGCCGCCGGAGGAGCTGAGAATCGCCAGCCGACCCGCTCGCGCGGCCTAGCGCGTGAACTCGCGCGGCGAGGCACGGACGGCGCGCTCGAAGGCCCACTTCCGGATGTGGTCGACCTGCTCCTTCATGGTCTTCGAGAGCGGCACGACGTTGGCCGTCGCGTTCAGGAGATCCTCGCTGTTGAGGTCGCGATCCTGGAGCCGTGCGGTGGTCAGCGCGGACACGACGCACTGCTCGATCTCGGCCCCCGTCCAGCCCTTGGTGAACTTCTTGAGCGGCTCGAGGCTGAAGACCGCCGGATCGATGCGGCGCCGGCGCAGATGCACGCGGAAGATCTCGACGCGCTCGTCCTCGAGCGGCAGATCGACGAAGAACACCTCGTCGAAGCGTCCCTTGCGGATCATCTCCGCGGGCAGCAGGTCGATGCGGTTGGCGGTGGCGCCGACGAACAAGCCGCGCGCCTTCTCCTGCATCCAGGTGAGGAAGAAGCCGAAGACGCGACCCTGCTCGCCGTCCTTGGCCTGCGCGTTGATCGCGGCCTCGATCTCGTCGAACCACACCACCGCCGGCACCATCGACTCGAGCATGTGACAGGCCTTCGCGAACGCGCCTTCCGGGGTTCCATGACGTCCGGAGAAGATCTCGACCATGTCGATGCGATAGAGCGGCAGCTCGAAGCAAGAGGCGACCGCCTTGACGGACAGGCTCTTCCCGCAGCCCGACACGCCCATCACGAGCATGCCCTTGGGCACGATCTCGGCGCTCAGGGTGTCGCGCATCCGGAACAGCTTCCGCCGCTCCATCAGCCACTTCTTCATGAGCTCGAGCCCGCCGATCTCCTCGATGCCGACGTCGGTCGGCACGTACTCGACGATGCCGGTGCGGTTGACCAGCAGTCGCTTCTCTTCGAGCAGCGCGGGGGCCGAGTGCTGGTCGAGCGCGTTGCGCGTGGCGAGCGCACGCCGAACCGCGTGGCGAGCCTCGTCGAGCGTCAGGCCCTGGAGCGCGCGTCCGAGTTGCTGGAGCGTCGCTTCGCTGGTGTCGATGGTGATGCCGGGCGCCGCAGCGGCGGCGGCCTCGCGGCGGAGAAAGGCGACGAGCTCCTCGAGGTCGGGCACGCCCAGCTCCACGTAGACCATGGCGCGCTCGAGCTCCTCGGGGATGAACTTCACCGGCGAGGAGATCCAGACGAACTTGCCGCGGTCGAAGCAGGCGTCGTACAGGTCGCGCAGCCGGCGGCGGATCTCCGGGTCGTGCATCGGCTCGTGGAAGTCCTTGAAGAGGAAGACCCCGGGACCGTCGTGGCTGGCCACGAAGTCGAGCGCAGCACGCGGCGCGAGGGCCTTGGACGCCTTGTCGCCGTCGCGGCGGAACCCCTCGGTGAGGCTCCAGGTCCACAGTGGAACCGGCGACGGGAAGGACGTCGCCGCGATGTCGCGCAGGAGCGCGCTGACGCGTTGCTCTTCCGGCGAGCGTACGTACGCCAGTGGTCGGCCGGACTGGACGACGTCCCGCAGGGCGCGGAGCGCCCGGCTGTCCTGCTCGGGGCGCGAAGCCATGGAAGTATAGGAGGGGTGGAGCGGCCACGTGTCAACCGGCGGCGCGGGCGTCCGGAACCTTGACTGCCCACCCGCCCCGCTCCTAACCGCCCGCCCGCAGCACGGTCCGCAGGTCGTTCAGCACGAGGTCGCCGTGCAGGAAGCCGACGCTATAGATGTTGCGGACGCGCCGCGAGCGGTCGACGAGGAAGACCTTAAGCACGTGGCGGAAGAGCCCCGTCCACGAGCCGTCGGCGCGGCGGAGCTTGGCGACGGGCTGGCCGAAGTCGTCGAGGAGCGAGCGGAGCGCGGCTTCGTCGCGCGTGGTGACGAAATGCCAGTCGCCGGCCGGCTCGTGCAGGCGCCGGGTCTCGGCCATGCGCGCCGGCGTGTCGCGCTCGGGGTCGAAGCTCACGGTGACGAGCGCCACCCGGTCGCGCAGCTCGGGGTCGGCGGCGAGGGCGCGATCGAGCCGGTGCAAGACGGCCGTGCTGACCGGGCAGCCCGCCGCCTCGGCGCAGGTAGTATAGATGAAGGAGACGACGGCCAGGCGACCGGACGCGAGCGCGAACAGCGTCGTCTCCTTCCCGGCGTCGTCCAGGACGGCGTGATCGCCGACGGTCTTGATCGGCGGCAGCTCGTAGCTACCCGCCGGCGGCGGCGCGTACTCGGGCGCGAACGTCCCGACGCCGTAGGTGTATGCGAAGTCGGAGGGCTGGAGCGCGGCAGCCGGCGTCGCGACGAGGACGGCGACGAGGGCGAGCCGCAGCCTCATCGCCGTGCGGCCAGACGCGCGCGCTCGGTCTCCGTGTAGAGCTGGTTCTTGTAGAACTGCTCCTGGCCGAAGTGCATGTGGTGCGGGCGGCCGAGCCCCTCCTTCAGGAAGTCGACGCGAAAGAGCGAGTGAAGCTTCTTGCCATCGAAACGATAAGCGGCGAGGTACTGCTCGTTGTCCTTGCCCTTCTTGTCCCAGTTGGCGAGCAGCGACGACGTGAAGTACAGGCGCTCGCCGTCCCAGGTCTCGGACACCATGTTCACCTGCGAGCCGATGCGCTCCTGGGTGACGAGCTTCGGCCGGTGCGGGTCGGAGACGTCGAAGACGCGGCACGTGCCGTCCATGAACGAGTCCGCGAAAAGGAAGCGGTCGTCGGCCGAGAGGCTGATGTCGACGGGGAGCGGGAGCTTCTTGGGGTCGCCGATGTCGGCGACGGCGCTCGCCTTGAACGCGCCGTCGGCCTGCTGCTCGATGAGCCAGAGCTTCGAGGTGAGCGCGGTCGAGGTGAAGGCGTAGTTGTGGCGCGGCTGGAGCGCCCAGCGGACCTCGAGCGGCGCGCCCGGCACCTCGAGCGTCTGGATGGGCTTGCGGGCGTGGAAGTCCCAGACGACCATCGTGCTGCCGAACTGCTTCATGGCCTCGGCGTCGCCCATGAGCGCGCCGAGGTCGCGCATGTAGTTCTTCTTGCCGGCGAAGGAGGAGGTGAGCATGCGGTTCAGGCGCGGCTGGACGCGGACGTCGTAGCCGTAGGGCGCGGCGTCCGGCAGCCACAGCGTGCGCACGAACTGCCCCTCGTTGGCGTACTCGACGAGCGCCGTCTTCCCGCCCTGGTCCTTCTCGTTCGAGAGCCCGCTGATGAGCATGCGACCGGGCAGCGCGAAGAAGGTGTGCGGGCCGACCACCCCGCCGCTGTCCTTGACGAAGGTGTCGATCGTCTTCACCAGCTTCGGATGCGCGGGGTCCGCCGCCAGCTCGAAGACCCAGATCGCGCTGCTGTCGAGGCCGCCCGCCCAGAGGAAGCGCCGGTCCTCGGTGAAGCCGGCGTGGTGCGCTTCGTGGCGTCCGCCGACGGAGGTGGACGAGACCACCTTGCCGTACGTCGGCGTGCCCGGCCGGGCGCCGACCGTCACCAGCTTGTCCGAGCCGTCCCCGACGCCGTCGATGCCGACCGTCCAGACGTAGACGTAGTCCTCCTGGCCGGTGAGCTTGGGCATGTACGGGGACATGCACGTCTCGTCGGCACGCCCGAGCGTGGCGGCGAGCAGGAGAAGGAGCGCAGCGAGCCGCAGCATGGGGAACTCCTTTCGTGACGGTGAGCGCGGACCATAGAGTCATGCGGCGGCGGTGACAAGACCACCTTTGACGCGGTCAGGTCGCGAGTGTTACGCCGCGACCGCCCGCATGAGCCCGGTCCTCTTCAAGATCGGCCCCCTCCCCGTCTACGCGTTCGGGGCGATGATGGCGCTCGGCTTCCTCGCTGCCGGCGTCGTGCTACAGCACGACCTCGAGCGGAAGGGCGCCTCCGCGGACCTCGCGTGGGCGATCATCGCCGCGGGCGTGCTGGGCGGGCTCCTCGGCGCGCGCCTCCTGCTCGTCGCACACTACTGGGATCGCTTCGCGGAGGCCCCGCTCCGCTTTCTCGTCAGCCAGTCGGGCTTCATCTGGTACGGCGGGCTCGCGGGGGGCGTCGTCGCCACGCTCTGGCCGATCCGCCACTACCGCATCGGGTGGGCCGACGCCGCCGACAGCGCCGCGCTCGGGCTCGCGATCGGCTACGCGTTCGGGAAGCTCGGCTGTCACCTCGCCGGCGACGGCGACTGGGGCACCCCGACGACGCTCCCCTGGGGCGTGGCCTACCTGCACGGCGTCGCGCCGTGGCCGCATCCACCCGGGGTGCGCGTCCACCCGGCGCCGCTCTACGAGATGGCGGCGTCGGTCGCCATCTTCGCGGCGCTCTGGGGCGTGCGCACGCACTCCGAGAAGCCGGGGACGCTCTTCGCGCTCTGGGTGCTGCTCGCGGGCGCGGCGCGGTTCGCGATCGAGTTCGTGCGCACGAACCCGCCCGTGCTCCTCGGACTCAGCGAAGCGCAGTGGGTGAGCGTGGCCCTCGTCGTGGGCGGGGCGGCGTGGCTGGTCAGCGCGCGCGCCGCGCCGGCGCGGGCGCGTTCTTGAGCGACGGCACGCACAGCTCGAGCGGTTTCACGACGTCGAGCGTCTCGGTCCCGAACTGGTCGTGCACGTACACGGGGCTCACGCGGGAGAACTTCGGCGCCTCCTTCCGCAGCTTCGCCTGGTAGCAGAGGAGATGGTCGGGGTGCGTCTCGGCCCCGGGATTCTCGCCCCGCTTGTCGGTCGGGGCACAGAGCCGCGAGGGCTTCTTCAGGTCGAGCGTCAGGGTCCCGAACTGGTCGTCGACGCGCACGCCGAGGATGGGCGCAAAGGGCGCCGTCCCGCGCGTCACGGCGACCTTGTAGCAGGTGAAGTGATCGGGGGTCGGTGGCGACAGCGGCGCCGGCGAGGCCGCCCGGCTCTTCGCCGTCGGCACGAGGAGCGTCGCACGCTTGACGACGTCGAGCGTCTCGGTCCCGAACTGGTCGTGCACGTACACGGGGCTCACGCGGGAGAACTTCGGCACCCCCTTCCGCAGCTTCGCCTGGTAGCAG
>JBGQET010000099.1:0-16267 GCA_041496545.1 Binatia bacterium | reverse complement strand
GATCACGATCGAGCTCGGCCGCGCGTACCTCATCAAGGCGAACCTGAGCAAGGCGGTCGACGCGGCCGCGCTCGCGGCCGCGCAGGCGATCGGCGACGGCCCGGCCGCAGCGCGCGACGCGGCGTCCCGGATCTTCGCCGCCAACTTCCCGAACGGCTACCTCGGCGTGTCGTCGGTCCAGAGCCCGCCGACCGTGACCATCACCACCGGCGCGGACAGCTCGAGCATCATCACCGTCTCTTCCTCGGCCACCCTCGCCAACCACTTCGCGGGCCTGGTGGGCCTACCGCAATACACCCTCGCCGGCCGCGGCCAGACGACCCGCCGGGCGGTCGACATCTCATTCGTGATCGACCATTCGGGGTCTCTGAGCTCGCACTGGAGCGAGGTGCAGGCCGACGCGCAGCAGTTCGTCAAGTACTTCGATCCGAGCGTCGACCGCATGGCGCTGGTCATGTTCTCCCAAGACACGAAGGTAGCGGACTCCATAAGCAACGCCCGCGGCTTCAAGCGCGACGACGTCGTCTCGCACATCGCGGCCACGCCCTCTGCCGGCAATACCGCCACCGCGGAGGGCCTGTACCAAGGGTGGGATCAGTTGCGCCTGGTCGACACGGGCGGGCAGTCGAGCATGCGCATCATCGTGCTGTTCACGGACGGCGCGCCCAACGAGTTCGCCGCCCAATTCCAAGTCGCCGGGTCGACCTACGTCGGCGCCCTAAGGACGGGCGATTTCCCATCTGCTGGTGGGACGAGCTCGGACTGCGCCACGGTCTCGGGGCTCGTGCAGCCCTACGGCACGGGCCCCAGCCTCCCTTCGTACGCGTCTGCCTCGGATTGCGGCCCTTCCTACGATTCCAAACTCAACGCGGGGATCCCGTGGATCCCACACCAGAGCTTTCACCAGCAGCACTCGTCGAGCGGTATCCGGTTCGCGTTCGATCTCTTCGACTCCAAGCTTCCTGGCCAGCGCGCCCTCGACGCCGAGACCGCGCTCGGCTATCCCGACAACGTGAGGAACGCTAACAACGCCGCCCGCAACCTCGCCGAGACGATCGCGCACGAGGCGCGCACCGATCTGAGCGGAGCGTTCACGATCAAGATCTTCACGCTCGGCCTGGGCGATCTGCTGAACCAGCCGATGGGCACCGCGAAGGAGACGGGGTCGTCGATGCTGAAGCGGATCGCGAACGACAAGTCGTCCCCGGACTACGACGCCGGCCAGCCGGAGGGCAAGTACTACTTCGCCGGCAACACCGCGGAGCTGGCCGCCGCCTTCGAGGCGGTCCGCAACCAGGTCATTCGCTTCAGCGAGTAGCGGCCGTCCCGGCGAGCGCCAAGAGCCCGGCACCCGCCTGCACGGCGACCAGCGGGCGGAGCGGCAGGACGCGCAGCTCGCTCTCGCGCTCCACCTCCGCGGCCAGCGCCTCCACCCGGGCGCGCACGCGCTCGGCGTGCGCCGCGTCGCCCACCATCGTCGCGACGCGGTAGACCTCGCCCAGGTAGACGAGGTGGTAGAAGGCGCGGCAGGTCGTGGCGTCCAGCACCTCGGCGCGCGTCGCCTCGCGGGCGTAGTCGGCTGCCTGCACGTGCGCGCGCTCGGCCGCGAGGCGCTTCGGCGTCTTCTGCAGGTAGTCGCGCACCGAGCGCGTGAGTCGGTGGTCGGGCGCGCGCTCGGCGACGTGGGCGAACGCGCCTTCGCACTCCGCGTGCAACCGCTCGGCGCGGGCGATGCCGGCGAGCGTGGCGTCGCGCCGGGTGCGGCCGGCGGGGCGCATGTCGTCGAGGCCGGGGGCCGTGTAGTAGGGCAGCTCGCAGACGAGCGAGAAGGCGTCCGCGACGCCGCGCAGCCAGTCGTCGGAGCTGGTGCCGGCCTCGATGACGGGCGCGGGGTCGGTGCCGAGCGTCGCGGCCAGGTACTCGTAGGTGTCCTGGATGCCGAAGAGCGCGTAGACGGCCGGGGCGAGCGTCTCGAGGTACGGCACCTCCGGCTCGCCGCGGTGGAGCGGGAGCCCCTGGCTCGCGACCAGGGCCCGCAGCGCGGCGAAGAGCGCCGGGCGCGCCTCCGACACGTAGAAGTAGACGCCGCAGAAAGCGGCGTTGTGCAGCGAGTAGAAGAACCGCGGCCGCACGCGCTCCATGACGCGCATGACGGCGGCCGTCTCCGGCGCGGGGGTGTCGAAGCGGAGCGTCTTGTAGCGGACGGGGAAGCTCCACTCGACCTGCTCGCGGTGCGGCGGGCGGTAGTAGTCGAGCGCGTAGCGGGCGGGGGAGAACGCGCCCTTGAACCAGCCCTCGTTCAGGACGAGGCCGTCGGGATCGGCCACCTTGATGACGGAGAGGGTCGTATCGAGGCGCGCGCGCAGCGCGTCGTCCTCGCAGAGGAGCCGGCAGAGGAACTCGAGCGTGAGCGTGCCGATCGGCTCGTTCGGGTGCGGCACGCCGACGAGGAGCGCCGGCACGCGCCCGGTGCCGACGGTGAGCAGCTCGATCGGCCGCCCTTCCGCCGACGTGCCCACGGTTTCCAGGCGGACGAGGTCCGGATGATCACGGACGAGGCGGCGAGAGCTGGCCGCGAGCTCCTCCAGGGTGAGGAACTCGCGAAAGTCGGGGACGCGCGCGAGCAGCCCCGCGAGGTCGAGGTCGGACGTCAGTGCAGGACCGTCCGGGCGGTGGCGTCCGGGATCTCCCAGTCGACCCGGACGACGCCTTCCTCGACCCGGGAGCTGGACGGCGGGGCGATCTGGCGCAGCAGCCCGAGCATGCGCGCGTTGCCACCCAGGACCTCGCCGTGGAACCGCCGGTAGCCCTGGGCGGCGGCGTGGCGGACGAGGAGGAGGACGAGCATCGTGCCGAGCCCCGCCTTCTGCCACGCGTCGGCCACCGCCACCGACACCTCGCAGCTCCCGGCCGTCGGCACGTACACGTAGCCCGCGAGCGCGGTCACCGCCTCGGGCGCCTCGGCCGGTCCGGCGACCAGGCTTACGCGCCCGGGCCGCACCGCGGTGAGCTGGTCGATCAGCCGGCGGGTGAGCCGCGGCCGGGGGGAGAAGAAGCGCCAGTAGAGCGAGTCGGGTCCGAGCGAGGCGAAGAAGGTGGCGATGGCGGAACGGTCCGCGCCCGTCGCAGGCCGGATCCCGACCCGGCGGCCGTCGGTGAGCGTCGCCGCGTACGACTCGCTCGCGGCGGTCGTGTCGAGGCTGGCGAGCATCGCGCGCGCCTCCTGCGCGGCGCTAGGACAGCTCCTTCGAGGAGTAGCCGAGGATGCGCCGCGCGACGATGAGCTGGTTGATCTGCTGCGTGCCCTCGAAGATGTCGTTGATCTTGGCGTCGCGCATCCACTTCTCGAGCAGACACTGGCGCGAGTAGCCGAGCGGCCCGAGCATCTCGACCGCCTTCTGGGTGATCAACGTCACCGCCAGGCCGGCCTTGGCCTTGGCCATCGACGCCTCGAGGCTGTTGCGGAGCCCGTTGTCCATCATCCAGGCCGCCCGCCAGGTGAGGAGCCGCGCCGCCTGGAGCTGGGCCTCCATGTCCATGAAGTCGCGCTCGAGCACGGTGAGCTTGTGAGCCGGGACGCCGTAGCGGACCTCGACGCCGTGCTCCTTCAAGGTGTCGCGCACGAAGTCGAGCGCCGCGCGGCCGACGCCGATGGCGCTCGCGGCGACGATCGGGCGGGTGGCGTCGAAGGTGGCCATGACGCCCTTGAAGCCCTCGCTGGTCTTCGGGATCTCCGGGCTGCCGAGGACGTTGTCGAGCGGCACCTTGCAGTCCTCGAGCACGATCGTCGCCGTGTCCGAGGCGCGGATGCCGAGCTTGTTCTCGACCTTGGTGACGTACATCCCGGGCGTCCCGGCTTCGACCACGAAGGCCTTGATGCCGGCGCGTCCCGCGGAGCGGTCGAGCGTCGCCCACACGACGACGAAGCCTTCCGACTTCTCGGCCGCCATGAGCCCGCTGGTGCAGAAGATCTTGGTGCCGTTCAGCACCCAGTGATCGCCCTCGCGGCGGGCGGTGGTCTGGATCGCGGAGCTGTCCGAGCCGCAGCTCGGCTCGGTGATCGCCATCGCCGCCCACTTGGGCTTGCCGTCCCCGAAGTGGGCGAGGAAGCGCTCCTTCTGCTCGGCCGTGCCGGCCGCCGCGACGGCCGCGCCGCCGAGGCCCGAGTTGGGGATCGAGAGGTAGAGCCCGGCGTCGCCCCAGGACAGCTCCTCGATCGACACGCACATGGCGAGGTTGCGCTCGGATGGCCCCTCCTTGGCCTTCCGCTCGCCGCCGGCGGTGATCGGGTTGCCGTTGGACACCTGCCACATGGTGTTCAGGAAGTCCCACGGCTTCTCGTGCTCCCGCTCGTCGTACTCGCGCGAGATCGGTCGCATCATCTGCTCCGCGACCGCGTGCACCATCTGCCGCGTGCTCTTGACGGCGTCGGACAGCTCGAAGTCGATCATCGTAGGCTCCTCAGACGATGGCGAGGCCATCGAAGGTGGCGAAGCCGCGCGCGTTGCGCAGGAAGAGCTCCACCATGTGGTCGCGAATGTAACCGTGGCCGCCCAGCACCTGCAGGGCGTTGTCGGTGATGTCGAGCGACGACTGGCTGGCGTAGCTCTTCGCCAGGAAGCTCTCCCGCGTGGCCGGCTCGGACTGGTCGAGCTTCCAGGCCGCTTCCCAGGCGAGAAGGCGGGTGGCGTCGATCTCGATCGCCATGTTGGCCAGCTTGAAGGCGATGGCCTGCTTCTGGGCGATCGCCACCCCGAAGGCGCGCCGCTCCTTGGCGTAGTCGCGCGCGTAGTCGAAGGCCGCACGGGCCACGCCGACGGCGAGCGACGCGACCGCCACGCGACTCGCGTCGATCAGCGGCTGGAGAGCGGCGCCGTCGCGGCCCAGGCGGGCGTCGGCCGGGATGCGAACGTCCGCGAGGGCGAGCGGGTAGGTCTCGAGCGCCCGGATGCCCATGTTCTTCTCGCGCTCGCCGATGGTGAGCCCGGGGGCGCCGCGCTCGACGACGAAGGCGGCCGGACCGTCCGGCGCGCTGGCGTAGACCAGGATCGCCTCCGCCTGGCGGGCGAGCGGGACGAGGCACTTCTCGCCCGAGAGCACCCAGTCGCCGCCCTTGCGCACGGCGCGCGTGCCGAGCGCGGTCGGGTCGAAGTCCCAGCGCGGCTCGACGAAGGCCGCCGTGCCGACCGTGAACTCGGCGCCCGTGAAGCGCGGCAGCCAGCGCTGCTGCTGCGCGTCGGTGCCGAGCAGGACGAGCGGAAGGGTGAGGAGCCGCGGGGTCAGGAGGTGGAGCGCGAGCGACAGGTCCCCGTACGCCAGCTCCTCGAGGAGGAGCGTGCCGGTCACCGCGGAGCGGGCGTCGCCGTAGCCGCCGAACGCCTCCGGGATCGTGCTCTGCACGAGGGCGAGCTCCCACCCTCGCCGCACGATGTCCTCGGGCACGACGCCGCGCTCGTCGGCCTCCCGGGCGTGCGGGCGGAGCACCTCCCGGGCGAAGGCCTGCATGGTCTCACGGATCAGCTCCTGCTCGTCCGTGGGCTTGAAGTTCACCATTGTCGTCCGCCTCCTGAGACCGCCACGCCGGCCGCGCCCCGCGGCGCGAGCCAGGTGGCGAGCTGCTCGATGAGCGCGTCGAGGACGCGGCGGAGGTCGACCTCCGCCGGGTCCTGGTAGTGCTGGATCTCGGCCCCCATGATGGCCGCGGCGATGAGCGCGCCCGCGACCTCCGGCTCGACGTCGGGACGGAGCGCGCCGCTCTCCTGGCCGGCGCGGACGACGTCCGCGAGGAAGGCGCGCATCCGCCGGAGGATCCGCTGGAAGGCGGCCGAGAGACGCGGGTTCGTGTCGAGCGCTTCGACCATCAGCGTGATGATGAAGCGACGGTGGTTGGATACCGTGGCGTGGAAGAAGCAGGCGTCGACCACCTGGCGGAGATTCGCGATCGGATCCTCGCCCGGCACGACGGCCTGGAGGACCCGGTTCTCGAAGCCACCGATGCGGTCCTTCACCGCGTCGAAGAGGACCTCTTCCTTGTCCTTGAAGTGGTAGTAGACCGCGCCCTTGGTGACCCCGGCGGCGCGCGCAATGCGGTCGATCGAGGTGCCCTGGTAACCGAGGCGCGCGAAGCAATCGATGGCTGCCGTCATCAACTGCTTGCGCGAGGGCTCGGCGCTCCCTGCCCGCGAGCGGCGGCCGCGAGAGGACATACTGAACGTTCAGTATCTTCGCTGACGCACGTTGTCAATGGCCTGCGGGCTCGGGAGGGTGGCGAATGCCGCAGCGTTCGCCATGCCGTCGCGATGCTACATCCAGGCGCCGCCGTCGACGCGCAGGATCTTGCCCGTGATCCAGCTCGCGTCGGCGGAGGCGAGGAAGACGGCCGCGCGCCCGATGTCGACGGGCTCTCCGGGCCGCCCGAGCGGGATGCCGGCGAGGACCGCGTCGCCGTGGAAGCGGAGCAGCTTGTTGCCCATGTCGGAGCGGACGAGCCCGGGTGCGATGCAGTTCACGCGCACCCCGGCGCCGGCGACCTCCTTGGCGAGCACCTTGGTGAGCGCGTTCACCCCGGCCTTGGCGACGTGGTAGGGCGCGCCGCCCGCCGCTGTCATGTCGGCCCCGACCGAGGAGATGAAGATGATCGCGCCGCGGCGCGCGGTGACGTGCGGGACGGCGGCCCGCGCCGTCCAGAAGGCACCGTCGAGATCGGTGGCGAGGACGCGGCGCCACTCCGCGGGGTCGAGGTCAGCCACCGTGCTGAAGCGCGACGCCACCCCCGAGTTCGCGACCACGACGTCGAGGCCGCCGAGTGCCTCGACCGAGCGCGCCACGACCGCTTCCACCGCTTCGCGCTCGCTGACGTCGCCCTGGAGGATGACCACGCGCCGGCCGAGGGCGCGTACCTCTGCCGCGGTGGCCTCGGCCGCCTCCTGCCCGCGGCGGTAGTTGATCGCCACGTCGGCGCCCTCGCGCGCGAGCTCGAGGACGATGCCGCGGCCGATGCCGCGACCACCGCCGGTCACGAGCGCCGCCTTGCCGTCGAGCTTGCCCATCGCGGCGCCGGTTCGACGTCGAACCGCTAGTCGGCGACCTCGCCGCTGTCGGCGAGGACGGTCATCACGTCGTCGCGTACCTCGGCGAAGCCGCCCCCGAGGCGGAGCCGGTGGACGCCTTCCGCGTCCGCGTAGGTGAGCGGGCCGGGCTCGAGAGCGGTGACCAGGGCCGCGTGGTCGGGGAGGACGCCGATCTGGCCGAGAGCGCCCTCGGCCGTCACCTCGCGGACCTCGCGGTCCACGAGCGCGCGCTCGGGGGTGTAGACCAGCAAGCGGAGGCGGTCGGCCATGGCGCCCCTCAGGCGGCCATCTTCTGGGCCTTCGCGATCGCGTCGTCGATCGTGCCGACCATGTAGAAGGCCTGCTCGGGCAGCTCGTCGTGCTTGCCCTCGACGACCTCGCGGAAGCCGCGGATCGACTCGGGGAGGGGCACGTAGACCCCCTTGAAGCCGGTGAACTGCTCGGCGACGTGGAAGGGCTGGGAGAGGAAGTTCCGGATCTTCCGCGCCCGCGAGACCGCCAGCTTGTCGTCCTCCGACAACTCGTCCATGCCGAGGATGGCGATGATGTCCTGGAGGTCCTTGTAGCGCTGGAGGACGGCCTGGACCTGGCGGGCGACGCGGTAGTGCTCCTCGCCGACGACGCCGGGGTCGAGGATGCGGGAGGTCGAGTCGAGCGGGTCGACGGCAGGGTAGATGCCGAGCTCGGCGATCTGGCGGGAGAGCACGGTGGTCGCGTCGAGGTGGGCGAAGGTGGTGGCGGGCGCCGGGTCGGTCAGGTCGTCGGCGGGGACGTAGATCGCCTGCACCGAGGTGATCGAGCCCTTCTTCGTGGTGGTGATCCGCTCCTGCAGCTCGCCGATGTCGGTGCCGAGGGTGGGCTGGTAGCCGACGGCGGACGGCATGCGGCCGAGGAGCGCCGACACCTCGGAGTTGGCCTGCACGAAGCGGAAGATGTTGTCGATGAAGAGGAGGACGTCTTTCCCTTCCTCGTCGCGGAAGTACTCGGCGGCGGTGAGCGCCGTGAGCCCGACGCGGGCGCGGGCGCCCGGCGGCTCGTTCATCTGCCCGTAGACGAGAGCGGTGCGCGAGATGACGGGGTTGCCGTCGGAGAGCTTCGACTCCTGCATCTCGAGATAGAGGTCGTTGCCCTCGCGCGTCCGCTCGCCGACGCCGCCGAACACCGCCACGCCGCCGTGCTGCTTGGCGACGTTGTTGATGAGCTCCTGGATGATCACGGTCTTCCCGACTCCGGCGCCGCCGAAGAGACCGATCTTGCCGCCGCGCTGGTAAGGCGCGAGGAGATCGACGACCTTGATGCCGGTCTCGAAGGCCTGGACCTGCGTCTCCTGATCGGTGAAGGCTGGCGCCGCGCGGTGAATCGGGTAGCGCTTGGTGGCCACGATCGGGCCCTTCTGGTCTACGGGCTCGCCGATCACGTTCATGATCCGCCCGAGCGTCGACTCGCCGACGGGGACGCTGATCCCCTCGCCGGTGTCGCGCACCTCCTGCCCGCGCACCAGGCCCTCGGTCGAGTCCATGGCGATGGTCCGGACCGTCTTCTCGCCGAGGTGCAACGCCACCTCAACGACCAGGTTCCAGGGCTGGTCGTTGATCGCCGGGTTGGTGATCTGGAGCGCGTTGTAGATGGCCGGGGGGCTGCCGTCGGTGAACTCGACGTCGACCGCGGGGCCGATCACCTGGGTGATGCGTCCGATGCTGGGCATGGGGAGGGCTATCCTTTCAGCGCTTCGGCGCCGCCGACGATCTCCATCAGCTCCTTGGTGATGGTCGCCTGGCGGGCGCGGTTCATCGACAGGGTCAAGCGGTCGATCATGTCGGTGGCGTTGTTGGTGGCGTTCTCCATCGCGGTCATGCGAGCGCCGTGCTCGCTGGCGATCGCCTCGAGCAGCGCCTGCGTGATGAGCGCCTCGACGTAGCGCGGGAGGAGAAGCGCCAGTAGGGCGGGGCGCTCGGGCTCGAAGATGTAGTCGACGGTGGGGGCGCCACCCGTCGGAAGGTCCACCGGGAGGAGCGGCGTCACCGTCGGCACCTGCGAGATCGCCGAGCGGAAGCGGTTGTAGACGAGGTACACGGCGTCGGATTCCTCCCCGACGAAGCGCCGGGTGAGCTCGGCGGCGACGTCGGCCGCCATCGCCGCCGCCGGGGTGGTGAGGATGCCGAGCCGCTGGCTGACCACCGACCCGCCCCGACGCTTGAAGTACTCCAGGCCCTTGCGGCCGACAGCCGTGATCGCGTGCGCGGTCGCGTGGCGCTCGCGCATGAACTTCTCCGCATGGCGGAGGAGGTTCGAGTTGTAGCCTCCGCAGAGCCCGCGATCGCTGCTGAGGACGAGGAGGTCGATCCGCCGCTCCTCGCGCCGGGCGAGCAGCGGGTGGGCCTCCGCTTCGACCCCCGCGGTGACGGCCGCGAACAGCTCCGTCAGCTTCTCCGCGTAGGGGCGCGCGCGCTCGGCGGCCTCCTGTGCCCGGCGCAGCCGCGCGGCGGCCACCATCTTCATCGCCTTGGTGATCTGCTGGGTCGAGCGGACCGTCGCGATCCGCTTCCGGAGCGCCTTGAGGCTCGGCATCTAGGCGGCGGAGAACACCTGGGCGAAGGCCTCGAGGGCGGCGTCGACCTTCGCCTGCACGTCGGGAAGGAGCTCGCGCTTCTCCCGCACCACCTTCAGCGCGTCGGCGTGCTTGGCGTCGAGGAAGGCGTAGAGCTCGCGCTCGTAGCGCTGGATGGCGCCGACCGGAAGGGCGTCGAGGTAGCCTTTGGTGGCGGCGTAGATGATGACGATCTGCTTCTCGACCGGCTGGGGCGCGAACTGGCCCTGCTTCATCACCTCGACGAGACGCTCGCCGCGGTCGAGCTGGCGGCGCGTCGCGGCGTCGAGGTCGGAGCCGAACTGCGCGAAGGCGGCCATCTCGCGGTACTGCGCGAGCTCGAGGCGGAGCGGCCCCGCCACCTTCCGCATCGCCTTCACCTGTGCGTTGCCGCCGACGCGCGACACCGAGATACCGACGTTCACCGCCGGCCGAACGCCCGAGTAGAAGAGATCCGACTCGAGGAATATCTGGCCGTCGGTGATCGAGATGACGTTGGTCGGGATGTACGCCGAGACGTCGCCGGCCTGCGTCTCGATGATGGGCAGCGCGGTGAGCGAGCCACCGCCTCGCTCGTTGCTCATCTTGGCGGCGCGCTCGAGCAAGCGCGAGTGGAGGTAGAAGACGTCGCCGGGGTATGCCTCACGGCCGGGCGGACGGCGCAGCAGCAGCGAGAGCTGGCGGTACGCGGCGGCCTGCTTGGAAAGGTCGTCGTAGATGACGAGCGCGTGCTTGCCGCTGTCGCGGAAGTACTCGCCCATGCTGCAGCCGCTGTAGGGCGCGATGAACTGCATCGGCGCGGGATCGGAGGCCGACGCGATCACGACCGTGGTGTAGTCCATGGCCCCGAAACGGGCGAGCTTGTCCACCACCTGGGCGACCGTCGAGCGCTTCTGTCCGACCGCGACGTAGATGCACTGCACGTCGCCGCCGCGCTGGTTGATGATGGCGTCGAGCGCGACGGCCGTCTTGCCGGTCTGGCGGTCGCCGATGATCAGCTCGCGCTGGCCCCGCCCGATGGGGATCATGGCGTCGATCGCCTTGATACCCGTCTGGAGCGGCTCCTTCACCGGCTGGCGCGCGACGATGCCGGGGGCCTTCAGCTCGATGCGGCGCGTGGCCGCGGCCTTGATCGGACCCTTGCCGTCCACCGGCTGCCCGAGCGCGTCGACGACGCGGCCGAGGAGGCCCTCGCCCACCGGCACCTCGGCGATGCGCCCCGTGCGCCGGACCTCGTCGCCCTCTTTGATCGCCTGCTGCTCGCCGAGGACGGCGATGCCGACGTTGTCTTCCTCGAGGTTCAGCACCAGGCCGTAGATCCCGTGGGGGAACTGAACCAGCTCGCCGGCCGCCGCCTTGTCGAGGCCATAGACGCGCGCGATGCCGTCGCCGGCGGAGAGCACCGTGCCGGTCTCGCGCACCTCGAGCTGCTTCTCGTACTCCTTGATCTGCTCGCGGATGACGTCGCTGATCTCCGCCGCGCGGATCTGCATCGTCCTCGTCTCCCTGGCCGGCTAGGCGCTGCCCTCGGCCATCTCCTTGCTCAAGCGCGTCAACTGGGCCCTCAGGCTGCCGTCGTAAACCGTGCCGCCGACGTCGAGGACGACGCCGCCGAGAAGCTCGGGGTCGACCTCGGTCGCGGCCAGCACCTCGCGGCGCCCGGTGAGGCGTCGCGTGAGCTCGACGACGTCGTTTCGCTCGGCGGCGCCGAGCGGTGCCGCCGAGCGAATGGTGGCGCGGATACGGCCGAGCGCGTCGTCGAGAAAGGCCTCGTACCAGCGCGCCACGTCGGGCAGCAGGCCGAGCCGATCGCGCTCGGCCAGCAGCGAGACCAGGTTGCCGACCGTCTTCGAGAGCCGGAGGGCAGCGACCACTTCCTTCGTGTTCCGCACACGGGCGGTGCGCTCGAGCGCCGGGCTGAGACACAGCGGGCGGAGCCTCGGCTCGTCGAAGGTGGCCACCGCGCGGCCGAGCTCCTCGCCGGCGGGCTCCAGGGCGTTGTCCGCCTTGGCGAGGTCGAACAGGGCGCGCGCGTAGCGCCGGCCGAGGCGTGCGCTCACGACGCCGCCCTCGCCGTGCTGACGAACTCGCGCACCAGCCGCTCCTGATCATCGGACCGGATCGCGGCGCGCACCAGCGCCGCCGCTTCGCGCGCCGCCTCCTCGACGACCTCGGCGCGCAACGCGTCCCGTGCCGAGGCGAGCTCCTGCGCGGCGAGCAAGCGCGCATCCTCGCGGATGCGCTCCCCCGCCTGGCGCCCGAGGTCGAGGAGCGTGGTACGCTCCTGTTCGGCCGTCGCCCGCAGATCGGCCCGCAGCCGCTCGAGCAGCGCGGGGAGCCCGGCAACGTCCTGCGCGAGCCGCGCGCGAAGCGACTGGGCCTCGCCGCGCGCGCGCGCGCCCGCGGCGAGCGCGGCCCGCAGCCGCTCCGTCCGGGCGCGGAAGAACTCGCGGAGCGGCCCGCCGCCGTAGCGCACGAGCACGGCGACGAAGAGGGCGAAGTTGAGGGCCGGCCAGAGCAGGTCCCCGATTCCCGGCTGTGCCGCCCCGTGCGCCATCACACCGGCCGCCCGAGGATCTTCTGTGCGACGGCGCGTGCGATCTCGCCTGCCGAGTCGCGGAGCCCGCGCCGCGCGGCAGCGATCTCCTCGGCCATCCGCGCGCGGACGTCCTCGAGCGTGCGCCGCGCGTCGGCCCGGGCGGCGTCGATCATCCGCTTCTGCTCGGCCTCGGCCGCCCGGACCACCTCCTGCATGTCGCGTTGCGCCTCGGCGCGGGCGGCTTCGAGCGTCGCCTCGTGCTCGGCGCGTAACTTCTCGGCTTCCGCCTGGATCGCCCTGGCCTCCTTGACGGCGCCTTCGGAGCGAACCGCGCGCTCGCGGATGACCTGGAGCGCGGGACCGAACCATAAGGCCTTCAGCAGGACGAAGAGGACGAGAAACAGGCCGATCTGGTAGACGAACGTGAAGTCCGGGGGAATCTTCAGCATACGATGTTGGCCGCGCCCGACATCACTATCCGACGGGCCACGAAGATTCCAGGCGGCGTGGAGGCGACGCTACTTGGCGAGCTCCGAGTGCGCCTTCAGCGAACCGTCGGTGGGCCGCTCCTCCTTGGGGAAGAAGGCGAGCTTGCGGTCCTTCTCGGTCCGCTGCGCGTCGGCCCCGCCCATCGTGCACTGTCCCTCGAAGATCACACCCTCGTGGATCACGAGGCACGGCGTCGAGATGTTCCCGAACAGCTTGCCCGGGGCACGGATCTCGAGTCGCTTACGCGCCGTGATGTCCCCCGTGACCCGGCCGTGGACCACCACGGAGGCGCCGGTGATCGTTGCGTTGACCACCGCGCTCTCCCCGATGATCAGCGTATCCTGGGCCGAGATCTCTCCCTCGACGTGGCCCTCGATGCGCACCGTTCCTTCGAACACGAGCTTGCCGGTGACCCGACTGCCCTTGCCGAGGAATGCGCTCGTGGCGGTCGCGTCCGCTGGCTGGCTCGCCTCACGATCGCGCTCGAACATCTCTACCTCCCGGGGCGTAGGACTGCCGGCGAGTGGGGCGCTCTCGGTCCCACGCGGGGTGGGGGGTCGATCGATTCGCTCACGATCCTTCCCGAATAGCGCCATCACTCACTCCGAAACGTCCGAGGGTGCCATCGGCTCGACCGATGGCTGCGAAGGGCCGGCTTGCCCGAAAAACCGACCGCTTGTAGCACCGCTTTTGGCTGGGTGTCAAAGCGCTATCCGCGCGAAGTGGTCGCCGTCCGAAGGCGGTCGACGAGACCATCGAGCTCGGCGTCGGAGTAAAACTCGATCTCGATCGTGCCGCCGCGTCCACCGGGGAGAATCCGGACCCGCGTCCCGAAGCCGCGCGTCAGCTCCTCGGCGAGGCCGCGCAGGTGGATGTCGATGGGCGTCACCGCTTTCCGCTTCGCCGGGCGGGCGCGGCGAGCGGCGGCCAGCTTCTCGGCGGCGGACTTGGTGAGCCGCCGCGTGACGATCTCGCGTGCGAACTCCTCCTGGGCGCGCGCTCCCTCCAGCGCGAGCACCGCCCGCGCGTGGCCTGCCGACAGCTCACCGTTCTCGAGCTGCGCCTTCACCGCATCGGGAAGGCCGAGCAACCGGATGGTGTTCGTGATCGCCGGCCGGCTCTTCGCCACGCGGGTCGCGATCTCTTCCTGGGTGAGGCCGTACACGTCCATCAGGTGGCGGTACGCCTCGGCTTCTTCCAGGGGGGTGAGGTTCTCGCGCTGGATGTTCTCGATCAGGGCGAGCTCCACCCGCTCCCCGGGGTCGGCCTCGCGCACGATGACGGGCACCGCCTCGACGCCGGCCCGCCCCGCGGCACGCAGACGGCGCTCCCCGGCGATGAGCTCGTAGTGACCCGCCACGCGGCGCACGACGAGCGGTTGCAGGAGACCGTGCCGGCGGATCGACTCGGCCAGCGAATCGAGCGCCTCCTCGTCGAACAGCCGGCGGGGTTGCTCGGGGTTGGGCACGATGTCCGCGACCGGTACCGTGAGCGGTGCCTGCGGCGGGGGGACGACCTGCCCCGGGAAGAGCGCTTCGAGTCCCTTGCCCAACGCCTTCCGCATCCTCCACCTCCGCTGTCTTGTTAGCTAGCTCGCTCGCTCGGACTGGGTTGCCCGGCCGGGGCCTCCGGGCGGGCGGGGGCCATCTCCCGGGCCAGGGTGCGGTACGCCGTCGCGCCGCGTGAGGTCGGGTCGTAGAGCAGCACGGGCATGCCGTGACTCGGGCTCTCCGAGAGCCGCACGTTGCGGGGGATGACGGACCGGAAGACCTGGTCGCCGAAGTGCGCCCGCACCTCCTGCTGGACCTGGCGTGCGAGGCTGTTCCGGCTGTCGAACATGGTGAGCACGAGGCCCTCGAGCGCGAGGCCCGGGTTCAGCGTGTCGCGGACGCGGCCGACCGTGTCGAGCAGCGCGGTGAGTCCTTCGAGGGCATAGTACTCGCACTGCAACGGAATGAGGACGCCGTCCGCCGCGCGCAGCGCGTTCACGGTGAGCAGGCTGAGCGACGGCGGGCAGTCGATGAGGATGAACTGGTACTGTCCCCGGACACTGGCGAGCGCCTGGAGAAGCCGGTGCTCGCGCTCGCCCAGGTTGACCAGCTCGACTTCCGCCCCGGCCAGCTCGCGGGTCGAGGGCGCGACGTGCAACCCCTCGATGGCCGTCGGGCGCACCAGCTCGGCGACCGGGCGGGCGTCGATCAGCGACTCGTATACCGTACCCTCGATGCCCGCGGCGTGAACGCCGAGCCCGGTCGTCGAGCTCCCCTGGGGATCGAGGTCGACGAGCAGCGTCGGGTGCCCGTCGAGCGCAAGGGCGGCGGCCAGATTGATCGCGGTGGTGGTCTTCCCCACGCCACCCTTTTGGTTCGCAACCGCGATGACCCGCCCCATGCCCCAACTCCAACCGAGAAAGGAGCGGAAGCGCATCCGCTCCCACGCCACGCCTGCCTCTACCACAGGGACGTACGGAGGGAAACGTGCGTGCCTAGAATTCCGCCCGCCCGAAGGCGACGAGGGTCCGCCGCTCGCCGCCCGGGAGTGTGTAGTCGCGACTTCCGGTGGGGCGCAGCCCGAAGGCGGGGCGTGCGCGGGCCGCCGTGCGCGGCGTCTGCATCGCCACCGCCCGTCCGTCGGGAGCGAGAAACGGCGCGGTCAGCTCGAGGAAGACGTCGAGGCGGAGGGCCCGCGAGGTCACCAGACGCGCGCGCCCCGCCAGGCTCGGATCGCGTCCGGCGTCCTCTGCACGCGCGTCGAGCGCGCGTGCGCGCGGGAGGGGCACACTGCGGATCACCTCACGCAGGAAGGTGGTGGGTCGCCGCCTCGACTCGATCAGCACGAGGTCGAGATCGGGGCGCACACAGCCGATCACGATTCCCGGGAAACCGGCGCCGCTGCCGATGTCGACCACGGGTCCGACCGCGGGTAGCTCGGGCACGAGCGCGAGCGCGTCGACCACGTGCTTGGCGATGAGGGTCGGCATGTCGCGCTCGCCCGTGAGGTGTGTGCTGCGGTTCCACTCCGCGAGCAGCCCGAGGAAGCGTCCTATGCGCTCGACCGCCTCGGGGAGGAGCGCGACCTGCAAGTGCGCAGCGCCCGCGCGCAGGAGCGTCCCTTCCTGAGGCGTCATGGAGTCCCTCGGCTCGCCGTCGTGAGCACCTGGCGGCCGCTCGAAACCTGGACTATCAGTCGGCTTCCCGGCCGGGACGGGCGCGGCGGGAGCCGCCGCCCGCGGGGAGGACGATGACCTTCCGGAAGAATCCTTCGCCCTGGCTGCGGGTCACCACCCCGGCGCCGTCGCGCAGCACCAGATGCACCGTCCGGCGATCTCGCGGGCTCATGGGGTTTAGGGTGACGGGCCGCCCCGTCTGGCGCACCTTGTCCGCGAGCCGCCGGGCCAGGTCCTCCAGGTACTCACGTCGCCGCTCGCGATAGCGCTCGGCGTCGACCACCAAACGTCCCGGGCTCGACTCTTCCTGACGCCCGACCATCCGGTTCACCAGGTACTCGATGGCGTCGAGCGTCTGCCCGCGACGACCGATCACCAGGCCCCCGCTGTCGCCGACGATGTCGAGCACGGTGGCG
>JBGQET010000098.1:0-16489 GCA_041496545.1 Binatia bacterium | reverse complement strand
CCATCCAGATCGCGGCCTCGAAGTCGGCAAAGTTCAAGGCCGGCAAGACGCTCAAGGACTCGCTCAATTAGGTCGCGTCCCCGTCCTTAGCGCAGGCGCGGGCGGTTAGCTCAGCGGGAGAGCATCGGCCTTACAAGCCGGGGGTCGCCCGTTCGATCCGGGCACCGCCCACTTCCCGATGCCGGCGCTGCCTCGGTGTGCCGCAAGTCGTGCCAGTGAGTCCCACGGAGAGCTCGGCGACGGTGTTGCGCGATCTCAACGCGACCCCTCTGCGCGGCGTCTACCGCGAACCAGCAGCATGGCGGCGATGGCCAGCCCGAGCCCCGAGAGCGTGGCGCCGAGGCGGAAGGAAAGCGGCCGGTAGGCCAGCTCGACGTCGTGCGTGCCCGCTTCGAGCGCGACGGCACGGAAGGCGTAGTTGGCTCGCCAGATCCGGGTCGGGACGCTGTCGACGCGCGCCTCCCAGCCAGGGAAGTACGAGTCGGCGACGACCAGCAAGCTCGGGGTCGAGACGGTCGCCGTGAGCCGGATGCGCTCCGGGGCGTCGAGGAGCACGTCCACTCGATCCGGTGCCGACGCATCCGCCGCGGCGACCGGAGGCGGCTCGTCCGCCTCGACGACGGCCTCCTCCCTCGGGTCGAACGCGCGGTCCGTCACGAGACGGAAGCTGTCGTCTTCGTCGGCGGCGCGCACGACGGAGTGAACTACGTGGAAGCGTGGGGGCGCCCGGCGGTAGAGCACGAGATCGCCGCCCGGCAAGGTTTCGACCCGTGCAAATCCTGCGGCCAGCAGGGGCCCGGCTTCCGCCGGCGACACGACGACGATTCCGAGTCCGAGAGCGCCCGCCAGCCCGGGGTTCGCGGCGAGGATCTGCCAGCGAGACGGGAACGTGGCGTCGTTCAGCCGCAGGTGGTGAGCGATCCTGCTCGTCCGTCTGAGCGGGAGGGCGGGCTCGTATCCGCTTGCCGAGCGCAGACGCTCGCGGAGCACCAACCCGCGGCGGACCTCCAGCTCCGCGAGGATGCGCGGAGAGCCCGGCAGATCGGCTTGAAGCCGCCGGAGGATCGCGACGCGTGGCGCGAGCGCGGCGACGTCGGGCGCCGGCCAATCCCCCCGCCCGATGCCGCTCATGACCGCGGCGCAGTGCAGGCCCACGAAGGCCACGGGCACCGCCCATCCGCCGCGGCGACGGAGGGGGGGAATCGTGCCGAGGCCGCACCCGACCCCAACCGCAGCCTCCAGCCAGCGACCGCCAGCGGCCGACACGACCGCGACCAGACCCATCACCGCCGGCGCCGTCCAGCGATGCCGGGGAGGCACCGCTTCGCGCAGAGCGGCCAGCCCCGACGCTGCCAGGCAACTGCCGAAAAATGGGCCGACGTGATTCCAGCCGAACGCGTCGCGCAGACCCGAGAAGGGGTATACGAGGTAGAGGTACCGGAAGGGCCAATTGAGAGCCCAGAAGCTCCAGACGAAGGCCGCGGTCCACGCAGCCCGCTTGCGCGTGGCGTGCAGGATGCCGAGGAGCAAGAGCGACAAACCCGCGGCGCCGTATCGGTCGACGGTGGCCATGATGAACTGCGGGAAGATGTAGATGCCGAAGAGCCAGAGGCCCGACCCGAACGCCGCCGTGCCGCGCTCCGTCTGTGCGACGGCTTCGGCGAGCGGGAGGATCTGCGCCGCGCCGATGAGCACCCCGAGCGTGCCTATCGTCGTCGCTGCGGCGATCCGTCGCCCGACGGTCCATCCCCGGCTCGACGCCGCGACGACCACGAGCAGCAACGCGGTGACCACCGGTATCTCGGGGTAGGACGGGTACCACTGGAGACCGAGGGCCAGGGCGAGGAATGGCACCGACCGTCGACGTCCCTCGAGCACGCCGTCCCATGCCAGGAAGATCGCTGGAACCAGCGCGTCGCTCGGAAGAAAGTTCGGGTGATCCCGCCCGAGCGCGGTCAAGCCGTTGAACACGCTGACCAGGAAGAGCGAGGCCCCGACGGCGGCACTCGCGAGGCCGGTTCCCGAGCGCGTGAGGTAGAGGACGGTGAAGATCGACAGCGCGATGAGATGAAC
This sequence comes from Binatia bacterium, assembly GCA_041496545.1. Taxonomy (GTDB): domain Bacteria; phylum Desulfobacterota; class Binatia; order DP-6; family DP-6; genus DASRHG01. Next base: position 14,416 of record JBGQET010000098.1, on the reverse strand, counting down.
GACGTAGAAGACCTGAATCGCCGTGAACGGCGTCAGCGCGACGTTGACGAGCAGGAGCGGCGGATAGAGCGTGCCGCCCTGCGCCATGCCCAGCAGGGGTGCGCCACAGAACTCGTACGGGTTCCACAGCGCCACGTGCCCTTCGCGGAGGCGCTCGGCTGCGTAGCGGTACTTTGGAAGAAGAAGGCCGTAGAGATCGTCGCCGCCCACGCGGGATCCGAAGCCGCCGCTCCAGAGGGCAAGGCCCGCCGCCGCGCCGGCAATCCCGAGGGCGACGAGTATGACGCGCGTGCGGCGGGGGCCGCGTGGTTGGCGGGCGGTCGGATCGTCGGGCAAGGTACGGATCGGTTCCAGACTGTCGAGCCGGCGTCAACAACTGGAGGTACGGTGTGTCTGCCCACGCCGACGGAGCCGCCGAGCAACTTGGTCCGTAGACGAGCCCGGCCTCCCCGCGGACGCCGACGCGTTTCGCTTCGCCTCCGGCCGGCCGAAGACGACGGTGCTGGTGACGTGGGCCACGCGCGACGGCCTGCCCCTCGGCCCGACCCCGCTCTACCTCGTGGTGGGAGGGCGTTTGGGCGCGGCTTCGCGGTCGTGCTCGTCGCCTCGCTGCTGGGCGCCGGCGGCTGTCACGTCGGCGATGTCGACGGCGACGGCACCATCACGGTGGCCTGCGTCGGCGACTCGAACACGCTCTTCTGGAGCGAGCCGCGCTGGTGCGAGCTGCTCGCCGAGCGGGTGCCGCGACTCCGGACCGGCCTCTTTCGGAAGCTGCCCACGAAATTCCGGAACTTCGCCTGGGGCGGCATGACGGTCTGCCCGCACCCGCGCGACGACTCGCCGTGGGGCATGCGGCAGCTCGAGGCGGCGCGCGCCGCGCACGCCGACGTGGTCATCGCCGCGTTCGGCACGAACGACGTGCGCGCGCTCCACCGCTCCGCGGAGGAGATCGTCGACTGCTACCGTCGGCTCGTGGACGCTGCGGCGCCGGTCCCCGTCGTCGTCGCGCTCACGCCCCCCACCCAGCCCCCCGAGCCCGACGCAAACCCCGCCATCGACGAGCTGAACCAACGCCTCCGCGCCGCGTTTCCCGCCGGCCGGCTGCTCGATTTCCACGACGGCTTCGGGCCGGAGCTGTTCGACGCCGACGGCATCCACCTGAATGCGGGCGGACAGGCGCGGCGGGCCGCGCTGGCAGCGGCGTGGCTCACGCGCTGATCGCCCAGGGGCGGGCGAGATGGACGCCGCATGGATGCCCCCTCGGGGAGGGTCGCCCCCGGGTCAGGCGATGAGGAGATCGGGACGCGCCGACGCCTTCCGGACGCGGCCGCGCATGAGTGAGCGCGCCCGCGACCGTCCGGCCGCCGATTGCAACCCGCGGCGTGCTGCGGTAGGACCCTCGTCTCGAAATCGGAGCAAACGGGGTCGTAGTTCAGTTGGTTAGAACGCCGGCCTGTCACGCCGGAGGTCGCGAGTTCGAGTCTCGTCGGCCCCGCCATCACGGAAGGGACCCCGGCGGGGACGGTTGCCCGTGGGGTCCCTTCTCGCATCACCCAACGCCATGTCGATGACACACACCACCAAGAACCTCTCGGCGGAGGACGCGCGCGGCGCGCGGCGCTGGTACATCGCGGACGCCGACGGCAAGGTCCTCGGCCGGCTGGCGACGCACGTCGCGATGGCGCTCCGTGGCAAGACCAAGCCCACCTTCTCGCCGCACATCGACGCCGGCGACTTCGTGGTCGTCGTGAACGCCGCGAAGGTCCGCTTGACGGGCCAGAAGCTCCAGAAGAAGGAGTACATCCGCCACACCGGGTACCCCGGCGGGGTGCGCCGCGCGCGCGCCGCCGAGGTGCGCGCGAAGCACCCCACTCGCCTGGTGCGTGACGCGGTCCAGGGCATGCTGCCGAAGAACCGCCTCGGCCGCCGCCTGGCCACCAAGCTCAAGGTCTACGCCGGACCGGAGCATCCGCATCGCGCCCAGAAGCCCGAACCCTTGCCGGAGAGCCCCTGAGCCATGAGCCCTCAACGCGTCCCCGTCATCTGGACGACCGGAAAGCGCAAGTCCTCCGTCGCCCGCGTCCGCTTGCGGCCCGGGGCGGGCGAGATCGTCGTCAACGATCGCCCCCTCGACGGCTACTTCGGGCGCGAGACGTCGCGCATGATCGTTCACCAGCCGTTCGAGGTGACGTCCACGCTGAACCAGTACCGCGTCGACGTGAACGTTCAGGGCGGTGGCGTCGCAGCCCAGGCGGTCGCCATCCGCCACGGCATCACGCGCGCGCTCCTGCAGGCGAACCCGGAGCTGCGCCCGGTGCTGAAGAAGGCCGGCTTCATCACGCGGGACTCGCGCGAGGTGGAGCGCAAGAAGTACGGCCACCACAAGGCGCGCAAGCGGCCGCAATACTCCAAGCGTTGAGACGGCGGTCGGCGCTCGGCGTTGCAGGCCGCCGGGGCGTCGCGTAGTGTCGCCCGCGATGGAGGCCAGGCGGCCGGCGACCGCGCGTGTGCCCGTCGCCGTGCTGGGTGCGACCGGGTACACGGGCGTCGAGCTGCTCCGCCTGCTCGCGGGGCATCCCGGCGTCACCCTCGCGTTCCTCTCCTCCGAGCAGTACCGCGACCGCCGCGCGGCGGACGTCTACCCGTTCCTCGCCGGCATCGTGGACGCGCCGCTCTGCGCGCCCGACCCGGAAGCGGTCGCCGCCGCGGCGGAGGTCGTCTTCACCGCGCTGCCGCACGGCGCGTCGGCGCCGGTCGTCCGCGACCTCGTCCGGCGCGGCGTCCGCGTCGTCGACCTGTCCGCTGACTTTCGCTTCCGCGACGCCGCCACCTACGCGCGCTGGTACGGGGAGCACCCGGCCCCGGAGCTGCTCGCCGAGGCGGTGTACGGCGTCCCGGAGCTCTACCGCGCGCGGGTGCGGGGCGCGCGCCTCGTCGCCGCCGCCGGCTGCTACCCCACGGGCGCGCTCCTCGGGCTCGTGCCGCTGGCGCGCGCCGGCCTCCTCACCGAGCCCGTCGTCATCGACGCCAAGTCGGGCACGACCGGCGCCGGGCGGGGGGCGAAGGTCGAGCAGCTCTTCGCCGAGGTCAACGAGAACTTCCGGCCCTACGCGGTCGGCGGCCACCGGCACGGGCCCGAGATCGAGCAGGAGCTGCGCGCGGCCGGCGCCGCCGCGCCCGCGCTCTTCGTGCCCCACCTCCTGCCCGTCACGCGCGGGCTCCTGAGCACGATGTACGTCCGCCTGGCGAGCGGGCGGCCGTCGCTCGGCGCGCTCTACGAGCAGGCGTACCGTAGCGAGCCGTTCGTCGTCCTCCGGGGTGAGGACGGCGTCCCCGAGCTGCGCGAGGTGCGGGGGACGAACCGCTGCGCGATCGGCTGGCACTGGGATGAGGCGACGCGACAGGCGGTCGTGATGACGGCGATCGACAACCTGGGCAAGGGCGCGTCCGGTCAGGCTGTCCAGTGCCTCAACGTGATGCTCGGACTTCCCGAGACGACGGGTCTCGAGGCGCCGGCCCTCGTGCCCTGATCGCTCACTCGGCGCCGAGCAGGTAGTAGCCGCCCACCAGCGCGAAGAGCCCGTTCGCCGACCAGGCGGCCAGGGCCGGGGGCAGCGTGCCGCTCTGCCCTAGCGCGCGGGCGAAGGCGACCACCACGAAATACCCGAAGCCGACCGCGATGCCGCGGCCGATGCTCGCCGCCATGCTCGTGATCCGCGTGCCCGTGGCGGTGAGCGGCACCGCGACCAGCATCATGAGGAAGCTCGCCGCCGGGAGCGCGATCTTCAAGTGGAGGTCGACCCAGCTCTCCGAGGCGTCGACACCCTTGCGCTTGAGCTCCTTGATCTGCCGCCGCAGCATCCCGTAGCTCAGCTCCTCGGGCTCGACCGACACGACCGAGAAGTCGTCCAGCGTCTCGGGCAGGGTGAAGCCCCAGGGCAGCTCGGCGCGCTCCTGCACGCCGCCATCGTGGAACTCGCGCGTCCGGGGGTTCTTGAAGAGCCACCCCCTGCCGTTCCAGGTGGCGGATTCGGCCTCGATCAGCCGCACCGGTCGGAAGTCGTCGCCGAGCTGGTAGACGGTGAGTCCCTCGATCGTCGCGTGCTTCGGCGAGATGCGGTCGATGTTGTAAAAGCCCGCGCGCCCGTGGAACCAGACCTCGCGCCCCGGGAGTGCCGTCACCGAGCCGCGCTTCTTGATCTCGAGCTGGCGGATGGTCTGCCACTCGTGCGCCGAGTAGGGAACGACGGTCTCGTTCCAGGCGAAGATCCCGACGCTGATCAACGCCGCGACGACGAGCAGCGGCGCCGCGATCTGCCAGACGCTCACGCCGCAGGCGCGGAGCGCGACGAACTCGTTCTGCCGTGCCAGGAGCCCGAGGCCCATGAGCGCCCCGACCAGCACCGCGAACGGCGTGGCCTGCGTGACCACGAGCGGTATCCGGAAGGCGAAGAGGCGCAGCACCGCTCCGACCGCGGCGTCGTGCTTGAGGATGGTGTCGAGCTGATCGAAGAAGTCCGCGATGATGTAGATCGCGATCAGCGCGGCGAGCGTGAGCGCGAACACCCAGAGGAACTCGCGCACCAGGTGCCGCGACACCACGGGCAGGATGAGGCGCCGATGGGCGGTCACGACGGCGCCGCGGCCCCGCCGATGCCGGCGACGATGCGGTCACGCAGGGCCGCGAGCGCGCTCTCCAGGCGCTCGAGCTGGAGGAGCGCGTGGTCGCGCGCGGCGCGCCCGAAGAGATAGACGCCGACGGTCCCGAAGACGGCGTTCGGCAGCCAGAGCCCGATCACGGCGGGCGCCATGTTCTGCTCGGCGAGCGCCTGCCCGCTCGAGAGCAGCACGTAGTACACGAAGATCATGACGAGGCTCACCGTGAAGCCGCGCGAGCGCGCGCTGCGGACCGGTTGCACGCCGAGCGGCATGGCGGTGATCGCGAACACGATGCACGCGAAGGGGAGGGAGAACTTGCGGTGAAACTCGACCTTCTCGGCGCCGACGGGCTCGCCCGTCTGCTGCTTGGCGGCGATGGCACGGGCGAGCTGGCGGAGGTTCATCTCCTTGGGGTCGTGATGCTCGCGGGCCTCCGCGAACGCCACCCGGAGGTCGAGGTTGACGTCGTAGGACTGGAAGTGCGTCTGGTACTCGGCGCCCTTGCCGACGTCGATGGTGTGGATGAAGCCGTTGCGGAGGCGCAGGGTCACCGTCCGCGTGCGCGGGTCCGAGATCATCGTGCCGTCGCGGGCGAAGATGGTGTTGTGCTCGCTCGAGTCGCGCTCGTCGGAGATGAGGACGTGGGACAGACGGTCGGTCGTCGAATCGATGGCCTCGGCGTAGATGACGAGCCCGGGGAAGTCGTCGTTGAAGACCTGCGGCTTGATGCCCGCGCTCGCCCGCGTGCGGGCGAGCTCGTAGAGCGCGGACTTGAGGGAGCGGTTGCCCCACGGGCGGGCCTCGATCGACACCCAGGCGGTGGCGGCCGTGGCGATCGCCGCGACGATGGCCACGGGCGGGACCAATTGGTAGAGGCTCAACCCGGAGCTGCGAAAGGCCACCATCTCCGAGTCGGCCGACAAACGGCCGAAGGCGACCAGGATGGCGAGCAGCATCGCCATCGGGATCGTCACCTCGAGGAAGGCCGGCATGATGTACGAGAAGATGCGCATGATGTTGAGCAGCGGGACGCCGCGATTCACGACCAGCTCGATGAGCTTGATCAGGCGGGCGATGAGGAGCACGGAGGTGAAGAGCGTGAGACCGAAGGCGAAGGGGACCGCGATCTCCTTGAGCAGGTAGCGGTGGACGATCTTCGTCACGCGGAGTGAGCGGAGTCTAGCCAATGCACCGGAAGCGAACAACGGACGCGCCGCTCGTCGTCTACGGTGCGAACGCCGTCCGCGAGCTGCTCCGCAGCGGCGAACCGGTCCGCCGGCTCCACCTCGGTCGCGGGCCGTACGAGGCGGAGCTCGGCGAGGCGGCGCGGCGCCGCGGCGTCCCCGTCGTGCTCGCCGATCGCCCGATGCTCGATCGGCTCGCCGGGTCCTCGCACCACCAGGGCGCGGTCGCGGTCGCGCCGTCCTTCCGGTACGTCGCGCTCGAGGACGTGCTCGCCGGCGGTGGGGACGGTGCGCTCGTCCTCGACGGCGTCCAGGATCCGCGCAACTTGGGGGCGATCCTGCGCACCGCTCGTGGCGCCGGGGTCAAGGGGGTGGTGCTGCCCCGCGACCGGAGCGTGGGGGTCACCCCGGTGGTGGCGGCCGCCGCGGCCGGGGTGCTCTTCGGGCTCCGCGTAGCGCAGGTGCCGAACGTCGCGCGGGCCATGGAGGTGCTGAAGGAGGCCGGCTTCTGGCTGGTCGGCCTGGTGCCGCGGGGTGGGACACCGCTCCCGGCGCTCGACCCACCCCCCCGCCCGGCTTTGGTGGTCGGGGGGGAGGGGGAGGGCCTTCGCCCGTTGGTGTACCGCACCTGCGACCTGACGGCTTCCATCCCCATGGCGCCCGGGGTCGAGTCGCTCAACGTCGCGGTCGCCACCGGCATCGCGCTCTACGAGCTCGTCGTACGCCCTCGCGCGTCCTCATAACGGCGTTCGTTACCGGCATTTTGTTGACACTCCCGATCGTCGGGTGCTAGTAGTCCCTGTTTACATTTCCGACTAACTGGGTGCTTCACGCCACTGCCGTCCACGCCCGGCCCGGCCCGGGGAGCGGCCGAGGAGGATTGCGCGGAGAGGTCTCGATCGCGGGGCGTCCGGGGTGGGGGACGGCCAACCCGCCGATGTAGCTCAGGGGTAGAGCAGCTGATTTGTAATCAGCAGGTCGTCGGTTCGACTCCGACCATCGGCTCCAGCGGGACTCCGCGGCCCGGTCGAGCTCGAGTGCGGAGAGGTACCCGAGTGGCCAAAGGGAGCAGACTGTAAATCTGCCGGCTATCAGCCTACGGAGGTTCGAATCCTCCCCTCTCCACTCGCTGGCGAACGACGAACGGAACGACACGATGCGCGACGGAATGACGACACGCGGGAGTAGCTCAGTTGGCAGAGCTCGAGCCTTCCAAGCTCGAGGTCGCGGGTTCGATTCCCGTCTCCCGCTCGCCCACGTAGCTCAGGCGGCAGAGCACTTCCTTGGTAAGGAAGAGGTCACCGGTTCGAATCCGGTCGTGGGCTTCGAGGAGGAGCGGCGATGCGCGAGCTGATCTCGCTCGTCTGTGACGGCTGCAAGCGGAAGAACTACACGAGCACCAAGAACCGCAAGACGACCACCGACAAGCTCGCGCTCAAGAAGTTCTGCCCGGCGTGCCGCAGCCACACCGTTCACAAGGAGGGTAAGGTCTAGCCAGGCATGGGGTCAGTAGCTCGAACGGCTAGAGCACCGGACTCCAAATCCGGGGGTTGCAGGTTCGAATCCTGCCTGACCCGCGTTCGTCCCCGATGAACCCGGTCGAAGCCATCAAGCGCCCCGTCACGCGCTCGTTCGAGTTCCTCGACCAGTGCTGGCAGGAGCTGAAGAAGGTGCACTTCCCGTCGGGGAAGGAGACGCGAGCCGCCACCATCGTCGTCATCATCGGGGTGGTGATCGTCGCCTTCTACCTCGGACTGGTCGACAAGATCCTGTCGTGGGGCATCGAGAAGATCCTGACGGTCCACGATCGGAACCTCGGCTGATGCAGGACGGTACGGAACGGCAGTGGTACGTGGTGCACACGTACTCGGGGTACGAGCACAAGGTGAAAGCGGCCCTCGAAGAGCGTGTGCGTGGGATCGGCAAGCCCGATCTGTTCGGCGAGATCCTGGTGCCGTCGGAGAAGGTCGTCGAGCTGGTGAAGGGGAAGAAGAAGACCTCGTCGCGGAAGTTCTTCCCCGGCTACATCCTCGTCAACATGAAGCTGAACAACGAGACCTGGCACGTCGTCAAATCGACCCCCAAGGTCACGGGGTTCCTCGGCGGCGCCACCGACCCGAGCGCGATCCCCCCCATCTCCGAGGCGGAGGTCCGCGAGATCACCCACCAGATGGCGGAGGGGGCGGTGAAGCCCAAGCCGAAGGTGCTCTTCGAACAGGGCGAGCAGGTGAAGGTCGTCGACGGGCCGTTCCAGGACTTCAACGGGGTGGTCGAGGAGGTCAAGCCGGACAAGGGCAAGCTCCGGGTGCTGATCAGCATCTTCGGACGCGCCACTCCGGTCGAGCTCGACTTCGTGCAGGTGGAGAAGGCGTGAGGCGCGCATGAAGAAGGTCATCGCGGAGATCAAGCTGCAGATTCCGGCCGGGCAGGCGAACCCGAGCCCGCCCGTCGGGCCGGCGCTCGGCCAGCGCGGCGTCAACATCATGGAGTTCTGCAAGGCCTTCAACGCGCAGACGCAGGCGCAGGGCGGCCTCATCATCCCGGTCATCATCACGGTCTACGCCGACCGCTCGTTCACCTTCATCACCAAGACGCCCCCGGCGGCGGTGCTGTTGAAGCGCGCGGCCGGCATCGAGAAGGGCTCGAGCGAGCCGGGCAAGAACAAGGTCGGCAAGGTGACGCGCAAGCAGGTCGAGGAGATCGCCAAGCTCAAGATGCCCGACCTGACGGCGGCCGACCTCCCCCAGGCCATGCGCACCATCGAGGGTACGGCGCGCAGCCTCGGGCTCGAGGTGGAGTAGGAGCCATGGCACGAGCGAGCAAGCGCTATCGGACGGCGGCCGAGAAGGTCGACCCCGCCCGCCGCTATCCCCTGGAGGAGGCGATCCGCACGTTGATCGCCGTCGACGGCGAGGCCAAGTTCGACGAGACGGTCGAGCTGGCGGTGCGGCTCGGCGTCGATCCGCGACAAGCCGACCAGAACGTCCGCGGTACCGTCGTCCTCCCGCACGGCACCGGCAAGTCGGTGCGCGTCCTCGTCTTCGCCAAGGGCGAGAAGGCGAAGGAAGCGACCGACGCCGGCGCGGACATCGTCGGCGCCGACGACATCGCGAAGAAGATCCAGGAAGAGCAGTGGCTCGACTTCGACACCGCGATCGCGACGCCCGACATGATGGGCACGGTCGGCCGCCTCGGGAAGATCCTCGGCCCGCGCGGCCTCATGCCGAACCCCAAGGTCGGTACCGTCACCTTCGACGTCGCCAAGGCCGTGCGCGAGGTGAAGGCCGGCAAGGTCGAGTTCCGGGTCGAGAAGGCGGGCATCGTCCACGTGCCGATCGGCAAGCGGAGCTTCGGCGTCGAGCGTCTGCTCGAGAACGCGCAAGCGTTGCTCGCGAGCCTGCTGCGCGCCAAGCCGGCGGCGTCGAAGGGCAACTACATGCTGAGCGTCGCGGTGTCGTCGACCATGAGCCCGGGCGTCCACATCGACCCGGCCACGGTCCGGGCCGCCGGCTGAGCCGGCAGTTGAGGAACAATAAATGAGACGGGCACAGAAGGTCGAGAACGTCGAAGGCATCCGCGGCGACCTGGGCAAGGCGTCGGTGGCGGTGCTCGCGGAGTACCGCGGGCTGACGGCCGGGGACCTGAACCGTCTGCGCAAGGCGGTGCGCGAGGCCAACGGCCGCTGCCGGGTGGCGAAGAACACGCTCGCCCGTCGCGCGTTCGACGGCTCCGACTACGCCAAGCTCGCGCCTATGCTGCGCGGCCCGCTCGCGCTGATCATCGGCTTCCGCGATCCGGTCGCGATCGCCAAGCTCGCGGTCAAGTTCGCGGACGAGCTGCCCAAGCTGCAGATCAAGGGCGCGCTGCTCGACGGCGTGATGCTGCCGCCGGCGGAGGTGAAGGCGCTCGCGAAGCTGCCCTCGCGCGAGGTGCTGTTGGCGCAGTTCCTCGGCCTCTTGCAAGCGCCCGCCGCGCGGCTCTTGCGCACCCTGAACGAGCCCGCCGCGTGTGTAGCGCGGCTGGTGGACGCGCTCAGCAAGCGCGCAGGCACGGAGAACGCGCCGGCCGAGTGAGCGCGGCGCACGATTCGGTCACTGAAGGAAGGAGCGAGCAATCCCATGGAAGTCACGCGCGAGCAGGTGAAGGACTTTCTCAAGAACATGAGCCTGATGGACGCCTCGACGCTGGTGAAGGAGCTCGAGGTGGAGCTGGGCGTGTCGGCGGCGGCGCCGCTGGCGGTGGCCGCGGCCGGGCCGGCAGGGGCCGGTGCGGCTCCCGCGGCGCCGGAGAAGGAGGACTTCACGGTCGTGCTCTTGAACGCCGGTGACAAGAAGATCCAGGTCATCAAGGTCGTCCGCGAGCTCACCGGCCTCGGGTTGAAGGAGGCCAAGGACCTCGTCGACGGCGCGCCGAAGCCGGTCAAGGAGAGCGTTCCGAAGGCCGAGGCCGAGTCGATCAAGAAGAAGATCGAGGAGGCGGGCGGCGCGGTGGAGCTGAAGTAGGGAGGCTGGAGACGGCATGAGCATGACGGTGGTTCCCGCATCGAGGGTCCCGAACAACCTTCGCTTCCGGCGCACGTTCGGGCGCATCAAGAAGATCATCGACATCCCGAACCTCATCGAGATCCAGAAGCGGTCGTACGAGGAGTTCCTGCAGAAGGACGCCGCCCCCGAGGTCCGCAAGGATCAAGGGTTGCAGGCCGTCTTCAAGTCGGTCTTCCCGATCAAGGACTTCAACGAGACGGCGTCGCTCGAGTTCGTGAGCTACACCCTCTCCGAGCCCAAGTACGACGTCGACGAGTGCCACCAGCGCGGCATGACCTTCGCCGCGCCGCTCAAGGTCACGGTGCAGCTCGTCATCTGGGACATCGACCAGGAGAGCGGCGTCCGCTCGATCAAGAACGTCAAGGAGCAAGAGGTCTACTTCGGCGAGATCCCGCTCATGACCCAGCACGGGACGTTCATGGTCAACGGGACGGAGCGGGTCATCGTCTCGCAGCTCCATCGCTCGCCGGGCGTCTTCTTCGACCACGACAAGGGAAAGACCCACGCCAGCGGGAAGCTCCTCTATTCCGCGCGCGTCATTCCCTACCGCGGCTCGTGGATCGACTTCGAGTTCGACCCCAAGGACATCCTCCACGTCCGCATCGACCGGCGGCGAAAGTTCCACGCCACGGTGCTGCTCCGCGCCCTCGGCATGACCGCCGAGGCGCTCCTCAACTACTTCTACCGCAAGGACACGATCATCCTCGACGGCCGCAAGGCCGCCAAGAAGTTCGTGCCCGACCACCTGGTCGGCATGAAGGCGACGCGCGACCTCCGCCACCCCGGCAGCAACGAGCTGATCCTCAAGGAGGGGCGGAAATTCACCAAGGGCTCGCTCCGCCAGATGGAGCAGGCGGGCATCGAGCAGATTCCCATCGCGCTCGAAGAGGTGATCGGCCGTGTCTCGGCGCACGACGTCAAGGACCCGAAGACCGGCGAGGTGGTCCTCGCCACCAACGAGGAGATCACCGACGAGAAGATCGAGCAGCTCCGCACGCGCGGCATCAACCGGTTCGAGGTGCTCTTCCTCGACGACACCCACATCGGTCCCTCGCTGCGCAACACGCTCCTCCAGGACAAGATCGCGAGCCCCGAGGACGCGATCCTCGAGATCTACCGGCGGCTGCGGCCGGGGGACCCGCCCACCCCGGAGACCGCGACCGCCTTCTTCAACAACCTCTTCTTCAACCCCGAGCGCTACGACCTCTCGCGCGTCGGCCGCCTGAAGCTGAACCACAAGCTCAAGATCAACGTGCCGCTCGACCAGGGCACGCTGCGGCGCGAGGACATCCTCGAGGTCGTCCGCTACCTGATCGAGCTCAGGAACGGCAACGGCCAGATCGACGACATCGACCACCTCGGCAACCGTCGCGTGCGCGCGGTCGGCGAGCTGATCGAGAACCAGTACCGCATCGGTCTCGTCCGCATGGAGCGCGCCATCAAGGAGCGCATGAGCCTGCAGGACATCGAGACGCTGATGCCGCAGGAGCTCATCAACTACAAGCCGGTATCGGCGGTCATCAAGGAGTTCTTCGGATCCTCGCAGCTCTCCCAGTTCATGGACCAGACGAACCCGCTCTCCGAGATCACGCACAAGCGCCGTCTCTCGGCCCTCGGCCCGGGCGGTCTGACGCGCGAGCGCGCCGGGTTCGAGGTGCGCGACGTCCACCCCACCCACTACGGTCGCGTCTGCCCGATCGAGACCCCGGAAGGCCCGAACATCGGCCTCATCGCCTCGCTCTCGACGTACGCGCGCGTGAACGAGTTCGGGTTCGTCGAGACGCCCTACCGGCGGGTCAAGGACAGCCGGGTCAGCGACGAGATCGTCTACCTCTCCGCGCTCGAGGAGGAGGAGCACACGATCGCGCAGGCGAACGCCCCCCTCGACGCCAAGGGCCACTACACCGCCGACCTCGTCTCCGCCCGCATCGGCGGCGAGTTCACCATGGTGACGCCCGACAAGGTCGAGTTCATGGACGTGTCGCCGAACCAGCTCGTCTCGGTGGCCGCTTCGCTCATCCCGTTCCTCGAGAACGACGACGCCAACCGCGCCCTCATGGGCTCCAACATGCAGCGCCAGGCGGTGCCGCTGCTGCGCACCGACGCGCCGCTCGTCGGCACCGGCATGGAGCGCGTCGTGGCGCGGGACTCGGGCGTCACGGTCGTCGCCCGCCGCGACGGCATCGTCGAGCAGGTCGACTCCGCCCGCATCGTGGTCAAGGCCGACAAGACCTCCACCGACGGCCGCGACCCGGGCGTCGACATCTACAACATGGTGAAGTACCAGCGCTCGAACCAGAACACCTGCATCAACCAGCGCCCGATCGTGCAGGTGGGTGACCAGGTCCGCGCCGGCGACGTGATCGCCGACGGCCCCGCCACCGAGATGGGCGACCTCGCCCTCGGCCGCAACGTGCTCGTCGCCTTCATGCCCTGGGGCGGCTACAACTTCGAGGACTCGATCCTCATCTCCGAGCGCGTGGTCAAGAACGACTTCTTCACTTCCGTCCACATCGAGGAGTTCGAGTGCGTCGCGCGCGACACCAAGCTCGGCCCCGAGGAGATCACGCGCGACATCCCCAACGTCGGCGACGAGGCCCTGAAGGACCTGGACGAGTCCGGCATCATCCGCATCGGCGCCGAGGTGAAGCCGAGCGACATCCTGGTCGGCAAGATCACCCCCAAGGGCGAGACGCAGCTCTCCCCCGAGGAAAAGCTGCTGCGCGCCATCTTCGGCGAGAAGGCGGGCGAGGTCCGCGACACCAGCCTCCGCGTCCCGCCCGGCGTCGAGGGCACGGTGATCAACGCCCGGGTCTTCTCGCGCAAGGGCATCCAGAAGGACGACCGCTCGCGCGCCATCGAGGACGAGGAGATCACCAAGCTCCGCAAGGACCAGCAGGACGAGATCCGCATCATCCGCGAGAGCACCGGCAAGAAGGTCCTCTCGCTGCTCGAGGGCAAGCAGACCTCCGCCCGTCTCACCGACGACACGCGGAAGGTGCTGCTCAACAAGGGCGTCGACGTGACCGCCGACGTGCTCGCCCAGATCCCGTCCAACTACTGGGGCGACATCAAGGTCGGCGACGAGAAGACCGAGGACGACCTCTCCCGCCTCGTCGAGGGCATGCAGGAGCAGATCGACCTCATCAAGCTCTCCTTCTCCGAGAAGATCGAGCGCTTGAAGGGGGGCGACGAGCTGCCTCCCGGCGTCATCAAGATGGTGAAGGTGTTCGTCGCCATCAAGCGCAAGCTCCAGGTCGGCGACAAGATGGCCGGCCGCCACGGCAACAAGGGCGTGCTGTCGCGCATCCTCCCCGAGGAGGACATGCCCTACCTCGCCGACGGCACGCCGGTCGACATCGTGCTGAACCCGCTCGGCGTCCCGAGCCGCATGAACGTCGGCCAGATCCTCGAAACCCACCTCGGCTGGGCGGCGCGCGAGCTCGGCCGCCAGATCCAGGAAGCGCTCGAGGAGAACGGCCGGCCGCAGGTCGACGTGCTCCGCAAGACCGTCAAGGAGCTCTACGGCTCGACCAAGGAGATCGGCGAGTTCATCGACGCCCTCGTCGACGAGGACGTCGTCAAGCTCGCGCGCAAGGCGGCCCGCGGCATCCACGTCGCGTCGCCGGTGTTCGACGGCGCCTCGGAGGAGGAGATCTTCAAGCTCCTCGCCCGCGCCGCGCTGCCCGCGACCGGGCAGACGCGCCTCTTCGACGGTCGGACGGGCGACGGCTTCGCCCACGAGGTCACCGTCGGCGTCATGTACATGATGAAGCTCCACCACCTGGTGGACGACAAGATTCACGCCCGCTCGACGGGCCCGTACTCACTCGTCACGCAGCAGCCGCTCGGTGGCAAGGCCCAGTTCGGCGGCCAGCGGCTCGGCGAGATGGAGGTGTGGGCCCTCGAGGCGTACGGCGCCGCCTACACCCTGCAGGAGATGCTGACGGTGAAGTCGGACGACGTCGCCGGCCGCACCCGCATGTACGAGGCCATCGTCAAGGGCGAGAACGTCCTCGAGCCGGGGCT
>JBGQET010000097.1:0-16632 GCA_041496545.1 Binatia bacterium | reverse complement strand
TGGAGCCGCGTCCACCAGCCGCGCGCCGTCTTGCCGATGAACGAGAAGCCGCCCATCGGGTAGCCCGGCGGCGGCGTCAGGTCGGCCTTCGCCGCGCCCGCCTGGAATTTCCCACTGCCGGCGTTCGTCGCCGCCGCGGGCAGCGTGCCGACGATCTTCTCCGAGCAGCCGGCGACGAGGACGGCGGCGAGCACGGCGAGGCGGCGCGGTCGCACCGGACGCGCCAAACCACGGACGACCGCCGAGCGCAAGGCGCGCGCCGCCCTTGCGCGGCGGACGGCGGATTACCTATGACGGGCCCCCATGCCGCAGAACGTGCCCGAGTTCAGCTTCTCGGACGACGCCCTGAAAGTCCGCCAGTTCCTCTACGAGCACTGGTGCGCGCACGGCACGGCGCCGAACCTGCGCGCCATGCACGAGGGCACCGGCCTCCCGCGCGCGCGCCTCCTCGAAGCCTACAAGCAGCTCGACCTCGGCATCATGTGCAACGTCGACCTCGACACGCAGAACATGAGCATCCTGAAGGCGCCACCCTTCTCGAGCTACCCGAGCCAGGCGGCGGTGCACCTCGACGGCCGCTTCCACTGCTGGGCCGGGTGCGCGATGGAGTCGATCGCGATCAGCATGATGCCGCCCTTCGCCGGCAAGGAGCTGACCATCCAGTCGTACTGCGCCTGCTGCCTGGGACCCGTCTCGGTCCGCACGCGCGACGAGCAGACGCTCGGCTTCGAGCCGGCGTCGCTGCTGGTCCACGTGAGCCTCTCGCCGCGCGAGTGGGGGAAGACCAACATCGTCTCGATGTGCGACGCCATGAACTACGTCCACGACCGCGAGCACGCCGCGCGCTACGAGCGGATGGTCGGCCGGCGCGGCGTCGTCTTCACCATGGAGCAGGCGCGGAAGTTCGTGACCGGCACCGGCAAGGCCCGCATGTGGCAGTACGAGCGCATCCCCGACTACATCCGCCCCCAGCGCATCATCGACGGCATCCGCGCGCTCGGCGTCGACGTGAGCGGCTGGGGCGAGTGATGGAGTTCGGGCTCTTCATCCAGGCCCACCTGCCGCGCGCCGAGGCGGAGGCGAACCCCGACGGCGCCGAGCACGAACGCCTCATGCGCGAGGTCGAGCTGGCCGAGGCGTGCGACCGCGCCGGCTTCAAGTACGTGTGGTCGGTCGAGCACCACTTTCTCGAGGAGTACTCGCACCTGTCCGCCTCCGAGATCGTGCTGCCGTGGATCGCGGCGCGGACGAAACGGATCCACGTCGGGTCGGCGATTTGGAACCTGACCCCGCCCGTCAACCACCCCGCGCGCACCGCCGAGCGCGTGGCGATGCTGGATCACCTCTCCGAGGGTCGCTTCGAGTTCGGCACCGGCCGCGGCTCGTCCTCCACGGAGTTCAAGGGCTTCGGCATCCCCGACGGCGACACCACGCGTGCCATGTACGACGAAGCGCTCGGCGAGATCCTCCGCATGTGGCGCGAGACGCCGTACCAGCACGACGGCCGCTTCTTCTCGATGCCGGCGCGCAACATCCTGCCGAAGCCGTACAGCAGGCCGCACCCGCCGATCTGGGTCGCGTGCGGCAGCCCGTCCACCTTCGAGAAGGCGGCGCGTCTCGGCCTCGGCGCGCTCTGCTTCAGCCTCGGCTCGCCCCAGGACTTCGCGCCGCTCATCGAGGTCTACAAGAAGAACATCCGCCACGCGGAGCCGGTCGGCGGCTACGTCAACGACAACGTCGCGTGCGTGACGGCGCTCGTCTGCCTCGAGGACCGCCGGCGCGCGCGCGAGGTCGCGCTCACCATGGGGACCGGCTACCACACGAGCCTCGTCTTCCGGTACCTCGACACCTTCCCGCGCCCCGCCGCCGTGCCGCCGTGGCCGCAGCTCATCCCCGAGCCGACGCCCGCGCAGCTCGACGAGCGCATCGCGTCCGGCCAGCGCATCGTCGGCGACCCGGAGGAGTGCGCGCGCGGCGTGCAGATGTACGCCGACGTCGGCTGCGACCAGCTCATCTTCGGCGTCCTCGCCTCGACCCAGCCGCAGGCGGTCGCGCTCGAGTCGGTGGCGGTCTTCGGGAAGCACGTGATTCCGCGCTTCGACAAGGACCCGGTGCACTCGACGACGCGCATGCGCCAGGCGGCGGCGCGGTGACGGGAGTGCGCGTCGTCCCGCCGGGGCGTCTCGCCTACGGCTTCCAGCTTCCCGTCGCCTCGCAGAGCACCGTCTTCGTGCAGCCGTGGGAGCGGACGGCGGGCACGGCGGAGCTGCGCCGCGTCGCCGAGGCGTGCGACCGGAGCGGGTTCTTCTACCTCGCCGCGTGCGACCACGTCTGCGTCCCGCGCGCGCAAGCGCAGGCGATGTCGACGGTCTGGTACGACGTGGTCGCGACGCTCGGCTTCCTCGCCGCCGCGACCTGCCGGGTGCGGCTCCTCTCCTATGTATATGTTGCGCCCTACCGCCACCCGCTCGCCACGGCGAAGGCCTTTGCCACCCTCGATGCGCTCTCCGGCGGCCGCGTCATCCTGGGCGTCGGCGCCGGGCACCTGCAGGGCGAGTTCGCGGCCCTCGGCGTGGACTTCACCCGGCGAGGCCTGCTCGTCGACGAGGCCATCGACGCCGTCGTCGCCGCGTTCACCGACGAGTTCCCGACCCACGAGGGCGCGGCGTGGCAGTTCCGCGACGTCGGCCTCCGCCCGCGCCCGGTGCAGCAGCCGCGCCCGCCGATCTGGGTGGGCGGCAGCACGCCGGCCGCGCTCCGCCGCGCCGCCGTCCGCGGCGACGGCTGGCTCCCCCAGGGCACGGTGCGCGCCGAGCTGCCGAAGCAGATCGCCTACATCAAGGAGCACCGCCGGAAGACGCGCGGCGACGCGCCCATCGAGATCGGCGCCAACAGCGAGTGGCTCTACGTCGGCAAGGCGTCGTTCGACCTCGGCCCCAACGCGCGCTCGGGCTCGGGCGAGGCGATCGCGGCGTCGCTCCGCGAGCTGCGCGCCATGGGCGTCGACTTCTGCGGCGTCCGCTTCCGCACCCGCTCGTGCGACGAGCTGGTCGAGCAGATCGAGGCGTTCGCCGCCGAGGTGGCGCCGCACCTGGCGGACTGATGGCCGGACTCCTCCAGGATCGCGTCGCGATCGTCTCCGGCATCGGCCCGGGCATGGGCCGCGACATCTCCCTCGCCTTCGCGAAGGAGGGCGCCGACGTTGTGCTCGCCGCGCGCACGCCGGCGGCGCTCGACGCGCTGGCCGCGGAGGTCCGCGCGCTCGGCCGGCGCGCCCTCCCGGTCCCCACCGACATCGCCAAGCCCGAGGACTGCCGCCGGCTCGCCGCGGCCGCCGTCGCCGAGCTCGGCCGCATCGACGTGCTGGTGAACAACGCCTTCCTCGGCGGCAAGTACGTGCCGGTCGCGGAGGCGAGCCTGGAGGACTGGCGGAGGGTGTTCGACGTCAACCTCTTCGGCTCGCTCCAGCTCACGCAGGCCGTGGTGCCGCACATGAAGGCGCAGCGCCGCGGCTCGATCATCATGGTCAACTCGATGTCGATCCGCATCATCGAGCCGCGCTTCGGCGGCTACGCGGCGTCGAAGGGCGCGCTCCTCGCCGCCACGCAGACGCTCGCCAAGGAGCTGGGCGCGGACGGCATCCGCGTCAACTCCGTCGTGCCCGGCTACATCTGGGGCCCGTCGCTCGAGGGCTGGTTCAAGCAGCTCGCGCAGCAGCAGAAGACGACGCCCGAGGCGGTCTACGCCGAGATCGCCTCACGCACCGCGC
Source organism: Binatia bacterium (assembly GCA_041496545.1). Taxonomy (GTDB): domain Bacteria; phylum Desulfobacterota; class Binatia; order DP-6; family DP-6; genus DASRHG01. The sequence continues at coordinate 12,863 of JBGQET010000097.1, read as the reverse complement.
TCGGCCGGATCCCCACCTCGGCCGAGATCGCCGGCACCGTGGTCTTCCTCGCCTCGGACCTCTCCTCGGTCGTCACCGGCCAGGCGATCGACGTGAACGCCGGGCACTACTTCCACTAGGACGCGGTCACGGCTGCGTGCCGGTGATGAAGCCGCACATGCACTGCCCGTTGGAGGTGTCGAGGTGGCACGGCTCGGTCGTTCCGACCGGGCAGTTGCCGCCACACTGGTCGCCCTGCGCACCGCACGCCGGCGCGTCGGCGCAGGCACAGCCGTTGCGCACGTTGGCGCAGCCTTGAGCGGCGCCACAAGCCGGGTTGCACGCGCCCGGCTGAGAGCAGACCTGCGGGGGCAGCGTCGACGTGGTCGTCGTGGTCACTGGAATGACGAACGGCGTGCAGAGGAGACTGGTCGTGATCGGCTTCACGGGCCGTTCGCCGAACTGGTCCTGCACCCCCAGGGCGCTCGGCACCCCGGCGCGCGGGCACTTCACCCGGTAGCACGCGACGATCTCCGAACGCGCGCCTGCGGTGACGCCGTTGCCGAAGGGCGGCGGCGGCGTGGGTTTCACGTTCGTCTTGCTCGTGGGCACGCACGCGTACACCGCGGGCACCTTGATGACGCAGCCCACGTCGACGCCGAGGTCGCCCGCCAAGTCGGCGGTGTAGACGGCTTGTCGCAGGGAGTCCCGAACCTTGTAGCACTTGAGATGATCCTGCACCGGCAGGGCGAGCGCCCTCGGGATCACGGCGACCACACCGAGACACGAAGCCAGGATGAGGACGGGCACGCGTAGACGTCGCATCACACACTCCTTTGCTCCGGGAGAGCGCTAGCGCCCGACCGTCGGCCCCGTCAAGTCCATTGAGCCGAAAGTCGGATGCATAGTTGTGCTAACGTCCGCGCACATGCCTGGGCCACTCGGCGGGGCCTCAACGGTCGGGTGAGCAGTTCCGCCAGGGCTACGCGCCCCGCAGCGCGTCCAGCACCTGCTCGGGGTGGAGCGCGGCGTCCTTCACGCGAGCCCAGTGCTTGCGCACCTTCCCGTCGGGGCCGATCCAGACCGTCGAGCGGATGACGCCCACGGTCTTCTTCCCGTACAGCATCTTCTCGCCGTAGGCGCCGTAGGTCTTCATCACCGTGCGGTCCGGGTCCGAGAGGAGCGGGAACGGCAGCTTGTACTTGGCGGCGAACTTCTGGTGCGACGGGCCGTCGTCGGCCGACACGCCGAGCACCACCGTGCCGAGCTTGCCCAGTTCCTTCCACGCGTCGCGGAAGCCGCACGCCTCCTTGGTACAACCCGGGGTGTCGTCCTTGGGATAGAAGTAGAGGACGACGTTCTTGCCCTTGAAGTCCGCGAGCGACACCTTCTTCCCCGTCGCGTCCTCGAGCGCGAACGCGGGCGCGGCCTTGCCTTCCTGGATCGCCATGGTCAAGCCTCCGGCGCTTTCTTCACGATCTCGACGTCGATCGTGATGTCGAGCTCGTCGCCGACCGCCACCCCACCGCCCTCCAGCGGCGAGTTCCACACCACGCCGAAGTCCTTGCGGTTGATCTTGGTCGTGGCGACGCCGCCGAGCTTCAGGTTTCCGCGCGGGTCCTTCATGGGCTTCGGCGAGCCCTCGACGTCGAGCACGACCTCCTTCGTCACGCCGTGGAGCGTCAAGTCGCCCGTGACGCGCCAGTGGTCCTTGTCGCCGGCCGTCACCTTCTTCGACTTGAAGACGATCGTCGGATACTTCTCGACGTCGAGGAAGTCGGCGCTCTTGAGGTGCTGGTCCCGCTTCTCGTTGCGCGTGTCGACGCTGGCGACGTCGATCGTCGCCTCGACGGAGGACTTCGCCGGGTCCTGCTCGTCGAAGGTGACCGCGCCGCTCACCTTGCCGAAGGCGCCGCGCACCGTCGACACCATCAGGTGGCGCACGGCGAACCCGGCGCTGGTGTGCGCCCCGTCGATGTCCCACGTGGACGCCAGCCCCGGCGTCGCGAGCGCGAGGCCGGCGATGATGACTGCTCGAAGCATTCGTCTCTCCTCCCTTGCAAGCGTCAGCGCTTGCCGTCGATCTCCTCGTAGAGAGTGATGGTGGGCCGGCCGGCGAGGAACCCGCCGACGGACCCGAAGAACTTCTGCATCGGCTCGCTCGCCGAGTGCGCGGCGAGGGCCGCCTGGTCGGCGTACACCTCGTAGAACGCGAACTGCGTCGGGTCGGCCGTGGAGCGGTGGAACAAGTACGCGCGCGTGCCGGGCTCGTTCGCCTTCACGTGCGCGACGAGCGGCCGCGCCGCCTCCTCGAACGCCTTCTCCTGTCCGGGCTTCACCTGGAGCGTCGCGATGACCGTGATCATGTCGTCCCCTTTCGCTTGTTCCCGAAGCGGTCCCAGTGCGTCATCTGCTCGGCGGGCCGCCGGCGACCCGCGCCGAAGCGGCCGCGCGGCCGGCCCATCGGGACCAGTGCCACGACCTCCCAGCGTTCGGGGATGCCGCAGAGGGCGCGGACCTCGTCCTGGTAGACGCGATACACGGTGGTGAGCGTCGTGCCAATGCCGAGCCCCCGGGCCGCGAGCATCAGGTTCTGCACCGCGGGGTAGATCGACGCGAACGGCGTGCCGACGTCGAGCGGCCCCTCCGCGTCGGTGAGCGTCATCGACATGGCCGGCATGCAGACGAGGACCAGCACGGGGACCTCGCCCATGTGCTCGGCCAGGTGGCGCGCCGAGCCGAGCATGCAGCGGAAGAGCGCTTCCTCCTCCGGCGTGCGCGCCGGCGGCCGCGCGGCGACGAGCGCGGGCTCGTAGCGGTCGTAGGCGCGCCGGTAGACGTCGCCGAGCGCGCGGCGCGTCGCGGCGTCGCGCACGACGAGGAACTGCCAGGGCTGGATGTTGCCGCCGCTCGGCGCGTGCGTCGCGGCTTCGAGGCACTTCATCACCTCGGCGTCCGAGACGGGCTCGTCCGTGAAGCGTCGGACGGCGTGCGTGGTGGTGAGCGCGTCGAAGAGATCCATGGCGTCCCTCAGAGCATCCCGACGTCGGTCTCGACGCCGAGGAGCACGCGGCCGACCAGCTCGAGCGTCGCCGGCGCGACGAGCATGTGCTGGGTGAGCGCGTGCACGTCGCGGAAGCAGCGCTGGAGCGCGCTGGTGGCGTAGATCGACGACGCGCCGCCCGCTTCGTACGCGGCATCCACGGCGCGCGCGGCACCGAGCGCGCTGGCGGTGGCCGCCAGACGCAGCCGGGCGCGGAGTGCGAGCGGGATCGCGCCCTCGCGGCCCGCGGCGGTCCACGCCGCGTCGATCGTCTCGAGCAGGAAGGCGCGGGCGGAGCCGAGCGCCGCCTCGGCTTCGGCGACGCGCACCTGGATCATCGGCCGCTCGCGGAGGAGTCGGCGGCCGAGCGCCGGCGTCTTGGCGCCGGCCAGCGTCGTCACCTCGTCGAGCGCGCGCCGGCCGATGCCGAGCGCGACCGACGCGATGCCGGTCGCCAGCAGGCCGAACACCGGGAAGGCGTAGAGCGCGCCCGACGCCCGCGGGCGGTCGGTCACGAGCGAGATCGACCGGCCGGCGGGGACGAAGACGTCCTCGACGGTGAAGTCGTGGCTGCCCGTGCCGCGGAGCCCCGAGACCGTCCAGGTGTCGATGACGCGCGCTTCGCCGGCGGGGAAGAGCATGAGCCGCGGGTCGGGCGCGCCGCTCGGCAGCGCGCGGGTCCGCCCGCCGTCGGTCACCACCGTCCCGCCCATGAGCCAGTGGCAGCTCTCGCAGCCGCTGCCGAAGGCCCAGCGCCCGCGCACACGGTAGCCGCCCTGCACCACCGTGGCCGTTCCCTGCGGGGCGAACGCGCCGCCCGTCACGACGTCGGGACGGCCGTAGATCTCCCGCGCAACGTCCTCGGCAAGATACGCAGCGATGACGGCGCTGGTGGCGGCGATCATCGCGCACCAGCCGGCGGAGCCGTCCGCCTCGGCGAGCGCCTCCACGGTGGTGACGAACGTGGTCGGCTCGACCTCCAGGCCGCCGAGCGCGCGCGGCACGAGGAGGCGGAAGACGCCGGCCGCGGCCATCGCCTGCACCAGCTCCGGCGTGAGCCGCCGCTCGCGCTCTATGCGGTCGGCTTCGGCGCGGACGCGCGGCGCCAGCGCGAGCGCTCCCGCGAGGGGCGTCATCTCGCAGCCTCGCACGCGCGCAACGCACGCGAGTCGCGGATGGTGTGGCGGACGACGTGTCGCATGAGACCTGCGCGCGGCGGCCGGTCATAGCCGATTCGTCCGCGCAGTGGTAGGCGCCGGCGTTTCGCACCTCGTCGGCTGCGGCGTCGGCGTCGGCGAGTCGCGTGCGCCTCCGGAGATTGCATCATCGCGATCATGATCGTGCACTGACGCCGGTCGACCCCCCGCCGAGGCGCAAGGAAAACGTGCCTCGCGCCCGTGCCATTCGTGGCACGAGCCGTGCTCAAGCGACCCGTTCGAGTCGCCCGCGTCTCACCTCGCGGGCAGCCGAAAAGAGGGGGTCTCCAGTGAATCGCGCGCTCGCACTGTCGTTCGCCATGCTGCTCGGTCTCGGCGCCGCCGCCCACGCGATGCCACCCGAGGACACGCACGATCTCTACTTCCGCGCCGACCACGTCCTCGTGCCGGCGGCGCCGGTCAAGAACTCCCGCGCGCTCGACTTCCTGTCGCTCGCGCCGGGCGGGGCGTCGGCCAACTTCTCGCCCTTCTTCCACACCAGCGCGAAGCTCGAGACCGTGCTCGCCGGCACCGGCGTGAAGGCCCAGGAGATCACGGGCGGCGCGGTGCTGCTGCACCTGCGCTCCAGCAAGGTGCTCGACTCCTGCGTGGACTTCACCCTCTCCGTCCGCGGGCTCGGCCACGGCGTGGAGATCGCCAACACGACGCTCGCCGGCGCGAGCATCCGCCGCACCGCGACCATCACCCTCCCCTTCCGCTTCGACGCGACCGCGCGTCAGACCACCCTGGTCAACGAGGCGATCGAGCTCCGCATCGGCATCCAGCTCAAGGCTCCCTGCAAGCCGTCGACGATCAAGCTGTTCTACGACTCGCGCGGCCGCCCCAGCCGGATGAGCGTCGCCTCCTGCCACGCGCCCGCGGGCTCGCCCGACCTCGACCACGACGGCATCCCCGACGTGTGTGAGGCGTGCATCGACTCCGACGGCGACGGCTTCGGCGACCCCGGCATCGCCGACAACACTTGCATGGGCACCACCACCCCGGACAACTGCCCGGGCGTCTCGAACCCCGACCAGAAGGACACCGACGGCGACGGCATCGGCGACGCCTGCGACAACTGCCCGCTGGTCGCCAACCCGGATCAGAAGGACAGCGACCACGACGGCGTAGGCGACGCCTGCACCCACCCCAAGGCGGTGGACGGCGACGGTGACGGCGTGCCGGACGACCAGGACAACTGCCCGAGCGTCTTCAACCCCGACCAGAAGGACAGCGACCACGACGGCATCGGCGACGCCTGCGACCAGCCCACCACCCCGGGCGGCGGCAACGGCGGCGGGGCGGACGGCGACGGCGATGGCGTGCCCGACGCGAAGGACAACTGCCCCAAGATCCCGAATCCCGACCAGGCCGACCTCAACAAGAACGGCATCGGCGACGCGTGCGAGTGCACGCTCGGCGCCCCCGGGCGCTGCATCGCCGGCGGCGGCTCGCAGAAGACCGACTGCCTCCTCGAGTTCAACACCCCCGGTCCGATCACTTACAACCGCCGGCTGTCGCGCGTGCTCCCGGTTCTCCGCTGCCACGACGGCGACCCGACCTGCGATCGCGACGGCAAGGCGGACGGAAAGTGCACCTTCGGAGTGAGCGTCTGCGTCGCCAACCACGATCCGCGTCTGCGCCGCTGCGCGGCGAACGACATCCGCAGCTTCGAGGTCATGCGCCCGCAGGGTCTCACCAACGCCTTCCGGCTCGAGAACACCGCCGCCAGCCTCGGCCTCGAGGTCGTCCGCAGCGGCCAGGTGGTCTCTCAAGCGCTCGCCTACCAGGGCAAGGACGTCTGCAGCCCGCTCGCCAACCTCACCGTCCCCGCGCCCGTGTCGATCAGGGGCCGCGTGCGCGAGCGCTTCACGATGCGCGCGCAGGCGATGGACGGCCGCCTCGACAAGGACACCGTGACGCTCGAGTGCCTCGCCCACTGACCCGCCCGAGTTGACCGCGCCGCGCCGGGCGTGATGGTCTCCCGACCATGACGCCCGCCGGGCGCCCCCTCCTCACCGTCCTCCTGCCCGCCTTCGACGCCGAGCCCACGCTCGGCGTCTGTCTTTCGAGCCTGCTCCGCCAGACCGAGCCCCGCTGGCGCTGCGTCCTGGTGGACGACGGCTCGCGCGACGGCACCCTCGCCGTCGCGCGCGCGGTCGCGGCGCGCGACCCGCGCTTGGAGGTGGTCGCCACGCCCCACCGCGGGCTCGTCGCCGCGCTCGCCACCGGGCTCGGCCGCTGCGTGACGCCGTTCGTCGCCCGCATGGACGCCGACGACGTCATGCACCCCGAGCGGCTGGCCGCCCAGCTCGCGGCGTTGACGGCGTCGCCGACGCTCGCAGCGGTCGGCTGCCACGTCCGGCTCTTCCCCCGCACGCACGGCATGCACGCCTACGAGCGCTGGCTGAACGCCATCGACTCGCCCGCGCGCGTGCGCGCGGAGGTCTTCGTCGAGTGCCCCATCGCGCACCCGACGCTGATGGTGCGGACGCCCGTGCTGCGCGCGCTCGGCTACCGCGACGCCGGCTGGCCCGAGGACTACGACCTCGTGCTGCGACTGCTCGCGGCGGGGCACGAGGTGGGCGTCGTGCCGCGCCCGCTGCTCGCCTGGCGCGACCGTCCCGCGCGCCTTTCCCGCACCCACCCGCGCTACGCGCTCGCGCGCTTCACGGCGTGCAAGGCGGCGTTCCTCGCCGCGGGGTTCCTCGCCCGCACCGACCGCTACATTCTCTGGGGGCACGGCGGCACCGGCCGCGCGCTCCGCCGCGCGCTCGCCGCGCACGGCAAGCGCCCGTCGCACGTCGTCGAGGTGCACCCCGGGCGGCTCGGCCAGCGGATCCACGGCGCGGAGGTCGTCGGCGTGGACGCGCTGCCGACGCTCGCGCGGCGTCCCGTCGTCGTGTCGGTCGCCGGCGAGGGGCCGCGCCGCGAGATCCGCGGCTTCATGGGGCGCTTCGGGTTCCACGAGACGCGCGACTTCGTGTGCGCGGCATGACGGCGACCGTCGCCCTCCCCGCCTTCTTCGCGCTGGCGCTGGCCGATTGGGCCGCGGTGTCGGTGGACTCGCGCGGCCTGGAGTACGTCGCCAAGCCGGGCGCGCTGCTCGCGCTGCTCGCGTGGGCGGCGACCGGCGCGCACGCTTCGACCGCGCTCCTGCTCGCGCTCGCCTTCTCGCTCGCCGGCGACGTCTTCCTCATGCTGCCGGCGAACGCCTTCCTCGCCGGGCTCTCCGCCTTCCTCGTCGCGCACCTCTGCTACGTCGCCGTCTTCGTCGCTCCGCTCGGGGCGCGCCTGGCGTGGCTCGCGGTCGTGGTCGTCGTCTCGGCGCCGGTGGGGCTGCGGGTCGTGCGTGCCGTCCACGAGCCGCCACTGCGGGTCGGCGTGGGGCTCTACATGCTCGCCATCTCGCTCATGGTCGGCTCGGCGCTCGCGTCCGGCGTCGGCGTCGCCGCCTGCGGCGCCGTCCTCTTCCTCGTCTCGGACTCCCTCATCGCGTGGAACCGCTTCGTCGGCCGGCTCTCCTGGGCGCCGGCCGCGATCATGGTCACGTACCACCTCGGCCAGTTCGGCCTCGTCGCCGGCCTGCGCTGACGCGCCGCCCCGCACAGCGCCGTCCATACCGCTGCCGTACATCTACCTGCGCATAGCCCCGGGGTTCCGCGCGTCGCGGGGTGAATTCGGTTGACGGCGAAGAGCGGGGAAGCGTATGCCTGCGCTGCCGCCGGCCGGGGCTTCGTGCGCGCGCGGCATCGCGAGGTGGATGACATGAAGCGCTCTCTCGTTGCCCTCATCGCCGTGCTCGGGCTCGCCGGCGGATCGGCCCGCGCCGACGTGACCGTCAGCGACTGCACCGGCGATCCCCACATCAAGCAGATCGGCAAGAGCACGGTCGTCGACGGCGGCGGCGACAACGTGATCCTCGCCTGCCACCTCGTCCCGCTCGGCAAGACCAGCCGGATCCGCATCAGCGGCGCCACCATCACGGTCCAGGGCCCCGCGGGCGGTGTGTCGGCCGGCGGCGTCGGCAAGGCCGTGCTCCTCCTCGCCACCGACGAGATCGTGATCGACAAGGCGACGCTCGAGGCGACCAACGGGAACGGGAGCATCCAGCTTCTCGCCCGCAACGGCCTCACCATCACGAGCGCCGTGCTGGTCACCGGTTCGAGCGATCGCGCGGGCAAGGACCTGCGCATCCAGTGCACCGCGCCGCATTGCCCGCTGCACATCACCAAGTCGAACATCCTCGGGCACATCGTCCGCGTCAGCATCCAGGGCAACATCACGTCGGCCCTGAACACGATCGTGACGCGCGGCGGGCGCGACCTGGTCGACATCCGCTCCATCGCCGGCGACACCCAGTTGTGCTGCGACAACATGGGCGGCGGCAACGAGAGCACGACCTTCATCAGCTCCTTCGGCGCCATCGACCTCCAGTCCACGGAGATCAACCGCGCCGAGGGCATCACCGTGACCTCGGGTCTCGGCGGCACGGGCGACACCAACCTCCTGAAGGCCACGCTCGACAACGACTTCGGCAAGCGGGGCGAGATCGTCGTCACCGCCGCGAACGGCAACGGCACCGTCAACATCCAGGACGCGACGCTCATCGACGACGACACCAAGGGCCCGGACGTCTCGACCATCAACGGCCGCGAGCAGTTGCCGCATCAGGGCCACAACAACACGGTCGGCACCCCGGCCACCGACGACTGACGAGGAGCACGACATGACGCGCAGCCTTCGCATCGCCGCCCTCGCGGTCGCCCTCGGCCTCGCCGGTCGCGCGGCGGCCGCCGTCGTCACCGTGACCGACTGCGTCGGGGATTCCCACCTCTCGACGGTCTCCTCAGGGACTCACCTCGACGTCGGCAGCGACGACCTCGTCCTCCAGTGTCTGCTCGCGCCCCTGTCCGGGACGGACCACGTCATCGTCAACGCGCACGACATCACCATCCAGGGGCCGGCGGGCGCCGTGACCGGCGACAGCACGCAGACCAACCACATCACCGCGACCGGCGCCTTCACGGCCACCGGCACGAGCATCGAGCAGACGGACAACAACGGCGGCATCGAGGTCGAGGCGAGCGGCCCGATCACGATCACCAACTCGACGTTCGCCATCGGCGGCTCGAACGGCGGCGGCGACCGCATCTTCATCCACTGCGCGGACACCGCGCCGGTCGCCTGCACCATCACCGTCACCAACTCCACCCTCACGGGTCACCACATCAAGGTCCAGGGCGTCGGCACGGTCACGTTCACGAAGTCGAAGCTCGAGACCCAGAGCCCGCTGGACGAGGTGCGCATCGAGTCGTTCATGGGCGACGTGCTGTTCGGCGCCAACGGCGGCGGGAACAGCGGGGACTGCTGCGGCATGAGCGGCGGGGGCGGCAACACCGTGGTCGGCGGCAACGAGAGCAACCTCTACGTGTCCGCCTTCGGCAAGATCGACGCGTCGAACATCAACGTGCTGATCGCCGAGCTGATCTGCCTGCGCTCCGGCGTGACCAACTTCAACGCCCTCGGCCAGGCCGCGTGCGCGCCCTGCCAGGACTCGCCGAGCAGCTCGGTGTCCCTCGTCCCGGCGACGATCGACGTGACCGACGCCTCGATCCGCAACGACTTCGCCAAGCCCGGCGACATCCGCATCTGCGCCGACGAGGCCCACTCGACGATCACGCTGACGGGGGCCACGCTCATCGACGACGACACGAGCATGGTGAACGACGTGTCGGAGCTGAACGGCTGCGAGCAGGTGCCGCGTACACAGCCGCCCTGCGTGAACCTCATCGGATCGCCGGCGACGGATAGCTGAGTCGCTCGACGGCGGCGCGCGGGTGCGGGGGGCGCCGCCGTCGGCGGGTTCCGTCTATCTATAGGAGGCAGGCGGCGCGTTTGCGCCGGGCGTCTACGTACTTCGTGAGGGTTCGGGTGCAGGCGTTCGAGACGTTGCGGTGGTGGTGGGTGGCTTGGTGGGCGGCCGCGGTCAGGAGGGTGGCGGTTTGCTTCACGAAGGTCTTGGTCTTGGTGCCTTTGGTTTCGGCGCGCGTGGCGCGGTCGAGCTTGGTGCGGGCTTGATGGAGGCGGTTTGCGATCTGGGTGACGAGGCGGCGCTCTTGCGTGTTGGCGCACGACGCCTCGGTGAATGCCACACCGAGGAGGGCGCGGAGCGACGCGGCGGTGACGGGCGGGGTCGTGCACCGACCCGAGGTCGGGTCGCAGACGCCGGGCTCGTGGCACGCGGCCGGCTCGCCGCAGGAGACGACGTCGGACGGGAGGCAGGCGCCGGCGACGCAGGCGGCGCCGCGGGTGCAGGCGTTGGGGGCGGCGCACGGCGTGCCGTCGGGCTTCGCGGGGTTCAGACAGGCGCCGCTCGCGGGGTCGCAGCGGCCGGCGGTGTGGCAGTCGTCGGGCGGCGTGCAGGTGAGCGTGGCGGTCGCGAGGCACAACGCGGCGTGGCACGTGTCGTCGGGCGTGCAGGCGTTGGCGTCGCTGCACGCGTCGCCGTCCGCGCCGCAGGGCGCGACGTCGCGCTCGCGACCGAGCAGGAAGTACTGCGGGTGGAGGTGGCTCGCCGTGGAGCCGCCGGCGAGCACGAAGCCCGACGCCACCCACTGGGTCGAGACCGGGCTGGCCGGCGCGGCGCAGAGGTAGTCGCCCCACCTGTCCTGGGCGGGCCCGCTCTCGCCCGCGGCGATCGTGTAGATCTCCCACGGCGGCGGGGGCGCCGAGAGGTCGTCGAGCACGAAGGCGCCGACGCTCGGGTAGAGCGCGCCGCCGCCGAGGACCAGCGTGCCGGCGAGGTGCCCGCGCGCGTTCACCGCCGCCGCCGGGAAGAGGAGCGCGTGGTCGGGGCTCACCATGTCCGGCTGGTCGACGAGCGCGCGCGTCGCCTCGGTGAGCCGGACGACGCGGACGTACGGCCACGGGTGGCTCGCGTCCTGCGACGCGTTCCACATGAAGCCGAGCACGCCGCCCGCCACCCAGCCGGTCATGACGCGGTCGTCGGCGCGGTCGCACCAGTTGCGGCCGTCCGGACCCGCGCAGGCCATCGGCGCCACGCCCCACGCGTTCACGTCGACGTCGTCGAAGGCGACCGCGCCGGATGCCATCCCCTCGCTCCAGCGGTAGACGCGCGTGCGCGAAGCGAAGTCGTCCTGCGACGCCCAGTACATGGTCGTGCCGGCACCGCGCACCAGGGTGAAGTTGAAGTGGTCGGCGCTCGAGTACGTGTCGACGGCCAGGCTCGCGTGGGCGGCGATCTGGTCGAGCGAGAGCCGTATCACGCGGGTGCTCGCCCACTCGTCGTCGCTCACCCGGAAGAGGTTCGTGGTGACGTAGAGGCTGTTCGTCCCGAGCGCCATCTGCGGGTAGTCGAACCAGGAGCCCGCGGGCGACGCGAAGTCGTAGAGGAACCAGTTGCCCGCCTCGAGCTCCGCCTGGCCGTGCGCGACCGCGAGTCGCACCGTGTTGTTGCTCGCGTCGGGTGAGTAGGACAGGAGCCAGAGGAAGAGGTCGCGGCTGGGGTCGTAGAGCGTCGTCTGGTCGCAGCAGAAGCCGTCGTTCACGGACGGGAAGGCAGAGAAGGGATCGACCCACGCGAAGCTCTGCCCCGAGTCCTTGGAGACCGCGCCGAACCAGTTGCCGGTCAAAAAGACGTCGCGCCCGTTCTGCGCCACGCACGGCTCGTCGATCAGCGAGAGGTCGGCTACGGGGATCGTGCCGGCGAGATCCGTCCGGCGGATCACCTCGAAGGCCGACGCCGGCACCGCCCCCTGGGGAACGGCGCCGGAGACGGGCGCCGGCACGAGCCCCGCGGCGCGCTGCCGGCGCGGTCCGTGGCGGTGCACGCGCGCCGCCTGCCGCTCGAGCCGGGCGCGCCGCGCGGCGGAGAGCGCCGGGCGTGCGGCGAGCAGCGGGACATCGACCCGGGTGGGCGCGACGGTCTCCCCGCCGTTCACGCGCGTCGCGAGGCAGAGCAGCAGGACGAGAAGCCGGGTGGCGCGCATGGGACGGCGGGCGAGGCGTACCATCGCCGTCGCGTGGGTCACAATGGCGTGTGCAATGTCGGGTGCTACTGCACGGGGCGGCCGACGGCGGTCGCGAGCCGTGACCCGTAGAAGCGGAGGCAATTGCCGGCGAGGAGCGCTTCGAGATGCGCGCGCTGGTAGCGTCCGGCGCGCGCGACGTTGGTGACGCAGTCGCGCAGCACGCCGTCCCAGTGACCGTAGTCCGCGCTGAAGCACGGGAGCCGCTCGCCCATCTCGCCCAGCGCGGCGCCGAGGTACGACGGCGCCGGGTCGTCCGACTCGAAGCTCACGAAGACCTGCCCGCGGCGGAAGAAGTCGGTCGGGTCGTGGGTCAGGTTCTTGTGCTCGAAGACGTAGGCATCGGTGTCGCCGGCTCGCCGCTCGCGCTCGGCGCGCACGAGCAGGTCGTAGACGCCCTTCGCCTTGCCGAGCAGGTCGAGCTTCCCCTCCTTCCCGCCGCGCTCGCGCAGCAGCTCGCGCGTGAACTCCGTCATCGACACGCGCACGTCGGGGTCGAAGTCGCGGATGCGCTTCTCCCAGTGCTCGTGGAAGGCGTGGATCAGGTCGGCGATCCAGCCGCAGCCCGCTTCCAGGAAGCCGAGGCGCAGGGTC
>JBGQET010000096.1:0-16675 GCA_041496545.1 Binatia bacterium | reverse complement strand
CTTCGTAGGGTTGTCCCGACTACCCGCCGCATTGCGATACCCCCTGGTCCGACTTGATGGTCGTCTGCGGTTTCCTGGCGGTGCACGCTGCGCAGCAATGCTACGGGACGCAGACAGGGCGCAAGGGCCTCAGCGGGGGCCAGGCACTAGGACCGTGGCGGCGTATCGTGCGCCGTTCACGGGCGCTGGGAGTTCTCCCGGCTCTAGGAACCGAGGCGCTCACCCTCGCGTAGCCGCGACAGCCGCGTCCAGCCGTCACTTTGGAGACGCGACGGCGGCTGCGGGAAGGTGGAACGGCTGGGTCCGGGGCACGACGGGGCACGATGCTCGCGGCCGTCGCGCTCGACGACCCGGGCTGAATTCCTCGGGCATGGTGGTCACCGGTCCCGTCTTCCGACTCGGTCCCGCAGCATCTCGACGAGGAGTTCGTAGACGATGCTCCGCTGCTCAGCGAAGATGCACTGTATCCTGTCCCGGCTCGCATAGCTGAAGATCACCCGATAGCCGCCGACTCGCAGGCGACAGTACCCCTCGAGCGGCGCGTGGAGCGGCTTGAGGTCGCCCTTCTCGTTGGCCAAATCCTTGAGCGCGCGGCGCAGGCGGCGCCTCGGGTCGGGTGGAAGTCGCCGCACGAATTCGACGACCTGCACCGCCAACTCGACCTTCATTCGTCGGCGGGGCCGAGTGCACGCAACGGGACGAAGCGGAGCCGGCCGGCCCGGTGATCCTCGATGGCCTTCCTCGCGGCGGGGTTCGCCAGGATCTCCATCGTCTCCACGATGGCCTCCAAGTGATCGCGGGAGAGGATGTACGCCACGGTCACGTCCCGCCTGCTGATAGCGATGGCGTCACCCGCTTCCGCGTCCTTGATCAAGCGCGGCAGCTGGCTCTGGGCGCTGCTGACGGAATACGTAGGTCGGCTCATGATTCTCTGTAGATAGGGAGAAGCCAGTGAGATGTCAATCGCTGAGTGCGCTCACTGACGATGGGGCGGGGTGCCCTCCCGTAACCGCGATAGCCCGTCCGGGGCAGACCCGACTAAATCCACGTACCACCGCAGCGCAACCCCGCGAACTTCCGAGTGCCCCCGGCGTGATTCGAACGCACGATCCCCGGATTAGGAACTCGACCGGGGAAGAAACCGAGCCGTCCGAGGCCACACCATCCCCTGAGAATCCCGACGCATCCGAGTGACCGGCGAGTGCCTCGGTGCGGGGTCGTATCGGGTGGAGTGGTAGCAATGTGGTAGCAGCGGCGGCGGGCGGCGCGCTGCCTCGGCCGACCTTGCCGTCGTCACGCGCTCACGCGCCGCGGGGCGACGTCGTCAAGGTCAGGTAACACCGCGTCCCACTTCTCTCGCTCCTCGCGGTTCCACGACCTGAGCCCGGCGGCGTCCTTCAATGTCCCGTAAGTGGCCCAAGCATCGTTTCGCACAACGTAGGGCCGTAGCCACGAGCGCCCGCCACTGAGGTAGGGATCGTCGGGCCGACGTTCTGTGAGATTCCTGGCGAGGAAGTAGAGGCGGACCTCCCGGAGCTCTTCCTCGCGACGCTCGCGTTGTGCCCGTGCGAGTAGTCCACCAATGCCAGCGGCTCAACAGGAATCGCGCTTTTTCTGAGGCGGTTCGCGACATCGATGAGCCTAAGAGGAGCAACCTGTCGCCGGGCGAGTAGGCACCGCGAAGCCACGACGTTATAGCCACGCTCCTGTTTGAGAGCGAGAAAGCCGCGCGAGCCGGGGCGGTGGGGCCGAGCCAGGTGGCGGGACGTCCCGATGTCCGATTTCGGAGGTTCGGTCGTTTTCGTAGGGTTGTCCCGACTACCCGCTCGCGCAAAGGGCGGAAGGCGATCACCGACGCCGCGGTGCGGGGCGCGGATCACCGACCCCATCGGCCTCCTGCGCGCCGACCTGAAGACGCTCGGCAAGAGCTGACGACGTTGACGGGACGAAGCCGGAAGCGCTAGCGTTCCGCGTCATGCCGCTCGACCCACGCGCCAGGGCGTTGCTCGACCAGCTCGCCGCCACCGGAATGCCGCAGCTCCACGAGATGTCCGTGCCGGCGGCGCGCGAGATGATCAACCAGATGCTCGCCATGCAAGCCGAGCCGCCCGCCGTGGCGCGGGTCGAGAACCGCACCATCCCCGGGCCGCAGGGCGACGTCCCGATCCGCGTCTACACGCCCGAGGGCAAGGCACCCTTCCCCGTGCTCGTCTTCTTCCACGGCGGCGGCTGGGTGATCGGGAACCTCGAGAGCCACGACGCCGTCTGCCGTTCGCTCGCGCGCGCCGTGCCGGCCGTCGTCGTCGCGGTCGACTACCGGCTCGCCCCCGAGCACAAGTTCCCCGCCGCGGCCGAGGACTGCTACGCGGCCACGCGCTGGGTGGCGGAGCACGCGGCGGCGGTGGGTGGAGAGGCGGCGCGCATCGCGGTCGGCGGCGACAGCGCAGGCGGGAACCTCTCCGCGGTCGTCTCCCTCATGGCGCGCGACCGCGGCGGACCGCGACTCGTGCACCAGCTCCTCGTCTACCCCGCCACCGACGCCCACATGGACGCGCCCTCCATCCACGAGAACGCCGAGGGCTACTTCCTGACGCGCGACGGCATGGTGTGGTTCTGGAACCACTACCTGAACGGGCCCGCCGACCGCGCGAACCCCTACGCCTCGCCGCTCCGCGCCGCCGACCTCCGCGGGCTGCCGCCCGCGACCGTCATCACCGCCGAGTTCGATCCGCTCCGCGACGAGGGCGAGCGCTACGCCGCGCGGCTCCGCCAGGCCGGCGTGCCGGTCGAGATGAAGCGCTACGACGGCATCATCCACGGTTTCTTCGGCATGTCGGCCGTCCTCCCGCAGGCCGAGGAGGCGGTCGAGCAGGCCGCGGCGGCGCTGCGGAAGTCGTTCGCGCGCTAGGCGAGCCCGGCCCCCCGAGCAGGCGCGCGACATGGCGTCTGCCGCATGCTCTTATACGACGAAAGACGCTGCTTTTTGCCCCCGATCCGGGGTAGAGAAGTGGACCGCCTGCGGGCGGCACAGGAGGCCCTGGATGTCGCCTAGGAAGCTCGGGACCGCAGCAGCGCTCGGCGCGCTGGTGCTCGGCGTGGCCGGCGCCCCGGCCTCGCTCCTCCCCCGCATCGTGAACGGCAAGACCACCGTCGAGCGGGCCGCCGTCGGCGCGCTGCTCTTCGGCGCCATGGACCAGGCCTACGCGATCTGCTCCGGCACCATGATCGGCTGCCAGACCTTCGTCACGGCCGCCCACTGCGTCGCGAGCGGGTCGGCGTCGCAGTTCCGCGTCTACCTCCAGAACGGCGGCATCTTCCCCGTGAGCGCGATCAGCGTGCACCCCGGCGCCAACTTCCCGATCGCCGACGTCGCCGTGCTGACGCTCGGCACGCCGGTCACCGGCATCCACCCGGCGCACATCAACCAGACGTCGCCGACGCCGTTCATTCCCGCCCCGGGGACGATCGTCGGCTTCGGCGTCAGCTCCGGCAGCGCGAGCGACTCGGGGTTGAAGCGCATCGGCAAGGTGACGACCGCGAGCTGCCCGCTCGAGACCGGCACCAACGACGTCGCCTCGGTCTGCTGGATCTTCGCCGATCCGCTGGGCGCGCCGGGCGACGACTCCAACACCTGCTACGGCGATTCCGGCGGGCCCATCTTCCTCGACCTCGGTGCCGGACCGGTGGTGGCCGGCGTCACCTCGGGCGGCACGGCCAACGACTGCCTGCCCACCGACCACAGCTACGACGCCAACATCGCCACCTACCAGTCGTTCATCCTCGGCGTCGGCGGTGCCGATCTCGACAACACGAGCTGCGGCGCGATCCCACAGGTCGACGACGCCGGCGTCACGGTGATCGCCGACGACGGCACCCTCGGTGGCGGCGCGAGCACCTTCACCCGGCACGTCGTCCTCACGCCGAGCACGCAGGAGCTGCGCGTCACGCTGAACGCCCGGGACGACGCCACCACGGACTTCAACCTGTACGTCAAGCACGGCAGCCCGCCCACCACCACCAGCTTCGACTGCGCCGGCACCGGCGTGACCCAGTTCGGCGCGTGTCGCTTCGTCGCGCCCGCCGCGGGCGACTGGTTCGTGCTCGTGGACCGCGCGCTCGGCGCGGGCGAGTTCCAGTTGACGACCACCGTCTTCGGGGGCAGCGCGCCCGTCTGCGGCAACGGCGCCGTGGAGCTGGCCGAGGAGTGCGACGGCGCCGACGACGCCGCCTGCCCCGGGCAATGCACGTCCGCTTGCACGTGCGGCACGCTCGACGAGTTCGTCTGCTACAAGAGCGGCGTCACGCGCGGCACGCCGGCGGTCCCGAAGACGCCGGTCACCCTCGCGGACGACGTCCTCTCGCAGAGCGCCGCGCTCTCCGGCGAGCAGAAGCTCTGCGTGCCCTCGAGCCTCGACGGCAACCCGGTGGATGACCCGCACACCAACCTCGACGGCTACGCCGCCCGCGGCGCCACCCCCACCTCCATCGACTCCCGGAAGATGATCCGGGCCACCAGCCGCTTCGGCAGCGTCGCGCTCACGCGGCTTCGCTTCGACGGTCTCCTGGTGCCGACGGCGCGCGACGTGAAGAGCTTCCCGGCGCCGCCCGACCCGGCGCACGAGGTGGCCGACGACTATGCCTGCTACAAGGGTCGGGTCGCCGCCGGCTCGAGCCCCGTGCCGCGAGCCACCAACGTCGGGGTGGTGAACGACCTCGAGACGAAGATCTACAAGATCCGCAACGCCGGACGGCTCTGCCTGCCGGCGCGGCTCGACGGGGGCGGGGTGAAGAACCCGGCGCGTGCCCTCATGTGCTACGCCATCACGCACGCGTCCGGGCAGTCCTCGCACGCCGGGGAGCACGGGCTCTTCCTCGCCAGCGCGCTCGGCACGCTCCGCATCGACACGCAGCACGAGGACGAGCTGTGCGTCCCCGCTTCGCTCGTCTTCGGCGCCGCCGACCAGTGCGCCGCGCCGAGCGTCATCGGCGCCTTCCCGTACACCGTCGAGGCCGGCACCGACACCGCCACGAGCGACAAGACCGACCCGGCGCTCTCCTGCGGGTTCGGCACGCACCCGGGGCACACCGCCTGGTTCCGCTTCACGGCCCCGAGCAACGGCACGGTCGTGGCGGACACGTTCGGCAGCGACTACGACACCATCCTCGCCGCCTTCACCGGCGCCTGCGGCGCCCAGAGCGAGCTGGCGTGCCAGGACGACGTGGCGAACGGCATCCTCCAGTCGCGGGTCGGCTTCCCGGTGACGGCGGGGACCACCTATTCCCTCGAGGTCGGCTCGTACGCCGACACCCCCGGCGGCACCCTCGACCTGCACGTCAACCTGACCCCCTGACGGGACCGTTGATCCGGCGGCGGCGGCTGGACTATGTGACGCCGCATGTCGACCGATACCGTCGTGGGCCGCTTCGCCGGCCGGGTCGCCGTGGTGACCGGGGCGGCGAGCGGGATCGGGCGCGCCACCGCGATCCGCCTGGCGCGCGAGGGCGCGCGCGTCGCCGTCGTCGATCGCCAGCTCGCGGGGGCGCGCGAGACGGTCGCCACCGTGCGCGACGTGCGAGGAACGGCCGAAGCGTACGAGTGTGACGTCGCGCAGAGCGAGCAGGTGGACGCGTGCGCACGGCGCATCGCCGAGGCGCTGGGCCCCGCCGACGTGCTCGCCAACGTCGCCGGCGTCGGCGACGCCGCCGGCCTCGAGGGCATCGAGGGAATCGACGACCGGCGCTGGAGCCTCGTCCTCGCCGTCAACCTGAGCGGCCCCTTCCACTGGTGCCGCGCGCTGCTGCCCGGCATGGCGGCGCGAGGCCGCGGCGCGGTGGTGAACGTGTCGTCGCTCGCCGGCCGCTCGAAGAGCGCCAACGGCGGGCTCGCCTACACCGCCAGCAAGGCGGGGCTCCTCGGCCTCACCCGGCACCTCGCCTTCGACTACGGCCCGCGCGGCGTGCGCGTGAACGCGATCTGCCCCGGCGGCGTCGACACGCCCATGATTCGCGCCGGCGGGGCGCGCGCCGCCGCGTCACCCGCCGAGGCCGAGGCCCGCACCGCGCGCCTCGCCGCCTACAGCTGGTTCATGCCCATCAAGCGCCTCTCCACACCGGACGAGCAGGCCGCCGCGATCGCCTTCCTCGCCTCGGACGACGCCTCGTACGTGAACGGGGTGTCGCTCGACGTGAACGGCGGCCTCTACATGGCCTGAAGGAGACTCCATGGCCCGCCTGCCCTACGTCGATCCCGCCACCGCGCCCGCCGGCGTCCGCGACGTGCTCGCGGCGCTGCCCGTGAAGCTCAACATCTTCCGCTTGATGGCGCACGCCGAGACGAACTTCCGCCCGCTGCTCCGCCTCGGCACGAGCATCCTCGCCGATCAACAGCTCCCGGCGAAGCTCCGCGAGCTGGCCATCCTGCGCGTCGCGCGTCTCTCCCACGCGGAGTACGAGTGGGTGCAGCACGTGCCCATCGCCAAGGCGGTCGGCGCGAGCGAAGCGCAGGTCGAGGCGCTCGCGCGCGACGACGTGCAAGCCGCTTGCTTCGACCCGGTCGAGGCGCTGGTGCTGCGCTTCACCACCGAGGTCGTGCAGAACGTCGGCGCCTCGGAGGCGACGTTCGCCGACATGCAGCGGCACCTCTCGGCGCGCGAGATCGTCGAGCTGATCCTCGCCATCGGCTTCTACATGACGGTCGCCCGCCTCATGGAGACCACCAAGATCGACCTCGACCCGCCGGCCGGGACGCGGGTGTTCGAGGCGCTCGCGAAGCGCTAGAGGAACGCCCGCGGCGCCTGCGGCACGCCGGCCCACACCTCCGGGTCGTGGCCGGGGATGATGCGGGCGCCGCCCGCCGCCAGCGCGCGGAGGCGGTGGAGCGCGGCGAGCATCGCCTCGCGGTCGTGGAAGTAGGTCGGAAGCCGGAGCGTCTCGAGCGTTCGGCGGAGGTAGCAAGCGTCGGCCGCCAGCACCACGTCGCCGCCGTCGAGCCGCACGCGGAGCGACTGGTGGCCGGGCGTGTGGCCGTGGGTCGGGAGGCAGACGACGCGGCCGTCGCCGAAGAGATCGTGCTCGCCGTCCACCGCCAGCACGTCGTGGCCGAGGTCGTAGTCGCGCGGGTCGTAGCTGTTCTGCTCCCGCAGCTCGGGGTCGCGGCCGGCGTCCCACTCCGCGCGCTGCACGACGAGGCGGGCGTTGGGGATGGCGGCGTTGCCGCCGACGTGGTCGAAGTGGAGGTGCGAGACGACGAGCCAGCCGACGCGCGCCGCGTCGACGCCGACGGCCGCGAGACGCGCCGCCACGTCGTCGGCGGCGTCGCACTCGAGCGTGAAGTAGCGCGTCAGCCGCCCGATGCGCGCCGTCGCGTCGGGGTGGAGTCCGGTGTCGAAGAGGACGAGGCCGCGCGGATGCTCGACCAGGAAGGACGGCACGGGCACGCGCAGCTTCCCCGTCTCACCGGCGAGGAAGTTGGCCGTCGGGCCCGTGACCCAGCCGCAGGTGAAGGCGAAGAGACGCATCGTGCTCATGTCGGCGCCGCGATGGTGAGCGGCAGGCAACGCACCCCGAGCTCGCGCTCGAGGCGCGCGGCGAGCGCCGCCCGTTCCTCGGCGCCCCGCGCCACGAGCTGCGCCGTGCCGTCGCCCTGTGAGCCGACGCCCTTTCCGCCCCAGGCGAGCGCCGCCACTGCGGGATGCGCCAGCACGTCGTGCAGGCGCGGCGCGGTGAGCTCCGCGGGACAGGCGGGCGCGACCAGACGGTCGAAGACCTGCTGCGCCTCGCGCATGACCGTCCCGAGGGTGGCGGCGTCGCCGGCTATCACCGCGTAGCGGGCACGCTGCACGAGCGCGGCGTTGCGCGGGCCGAGCGCCTCCCGCACGCTGGCGGCGACGCGCCCGGACGCGTCCGGGAAGCAGGCGTTCAGGTCGCGGAGGATGCGCCGCGTGTCCTTGGTGCCCTGGAGGTCCACCAGGAGCAGATGGAAGCTCGCGCCGGGCTTCACCGACTCGATCTCCAGGTCGTCGCCGTCGAAGGTGAGGAGGACGGTCGCGCGGCCGAAGGCGCAGATCTGATCCATCAGGCCGCACTGCGAGCCGGCGCGCCGCTCGCCCCGGTAGGCCAGCTCCATCTCCTCGCGCAACGAGAGGCCGAGGGTGTAGACCCAGTTGAACGCGCGCGCGACCAGCACGCAGGCGGCTGCCGAGGAGGAGAGCCCCTTGCCGATCGGAAGATCCGCGGCCGTGACGCGCAAGCGGAGCCCGCCTGCGGAGTGCCGCTGCAGGACCTCCGCCGCGACCCCGGCGGCGTAGCTGAAGAAACCGCCCGCGCGCGCGGTGGCGTGGAGGTCCGTGACGGTTGCCGGAATGGTCTCGGGACCGCGCGCCGTGCCGTCGGGCAGGACGCTCGAGATCTCGAAGACCGCGGGAAGCTTTTCGGCCTCCGCGTGCAGCCCCTGCTCCGTGCCGGTCACCAGACAGTGGCCGGGGGAGAGCACGGGCGCCGCCGTGCGGTAGGCACCCGCCCAGTCCGTGTGCTCGCCAACGAGGCACAGGCGTCCCGGGACGACGAGACGGACGAGGTCAGGCGTCGGCGGCGTAGACGTCCCACTCCCCCTCCCCCGGCAGGCCCTCGAGCGCGTGCCGCCCGCGGGCGACGAAGGCCAGTCCCGAGCTGTGAACGTCCGATCTCACCGCGCGCAGGGTGCGCCATCGCCGGGGGAGGCGTCAACCATCCTGGCGTCGCGCGGTGCGCTCGTGGCAGGATGCCGCCATGCGCGCCACCGTCATGCGAGGCTCGAGGCTGGTTGCCGACACGCTGCCGGACCCCGAGCCCGGTCCGGGCGAGGTGCTGGTGAAGACGCTCGCGTGCGGCATCTGCGGCTCGGACCTCCACGCGCTCCAGCACGCCGACAAGCTCGTCGACGCCGCGCGCGAAGCCGGCGTGCCCTTCAGCATGGACCCGGGGCGCGACGTCGTCATGGGCCACGAGTTCTGCGCCGAGGTGCTCGACTTCGGGCCCGAGACGCAGCGCGCGCTCAAGAGCGGGACGCGCGTCGTGTCGATGCCGCTCGTCTTCGGTGCCCGCGGCCTGCATGGCGTCGGCTACTCGAACGAGTACCCGGGCGGGTACGGCGAGCTGATGCTCCTCTCGGAGATGATGCTGCTGCCGGTGCCGAACGGCCTCTCGACGGAGCACGCCGCCCTCACCGAGCCGATGGCGGTCGGCGTGCACGCGGTGGCGAAGGCGCGGCTCGAGCCGGGCGACGCGACGCTCGTCGTCGGCTGCGGGCCGGTCGGGCTCGCGGTCGTCGCCGCGCTCAGGCTCCGCGGCGCCGAGCCCATCATCGCCGCCGACTTCTCCGCCACGCGGCGCGCGCTCGCCGAGGGGCTCGGCGCCCACGTCGTCGTGGACCCGCAGGCCGAGGGCGCGTTCGCGGCGCTCGACCGCGTGGCGGGCGCGCGCCCCACGGTCGTCTTCGAGTGCGTCGGCATCCCCGGCCTCATCCACCAGATCATGCGCGAAGCGCCGCGCGAAGCACGGCTCGTCGTCGCCGGCGTCTGCATGGAGGACGACCGCATCCGCCCCATGCTCGGCATCAACAAGGAGCTGTCGGTCCAGTTCGTGCTGGGCTACCGGCCCGACGAGTTCGCCGACACCCTGACGGCGATCGCCGAGGGGCGGATTCCCGTCGCGCCGCTCATCACCGGCAAGGTGGGCGTGGAGGGCGTGGCGGGCGCGTTCCGCGACCTCGCCACACCAGACGCCCACGCGAAGATCCTCGTCGAGCCCTGGCGGAGCTGATTCCCGGGCGCGCGCTCAGCGCCGGTACTCGCCCGTGTAGCCGAAGAAGAAGGTATCGCCCGCTTCGTCACCGGGGGCCGGCGGCTCCGGGTCGGGCACGCGCGACCAGGCCGCGGGCAGGTGCCGGAGGTAGACGACGAGCGCCTCCAGGTCCTCGGGCGCGAGATTCGAGAAGTGATCCCACGGCATCGCCTGCCAGTGCATGACGCGCCCGTCGCGTGAGAGGCCGCTGGTGATCGCGCGCCGGATCTCCGCCGGGCTCCAGCCGCCGAGGCCGGTCTCCGGGTCGGGCGTGAGGTTCCGCGAGTACGTCGTCCCGAAGACGCGCCAGTTGACCCGCATGCCGCCGCCCATCTCGGGAAACGGCGCCCAGAGGCGCGTCACGCTCGGGCCCGCGGTGTGGCAGAGCGGGCAGGTGGCGACGGTCGCCATGTAGCGGCCGCGCTCGGCGAGCGCGCGCGTGTCGGGGTCGGCGATCGGCGCCGGCGCGGCCGGCGGGCGGAGCGGCGGCATGGCGAGGAGGCGGCCGAGGGTCGCGAACGGCGGCGCGGCGCGCACCAGTGCCGGCGGCATGAAGCGCAGCGGCGGCCAGTGGTAGACGAGCGCGACGTGGAGCGCGAGGGTGCCGGTGACCCACCACCGGAGGACGAGCAGGATGACGAGGAGCGCGACGCACCCGAGCGCTGCGACGACCGCACCGCGCGGGTTCTCGACCGCGGGCGACGCGCCGGGCCCGGGCTTCTCCCCGGCGTTCCCCGGGAAGAACCCCGCCTTCACCTGCCCGCCGCTCGCGAGCAGCACGAGCTTTTCGCCGAGCGCGGCCGCGAGCGGCGGGTCGCGCGGCGCCGGCACGAGGTTGGCGACGGGCGGGAGCGAGGCGAGATAGGCGTGGATCGCGTCCACGTCGGCGTCGTCGAGGCCGGCGAGGATCGTCCACGGCATGTCGAGGGCGTCGAGCACGCGGCCGTCGCGGCTCCGGCCGGTGCGGAAGACGCGGCGGAGGTCGTCGGCGGTCCAGCCGCCGAGGCCGGTCGCGGGATCGGGCGTCAGGTTGCGCGAGAAGACGGTGGCGAGGGTCGATATCTCGATCCGCATGCCGCCCGCGCCGAAGCTGCCCTCGGCGTACGAGCCGTCGTCCCTCATCTGCACGTGGCAGAGGAAGCAGGTCCCGGACTTCACCAGGTACTCGCCGCGCGCGACCGCCGCCCGCCCCGCGCCGGGCGGACGCCGCGCGGCCGCGACCGCGGCCGCCTCCAGCGAAGGCGCGACGGCGAGCCCGCGCACGTGGTAGGCGACCGCCCACAGGTCCGCCGGCGAGGTCGCGTCGCGGTAGCTCGGCATCGGCGTCCCCGTGACGCCGGCTGCGAACCGCATCGCGACGGCCGCCGGGTCCGCGCCGCCGTGGAAGGTCCACGGCCGCGTCAGGTCCGCGGGCACGGCCCGCGAGCCGTCGTCGTTCCGGAGCGACGCCGCGCTCGGCCCGTCGCCGGCGCCGGACGCGCCGTGGCAGTCGGCGCAGCCGAGCGCGGCGTAGAGCGCGCCGCCGTGGGCGCGGGTCGCCGCGTCGTCGGCTGGCGGCGGGCCGAGGTCGATCGGCGCCGCCGCCGGCACGGACGGGGGCACGAACCCGCGCACGACGCCGACCAGCCGCGCCACCTCGTCGTCGCGGAGCAGGTCGGCGAAGTACGGCATGCTCGTGCCGGAGACGCCCTCGCGGACGACGCGCACGAGGTCGGCGTCCGTCGGGGCGCTGCCGTACGGCGTCGTCTTCCACCGGAAGCGGCCGGCCGTGAAGTCGCGCGGCGGGCGGCCGTTCAGCGCCAGGGCGACCGCGGCCGGGCCGCGGCCGTCGCCGCGCTCGCCGTGGCAGCGCGCGCACCAGCGCCGGTAGAGCGCGACGTCGGCCTCCGGCGGCGCGGCGGTCGCCGCGGCCGCGACGAGGAGCGCCGCCGCGAGCGTCGTCCGGCTCACGTCCGGCGGCGGCGGCGCGCGCGACGGAGCCGGAAGGCGAGGCGGTGGAAGAGCGAGCTTCCACCCTCCGTCGGGAAGAGGCGCGGAAAGAGGAAGAAGAGCCGGCGGCGTCCCGAAAGGCGCAGGCGTCGGGTGAGCATCGCCCACGCGGCGCTCGCCTCGTGGCGATGGATGGCGAGGAAGAGCGTCGCCGGCGCCCGGACCGTCAGGTCGGGCCGTGCGATCGTCCCCGGCCGGACCTCGCAGCGCTCGTCGCCGATGCGGATCGCCCACTCGCCCCCGCCCGGGCCCGTCAGCACCAGCTGGGTGGTGAAGGCGAGGCCCTTCGCCTCGTAGGGACGGAAGTACTGCGGCATGAAGCGCATCATCGCGTCGACGTTCTGCGTCCGGATGCGATGGAGCGGCACGAGACGGACGCCGCGCGCCGAGGTCGCGCTGGTCCGGTCGACGGGCGTCCGCCACTCGCCGGGCGGGATGTCGTACTTCTCCCGCATCGCGGGGCTGTCGATCACGAACTGCTCGTCCTCGACGGCGCGCGCCTGCGTGAGGGGCTTGAGCGTCTCCTCGACGTACTCGCGGCGCACGGCGCGGTCGGCGTGGAAGGCGGTCTCGATCTCTGCCGGGCAGGTCGCGACGCAGTTGAAGCAGCGGTACTCGACCTTGAACGCCATCGCCTGCCAGAGCGCCGCGATCTCGTTGTCGGTCCACCGCTTGCGGAATTGCCCCCGGCTCCGCTCCGACAGGTCGCGCACGAGGTCGAGGAAGCCGGGGATCGAGTCGCGGTAGGTGTGGTTGTAGCAGGCGAAGAAGTCGAACGTGCCGTCCTGCCGGATCGCCTCGGTGGGGCACGACGCGACGCAGAGGTTGCACTGGAGGCACGGGTTCCAGTCGACGGGAGCGTCGTACGCCGGCCACTCGAGGTTGGTGACGACCGTGTCGATCAGGCAGTAGGCGCCGAACTTCCGATGGAGGAAGTTCCGGCTGGTGCCGATGATGCCGAGCCCCGCCGCCTGCGCCACCAGCTTGTGGCTGAGCGGCCAGATCTTGTCGGCCCAGCGCTGCGCCACCTCCTGCGGCCAGCCGATCGTCGTCGTGAGCCCCTCCCCGCCGAGTGCATTGATGTACTTGACGGTCTCGCGCCCCATCGACCACAGACGCTCTTCGCAGCGATAGAGCTCCGTGTTGGCGCTGGGCAGGTAGCGCGACTGCATCGCGGCCTTGTTCTCCTCCCCGATCATGCAGACGAGCGAGCGCGCCTTCGGGTAGACGTAGAGGACCTCGTCGCGCTCGTGGGCAATGGCGGGGTCGTCGATCGAGATGACCCCGACGTCGTCGCACCACGCAGCGCACGCGCGCTTGAACTCGGCGAGCGGCACGGATGCGGGCACGCCGCGGTTGGGGACGGGCATGCCGTCGACGGCGTGGAACGGCCAGCAGTACGCGGTGCCCGGCGGGACGACGTCGGGCGGCGTCGGCCGGACCTTGCCGGGGGCCGGGAAGGGGAACGGCCAGTCGGTGGCCGACGCGCGGTGAGGCCTGAACGGTGTAAAGCTCATCCGCGTCGCCTCCGTGGGACCTCGAGCCAGCGCGCCGCGCCGGCGAGGATCGCCTCGAGCACCTGGTCGTGGTGCCCGAGCGCGGTATGGAGCAGGAGCCCGGAGACCGCGAGCGCGGTGATGCCGTGGATCTGCGCCCAGAGCGCGTTGGTGGCGACCAGCGGGTCGAGGTCGCCGCGGATCTCGCCCCTGGCGATGCCGCTCGTCACCACGTCGCGCAGCAGCATGAGCGTGTGCATCTCGCGCTGCACCGCTTCGCGCCGCGGGGTCTCGTCCGGGCGGACGTTGAACATGAGCGCGTAGTAGCCGGGATTCGCGGTCCCGAAGCGGTAGTAGGCGCGCCCCATGGCGTTCACCCGCTCGACGGCCGGCAGCGTCGGCTCCACGGCGCGGAGCGCGGTGGCGAGCAGCGCGTGGCCCTCCATGCGGAGGTGCTCCAGCACCTCGTCGAGGTTGCGGTAGTGGACGTAGATGGCGGTCGGGCTCACGCCGACCGCGCTGGCGATCCGCCGCGCCGTCACGCCGTCGGCGCCGTGCTCGAAGTAGAGCCGGCGGGCGGCGATGAGGATCGCGCTGCGCACGTCCGGGGGCCGGCGCCCGCCCCGTCCCGCCCGGCGCGCCTGGCTGGTTAACATCGTTAACCTGGATACGCCCGCCCGCGACGGCGCGTCAAGCCGGCCGGCGGTGGCGTCGAGGTGGGCCGTCGGCTATCGCTGGGTCGTCGCATGCGCTGCCCCCGCTGCCAGCACGAGGCCGAGCCCACCGCCCGCTTCTGCGAGGAGTGCGGCGCGGCGCTCGTCCGCCGCTGCCCGACCTGCGGCACCGAGGTGGGGCCGCGGGCGAAGTTCTGCTCGGAGTGCGGCCAGGGGCTCGACGCGCCCGCTCACGCGACGTCCCCGCTCGCCTACACGCCGCGCCACCTGGCCGACAAGATCCTCACCTCGCGGAGCGCGCTCGAGGGCGAGCGCAAGCAGGTGACGGTGCTGTTCGCCGACGTGAAGGGCTCGATGGACCTCGCGGCACAGGTCGACCCCGAGGACTGGCATCGCATCCTCGATCGCTTCTTCTCGATCCTCGCCGAGGGCGTCCACCGCTACGAGGGCACGATCAACCAGTTCACCGGCGACGGCATCATGGCGCTCTTCGGCGCGCCGATCGCGCACGAGGACCACGCCCAGCGCGCGTGCCACGCGGCGCTCCACCTGACCGAGGCGCTCGCCGACTACGCCCGCGAGCTGCGGCGCGCCCAGGGCCTCAACTTCTCCGTCCGCATGGGGCTCAACTCCGGCGAAGTCGTGGTCGGCAAGATCGGCGACGACCTGCGCATGGACTACACCGCGCAGGGCCACACCGTCGGCATGGCGGCGCGCATGGAGCAGATCGCCGAGCCGGGAAAGGTCTACCTCACCGCCGACACCGCCGCGCTCGTCGCCGGCTGGTTCCGCCTGGAGGACCTCGGGCTCTTCACCATCCACGGCGTGCGCGAGCCGCAGCGCGTGTTCGCGCTCGAAGGTGTCGGCGCGCACCGCACCCGCCTCGACGTCTCGCGCGCGCGCGGCTTCTCGCAGTTCGTCGGCCGCGAGGAGGAGATCGCCACGCTCGAGGCCGCGCTCGCCCGCGCGGTCGCCGGCGACGGGCAGGTGGTCGGGATCGTGGCCGACCCGGGCGTCGGCAAGAGCCGGCTCTGCTTCGAGTTCGTGCAGCGCTGCCGCGCGGGCGGCCTCGCGGTGCACGAGGCGCACGGCGTGCCGCACGGGAAGTCGGTGCCGTTCCTCGTCGCGCTCGAGCTGGCGCGCAGCTACTTCGGTATCACCCCCGACGACACCGACAAGGCCGCGCGCAAGAAGGTCGCCGGCACCCTCGTCCTGATCGACGAGGAGCTGCGCGCGGCGCTGCCGCTCGTCTTCGAGTTCCTCGGCGTCGCCGATCCCGAGCGCCCCGCGCCGCGCATCGACCCCAACGTCCGGCAGCGCCAGCTGGCCTCCATCATGAAGTGCCTGGTGCACGCGCAGAGTGAGCGCGAGGCCGTCGTCTCCCTCGTCGAGGACCTCCACTGGATGGACGGCGGCAGCGAGGCCTTCCTCCAGAACCTCATCGAGGCCCTGCCCGGCGCGCGAATGCTGCTCCTCGTGAACTTCCGCCCCGAGTACCAGGCGGCGTGGATGCGGGGCTCGTCGTACCGGCAGATTCCCCTCCTCCCCCTCGGTCCCGAGGCGATGACCGCGCTCTTGCACTCGCTCCTCGGGACGGACCCGTCGCTCGACGGCGTGGCCGAGCACATCGCGGCGCGCACCGGCGGCAACCCCTTTTTCATCGAGGAGGTGGTGAGGACGCTGGTCGAGAGCGGGCGGCTCGACGGGACGCGAGGCGCGTACCGCCTCGTCGGCCGGCTGGACGAGATCGTGATTCCGCCCACCGTGCAGGCCGTCCTCGCCGCCCGCATCGACCGACTCGCGGAGCGCGACAAGGCCGTCCTGCACACCGCCGCGGTCATCGGCAAGGAGTTCCCCGAGGCGGTGCTGCGCCGGGTCGCCGGCCTGCCCGACGCCGAGCTGACGAACGCGCTCCGCGCGCTCACCGCGGCGGAGTTCGTCCACGAGCGAGCCGCCTACCCGTCCGTCGAGTACGGTTTCACGCATCCCCTCACGCAGGAAGTCGCGTACCGCTCCCAGCTCGGCGAGCACCGCGCGCGCGTCCACGCCGCCGTCGCGCGCGCCATCATCGAGCTGTACCCCGACAAGCTCGACGAGCGCGCCGCGCTGCTCGCGCACCATTTCGAGGGCGCGGGCGAGACGCTCGAGGCGGCGCGCTGGAGCCAGCGCGCGGCAGAGTGGGTCGGGGTGAGCGACTTCCCGGAGGGGCTCCGCCGCTGGCAGAAGGCTCGCGCGCTGTTGGAGGGCCTTCCGTTGTCGGAGGAGGTGCGCAGCCTCCGCATCAACGCGATCAGCAACATCCTCACCTACAGTGTCCGCGTCGGCGCTTCCGAGGAGGAGAAGGCCGCGGCGTTCGCCGAGGTCGCGACGTTGCGGGGCGACGAGGGCACCGACCTACGTGGGGACATCCGCCTGCTCGCCGGTCCGGCGGCCATCCGGGTCATGGCCGGCGAGCCCGACGGCGCCATCGAGGAGCTGGAAGAGGCGCTGCGCCGTGCCGAGTGCACGACGGACGACGGCCTCAAGCTCGCGCTGTACGGGATCCTCGCGCTGTCGTACTTCTCGGTCGGCCGCTTGCGCGACGGACTCGCGCTGGCGGAGCGCGGCTTCGCCGCGAGCCCGGGCGACGTCCGCCTCGGGTACGAGATCTTCGGGTTCAGCCCCCACATCCTCCTCCTCATGTTCCGCGGTATCCTG
>JBGQET010000095.1:0-16773 GCA_041496545.1 Binatia bacterium | reverse complement strand
CTTCGCGGAGGGCACCAACCTCGTGAAGCTCGAACCGGACGTGGCCAAGGTCTTCCGCGATTCGGCTTCCGTGAACCGAGCACTTCGCCGACTTGCTGGGCGAGGTTCTCGCAAGCGCGCGGTCTAACAAGGCGCTGGAGCGGACCGGCATGAACTGCCGTGCTTGGTGCAAACGCCGGCACGCCGGCCGCTCAGCGCCCAGTCGTTATTATAGACAGCCACGGCCCGGAGGAGACTCCTGCATTGCCTACTCAGCTCAAGTACGTCGACCCCAACCGCCGGCGCAGCTGGTTCACTCACGCTTATGCGATGTTTGGTACCATGCGCCTGGGGCAGTTCATCTCTCGCCACATCTTTTGGAAGCTCGATCCGATTCTGTTGCGCGCGACCCGCGGCCGGATCAGCATGGCCCTCGTCATCCGCGCCGCAGTGCTCGAAACCCGGGGGGCAAAGAGCGGGGCAGTGCGACGCAACGCGGTGATCTATTTCCACGACGAGGACCGGGTCACGATCGTCGCCTCAAACGCCGGAAGCGCAAGACACCCGGCGTGGTATCACAATCTTCGGGCCCACCCCGACGTCACGCTCAATGGTATCCCCATGCGGGCGACGGTAGTTACCGACGAAGGAACGCGCCAGAGACTGTGGCCGCTCGCCGATCGTGTCTTCGGGCCATTTGCGAAATACCGTCGAGACGCGGCGAAGGTGAACCGGATGATCCCTATTGTACAGCTCGCCCCGCGCTGACGGGGGTGCGCTGTTCACGGCGGTGCGGAAACAACTGTCTAACCAAAGGTTCGAGCTGACGCCCATGAGACGACCGACCTACGCCGAACACCGGTGGGCGTGCAGCTCAACCTTGGCACGTTAGACGGCATGAGGTGAGCAAACGTCATGGTCGATCCGAAGGTCGCGGTCTTCTTCTACGGATCCTACATGAACCCTCGCGTCCTGCAGGAGGCCGAGCTTTTCCCCGACCGCTTTGAGACCGCTACGCTCGATGGCCGAGACGCAGGCGGACTGCGAGCGGCTGCGCGACCAGTTCGCGGCCCGGTACCGCCAGGCCTACCCGAAGGCCGTCGAGACGCTCGCCCGAGACTGGGAGCGGATGGTGACCTTCTACCGCTTCCCGCAGGACCACTGGACGCACCTGCGGACGTCGAACCTCGTCGAATCGCCCTTCGCGGCAGTGCGGCTGCGGACCGACGCGGCCAAGCGGTACAAGAAGGTCGCCAACGCCGAGGCGCTGATCTGGAAGATTCTGCTGATCGCGGAGAAGAAGTTCCGGCGGCTCAACGCGCCGGAGCTCTTGGAGGACGTCTATGCCGGAAAGAAGTTCGTCGATGGCGTCGCGGTGAGGAAGGTCAACCGGAGGCTCGCCGCCTGACCTCGTTTACACCACCGCCGCTCAGATCTGAGCCCCTTGGGCGGCGCTCTGCTGCTCTGCTAACCTCCGTGTCCGGGCCATGATGAGAGGCAGGGGGCAATGGGTACGGTCATCGAGGTCGAGCCTGCCGAAGCTCTAGCGGACGAGCCGGTGGCGCTGAAGCTGCGCGGCCTGCCTCCGGGGAGGCGGGTGGTCGTCAAGGCTGTGGCACGTCTTGGCGCCGAGCCGCCTTGGCGATCCCAGGCCGAGCTCGTCGCCGATGCCAGCGGTGTCGTCGATCTCGCGCGCCACGCTCCCGAGGCGGGATCGTATCGGGGCATCGATCCGATGGGACTATTCTGGTCGATGTTGCCTGAGCCAGGAGCATCATCTCTCGTCGATCTCTACTCGACGCTCGATCCCCTCTCCATAACCCTGACGACTGAGATCGAGGGCAGAGCCGTCGCACGCCAGTCGCTACGGCGGTTCGTCATGAGTCCGGACGTCGTCCGCACGCCGATCCGGGACGATGGTCTCGTCGCCACCCTGTTCCACCCCTCCGGTGGAGGCCCCCATCCCGGGATCATCGTCCTGGGCGGATCCGAGGGCGGTCTCGTCGAGACCCCTGCCGCCTTTCTCGCGAGCCACGGCTATGCCGCCCTCGCCCTCGCCTACTTCGGGATTGCCCACCTGCCAAGATCCCTGTGCCTGATTCCGCTCGAATACTTCCGCCGGGCGATCGACTGGATGACGGCTCATGCGGCTGTGGCAGGCAGCCGGGTCGCAGTCGTCGGCGGCTCCAGAGGCGGTGAGCTCGCCCTCCTCCTGGGCGCCACGTTTCCCGCGGTGGCGGCGGTGGTTGGATCCGTCCCCAGCGGAGTCGTCACCTTTGGGATCGGCGCCAACCCCTTCTGTTTCTTCCGCTCGTCATGGTCGCTGGCCGGCAGGCCGGTGCCCTTCGTCCCCATGCGGCTCACCGGCCACGTTTTCCGGGAGATAGCCTCTCTGATTGTTTCTCGCCGACCGATCGAGATCCGCATCTTCTACGACGCCGCCATGGCGAACGGGAAAGCGGTTGCTGCCGCCACCATCCCGGTCGAGCGCACGCGCGGCCCGCTGCTGCTCCTCTCAGGCACGGACGATCGGATGTGGCGATCGTCCCGTCTCGCCCAGATCGCCATCGAGCGGCTCGACGCCCACCGCCACCCCTACCCCTACGCTCACGTGAGCTACCCTGGATGTGGTCATTTTCTTCTCAGCCTACCCAACTACCCGGTTCTGACCTCGCTAGAGCACCCACGTATTCGGCGGCCGGTGATCCTGGGGGGATCAAGGCAGGGGAATGCTCGCGCCTCGGTGGACGCGTGGTCGCGCAGCCTCGCCTTTCTCGCCGAGCATGTCCCGTCGCGCTAGGTCGTGCTGGCGCTGCCCTCGCCGCAGTGGGCAGCGGCCAGTGACGGACCTCTGTTTCGAAGCTTCGCCCCCGCCACCAACCTGGAGCGCGGCGCGTCGTCGCCGGGGTTGGGGCGGTGTGCCCATTGCGAGCACGGCGCCGACGGAGCGGCGCCCTCCACGAGATTCGACTTCATCGTTTCGGTCTGGCGCCGCTGCCCCATCGCGACTCTGTTGATTCTTCACCGGGGCAGCACATCGGCCGCGGCGAGCGACATGGGACGATTGCGGTAGAGATCGGCGCACTGGCGGGAAGCCGCGGCGGTTGGGGATGGCGTCGCGGTGAGGAAGGTCAACCGGAGGCTCGCCGCCTCACCTCGTTTACACACCTCTTGACGTGACCTCCTTTTCGCCCATGAGGGGCCGCTGCGCCGGCGGCTCATCGCCAGAACGTTAGGCAGCGAGGTTCAGATGGTGATCACAGTCTTCCGGTCGCGACTTCGACAAGACCATGCCGATGAATTCAGCGTCCTCGCGGACAGGATGCTAGCGCTCGCCAAGACAATGCCAGGCTTCCTGTCCTACAAGTCCTTCGCTTCGGAGGACGGCGAGCGGTGTAGCATTGTCGAGTTCCACTCCTCCGAGCACCTCCGGGCATGGCGAGAGCACCCTCAACACCGCCAGGCGCAGCAATTGGGTCGTGAGCGCTTCTACGCCGAGTACTCTCTTTATGTCGCCGAACCTGAGCATGAGGCCCATTTCAGACACGAGCCAGCCTAACAAATGGAGCCGACCGGCAAAGTCCGAGCTACCCTCCACGAGCGCCACTGCACCGGCGGCTCATCCGCAGGTCGTTAGACGGACACACGATGCCGGACGAACCGACGACCGTCGATCTTTCGTGGTGGCGTCTTCAGGCCGACGTGGCATGGGGCCGAGTGTTGCTCTCGATCGCAACCATGCACGAGGGTGCGACTGTCAGACCCGAGGTGTACCTCTTCCTCGGTGATCGTTACTGGCGTCTCGCCCGCCGCCACTTCGTCCGCGGCCGTCAGAGAAGCGCACAGCGGCTAATGCGGAAGGCGAGGCTCTATTTCAGGGCAGGCGGGGGACCCGAGCCACCGCCCTTGGTGGCCGCATCGATGCCGATTCCGGAGATGCCATCGTTTACATCAGCGATCGGCGGGGTGCGCGGGGCCGGAGGACCGAACGATGCCGCCTAGTCTGCGAGCGCGGTCCCAGGAGGTCCGACGCCCCCGAGCGCCCGATTCGCGTTGACAGCGTCCCCCTCCCGGGCCATGTTTGAGAAGGTCGCAATCGGCTCACAATCATTGTGAAGTGATGACTGAGCGCAAACCTGCGGGCGTCAGCTGGGAGTCGTGGGTCGAGGGGCAGATCCGCCAAGGTATGGAGCGCGGGGAGTTCGACGATCTCCCGGGAGCCGGAAAGCCCCTCCCCAACATCGACCAACCGCATGACGAGATGTGGTGGCTCAAGGAGAAGCTTCGGCGGGAGAACGTCTCCTCCTTGCCTCCGGCGCTCGCTGTGCCCGACGAGCTCGAGGACGCCCTAGATCGGATCGCGAAGGCGGACACCGAGTCAGCCGTGCGACAGATCGTCGCTGTGATCAACGAGCGGATCGTTCAGGTGAACTCACGAACGACGTCTGGGCCGCCGACGAGTGTGATGCCCCTGAACGTGGATCGCGTCATCGAGGAGTGGCGGAACCGCCACAGCTGATTGCGGCCCCGCGGCTGCACGTTACGCGCTAGGGCCGCGCGAGCGCGCCCTGCGCGTGCGTGAGCATCAAGGCGAGCGCGTCGCCGCACTCGTCCTGCTTGGCGATCTTGCGGCTGATCGTCTTCATGCCGTCGAGCGCCTTGACCGCCTTCGCGACCAGCCTCTTGGCGTGGTTGGGATGCTCGGCGGCCTGGGCGGCGTAGGCGCGGGCTCGCTTCAGCCCGGCGCGCAGCTTGCTCGAGATCTGCGCCGCGCGGCAGCCGGAGTCGCGGAGGTCGATGCTCAGGGCGCAGAGCGCCGCCGCGTAGGGCTTCGGCGTCGAGACGCAGCAGAGGTTCAGGTAGTCGACGTCCTTCAGGCTCGACCCGGTGTGCGCGAGCAGCGTCGTGCCCTGCGCGGTCCCCGCCGACACCGTGACGTCGAGTGGCGTGCCGCAGCCGGGCGTCGCGCTCGGGAGTGGCGGTGACGGCAAGGCGATCCCCGCGACGCTGATCGTCGAGAGCTCGACGGACCCGCAACCGGGCGCCGTGACGTGCGTGCAGAGGCTGACGCCGAATCGGCACGTGCCATCCGCGACCCCGTCCGCGTCGCACGACGGGTCCCCGTCCGCGCAGACCACGCCGCTCGTGCCGACGTTCTGATCCACGCCGGCGAATGCGATGCTACAGTCCGTCGCTCGATTCCCACCCCCGAGGACGAAGGCCGACGCCGGCCCGCACACGGCCAGCAAGGCGAGCACGACGGACGTCCCATGGCGCATGCGCGGCACCTGCTCACACCGGGGTGCAAAACCAAGACCCGCCGAAAAGCGCGCCCGGGGTGGGACGCCGTGCCCGTCCTGTGTCGGACGTGCACCGGGGCGTGACAGATCGCCTCAGCGCCCGAGGTCGAACCGCGTGCCACCGATCCGCACACCGCCTGCGGTGGTAGCGAGCCCGCGCGCCCGGGCCGTCGCCAGCGCGCGCGCGGCGTCGGCCGCGGCGAGGCCCACCGCGGCGAGGCCCTCACGCTCGGCGGCGACGAAGCGGATGACGCCGGGGTCGAGGGCCAGCTCGAACGCGTCGTCCGTTGGTCGCGGCGCGCCCAGCCCCAGCACCTCCGCCCAGCGCGCTGCCAGCCGGGCCGGGTCGGGCGACTCGAGCGTCACGCTCGCGATCCCGCGCACCACCTCCGTCCGCGTCCGCGCCTCCCACTCCGGGCCGCCCCAGCGCCACGAAGCGGGCGGCTTCGGCTGGTCGAGCGACACGATCGCGCCGCCGATGTCGCGCGGGTGGAGGTGGACGGTCGCGATGTCGTCGAGCGTCGCCTCCCACACCGTGCGCACGCCGAGCGCGGCGAGACGGCGGCGGTCGGCGGCGAGGTCGGCGGTCTGGAGGATGACCATGTAGCCGCCGTCGCCGCCGCGCTTCTCGAGGAACCGGCCTGCCGTCGTGCCGTCGCGGACCGGCGAGACCACCTCCAGGAACTGGTCGCCGACGACGAGCACCCGGTTGTGGAGCCCGAAGTCGCCGACCCCGGCGTCGCGAAAGCCCTCGTCGAGACCGAAGACCGCGCGCAGGTCGCCGACGACCGGCTCCAGCTCCCGGGCCACGAGCGCGATCTGTCGGATGCGCATCGCGACTACCTTCCTTTGAAGCGCGGCTCGCGCTTCTCCAGGAAGGCGGCGACGCCCTCCTTGTGGTCGGCGGTCTGGCCGCAGCGGAGGTGGGTCACGGCTTCGCGGTCGAGGAGCGTGCGGAAGTCGGCGGTGAGCGCCAGGTTCACGTTCTGCTTCATGTAGCGGTAGCTGACGAGCGGACCGTGCGCGAGGCGACGCGCCAGTGCGCGCACCTCGTCGTGGAAGCTCGCGTGCGGGAAGACGCGGTTCACGAGGCCGAGGCGCAGCGCTTCGTCGGCCGGCACGACGTCGGCCAGGAAGAAGAGCTCCTTCGCCTTCGCCGGCCCCACCCGCTGCGTGAGCTGCCAGGTGGTGCCGAAGTCGCCCCCGAAGCCGACGCGCGCGAAGGCGGTGCCGAAGCGGGCTTGATCGGACGCGAGGCAGAGGTCGCAGGAGAGGGCGATGCCGAGCCCCGCACCCACCGCGGCGCCGTTCACGGCGGCGATCGTCGGCTTCGGGATGTCGGCGAGGAGCCAGGACAGCTCGTGGATCTCGCGCTGGCGGTCGACGTGGTCTTCGAAGGTCGCGTCGGCGCCGCCGCGCGCGCGCATCGCCGACACGTCGCCGCCGGCGCAGAAGGCACGCCCGGCCCCGGTCAGCACGACGGCGCCGACGTCGGGATCCGTCGCGCAGCGGCGGAGGTGCGCGATCGCGGCGCCGAGCATGGCGTCGGAGAGCGCGTTCAGGCGCTCGGGACGGTTGAGGGTGAGCGTCGCGACGCGATCCTCGACTGCGAACTTCAGATCGTCCGTGTCGGTGGGCATGGCCGCCCCGTAACACGAAGCGCGAAACGGGAGGAAGGGGTGGGGCGGTCAGCCGGCCGCGGCGGCGCGGTCCGGCGGCGTCGGGGCCTTCACGCGGAGCCGTGGCAGCTCGGCGCCCGAGGCGAGGAAGAAGGCGCCCCCGACCAGCCCCGCGAGCACCGTCAGCGCGAACCAGAGGAGGCTCATCGTGACCGCGATCGAGTCGTCGATGTCGATGCGGGTCAGGAACCAGAGGTAGCCGCCCTCGCGCGGGCCGAAGCCGGCGATGCTGACCGGCAGCGCCGTCATCACGCTGATCACCGGGTGCAGGATGAGGCAGTACGAGAACGGCACCGCGACGCCGAGCGCGCGGGCGAGAATGAACTGCACCCCGACCTGCGTGAGATGGAAGACGATCGACACGACGGAGACGCGCGCAAGCAGCCCCGAGTCGCGCCAGAACGGCGCGAGGTCCTCGGCTTGGCGGCGGACGCGGCTCCCTTCGGGCAGCAGCCGGGCGAGCCTCGGCGTCATCCACCAGCCGAGGGCGAGCGCCACCCCGCCCAGGATGAGGGGCGCGGTGAGCCAGCCGGGCAGCGACGGGTAGTCCGGGCCCCAGATGACGAGCCCGACGGCGCCGAGCAGCATCAGCAGGGCGAGACCGCTCACGCGGTCGAAGAGCACCGAGTTGAGCGCGAGGCCGGGTCGCCGGCCGCCACCCAGGTAGAGCGCGCGGACGACGTCACCGCCCAGCGTGCTCGGCCCGAACAGGTTGAAGAACATGCCGATGAAGTAGAAGCGCATGTACTCGCCGAGCGGCTGATCGAGCCCGACGGAGCGGCCGAGGAGGTACCATTTGTAGCCGCTCAGCCACTGCCCGACGAGGTAGAGCGCGAAGGCGAGCAGCAGCGGCGCCACGCGCACGCGCGTCAGCGCGTGCAGCAGGTCGTGTCGATCGACGTCCACCAGGATGTACACGACGATCCCGAGGGTGACCGCCGCCCGCACCGACCAGCGCACGCCACGCCCGCGCAGGAGCCGCCAGAGCATCGCCGGATTGTCCCGATCGAGGCGCGTTTTGCAATCGGCCCCCGAAACTTGACTGCGGCGGTCCTGCCGGTTAAGGCCGCGCATGCCCCAGGAGCAGTTCGACCTGATCGTCGTGGGTGGGAGCGTCGGCGGCCTCGCGGCCGCGGTGACCGCGGCCGACCGCGGCTGCCGCACGGTTGTCCTCGAGCGCGCGAAGGAGCTGGGCGGCGGGGCGGGTCTCGAGTCCGAGGTGATCGCGGCCGCCGGGACCCGCTTCCAGGAGGCGGCGAGGATCGGGGACGCGGCCGCTCGGCTCGCGGACGACATCCTCGCCGCCACCGGACGCCAGGTCGACCCGGCGCTCGTCACGGCGCTCGCGGCCCAGGGCGCGCCGCTGGTCGCCTGGCTCGCCGACCGCTGCGGCGTCGCCGTCGAGCTGCTCGCCGCGAGCGCCCCCGGCCACTCGGTGCCGCGCCTCCACCTGCCCGGCGAGCGCGGCGGCGCGGGCCTGATCGCCGATCTGACGCGCGCCGCCACGCGCCACTCCAAGGTGAGCGTGCGCACGGGGACGCTCGCCGAGCGGCTCCTGCGCGACGAGTCGGGCGGCGTGCGCGGCCTCGTGGCGCGCGCGGAGCGGCGCGGCGCGAGCGTCGAGATCGCGGGGTCCGTCCTCCTCGCCTGCGGCGGCTTCGCGGCCGCCGACGCGCGGGTCGCCGAGCACTGTCCGGCCGCCGCGGCACTCCCCTACCACGGCTCGGCGGGCGCCGTCGGCGAGGCGCTGCGGCTCGGCGCCGAGGTCGGCGCGCGCACGGTCCGGCTCGGGGCCTGCCGGGTGACACCCTTCCTCGCCATGCCCGGCCGGCTCGTGCTGACGGTGCCGCTGGTCGAGCTGGGCGCCATCCTCGTCAACCAGGCGGGCCGGCGCTTCGTCGCCGAGACGGGTGACACCCTGCCGCTTGCCGAAACGATCCGCGCGCAGCCCGGCAAGGTCGCCTACCTCTTCTTCGACGAGCGCATCGCTGAAGCTGCGCGCGCCACCGACCCGTTCTTCGGCAAGGTGCAGCTCCCGCGCGTCGGGCGGCGCGGCCTGACCCTCACCGACCTCTCGCGTCAGTTCGAGCTGGACGCCGACGCGCTCGAGCAGACCGTCGACGCCTGGAACGGCAAGGCTGGCGACTCCTTCGGCCGCACGCGCCGCGGCGCCCCGTTCGCGCCCCCGTTCCACGCCGTGCGCGTCACCGGCGCCCGCTGGCGGACGCTCGGCGGCCTCGCCGTCGACGATTCCGCCCGCGTCCTGGCCGACGCCGGCGGCCAGCCGATCCCGCGCCTCTACGCCGCCGGCGGCGCCGCCGAAGGCCTCGGCGGCGAGCGGACGGAAGGCGCCCTCGCCGGCACCGACGCCTTGGCCGCGCTCGGGCTCGCGCGCCTCGCCGCCCTGGACGTCGTCCGCCAAGCCGCCGCCCGCAACGAGGAACCGACGTAGCCCACCGCGCGGAGCAGCCGGAACCGGCGCGCGACCTACGCCTCCCCGCCGCCCCCGACGCAAAGATTGACGAGCGCGAAGAAGAGCTCGTCGATCGACCCGTACACCCACGGCGCCGCCGCCGCGGCGGCCAGGAACTCGCCCGTGAAGTCGTCCGCGCGTGGGCTCCAGCCGCGCAGCTCGTCGCCGTAGACGGGGAAGACTTCCCCGCCGACGCGGAGGAAGGTCTGCCCGTCGTCAGCCAAAGAACACCGAGCGGCGCCGTCGCTTGAGGCGCACCACCATGCCCTGGATCGTACGCCGCACGCGCTGGGCCTCGAGCGCCGCGCGCGGGCTGCACTCCTCCGCCTCGGCGGGGGCGAGGCGTATCGGCTTGCCCAGGCGGAGGAACCACTTGGTGGGCAGCGGGAGCGCGCCGAGCAGCCCGAGCATCGGGAAGAAGGGCGTGATCGGCAGGTACGGCGCGCCGAGCATCTTCCCGAAGCCCTCGGCGCGCGCGACCAGCGGGTAGATCTCCTCCGCGCCCACCACCGCGACCGGCACGACCGGCACGTCGAGGGCGAGGGCCAGGCGCGCGAACCCGGGGCTGAAGGGCCGCAGCCGGTAGCGGTCGCCGAACGGCTTGGCGACGCCCTGCACGCCTTCGGGGAAGAGGAGAACGAGCTCACCCGCGCGCAGCAGCGCGATCGCGTTCTCGCGCGTCGCGGGGACGCCGCCGACCTTGCGGTAGAACTTGGCGACGGGCGAGAGCTTCTCGACGAAGCGGTCGTAGACGAAGCGCACCGTGCGTCCGCGCTGGGTCTCGATCGCGGTGACGATCATCGCGCCGTCGAAGGGCAGCGCGCCCGAGTGATTGGCGACCAGCAGCGCGGGGCCGGCGGCGGGCAGGTTGCCGGCGCCGCTCGTCTCGACCCGCCAGTAGCGGTCGTGCAGGAACTGGAAGGCGGGGCGGACGCGATCGCGGAACGCGGGTTCGAACTCGTCGTAGAAGACCGGGCCCGTCGTCTCCGTTGCCGTCGCGTCGGGTCGATGAGCCTTGACCTCGATCGTGATCGTCGGCGCCGCCACCCCGGCCCTTCCTCGATCCACGCTCTCCTCCCCCCCTGCGGTGTATAGCGCAGCGCCAGCGGCGAAAACAAGATTGCTCAGTCGAATTTCACGGTCGCGGTGCCGATCACGGCGCGCTCGCCCTCGTCGGTCTCGAGCCAGACGTCGACCTCGACGGTGCGATCGCTCTCGACGCGCTGCGTGACGGTACCGCAGAGCTTGACCACGCGTCCCGGTAGCACGAGCCCGCGGAAGGTCGTGCCGATGCGGCGCAGCGTGCCCGCCCCCGCCCACGCCTCGACGAGCGTCGCGAGGAGCCCCATGGTCATGTTGCCCGGGGTGATCATGCCGGGCAGCCCCTCTTTTCGCGCTCCGTCATCGTCCGTGAAGCGCGCCGACCACTGGTTGGCCGCGCGCGCGTAGGCGCGGACCTGGTCCTTCTCGAGCAGGAGGTCCCGGGCGGGCAGCTCGTCGCCCTCCTCGACGGTCTCGAAGCGGATGCGCGCCGGCACGACGGGTCCCCTAGCGGTGCATGAAGCGGTTGTCGACGACGGCCAGCGTCTCGCCCCGCTGGTTGGTCATGGTGAAGCGGATGACGACGAAGTACATGCTGCCCGTGCGGCCGGTCTTCTCGTAGATCTCGTGCGCCGTCGACCGCACCGTGATCGTGTCGCCGGGGCGGACGGGCACGCCCAGCTCGAGGTCCTTGCCGGCGTCGAAGCCGCTGCGGACGTTGATGTTCTTGGGCAGGTTCTCGGGATAGAACTTCTTGCCCTTGTAGCGGACACAGAAGGTGGGGTGCCCGACGAGGTCGGGGCCCGCCGCGGTGTACCGGGGGTCGGTCTCGCCGAGCGCCCGGGCGAACGCGATCAGCTCCTCGGCGGTGACGGGGCCGTACTCGGCGCGGTCGAACTCCTGGCCGAGGATCGAGGGATCGAGGTCGAGAGGCACCCGGCGAGGCTAGGACATCGCCCGGGGCGCTTCAACCATCAGGCCGCGCGGCGATGCCGGAAGTCGACCGGGCGGTAGCCGCCGCCCTTCAACGCCCCCACCAGGTCGTCGATGGTGCGGATGGCCGTGTCGAACTCCGTGGCGCAGATGCCGACGAACGACACGAGGTGCGAGTCACTGCCGCCGTACGCGCCGTAGCCGTAGCGGCGGATCAGCTCCTGCACGCGCTCGTCCTCGCCCTTCTTGCTGCCGCCGTTGAGCGCCTCGACGGCGACGACGCCCTCGAGCGCCGGCTTGGAGGCGTAGTGCGAGCAGAGGCCGACGGTCGGCCGGCCGGGGTGGCAGGGCAACGCCACGCCGCCCAGCCGATCGACCTCGCCGATCACCTCCTGCGCGGGCAGGCGGACGTTGGTGAAGTCGAAGCGGCCGAGGATGTCCTCGTTCACGCCGTAGACGAGCACGTGGCCGTAGTCGGTCTCGACCTCGGCCGCCGTGAGGATGAGGAAGCCGTACTGGTCCTCGAGCGCACGGTAGTCGCGCCGCAGGTCGAACTGCCGGTGCTCCGTCAGCACGATGCCGTCGAGCGGCCGCTCGCCGTGCCTCCGCCGGAGCAGCTTCAGGTACGCCTCCACGGGCGCGCGGCTGTCGTCGGAAAGCTCGGAGTGGAGGTGGAGGTCGAGGATCATCACGCCGGCCGGAACTTCGGCAGCGTGATCTCCGGCGTCACGTCCTCGAACACCACCTCGACCGGCATGCCGATCCGCACCGCGTCCGGCGCGCAGCCGACGATGTTCGTCATGAGCCGCGGCCCCTCCGCCAGCTCGACGTAGGCGAGCACGTAGGGCAGCTCCTCGCGGAAGCCCGGGGCCTGGCTCTGGTGCGTGACGGTGAAGGTATAGACGGTGCCGCGGCCGCTCGCGCGGAGCCACTCGGTCGCCGACGACAGACACTTCGGGCACACCGCGCGCGGGTAGAAGCGCGTCGTCCCGCAGTCGCGGCAGCGCTGCACGTAGAGCTCGTGGCGCGCGAGCGCCTCCCAGTAGCCGCGCGTCTCCTCGTCGACGCGCGGCAGCGGCTTCTTGTACGCCTTCGGCTCCGCCATCACGCCCGCCCGAGGATCATGGTGACCCCGCTGTGTCGCTGGCCGAGCATGCCGCCCGTGCCGTGCACGCACGCCAGCTCGGCGTCGCGCACCTGCCGCTCGCCACACTCGCCGCGGAGCTGTTTCGTCGCCTCGATGACGAGGAAGATGCCGCGCATGCCGGGGTGGTTCGAGGAGAGCCCGCCGCCGTCGGTGTTGACGGGGAGCGCACCGCCGAGGCCGATGCGACCGCCGGCGCAGAACGCACCCCCCTCGCCCGGCTTGCAGAAGCCGAGGCCCTCGAGCGTCGCCAGCACGGTGATGGTGTAGGAGTCGTAGACCATGGCGAGGTCGACGTCGGCGTGCTTGACGCCCGCGCGCGCGAAGGCGAGCGGACCCGACTGGCGCGCCGCGACGTCGAGCAGGTCGCGCTCGCCGATGCCCGCGTGGCGCACGGCCTCGGCGCCGCCCAGGATGACGACCGGCTTCTTCTTCAGGTCCCGCGCGCGCTCGACCGAGGTCAGCACCAGCGCGCCGCCGCCGTCGGAGATCATGCAGCAGT
Organism: Binatia bacterium; assembly: GCA_041496545.1. Taxonomy (GTDB): domain Bacteria; phylum Desulfobacterota; class Binatia; order DP-6; family DP-6; genus DASRHG01. The sequence goes on along the minus strand of JBGQET010000095.1, from coordinate 3,722 downwards.
CGAGGAGGTGGAGCGGCGAGGAGATGACGCGCGAGGCGAGGACGTCCTCGACCGTGATCGGGTCGCGGTACTTCGCGTCCGGGTTCAGGCTCGCGTGCTTCCGGGTGGTCACGGCGATCTCGGCGAGCTGCTCGCTCGTCGTCCCGTACTCGTGCATGTGGCGCTGCGCGACCAGGGCATAGGAGCCGACGATGGTCGGCCCGAAGGGCGCCTCGAAGGAGTCCGGCGCGTCGCCCAGGCCGCCCAGGCTGCCGGTGCCGATGGCGAAGCGCTCCGAGGCGGCCGTCGAGCCGTAGGTCACGAGCGCGACGGAGCAGAGCCCGCCGGCGATCGCGGCCGCGGCGTGGACACAGTGCGAAACGAAGGAGGAGCCGCCGATCGACTGCGAGTCCATGTGGCAGGGGCGGAGGTTCAGGTGGCCGGCGAGCGAGATGAGGCCGATCGGGCCGACGCCGCTGGTGAAGAAGCCGTCCACGTCGGCGACCGTCAGGCCCGCGTCGGCGAGCGCGCCGCGCGCGCTCTCGGCGTGTATCTGGTACGCGGTCTTGTCCGGCGCGTAGCGCGCGGGGTGCTCGTACACTCCCGCGACGGCGACCTTTCCCCAGACGCTCACGCGAGGCCCTCGGCGAAGCTCGCGACGAGCGTGTTGAACCGCTCGCTCTGCTCGAGCGGCGCCTGGTGGCCCGCTTGCGCCAGGACTTCCAGACGCGCCCCCGCGATCCCGCGTGCCAGCTCCTCGACCTGCGCGGGCGGCGTGACCTGGTCGTCGGCGCCGGCGACGACGAGGGTGGGCGTGCGGATGCGACCGAGGAGCGGGCGGCCGTCGAAGGCGCGGCAGGCGAGCAGATCCCCGTACCGCACCCGCGGGTCGGTCTTCACCTGCTCCATCCACGCTTCGCGCATGAGGTCCATGCCGGTTCCGGGCGAGAAGGTCTCGGTGGTGAACTGCTGCGGGAGGCGGCCGCGCACCACGTCATGCGCCGTGGCGATGCCCTCGTCGGAGAGCACGAAGCGGGCGCTGGTACAGGTCGCGACGAGACCGGCGAGGCGCTCGGGGTGCCGGCCCGCGACCGCGAAGCCGATGGCGCCGCCCATGCTCCGCCCGACCAGGACGAAGGGCCGCAGCCGGAGCGCGTCGGCGAAGTGGAGCAGGAAGTCGGCGTAGGCCTCGACGGTGGCGAGCCCCTCGACGCCGCTCGAGCGCCCGTGTCCGGGCAGGTCGAGCGCCACCACGCTGTGCCGCGCCGCGAGCCCCTCGAGCTGGCGGCGCCACATCCCCGCGTTGCTGCCCGCCGCGTGCACCAGCACGAGGAGCCGCCCCCGGTCGAGCGCCGGCGGCACGTCGGGCAGCGTCGTCGGGCCGGTGTGGAGGTAGTGGACGGCCGTGCCGTCCACGTTCACGTACTTGGCAGGCACCGCGCGTCTGTAGGATGCGGAGGGGGCGGAGGCAACCCCTTCAAGTCCCCCCGCACGGCAGCCGATATCAGGTCGAGCCAGTCCGCCCGGGTCAAGAATATGACCCGCGTCGGGTCCGGCCGGCACGACGAATGTTCACGCTCATTGGACTGGTAGTGGTGTTCGGCAGCATCCTCGGCGGCTTCAAGATGGTCGGGGGGCCGTTCCTCGTGCTCGTCCAGCCCTCCGAGCTGCTGGTCATCGGCGGCGCCGCGGTGGGGACGCTGATCGCGGGCGCGCCGGGGAAGATGCGCGGCCGGCTCATCGCCACGATCGCCAAGGCGTTCGGCGGCTCGACGCCGAGCACGCAGGACTACCTCGAGCTGCTCAAGCTCGAGTACGAGGTGTTCTCGTTCATGCGCAAGAACGGCGCCGTGGCGCTCGACGAGCACGTGAACGACGTCGAGAAGAGCGCCATCTTCAGCAAGTACCCCTCGTTCCTGAAGCGCCACCATGCGGTCGAGTTCTTCCGCGACGCGCTCAAGCAGATCGTGAACGGGACGGCGTCGGCCGAGGAGCTGGACGTGCTGCTCGAAGCGGAGCTGGACACGCACCACGAGGAGACGGGCATCCCGGTGGCGCTCCTCCAGAAGACCGCCGACTCGCTCCCCGGCCTCGGCATCGTCGCCGCGGTGCTCGGCATCATCGTGACGATGGGCCACCTCGACGGCGGCCCCGAGGAGATCGGCCACCACGTCGCGGCCGCGCTGGTCGGGACGTTCCTCGGCATCCTTCTCTGCTACGGACTCTTCCATCCCCTCGCCACCAACGCCGAGCTGCAGGAGATCTCCAACGGCAAGTACCTCCGCTGCATCAAGGAGGGCGTGGTGGCGAGCCTGCGCGGTACCGCGCCCGTCGTCGCCATCGAGTTCGCGCGCAAGGCCATCTTCTCCGACGAGCGGCCGTCCGCCGAGGAGACGGACGAGGCTTGCCGGGCGGTGAAGAGCGGCGGCGCCTGATGGCCGACGAGAACAAGCCCAAGATCATCATCAAGAGGAAGAAGGCGGCCCACGGCGGCGCGCACGGCGGCGCGTGGAAGGTCGCCTACGCGGACTTCGTCACCGCCATGATGGCCCTCTTCATGGTGCTCTGGCTGCTTACCCAGGCGGACCTGAAGCTCCGCTCGCAGATCTCGCAGTACTTCCGCGACCCGGGCATCCTCGCCGGCGGGTCGGTCATCAACCCCGAGCAGAACACGACCAAGACCCGCGACCCGCAGGTAGTGACGAAGGATATCCTCGTCGTCCAGGGCAAGTCCAAGAGCGAGCAGGAGCTGCTCGAGGGCGAGGCCAAGGAGCTCCAGAAGGCGATCGCCGCCGCCGCCAAGGAGAACCCCGAGGTCGCCAAGCTCCAGGACGAGGTGATCGTGCAGGTGACCGACGCCGGCCTCTCGATCCAGGTGGTCGACAAGGGGAAGGACCTGCTCTTCGATCTCAGCTCCGCGGAGCTGAAGCCCGCGCTCGTCCAGCTCCTCCAGCGCATCTCGGGCGTGCTCGCCCAGCTCCCGAACCCGGTGCAGATCGGCGGCCACACCGACGCCCGGCCGTTCCGGAGCGGCACGAAGACCAACTGGGAGCTGTCCTTCGAGCGCGCCGACAACGCGCGCCGCGTGCTCGACAACGGCGGGCTCCGCCCGGGGCAGATCAACCGCGTGCTCGCCTACGCCGACAGCGAGCCACTCATCCCCGACAACCCCTACGCCGACGAGAACCGCCGCCTCTCGATCCTCGCCCAGCGCGAGAACCCGGTGCCCCAGAAGCCGGAGACCGGGCCCGACGCCCCGGTCGTGCTGCCGCCCGACGAGGTGCCGCAGAAGAGCGCCGCGGCGCCCACGCCGCCGCCGCCGTAGCCGTTTGCCCGCGCGGCGGCGCACGCTAGACTCCGCCGGGTGCGTCCGCACGACCTCGAGATCCTCGAGTTCCCCCGCGTGCTCGAGGCGATCGCCGCGAGCGCGCGCTCGACCGCGGGCCGCGAAGCGGTGCGCGCGCTGCGCCCGGACCCCGCGGAGCGCGATGGGCGCCTCGATCTCCTCGACGAGCTGATCGCGCTCGCGCGCGAGGCGGGTCGTCCACCGACGTCCGAGGTGCCGCTGCTCGGGCCCATCCTGGCAGCCGCCGCCCCGGAGGGCGCCGCGCTCGAAGCGCGGCAGCTCGCCGACGTGCGCGAGCTGCTGCGCGCCGCGGCCGCCGTGGGCGCCGGGCTCGACCCCCGCCCCCCCCCCGTACCCCGGCGCCCCCCCGCGGCCCGCGCGCGGCCCCCCGGCGGGG
>JBGQET010000094.1:0-17183 GCA_041496545.1 Binatia bacterium | reverse complement strand
GTCCCCGTGATTTTCGCGGCGCGCTTGTGCTTGTGCATGAAGCGTGCACGTCCACCGATGAAGGTCTCATCGGCTTCGACCTCCCCGCCCATCGGCTTGTCGAAGGAACCCCGCTGCATCGCCTTGCGGATACGGTGCAACATGAACCACGCGGTTTCCTGTCTAACCTTCAAATCGCGCGCGAGTTCGTAGCTGCTGATGCCGTTCTTGCAATTGATAATCAGCCACATGGCAACCAACCACTTGTCGAGCCCGAGGGGGCTGTCCTCGAAGATGGACCCCTTCTTGATCGAGAACTGTTGCAAGGGATGCGTGGTCTTGCACTTCCAGAGCCGGCGGGTAGTGAGGTAGCTCAGCTCGCCGCTGCCACAGGTGGGGCATGTGACGCCGTTTGGCCAGCGCATCGCCACCAAGAAGGCTTGGGCACGGTCGGGATCGGTGAAGTAGCGGACCGCCTCAACCAGGGTGGTTGGCCATCTCGCTTCGGTCTTCATGCAGCCAATGTAGCACCGGAGGCCCGGTGAGTCAAGCGGGTTATTACCCTTGTTAGACCGCGCGCTTGCGAGAACCTCGCCCAGCAAGTCGGCGAAGTGCTCGGTTCACGGAAGCCGAATCGCGGAAGACCTTGGCCACGTCCGGTTCGAGCTTCACGAGGTTGGTGCCCTCCGCGAAGCGGCGGGCATACTTTCCGCGAACTCCACGTGTGAAATCGTACTCGGGTAGGAGGTCTCGGCCGCGGGACCTAGCCTTGGCCTTCTTCATAGTCACGTCTCTCCGCAGGCGTCGCGAGCCTGGCGCTGATGAGGCGGACAGTATCCGCCTGTTCCGTATGTGCGACAACCACGAGACGATGAGCCTGGGTCATGCCCAGCAGTATGCATCGTTCTTCATCTTCGGAATGCTCTGGATCAGGGATCGTGAGCGACAGGGGATCCCCGAACGCGGAAGCCGCTTCCTCGAACGAGATCCCGTGCTTCCGGACGTTCGCGGCGGCCTTCTTCTCAGCCCACTCGAACTTGAGCCCCACAACCACATCCTCTCAGACACCCTGTCTGATCTCCACGAGCGCAGTCTAACGACCTGCGGTTGAGCGGCCGGCGTATACCGGTGCTTGGCCATGATCACCTGATTTGGCGCCGGTCCGCTCCAACCGCTGGTTAGGTTGCACGCCAATCACCGGACTACCATGCCGATGCGACCCCACCGAACGTGCGGGCTCCCGGCGGCCCAAGAGAAGTAGATTATGCGAACACGACCCCAGATCTTGCTGCCAGAGACCGGGCCCCAAAATCTGCTGTCGTAGCTTTGGTCACGGTTGTCTCCCATCATAAAGTAGCTGCCTTCCGGGATCTGCTTTGGTCCCATATATTCGCCGGGCGAACCCCTAGAGCCTCCTTCACCCTCCGAATGGTACGCGTAGGGTTCGCTGAGCTCCGAACCGTTGATCCATACCTTCCCGTTCATAATCTCAATGGTATCTCCCGGAAGGCCGATGACGCGCTTCACGAACATCTTCTCGGGATCTTTGGGGAACTCGAAGACCACGACATCGAACCGCTTCGGGGGATGACCGTGGTATGCAGTCTTGTCCGTGAGGACGTGATCTCCGATTTGAAGTGTAGGAACCATCGCGCCCGAGGGAATCTTGTAGGCCTGCACCATCCGTCGGAACCCGTTGCGCGCGGGTCCGCTAACGAGCGAAAGGGTAACAACCAGCCCCACGTATACAAACCAACGATTATACGCTTTCAGGTGGTAAGTCCGCCCAGAACGCCGCGCAACAACGTACGCGTCGACAGGCACACCAAGGTACGCGACGACGAGCAAGCCCATCAGCGAGAGTAGGGCCGCGGCGCCTTCTACGTGCACGCTCAACAGGAGTACGACGAGGCCAACAGCTCCGGCAATCGCGACGGCGACCAAACCACGTAGCGGCGCACCCGCGTAGATATGGCCAACAGGCGCAGCAACAAGGGTCGCAACGAACGCGAGCCACGGTCGCCTAGGTTTCGTCCGTGAGACCCGCTCGTCTTCCTGTCCAGTTGTCACGCGTGTAACCTAACGACCGGCGTTAACCTGCGTGGTCCCGAGCGCAAGCGAGGGGCACGTCAGGTTCAACGCTGAGTTAGACGCCCTTCACTTTCTGACGTTCACCTGGCTCGATGAGGTCGGGCTCCTGAGTAAGTGCCTGCGAGAGAAGCGCTCGATAGATAGCTGTAGTTGCGTCGTCAACTTGCTTAAGAACCCGACGAACAATCGCGATGAAGACGGCGGCCCCCACCACTCTGTAAACCACGACTGCCCGACGAACATCGTCAGCCGTCAGTGGGGTTGGGCGGCGCAGGTGTGCCTTCTGCGTCACTTGCACGATCCCACTTTCATCGAGCGCTACGTCGAACACCGCCTGGTCATGAACTGCCAGGTTGCGAAGTTCGGCGAAGTGCTTCAGTGCTTCGGTTGCCTGCGGCGTGAGGGCAACGGAAAGGTGGAAGCGCTTGCGCAAGAACTTTATCCGCTCCGGAAAGGAGCCGAATGCGACTTCGCGTGCTTTGCGAGTGGCGGCCTCGCTAACGATGGCAGTCTTTGACGCGGCGTTGAGAACCTGCTTCAGCGAAAGTCCTTCGGAGCCCATCGCGCCGGGAAAGAGAAGGAACAGGAAGCGCAATGTGTCGGTCAGGAACGTATCCAGCAGAGTGGTCGCGTATACGAGGAGGCTGACATTGGTAATGTACTCGAACGACTCGAGCTCGTCATCCGTAATGCCACGAATAACCTGGAGAGTTTCGCTGTGGGGTCCGTGAAGCTGGGCGATCGACTCGCCACTCTTGCGGAAGTTACGGGTCGCCAGTAGGAGAGCGAGACTGCCGCTGCGCGCTTCGCTGAGTCGCTGGATTGCCTGGACAAATGACAGTCCGATCGTGACGTAGGCGTCTTCGGACCGCGCGGCCGTTGCTTGGGTTATTTCCATGGGACCTGTCGCCCGCCTTCGGTGCGTCTAACGGCCCCGGCATCAGCGGCGGCGCGAAGCGCCGTCCGCTGCATGCCGTTGTTGGGCAGCGCCTTGCTGAGGCGGTGCGGGCGGCAATATTGCGTACTCATAGGTGCTGTATAAGTCATCGTTCCTTTTGCATCGCTCAAAGCAGAGACTCTGAACGAAGGCGACGTACGTGCCAGCTCTCCCCTTGACAAGGTAGTCGTCTTCCATCGTGTAGCTCTGACCTGGCTTCAACACGCCTGTCAGGCCACCTCCTTGCGTTAGGTCGACATCTCGAATCGCGAAGTCCCAAGGCGACGCGATCGATCCAATCGCTTCGGCGGATATCGAGCCTGTGGATCCAACTTGCGTCCAAGACACAGCGCCCCCGGTTTGACTACCCGGGTTCCATCTGTTGGCCGGGTAGCCGATTTGCTCGACGAATGTTGGCCTCTTCTTCAACTCCGGACGCACTTCGCCATGAAACCAATCGAGCACCCATAACGAGAGTTCAAACGGTACTGTCGATTGATTCGTCACCTTGAGTCGATAAGTCACCGTGTATAGGTCTGCACGCGAGTCTAGGTGCTGCCGATAGCTTGCACTTAGCGAGCGCTCAGCGCTGAAACGATAGGTTTGAGAGGCAACAAGGTCAGCGCTGCGTTGCTTCTCCTCAATACTTTGGAGTCGCACCTGTAGTCGAGTTTTCTCGATGTCGAGCTGGGTTTGCTCGCGCTGGAAGAGGACGAACTGAACCAGAACCCAACAGCCACCCAAGACCACAGCGACAGTCTGAACCGTTCGCAGCAGAGCATCGGATCGCCAGAACGACTGCGCCGGCCGCGAGATCACCTTCTGGAGCTGCTCTGCCTGCTGCTCATCGAGCGAGATTCTCAAATCCATGGGGGTTGGCTCCATCGGTGCGCTGCCCAACGATACTTCGGCCGCCCGCCTATTCCCTTTCGTGATGCGGCAACTGCAGTCTATTCCCCGCCTGGCGTAGCCCCTCTTCTGGCCCCCCAAGGGGCCGATTGGCGTTGCCTTGGCGAGGGCCCGTCACGAGCCCACCCGTGGAAATAGGCGGACGTTCGTCGCTTCCTATTCCCTCCTCACGACTCGCGCTCACCAGCAGCCGGTCCGCGGGGCTCACGACACCGCGGCCTCCGCGGTTGAGCACGTGCGTGTAGACCATGGTTGTCCGCACGTCGCGGTGCCCCAGAAGCTCCTGGACCGTGCGAATGTCATATCCGTCCTGGAGCAGGTGGGTCGCGAACGAGTGACGGAACGTGTGACAGCCGGCAGGCTTGGTGATGCCGGCACACGCAACAGCATGCTTCACCGCGCGCTGAAGCGCCGATTCATGATAGTGATGCCGGCGGCGCTGGCCGGTCTCCACGTCCCGATGACTACGCGTTGCCGGGAAGAGCCATTGCCATGCTAGCTGGCGGCCGGCGTTCGGGACGGCGATCACCCCACCGTGGCTCCCGGTCGCGTCCATGCAAGGCGCGGACCTTACTCCAGCTCGCGAGCGCCAGTCCAGCCAACGAGCCGGCAAGTCGGCGTGCAACCTCGTTGGGCTGTCCGCTACCGAGGACACCCGGGGACCGCCGCCGGCCCTACGAAACCGACGACGCCAGCTCGATCGCCGCCAGCGTCACCTGCGCCGACGCCACCATGTCGCTCACCTTGAGCCACTCGCTGGTGGTGTGAATTTCCCGCATCCCCGTGCCGAGGTTCACCACCTCGAGCCCGCGGCGGTTGAGCACGTTGGCGTCGCAGCCGCCGCCCATGCCGGCCGACTCGACCTTCCGGCCGACGCGCGCCGCCGCGGCGTAGACGAGGCGCATGATGGCCGCGTCGTCGGACACGCTCATGGCGTCGTACTGGCGCTGCACCTCGACCTCGACCACGGCACCCGGATGGCGCGCCGCGGCCTCCTCGAAGCGCTGCTTCATGTGCGCCGTCTGCGCGGCGAGCTTCTCGGTGTCGTGGCTGCGCGCTTCGCCCCGGATCGCGACCTCGTCGGGGATGATGTTGGTGGCGCGACCGCCGCGGATGACGCCCAGGTTGGCGGTCGTCTCGTCGTCGATGCGGCCGAGGCGCATGCCGGCGATGGCGTCGGCCGCCACCTGGATGGCGCTCACGCCCTTTTCGGGCGCCATGCCGGCGTGCGCGGCGCGGCCGCGGATCAGGATCTCGATGCCGTTGGCGCCCGGGGCGCGGGTGAAGACGAAGCCGACGGCGTCGCTGTCGAAGACGAGGCCGCGCTTGGCGCGCACCCGGGCGAGGTCCAGGTGCTTCGCGCCCTGGAGGCCCACCTCCTCGCAGATCGTGAACACGACCTCGAGCGGCGGATGGCGGAGCCCGCGCTCGCCGCAGACGCGCACGCACTCGAGCACGATCGCGACGCCGGACTTGTCGTCGCCGCCGAGCACCGTGGTGCCGTCGGTGCGGATGACGTCGCCGTCGACGACGGGCTTCACGCCCTCGCCCGGCTCGACCGTGTCCATGTGCGCGCAGAGGAGGAGCGGCTCGCCGGGTGCCGTGCCCGGCACGTGCGCGATCAGGTTCCCCACCTCGCCGCGGACGGCGGTGCCGGCGTCGTCGAACTCGACCGCCGCGCCGAGCGCGCGCAGCTCGTCGGCGAGGCGGGCCGCGATGCGGCCCTCGCGGCGCGAGAGGCTGTCGATCTGGACCAGCTCCAGGAGAAGTCGCTTCAAGCGCTCGGCGTCGACCACGGCCCCGGAGGTACACGGGATCGGCCGGTTTGGTCAACGCGGCTTGTCGCCCGGCGACGGGGGACGTATCGTGCCACGCGTGAGCGAGTCGATCCTGGTGGCGGGCGCGGGCGCCCTCGGCTCGGTGCTGGGCGGGTTGCTCGCGCGCGCGGGACGCGCCGTGACGCTGCTCGGGCGGCGCGCGCACCTGGACGCCGTCGGGCGCGACGGGCTCCTCGTCGACGGGCTGTTCGGCACGCACCGCGTGCGCGGTCTCGCCTGCGTGACCGACGTCGCCGAGCTGCGCGGGCCGTTCGACGTCGTGCTGCTCACGGTGAAAGCGTACGACACCGCGACGATGGCCGCCGCCGTGGCACCGCACCTCGCCCGCGACGGCGTGCTCATCTGCCTCCAGAACGGCCTCGGCAACGTGGAAGCGGCGGCCGCGGCGGTCGGCGCGCCCCGCGTCCTCGGGGCGCGCGTCATCTTCGGCAACGAGGTGGTCGCGCCCGGGCACGCGCGTGTCACGGTGTTCGCCGACCCGGTGCTGATCGGCAGCCCCGACCCCGCCGACGCACGCCGGCAAGCGGCCGCCGCGCGCTGGGCGGCGGCGCTCGCCGCGGCCGGCGTGCCCGCCGAGCCGACCGACGCCATCGTGCCCGCGCTCTGGGCGAAGGTCTTCTACAACGCGGCGCTGAACCCGCTCGGCGCGCTCCTCGGGCTCCGCTACGGCGAGCTGGCCGAGAACTTGGACACGCGCGCCGTCATGGACGCGGTGATCGACGAAGCGTTCGCCGTCGCGTGCGCCGCCGGCGTCGCGCTCCGCTGGCTCGACGCCGGCGCCTACCGCGCCGAGTTCTACGGCCGGCTGGTGCCGGCGACCGCCGGGCATCGCTCCTCGATGCTCCAGGACCTCGAGCGCGGCCGGCGTACGGAGGTCGACGCCATCAACGGGTACGTCGCCGCGCGCGGCCCCGCGCCCACCAACGCCGCGCTGGCGCACCTCGTCCGCGCCCGCACCGGAGGCTCGTGCAAGACCTGACGCTCGAGCGCGCGGCGCTGGACGAGATCCTCGCCCACGCGCGCGCCACCCATCCCGCCGAGTGCTGCGGCGCCGTCGTGTCGCACGACGGCCGCGACCTCGTGCGCCGCTTCACCAACATACAGGAGCGCCTCCACCGCGAGCACCCCGACGCCTATCCGCGCGGCGCCGAGACGGCCTACACCCCCGAGCCGAAGGAGCTGCTCACGGCCATCCAGGAGGGCGAAGCGCCCGGCGCCGCGCTCAAGGTCTTCTACCACTCGCACACGCGCGTCGGCGCGTACTTCTCGGGCGAGGACCGCGCCCGCGCCATGTTCGGCGACGACCCCGCGTACCCGGACGTGACGTACGTCGTCGTCTCGGACAGCCGGACGCCGGGCGAGGCACGCGCCTTTCACTGGGACGACGGGGCGCGCGACTTCGTCGAGCGGACGGTGCGGGTGGTGTGATGGACCTCGGCACCACCATCGCGGGCGTCCGCTTCCCGTTCTGCGTCATGAACGCGGCGGGGGCGCTCTCCGGGACGCCGGGCGAGGTGCGCGCGCTGGCGCGGTCGCAGACGGGCGCCGTCGTCCTCAAGAGCGCGACGGTGCATCCCTTCATCCACCGTCAGTACCGCTCGCTCCACAACCCCGGCTTCGACGTCGTGCTCCCCATCGTGCGCGAGCTGGCCGCGGCGGGAGAGCGCCCGGTCGTCGCCAGCATCGCGGGCGACACCCCGGCGGAGTACGAGACGCTCGCCCGCGCCTTCGCGACCGCCGGCGCGTCGATGATCGAGGCGAACCTGGCCGACCCGTGGGTGACCGCCACGCTCGCGCCCTTCGAGGACCTGGACACCCTGCGCGAGGTGGCGCGCCGGCTCGTCGCCGCCTCGTCGGTGCCGGTCGCCGTCAGGCTGCCGGACCGGGCGCCGGTGCCGTACAAGCGCCTGGGCGAGGTCCTTGTCACCGCCGGGGTCCACGTGGCGATCGTCAAAAACGACTTCGCCGGCTTCGAGAAGCTTCTCCTCGAGACGCGCGCCACCCTCGAGCTGATCGTCCTCGACGGCGTGCAGTCGGCCTACGACGTGCGCCGCGCGCTCGCCAAGGGCGCCAAGGGCGTGCAGATCGGCGCGCTACTCGTAGCGGAGGGGCCCAGCGTGTTCGCGCGGCTCGAGCGCGAGATGCGCGCGGCGCGCGGCGGCTGAGGCGCTAGCCGGCCGCGCGCCGGGCGTGCAGCGTGTGCGAGGTCGTCGCCTCGACACGCAGCGCCGCCAGCTCGCCGACCCGGGCGGGCCCGGGGAACACCACGGTCTTCATCTGCGGCGTCTTCCCCATCATCCACGCTTCGGGCCGGCGCGCCGGGCCCTCGACCAGGACCTCCACCGTGGTGCCGACCAGCGCACGGTTCACCTCCGCCGAGACGCGCTCCTGGAGCGCGACCAGGCGCGTGAGGCGACGGCCCTTCTCCGCCTCGGGCACGGAGTCGTCCCACTTCCACGCCCGCGTGCCTTCGCGGGGCGAGTACTTGAAGAGGAACGCCGAATCGTACCGCACGCGCTCGACGAGCGCCTCGGTGGCGGCGAAGTCCTCGTCCGTCTCGCCGGGGAAGCCGACGATGACATCGGTGGAGAGTGCGATCCCGGGTACGCGGGCGCGGAGCCGCGCGACCAGCTCCTCGTACGCCGCGACGGTGTACTCGCGGCCCATGCGCGCGAGCACGCGGTCCGAGCCGGCTTGCACCGGGAGGTGGAGCTGCGGCGCCACCGCGGCGCACTCGGCCATGGCGTCGACCAGGCGCGCGCTCATGTCCGAAGGATGCGGCGAGGTGAAGCGGAGGCGCGCGATCCCCGGCACCTCGGCGGCGCGGCGCAGCAGCTCGGCGAAGTCCCACGTGCCGTCGTGGTAGGCATTCACCGTCTGGCCGAGGAAGACGATCTCCCGGGCGCCGGCGTCGGCCGCCGCGCGCACCTGCGCGACCAGCGCGGGACCGGGCACGCTGCGCTCGCGGCCGCGCACGTAGGGCACGACGCAGAAGGTGCAGAAGCGATCGCAGCCGCGCATCGCCGTGATCCAGGCGCGGACGCCGCCCTCGCGCGCGACCGGGAGGTCGGCGTAGGTCTCTGCGGGGTCCAGGCGGAGCGCCAGGTGGGGGTCGCCCGTGGGCTCGGCGTCGAGGAGGGCGGGCAGGTTGCGGTAGCCGTCGGGTCCGACCAGCAGGTCGACCCACGGCGCACGCTCGGCGATCTTCGCGCGGAGGTGCTGTGCCATGCAGCCCGTCACGCCCAGGCGCACCTCGGGCCGCCGGCGCTTGTGGCGCGCCAGCTCGCCCAGCCGGCCGAGGACGCGCACCTCCGCGTTCTCGCGGATGGCGCAGGTGTTGACGAGGATGGCGTCGGCCGCTTCGGGCGCCGCGACGCGCTCCCAGCCGTGGGCGCGGAGCTGCCCGAGGATCAGCTCCGTGTCGGCCACGTTCATCTGGCAGCCGTAGGTCTCGATGTAGACGCTGGGCATCGGCGGAGGACTCATACCGGCCCGGCGCCGGGAGAGGCAACCGGCGCGCTCACCCTTGACGTGAAGCCGAGCCTCGGGAACACGGACCGCACCCTCGATGGAGAACCGGGCCAGCAGGACGGCGCAGTTCATGGCCCTCTTCCGGGCGCTCGAGTCGGTCCGTCCGCGACGGCGGCGGCTCTTCACGGACCCGTTCGCGCGGGCGTTCCTCGACCCGACCTTCGCAGCACTGGTCGGGGTCTCGCGCCTCCCGCCCGTCGGCGCCGCCGTCACCCGCTTCATCGACCGGCGCTGGCCGGGCGCGCGCTCGTCCGGCGTCGCGCGCACGCGGCTGATCGACGACGCGGTCGCGGCGGCCGTGCGCGACGGGATCACCCAGCTCGTGATCCTCGGGGCCGGGTTCGACTGCCGCGCCTACCGCATGCCCGACCTCGCGCGGGCGCGGGTCTTCGAGGTCGACCACCCGCGCACGCAGGCCGTCAAGAAGGAGCGTCTGGCGGCCCTCCTCGGCACCTTCCCGCCGCACGTCGTCTTCGCCGGGCTCGACCTGAACGTGGAGCAGCTCGCGCCCGGGCTCCGCGCCGGCGGTCTCTCCTCGACCCAGCCCGCGTTCGTCATCTGGGAGGGCGTGACGAACTACCTCACCGCGAGCGCCGTCCAGGCGACGCTGCGGGACCTGGCCGCGACGCTCGCGCCCGGGAGCCGCGTGCTCTTCACCTACGTGCACCGCGGTGTCCTCGACTCCTCGGTCGAGTTCTACGGTGCGGGGGCGGCGATCGCGGCCGTCGAGCGGGCGAACGAGCCGTGGACCTTCGGCTTCGAGCCCGCCGAGCTGCCCGCCTACCTCGACGCGCTCGGCTTCGCGCTGCTCGAGGACGTCGGAGCGGCGGAGTACCGCGCGCGCTACATGGGCGCCGCCGCGCGGCGGCTCCGTGGCTACGAGTTCTACCGCGTCGCGCTGGCGCGGCTCCGCTGACGGATTGCGGCTCCCCGCCGCCGGTGCTAACCCCTGCCGCCATGCTCGGTGGTCCGCCGCGCCGGCCGCGCGAGCCGGCGGCGTACGGCTCGCTCGAAGCCTCGCTCCTGCATTGTCCGAAGTGCCGGCAGGCGATGCCGGTGCGCAAGCGTCTCCTCCTCGTGCTGACGGAAGGCGAGAAACACGAGTACGTGTGCCAGCGGTGCGGGACGCCGTGCGCCTCGAAGATGGAGCCGCACACGTAGCGGGTCTGACCCGTTTCCGCAGCCGGGCGGGCCGGCTATAACCGCCCGCGATGGGCTTCGCGGAGCACCACGCGCGCGAGAAGCGGGCGCTCGCCTGCGCGGTCTTGACGGTGAGCGACACGCGCACGCCCGAGACCGACGCGAGCGGCGCGCGCATCCGGGCGCTGCTCGAGGGCGCGGGCCACCACGTCGCGGCGTACGCCATCCTCCCCGACGAGCCGGCGCGCATCCGCGCCTGGGTCGAGGAGCGGCTGGGCGAGCCGGCCCTCGACGCCGTCATCACCAACGGCGGCACGGGGCTCGCCGCGCGCGACACGACGTACGAGGCCGTGACCGCGCTCCTCGACAAGCGGCTCGACGGCTTCGGCGAGCTGTTCCGCATGCTGTCCTACGCGGAGGTGGGGGCGGCGGCGATGCTGTCGCGCGCCGCGGCGGGCGTGGCGCGCGGGAAGCTCGTCGTCGCCCTGCCCGGCTCCACGAAAGCCGTCGAGCTGGCGATGACCAAGCTCCTGCTGCCCGAGCTGCCGCACATGGCGCACCTCGTCCGCGGTTGAGCGATGCGCGTGCGCCTGCGCTTCTTCGCCGCGTTGCGCGAGCGGATGGGGCCGCGCGGCGAGCGCTTCGTCGCCGACGGCACGACGGTCGGCGTGCTCTGGCGCGCGCTCGTCCGCGAGCGGCCCGACCTCGCCGCCACCCGGGTCCGCTTCGCCGTCAACCAGACGTACGTCGAGCCGGGGCACGCGCTCAGCGACGGCGACGAGGTCGCCTTCTTCCCCCCGGTGAGCGGCGGATGACGCGGCGCTGTCGCGTGACGCGCGGGCGTCTCGCCGTGCCCGCCCTGATCCGCGCCGTGCTCGATCCGGCCGCCGGAGCCGTGGTCACGTTCCTCGGCACGACGCGCAACACGAACGCCGGCCGGCGCGTCACGCGCCTCGAGTACGAAGCGTTCGTGCCCATGGCCGAGGCGGAGATGGAGCGGCTCGCGAAGGCCGCGGCGCGGCGCTGGCCCATCCGGCGCGTCGCCATGGCGCACCGGATTGGGCGCGTGCCGGTGGGCGAGGCGAGCGTCGGCATCGCGGTCTCGGCCGGGCACCGCCGGGAGGCGTTCGAGGCCTGTCACTGGCTGATCGACCGCTTGAAGGAGATCGTGCCCATCTGGAAGCGCGAGCACTTCCGCGGCGGGCAGGTCTGGATCGGGCCACAGCAGGGCGGCCCGCCACCGCGCCGGCGGGCCGCGCGCGCCGTCCGCCGCCCGCGCTAGGGTTCGATGGCGACCGAGCGGCTGCTCGCGGTCGTCACCCTCGACCTGTTCGTCGGCGCACGACCTCGTGGTGCTCGGCGTCGGCGAAAGATGAGAGCTCGAGCCGCACGTCTTCGGGTTCTGCTTCGAGCGACTCGTCGCCGCCTGCCCGACGTCACTCCGGCGCGCCGAGAACGGCGTCGGCACGTGACGCGCGTCGTGGTTTGAATTGCCGGACTTCGTTCGCCATGCTAGGCGGGTAGGTCCCCATGCACCGTCGTCGCGCCCTCATCGTCGTGCTCGCCGTGCTCGCCGGCGGGTGCGCGACCGTCCGGCGCAGCGGCCTGCTCGGCCGCGAAGCCACCTTCGGCCCGCCCTCCGAGCTGCCGGCCGACGCCGGCGCCCTCGGGCACTTCTTCCGCGGCGAGATGGCGCTCACACGGAACGACGGCGCGGCGGCGCTGCGCGAGTTCGAGCTCGCGGTCGCGGCCGACCCTGCGTCGCCCATCCTGCGCACCCGTCTGGCGGGTCTCTACGTTCGTGCGGGGCAACTCGACAAGGCGCTCGAGCAGATCAAGGTGGCGGTGGACGCCGAGCCGAACGACCCCGAGGTTCTCAGCCTCTACGCGGGCGTCCTGTCGTCGCTCGGGCGCGACGAGGAGGCCGCGGCGACGTACGAGAAGCTCTTGAAGCTCGACCCCGAGAGCCAGGACGCCTACCTCTATCTGGGCGCCCTCTACAGCAAGCGCGGCGAGACCGAGAAGGCCGTCGCCATCCTGAAGAAGCTGGTGGCGAAGAACCCGACCTCGATCCTCGGGTACTACTACCTGGGGCGCGTGAACGCGGCCGCCAACCAGCTCGACAAGGCCGAGCGCTACTACCTCGAGGCGCTGAAGCTCAACCCGCAGTCCGAGCTGATCCTCACGGACCTGGCGCTCGCCTACGAGCTCATGGGCCGGACGGACAAGGCGGTCGAGCTCTACCAGCGCATCCTCGTCCTGAGCCCGCAGAGCATCCTCGTCCGCCGCCGCCTGGGCGGCATCTACGTCGGGCAGAAAAAGCTCGACGAAGCGCTCTCCCAGTTCCGCGAGCTCGAGCGGGTCGACAACGACCCGCGCGAGGCTCGCACCAAGATGGGCCTCATCTACCTGGAGAAGGGCGACACCGAGCGCGCCACCACCGAGTTCAACCTCGTGCTCGCGGCGGAGCCGGAGAACTGGCGGGTCCGGTACTACCTCGGCTCGGTCTACGCCGAGCAGAAGGAGACGGCCCGCGCGCTCGACGAGTTCGGGCGCATACCGTCCTCCTCGGACTACTACATCGACGCCCGGCTGCAGCGCGCGTACCTCCTCCAGCGCTCGGGCAAGGTGCCCGACGCGATCCGCGAGATGGAGAAAGGGCTCGAGACGAAGCCCGAGAACCCCGAGCTGATGTCCTACCTCGCGGCGCTCTACCGCGAGAGGAAGGACGTCAAGAGCGCCGTCACGCTGCTCGAGCGGATGGTCGCGCGTTTCCCCGACAACGACCGCTACCGCTTCACCCTCGGTGCCACGTACGACGAGATGAACGACAAGAATCGCACCATCGAGCAGATGCGGCGGGCGATCGAGCTCAACCCGAAGAACGCGAGCGCGCTCAACTACCTCGGCTACACGTACGCCGAGATGGGCGTCAAGCTCGACGAAGCCGAGTCCCTCATCCGGCGCGCGCTCGAGATCGAGCCCGAGGACGGCTTCTACGTCGACAGCCTCGGCTGGGTGTACTACCAGCGCGGCGACTTCCCGCACGCCGTCGAGCAGCTCGAGCACGCGGTCGAGCTGGCCGGCGACGACCCGACGGTCGCCGAGCACCTGGGCGACGCCTACGAGCGCCTCGGCCGCCCGCGCGACGCGGTGCGCATCTACCACGACGCCCTCGGCCGCGCGAAGGAGTCCTCACAGATCGACCGGCTGAAGGGCAAGATCCACGCGCTCCAGGATCGCGCCCACGCCGAGGGCGCTGACCTCTAGGCTCGTGCGCCGCCGGCCGGCCGCGCTCGCCGTCGTCGCCGTGCTCGCCGCCGGTTGCGGGCTGCGCGCGCCGCGGGCGCTCAAGCCCGCGACGGCGGAGGGCTTGCTCGGCGAGCTCGCGGCGCGCCGCGCGGCGGTGGTCTCGCTGCGGGCGCGCGCGCGGCTCCGCACGGGCGTGGGCGGGCTCTGGGTGCGCGAAGCGGTTCTGGTCCGCCGGCCCGACGCCGTCCGCGTCGACGTGCTGTCGCCCTTCGGCCTCGCGCTCGCGATGGGCGCGCAAGGCGACCGGCTGTGGGCCTACCCGCCCTCGGAGCGGACGCGCTACGAGGGCCCCGCGACCCCGGAGAACCTGACCCGCGTCCTCGGCGTACCCATCGGCGTCGCCGACGTCGTCGACGTGCTGCTCGGGCTCCCGCCCGCGCGGACGCCGACCGGCCGGGCGGAGCTGACGACCCGCGGGCAGGAGTATCGCCTTCGCCTCCCGCTCGCCGACGGCGCGCAGACGATCTGGTTCGCGGGCGACACGCTCGCCGTCGTGCGCGCCGAGGAGACGCACCCCGGCAGCACGCTCACCGTCGCCTTCGGCGACTACCGCGACGGCTTCCCGCACTCCGTCGAGGTGGGCGCGACGCCGGCGGGCGCGGGCGCGCGGCTCGCCTACGACACGGTGGAGCCGAACGCGCCGCTCGACCCCTCCTTCTTCGCGCCGCCGCCGGCGTTGCGCGTGCTGCCGATCGAGGCGGCGGGACGTCCGCCCGGCTGATGGCGCTGCTCGAGGTCCGGGACCTGACGACGGTGTTCACGCGCGAAGACGGGGGCGTCGCGCGGGCGGTCGACGGCGTGTCGTTCGCGCTCGACCGTGGGAAGGTCCTCGGGCTGGTCGGCGAGTCGGGCTGCGGCAAGACCATGACGGCGCTCTCGCTGTTGCGCCTCGTGCCGCCGCCGGGCCGGATCACGGGCGGCCGGGTGCTGCTCGACGGCCGCGATCTCCTCGCGCTGCCCGAGCGTCAGATGCGGACCGTGCGCGGCGCGGGCCTGGCGATGATATTCCAGGAGCCGATGACGTCGCTCAACCCGGTCTTCACCGTGGGGAGTCAGATCGCCGAGGCGGTGCGCTTGCATTCCGACCTCGGGCGCGCCGCCGCGTGGGCGCGAGCCGTCGAGCTGCTCGGCGAGGTCGGCATCGCGGCCCCGGCGCAGCGCGCGTCCGACTACCCGCACCAGCTCTCCGGCGGTATGCGCCAGCGCGTCATGATCGCGATGGCGATCTCCTGCGCGCCGCGCATCCTCGTCGCCGACGAGCCGACGACCGCGCTCGACGTGACGATCCAGGCGGAGATCCTCGATCTGCTGCGCACCCTGCGCGAGCGACACGGCATGGCGCTTCTCCTCATCACGCACGACCTCGGCGTGGTCGCGCAGCAGGCCGACGAGGTGGCGATCATGTACGCGGGGCGGATCGTCGAGCAGGCGCCGGTGCTCGAGATCTTCGACCGGCCGCTTCACCCCTACACGCAGGCCCTCTTCCGGGCGATCCCCGGGATCGGCGGCCCGAAGCGGCGCCTCGAGTCGATCCCCGGCCAGGTGCCGGATCTCTTCGCGCTGCCGGGCGGCTGCGCGTTCCATGACCGGTGCCCGCGCGCCGTCGCCGAGTGCGCGGACGCCGTGCCGCCGCTCGAGGAGAAGGCGGCGGGACACCGCGCCGCCTGCATCCGCGCATGACGGACGCGCCGCTCGTCGAGGCCCGCGGGCTTCGCAAGCATTACCCGCTGCGCGGCGGGCTCTTCGGCCGCGCGCGCGCGTGGGTGCGGGCGGTCGAGGACGTGTCGCTCGCCATCCAGCCGGGCGAGACGCTCGGGCTCGTCGGCGAGTCCGGTTGCGGCAAGTCGACGCTCGGTCGCTGTCTCCTCCGCCTCGTCGAGCCGACGGCGGGCGACGTCCGCTTCGAGGGTCGCTCGCTGCTCGACATGCCACCCGCCGAGCTGCGCGCCATGCGACGCCGGATGCAGATCATCTTCCAGGACCCGTACGGGTCGCTCAACCCGCGCTTGCGGGTGGCGTCGATCGTCGGCGAGGGGCTGGCGATCCACCGCCTCGGCGCGCGCGCCGAGCGCCGGCGGCGGGTCGCCGAGCTGCTCGAGCTGGTCGGTCTCCCGGCCGACGCCGCCCGCCGTTACCCGCACGAGTTCAGCGGCGGGCAGCGCCAGCGCATCGGCATCGCCCGCGCGCTCGCCGTCGACCCTCGCTTCGTCGTCGCCGACGAAGCCGTCTCCGCCCTCGACGTCTCGATCCAGGCGCAGATCATCAACCTGCTCCAGGATCTCCGCACGCGGCTCGGGCTCACCATGCTCTTCATCGCGCACGATCTGCGCGTCGTCGAGCACATCAGCGACCGGGTGGCGATCATGTACCTCGGCCGCATCGTCGAGCTCGGCTCGCGCGAGCAGGTGTTCGAGAACCCGCGTCACCCGTACACGCGCGCGCTGCTCTCCGCGGTGCCGGTTCCCGATCCACGGCAGCGGAAGGCGCCCCCCGCGCTGGGCGGCGAGGTGCCGAACCCGGTCGAGCCGCCGCCCGGCTGCGCGTTTCACCCGCGCTGCCCGCACGCCGAGGACCGCTGCCGGAGCGTCACGCCGCGGCTCGAGACGGGACGGGGCGGGCACGCGGTCGCGTGCCACGTGTTCCCGGCGCCGTGAGCGGGGTCTCTCAGCGTCCCGTGCGGCGCGGCGCGGGCCGGGAGGCGACGTCGCTCAGGCCGCGCGTGCTGACTAGCGGTCGAAGGGCGGGAGCGGCGGGTTGCGGGTGGCGGCCGCGGCTGACGGGCGCGCGGTGGCGCTCGGCTTGATGCCGAGCGCGGCGTTGACGGTGTTCTGGTTGGCGCGCGCCAGGTCGAGGAGCCCCCAACCGAGGTCGCGCTGGATGGTCTTCTTGCGGATCCCCTTCTCCACCGCCTTGACGAAGAGCTTGAGCGCCCTGGCGATGCGCTTCAAGCGCCTGCGGGCTACGCCGCTGACGCGCGGGCTCGCATGGTCGAGCGGGGTCAGCAGGTCGGCGGCGACGGCGGTCGGCGTGCCCAGCTGCGAGAGGGCGCCGTTCACGAGCTGCTGTAGGAGGCTCTTCGACTTCGAGCCGCCGAGGTCGGCGAGGTTCGACGAGCGCACGTCGCTCGCCAGCTCGGTGAGACCGATCGTGAGGTCGCCCTGGCCGCCGCGGCCCGCGTGCTGGCAGCCGACGTTGGGCGAGCAGGTGTCGATGGTGAAGGGGTCGGCGTCGTCGCACGTGCCGAGGCCCGCCGCGCCGCAGTGGCTGGCGATCACGCCGACGAAGTCGCCGAAGGCGATCGGCACGTTGCCGACCGGGACCGTGGCGACGACGCTCGCGCTGGCCGTGTTGATGACGGAGACGGTGTTGGCGCCGGCGTTCACCACGAAGGCGCGCCCGCCGGTGCGGTCGAGGTCGATGCCGAACGGCGCGCGGCCGACCGGAAT
>JBGQET010000093.1:0-17315 GCA_041496545.1 Binatia bacterium | reverse complement strand
GCCGGCGGCGTCGATCGCGACCGGCCCGAGCGGCGTGCGGTAGGCGTCCATGGGCAGGACCGAGGCGCCGTGCATCTCGGCGAAGTGGCTGGGCGCCAGGACGAGCGCCCGGCGCCAGCGCGAGCCGGCGGCGGCGAAGGCACGCGCGGCGACCGCGCCCGACTGCGCGAAGCTCCCGTGCGGCGCGATCACGGCGACGACGCCCGGCCGCGCCTCACCCGCGCCGGTGAGCAGCTCGCGGACCGCCTCGGCGAGCGCCTCGCGCGCCGCGGGATAGGCGCGGCCGGCGAGATGCGGCTCCTTCACGCGCGGCACGGGGGTGGTCACGCGCGCGACGCCCCTTCGTCCCCGAAGGCCTCCCACTGGCGGCGCACCGCGGGCTCGGCGAAGCAGCGGGGGCAGCTCACCACGTCGACGCCCTCGGTCAGCCGGCGGTAGGCGATCGGCGTCTCGCCGTCGCGGCCGACGAACGTCGCCTCCACCGTCCGGCCGGTGTGGAGCAGGTAGTAGCCGACGGTGTAGGTGGTGCGCGCGTGGCGGGTCCCCTCGACCGTGGCCCCGCACCGCGAGCAGCGCAGCGCCGCCGGCGCGGCGGTCTCTTTGGGCGGCACCGGCTGCGGCATCGCGGATAAGCTGTAGGGAGAAAGTCGGCGACGAGTCAACCGGACGCGCCTTTGACCCTTTTCGGAGGAGCCGCTAACGTGCGTCCGCGCAACGATGGCAGCGCAACGGCGTGGAAGCTGGCTCCGGCGGCTCTTCGTGTGGACCGTCGTGGCGGCGCTCCTCGCCGGCGGCGCCGCCGCCTACGTCGCCTACCGTGAGGTGTCGCGCGACCTGCCGCCGGTCGACCAGCTGCTCAGCTACCGGCCACCCGTCGCGACGCGCATCTACGGCGACGACGGCACCCTGATCGGCGAGCTGTACGCCGAGCGCCGCTACCTGGTCCCGCTGGCGCGCGTGCCGCAGCACGTCCGCCTCGCCTTCCTCGCCGCCGAGGACGCGGATTTCTACCGCCACCGCGGCGTCGACCCGCTCAGCATCGTCCGCGCCTTCGCCGCGAACCTCGTCCACCACCAGGTCGTGCAGGGCGGCAGCACGATCACGCAGCAGGTGGTGAAGCAGCTCCTCCTCTCCCCGGAGCGCAGCTACGAGCGCAAGCTGAAGGAGCTGATCCTCGCGCTGCGTCTGGAGACCAAGCTCAGCAAGGACGAGATCCTCTACCTCTATCTCAACCAGATCTACTTCGGCGGCGGCGCCTACGGCGTGGCGGCCGCGGCGCGCGAGTTCTTCGACTGCGAGGTGGACGAGCTGACCGTCGCGCAAGCGGCGCTCCTCGCCGGCCTGCCGAAGGCGCCGAGCCGCTACGACCCGCAGCGCCGCCCGCAGAACGCGCTCGCGCGCCAGCACTACGTCCTCGACCGGATGCGGACCGAGGGCTTCATCAGCCCGCAGCAGTACGAGGCCGCGCGCGGCGAGCAGCTCGTCTTCGCCCGTCCCCGCCCGGCGACCTACATCGCGGCGCCCTGGTACGTCGAGCACGTGCGCCGTCTGCTCGAGGAGCGCTACGGCGGCACCGCCCCCTACCAGCTCGGCCTCCAAGTCTACACCAACGTCGACGTCGCCATGCAGCGCGCCGCCGAGGACGCGCTGCGCGAAGGTCTCCGCGACCTCGACCGCCGCCAGGGCTTCCGCGGCCCGATCCGCCACCTCGACCCGAAGAAGGTCGACGCCTTCCTCGCCCGCGAAGCCGCCAACAAGCCGCCCGAGGGGGGGCGCGCCCGCGGTGTCATCCTCGACGTCCGGCCGCAGGGTCTCGGCGTGCGCACGGCCTGGGAGCGCGGCCTCCTGCCCGCCGACGCGCTCGTGCTGGGGACGTCGCGGCGGCTCGCCGTCACGACCTTCCACCCGGGCGACGTGATCGCCGTCAACGTGACCGGGCAGAGCCCCGACGGCACCGCGCGCTTCGCCCTCGACCAGGAGCCGCAGGTCGAGGGGGCGCTGGTGGCGATCGACCCCTACACCGGCCAGGTGAAGGCGATGGTCGGGGGCTACGACTTCCACCGCAGCGTCTTCAATCGTGTCACGCAGGCAGCGCGCCAGCCGGGCTCCAGCTTCAAGCCGCTCGTCTACGCCGCCGCCATGGAGCACGGCTTCACGCCGGCGTCGATCGTGCTCGACGCGCCGATCGCGGTGCCGAACGGCAACCAGCCGGTGTGGATGCCGCACAACTACGAGGAGAAGTACTACGGCCCAACGGCGCTGCGCTACGCGCTCGCGCGCTCGCTCAACTCGGTGACGGTGCGCCTGGTCGAGAGGATGGGCATCAAGGCAGTGCTCGACTACCTGCCCCGCTTCGGGCTCCGCGGCCCCATCCCGCGCAACTTCTCGATCGCGCTCGGCAGCATGGAGGTCACCCCGCTCGAGCTGGTGCGCGCCTACGGCGTCTTCGCGACCCTCGGCAAGCGCTTCGACCCGCTGTTCGTGAGCCGCGTCACGGACCTCCAGGGGAACCCGCTCGAGTTCGGTCACACCCACCCGCACTTCGAGCAGGTGATGAGCCCCGCCGTCGCCTACATCATGACGAGCATGATGCAAACCGTCGTGCAGAAGGGGACGGGCAAGAAGGCACTCGAGCTGGGGCGCCCCGTCGCCGGCAAGACCGGCACCACCAACGACACGCACGACGCCTGGTTCATCGGCTTCACCCCCGACCTCCTCGCCGGCGTGTGGGTCGGCTTCGACTCCGAGCGCTCCCTCGGCACGCACGAGACCGGCGGCCACGCCGCGGCGCCGATCTGGACGGAGTTCATGAAGAAAGCGCTCGAGGGGCGCCCCGTCGTCGACTTCCCCATCCCGGACGGCGTCGGCTACGCGCAGATCGACCGCGCCACGGGGCTCCGCGCCGTCGCGGGCGGCGACTCGGAGATGGAGGTCTTCATCAAGGGCACCGAGCCGGCCGAGGACGCGGGCGCCGCGCCCGAGGAGGACGGCGTGCCGCCGGCCGGCGACTCCGACGCGCCAGCCGACACGGACTGACGTCCGCTAGACGTCCCAGTAGGGCGCCTGCGCCGCACGCACGCGGCGGAGCACGGGCTCGAGACGCCGGTCGTCCCCAGTGGCGGCGGGCGCCGACTCCGTCGTGCCCCGCAGCACGGCGAGCACGGCGTCCACGCCCTCGACGATGGCGTGGAGGTCGTAGCCGCCCTCCAGCACGGCGGCGAGCCGTCCGCCGGCGCTCTCGTCGGCGACGTCCCGGAGGACGCGCGCCATGGCGGCGAAGCCGGCGGGCGTCACCTGCATGCCGGCGAGCGGGTCGCGATAGTCACAGTCGAAGCCGGCCGAGACGAGGACGAAGTCCGGGCGGAACTGGCGCAGGACGGGCGCGACGACCTCGTCGAAGGCGCGCGCGTACTCGGCGTCGCCGAAGCCGGCGGGGAACGGCAGGTTCACGGTGCGGCCGGCGCCCGCGCCGCGGCCCACCTCCTCCGCGGCGCCGGTGCCCGGGTAGTGCGGGTACTGGTGCGTGGAGACGTACAGCACGTCGGGGTCGGCCTCGAAGGCGTGCTGGGTGCCGTTGCCGTGGTGGACGTCCCAGTCGACGATGGCGACGCGCCCGATCCCGCGCCGGCGGAGCTGCGCGGCGGCGAGCGCGACGTTGTTGAAGAGACAGAAGCCCATCGCGCGGTCGCGCTCGGCGTGGTGACCGGGCGGGCGCACGAGCGCAAAGCCGTTCGTGACCTCGCCGGCGACGATCGCCTCGCAGAGGTCGAGGAGGCTGCCGGCGGCGAGCCGCGCGGCGTCGTACGATCCCGGCGAGGTCGCGGTGTCCGGGTCGAGCAAGACGCGCGGACGCCCGGCCGTCGCGGCGGCCAGCTCGACGAGCGCGGGCGTGTGCACCAGCGCGACCTCCTCTTCGCTCGCGGGCCGGGCGCCGAGGTGGACCAGCCCGGGCGCGTCGCCCAGGTGCTCGAGCAGGACGCGAAGGCGGTCGAGGCACTCGGGGTGCCCGCGTCCCGGGTCGTGCGCGAGCATGCGCCGATCGAGCACCACCGCGGTGCCGCCCGCCATGTCGCCGACCATAGCACGATCCCTCGAATTGACACCCCGAGACCTTTTACCTACGCTCACCTGTAGATGTTCGGCATCGGCATGCCCGAGCTCGTCGTGATCCTCGTCGTCGCGCTCGTGGTGCTCGGTCCGAAGCGGCTGCCCGAGGTGGCGCGCACGATCGGCAAGGCGCTGGCGGAGTTCCGTCGCCAGACGAGCGACGTGATGGAAGAGCTGCAGCTCCACACGCTGCTCGACGACGACAAGCCGCGCCGCCCCGCCGCGCGCGAAGCCGCGACGCCGCCGCCCGGCGCCACGGCGCAAGGCACCGCGGCGACACCGGCGGCGGAGAAGCCCGACCGGGGCGACGCCTAGGCCCGCGGCACGTCATGCCTCCCGAGTCCGACGCGCGGATGCCGCTCACCGCGCACCTGGAGGAGCTGCGCTGGCGGATCGTGCGCACGCTCGGCGCCATCGCCGTCGCCTTCTTCGTCTGCTACTGGTTCGCCGACCTGCTGTTCGCCTTCGTCATCCACCCGCTGCGGGCCGTGAGCCCCGAGCAGTCGATCGTCATCGGCACCGGCGTCACCGAGGCATTCTTCACCAAGCTCAAGGTGTCGTTCATCGCCGCGATCTTCGTCTCCTGTCCGGTGATCTTCTTCCAGGCGTGGCGCTTCGTCGCGCCCGGACTCTACGAGAGCGAGAAGCGCCTCGCCGTGCCCTTCGCCGTCGCCGCGTCGGCGTTCTTCGTCCTCGGCGGCGCGTTCTGCTACACGCTCGTCTTCCCGGTCGGCTTCCGCTTCTTCCTCGACGAGTACGGCTCGATCGGCGTCGCGCCGCAGATCCGGATCACCGAGTACCTCTCCTTCGCGACCCGCATGCTCCTCGCCTTCGGGGTGACGTTCGAGCTGCCCGTGGTGACCTTCTTCCTCGCGCGCATCGGCCTCGTGACGCACCGGCACCTGATCGGCTGGGGCCGCTACGCCATCGTCGTCATCTTCATCGTGGCGGCCGTGCTGACACCCGGCCCCGACGTCGCGTCGCAGCTCCTGATGGCCACACCGCTGCTCGTCCTCTACGCCCTCAGCATCGGCATCGCGTTCCTGGTCGCGCGCCCGGCGGCGGCGCCGGTCGTGGCGCCCGACGCGCCCGGCTCCTGAGCCGCGGGCTAGACCTCGGGCCCCAGCCAGTCGCCGTCGCCCGGCGGCGCGCCGGTCTCCTCGCAAGCGCCCTCGGCCACGAGCGACGCGACCACGCGACGCGCGTCGGCCTCGAAGTCGGGTGCCGCGAGCACGACGAGGAGGGCCGCGCGCCGGTCGAGCGTCCGCACCACCGCCACGCCCTCGTACGACTCGAAGACGAACTTCACGTACGCGATCTCGGCCGGCGGCAGGCGCAGGAAGAGGGGCACGACGTCGTTCACGATCCCTCACCCCTTAGCACGCGCGCGTTGAACGCCGCGAACCGCCTCTCTATACTCACCCGATGGACCAGCGCGCGCTCCAGAAAGACCTCGACCGCCAGATCGTCTCGACCCACCGCCGCTTCGTGAAGGCCATGGACGCGCGGCTCGGCAGCATGAGCTTCGACACGAAGGAGCGCTACTTCGCCGTCCTCTCCGCCCTGGTCGGCAAGCTCGAGACCAGCGACAAGCCGATGCGCGACGTCATGCAGGAGATGTTGGCCGAGGCGGCGAGCGTGATCTTCCAGGAGCTGCAGGGCTGAGCGCGGGCTCACGCCGACCGGTAGAGCGACGCGAGCCGGTCCCACCCCACCTCTTCCAGCGACGACACCACCAGGTCCGCCTCCGCGAGCGCCGCGCGCGCCACCGAGCTCGTGACGGCGACGCAGCGCATGCCCGCCCGCCGCGCCGCTTCGACGCCGGGTGGTGAGTCCTCGACCACGACACACTCCGCCGGCGCCAGGTCGGGCACGCACGCGCGCAGCCGGCCGAGCGCGGCGAGGAAGCCCTCGGGCGACGGCTTGCCCGCGCGCACGTCCTCGGCACTCACCACCGCGCTGAAGGCGTCGGCGAGCCCCGCGTTTGCCAGCACCAGCTCGATCTCCAGGCGCAGCGCCCCCGACGCGATCGCGAGCGGCACGCGCGCCGCGGCCTCGCGCACGAGGCGATCCACCCCCGGGAGCAGCGACGCGGCGCGCGCCAGCGCCAGGAAGCGCGCCGCCTTGTCGGCCATCAGCGCCCGGACCGTCTCGGGCGCGGCGGGTCGGCCGGCCGTCCCCAGCGCCTCGACGATCGCGTCGTGGTCGTCGAACCCGAGGTAGCGCGCGTAGTACTCCTCGCGCCCGAGCGCGATGCCGTGGGCGGCCAGCGTCTCCTGGAAGGCGGTCAGGTGCAGCGGCTCGGAGTCGGCGATCACGCCGTCGAAGTCGAAGATCAGGGCGCGCGGCCCGGCCGTCATTGCGACGTTTTATAGCGGCTGCCCGGGACGCCAGCCACCGCCGCTGGCGCCGGCCGCGGCGTCTTCCTACAATCAATCCCGGACCCGCGAACCCGGACCCGATGAAGACGAGCCTCCGCCCCCGCCTGCTGAACGGCCAGACCGGCGACCCCGCGCTGCTCATCGGGCTGCGCTGGCAGGGACGCGCCGTGCTCTTCGACCTCGGCCGCATCGACCACACGCCGGCGGCCGTGCTGCTGCCGATCGAGGCCGTCTTCGTGTCGCACACCCACATGGACCACTTCATGGGGTTCGACCAGCTCCTGCGCATCTTCCTCGCCCGCGACGCGACGCTGCGACTCTACGGGCCCACCGGGCTCGCCGACTGCGTCGCCGGCAAGCTCGCCGGCTACACCTGGAACCTGACCGACGACTACGCCTTCGCGGTCGAGGTGACGGAGATCGGCTCGGGCGAGATGGTCTCGACGCGGTTCGCGGCGCGCCGGCGCTTCGCGCGCGAGCCGCTCGGCGCGCCGCGCCCCTTCACCGGCACCGTCCTCGAGGACCCCGCGTTCACCGTCACGGCGGCGCCCCTCGACCACAAGATCGTGTCGATGGCCTGGGCCGTCACCGAGCCCGAGCACCTGAACGTGCGCGCCGACGCGCTCGCCGCCGCCGGGCTCGGTGCGGGGCCGTGGTTGAACCGCCTGAAGGCCGCGATCCGCAACGACGCCCCGGCCGACACCGCGATCGAGGTCGCGCCCGGCGACCGCCGCCCCCTCGGCGCGCTGCGCGACGCGCTCCTCGTGGTCACGCCGGGACAGAAGGTGGCCTACGTCGTCGACGCGCTCTTCTCGCCCGCCAACGCGCGCGCCGTCGTGCGCCTGGCGCGCGGCGCGGACGTGCTCTACTGCGAGTCGCCCTTCCTGGAGGAGGACCTCGAGCAGGCGAGCCGGCGCTACCACCTGACTGCACGGCAGGCGGGCGCCCTCGGGCGCGCGGCCGCCGTGCGGCGGCTCGAGGTCTTCCACTTCTCGCCGCGCTATGAAGGACGCTACGGCGAGATCGTCGCCGAGGCGCAGGCCGAGTTCGCGGGCCGCGAGGTGCGCTATGCCGAGCTGGAGCCCGGAAGCCCGGCGCTTTCTTGAGGCCCACCGCCTCGGCCACCTCGCCACCGCGGGTGCCGACGGCCGGCCACACGTGATGCCCGTCTGCTTTGCGCTCGACGACGGCGGCCTCTACTTCATCGCCGACGAGAAGCCGAAGCGCCGTCCCGCGCGCGCGCTCCGGCGCCTGGAGAACGTGCGTGCGAACCCGTGGGCGGCGCTGGTGGTCGACGACTGGGACGAGGACTGGACCCGTCTCGCGTGGCTGCTCGTGCGCGGCCCCGCGCGCATCGTCGCGGCCCCCGCGGCGCACGCGAAGGCCGTCCGTCTCCTGCGCGCGCGCTATCCGCAGTACGTCGCCATGGCGCTCGACGACCCGGAGCGCAACCCCGTCGTCCGCATCACGCCCGAGCGCGTGGTCCTCTGGCGGGCGGCGCGCTGAGGGGCCGGACGCGCTTCGCCGTGCGGAGCGCCCGGGCGCGCCTTGCGCCGTTGCCGCGGTCGGGGGCGTGGCCAGCAGGATTGCACGGTCTCCCCCGGCTTCGGGGTATCCCTTCGGACCGAGCGTCCTGCATGTCACCTGCCACGGGAACACCCGACCCCGTACCACTTTCGTTCCACGACCTCGGTTGCAAGCTGCCGAGAAACTTGGAGGATCATCGACGGCTCCACAAGAACGCCGCGGCCCGCCATCCGACGCTTCATGCGCCGCGTCGCGGCGCGCGTCGGAAGCGGGTCACTGGCACCGGTTTCGCTATCGTCTCCCCGCAGAGGGGACCGACATGATCATCGACCGCGAGACTTTCACCGAGCTTGCCGTGCACCTGAAGCTCGCCTCGGATGCGATCTTGAAGACCGCACGGCATCTGGCGGTCCTCTCGAACGACTCGGAGTCCGAGGAGCACTGGGCCGGCACCCTGGACAACCTCATGTCCATGAACACCGAGATCACGCTCATGGAGAAGATCCTCCGAGCGCTGATGGACGCCAACCGGGAAGAGGAGACGACCCCGGCCAGCGCCGCCGACAAGAAGACCGAGCCGCTCCCGTCCTGAAGATCCCACCGGCGGGAACGGAGCGGCCGTTCCGTTCCCGCCTTCCTCCTCGCGCCCTACGTCTCCCGTCGCGGCGCCGGGTTCACCAGCTCCATCCCGAGCGTCCGCGGGAAGAGCATCGCGATCTCCTCCGGCGTCCAGCGGCCGTCCTTCTGCATGGTGCGGACCGGCGCCGGGTAGTTGAGGAGCGCGATCATGCCACCCATGACGAAGAACACCTGCCCGTTCACGTCGCGGGCGGCGTCGGTGGCGAGGTAGACGACCCAAGGCGCGACGTTCTCGGGCCCCATGTTGCGGAGCATGTTGGACCGCTCGCCGCCCGGGCTCGCGATCCCGCGCTCTGCGCGCGCCGAGCGCGCGCTGTCCGGCACCGTCGCCGCCATGCGCGTCATCGCGCCCGGGCAGACGGCGTTCACGGTGATGCCGTAGCGGCCGAGGTCGCGCGCCACGACCCGCGTCAGGCCCGCGATGCCGTCCTTGGCGGCGCCGTAGTTCGCCTGCCCGGAGTTGCCGAAGACGCCCGAGGTCGACGACATGGAGATGATGCGCCCGCGCCGCTGCTGGCGCATGTGAACGGCGGCGTGGCGGGTGCAGTTGAAGCTGCCCTTCAGGTGCACGGCGACGACCGCGTCCCACTCCTCCTCGGTCATGTTGAACAGCATCCGGTCGCGCAGGATGCCGGCGTTGTTGACCAGGATGTCGATGGCGCCGAACTCCCTGACGGCCGTGCCGACGATGCGCTCGGCGGCCGCGAAGTCCGCGACGCTGTCGTGGTTGGCGACCGCGGTCCCGCCGCGCTCCTTGATCGCGGCGACCACCTCGTCGGCGACGCCCGCCGAGGCGCCGCTGCCGTCGACCCCGCCGCCGAGGTCGTTCACGACCACCGCCGCGCCCTCGGCCGCGAGCAACTCGGCGATCGCGCGGCCGATGCCGCGCCCCGCGCCCGTCACGACGGCCGCCTTGCCCTGGAGCCGCTTGCCCATCGCGTCAGCCCTCCTTCGCCGGCGCCGGGTTGGCGAGGCCCTCGAGCACGGTCGTGGGGGCGAGGCGGTCGAGCTCGTCGAGGGTCCAGTAGCCGTCGGCCTTGAAGAGCGTGCGGACGGGTCGTGGCTGCGAGAGGAGCGCGATGGCGCTCCCCCAGCAGAGGAAGAACTGGCCGTTGACGTTCGCGGCGTCGTCGCTCGCGAGGTAGACGACCATGGGGGCGACGTCGTCCGGATCGAGGTGCTCGATGTCGGCGGTGCCGCGGTCCTCGCGCTGGATGCCCTGCTGCTTGCGGACTTCCCGCGACCGCAGGTACTGCTCGGTGAGCGTCATGCGCGTCCCGGCCACCGGGCAGATGGAGTTCACGGTGACGCCGTAGCGGCCGAGGTCGCGCGCCGCGACCTTGGTGAGCCCGCCGATCGCCGCTTTCGCCGAGCCGTAGTTCGCCTGGCCCGGGTTGCCGAAGAGCCCGGAGCCCGAGCTGAAGGTGACGATGCGGCCCCGCTTCTGCTCGCGCATGGGGACGCACGCGTGGCGCACGCAGTTGAACGTGCCCTTCAGGTGCACGGCGAGGACGGCGTCCCACTCCTCCTCGCTCATGTTGAAGACCATCCGGTCGCGCAGGATGCCGGCGCAGGTGACGAGGACGTCGATCTGGCCGAAGCGCCCGAGCGCGGTGTCGACGATGCGCTTGGCCGACGCCCACTCGGCCACCGAGTCGGTGCTCGCCACCGCTTCGCCGCCGTCGCACTGGATCTCGGCCACCACGTCGAAGGCCGGGCCGCTGGTGGGCGCGGAGCCGTCGAGCCCGACCCCGTAGTCGTTCACCACCACCTTGGCGCCGGCCGCGGCGAGCGCCCGCGCGACGCCGCGCCCGATGCCGCGGCCCCCGCCGGTCACCACTGCGACCCGGCCGGAGAGCATTCCCGTCGTCATGGCCGCGGACCTTACACCGGGCGCCGCGCCGGGGTCGAGACGCCGCGCGCGGCCCCGTTGACGGCATGGGCGCTCCGCATCTATGCCCGCATCGTCGCATGCTCGATCGTCCGCTCCGCTTCCTCTTCGCCGCCCTCGCCGCCGCCTTCGCGGCGACCGGGCTCCTCTTCCTCTGCTTCCCCGACGGCACGATCGCGACCCTGAACGCGGCGGGGCGTCCCTTCGGCCTGCCGCCGGCGCCGCCCTCCGCGCTCCGCTTCTGGCTCTCGCTCGCGGTCGCCTACATGGTGCTCGTCACGCTCCTCGCCGCGACGATCGCCCGCGACCCGCGCGGCCGCGCGCACCTGATGCCGATCCTCGCCGCCGGCAAGGCCACGTCCTCGCTCACCTGCCTCGCGTACTTCGTGGGCTCGTCCCCGGCCCTGGTCTATCTCGCCAACGCGCTGGTCGACGGTTCGCTCGCGCTCCTCGTGCTCGCCGCGTGGGGCTTCGTCTGGGCGACCGGCGACGCCGCCCGCGCGCGCGACGCGGAGCTTCTCCGCGCCGTGCTCGAGGCGCTCGTGCCGCGGGGCGGCGCGTTCCCGACCGGCGCGGCGGACACCGACCTCGACGCCGCGGTCGCGCGCTACTTCGCCGCCGTCGACCCGCGCCTCGGCGCGCTCGGGCTTCGCCTCATGCTCCGGGCGGTGGAGTACGGGGCGGTGGTCTTCGAGCGCACGCGGCCCTTCTCGAAGCTGTCACCCGAGGCGCGCGAGCGGGCGCTCGCCGCCTGGGAGGGCTCCAGGCTCGGCCCGCGGCGCCAGCTCCTCGCCAGCCTGAAGCTGGTCGCGCTCCTCCATTTCTACGAGCGCCCGGACGTCTGGGCCGCCATCGGCTACGACGACGGCCATCTTCGCCGCAAGCTCCTCGCCGGCCCCAACGCGGCGGCGCACGCGGCCCGGCTCGGGGCTCGGTCGTCGTGACGCCGACGCTCGACGGCGCGGCGGCGCGCGGCGACACCCACGAGCTCACCGACGTGGTGGTGGTCGGCAGCGGCGCCGGGGGCGCCGTCGTCGCCCACGAGCTGGCCGGCCGCGGCAAGGACGTCGTGCTGGTGGAAGAAGGCGCGTGGCGCACGGGCAAGGACTTCACCGGCGACCCGCGCGCCATGATCGACCTGCTCTACCGCAACCGCGGTCTCACCGGCGCCTTCGGCCGGCCGACGATCCCCATCCCGCTCGGGCGCTGCGTCGGCGGCACGACGACGATCAACTCCGGCACCTGCTACCGCGCGCCCGACTACGTGCTCGACGCCTGGGCCACGGAGCACGGCGTCGACGGTGTGCGCGAGCCGGAGCTGCGGCCGTACTTCGAGCGGGTCGAGGCCGAGCTGAACGTCCAGCCCGTCCCCGACGAGACGTACGGCCGCAACAGCCGGCTCTTCGAGCGGGGCGCGGCGGCGCTCGGCTGGGCCGGCGCCCGCATCCCGCGCAACGCCCGCGGCTGCCTCGGCACGGGCGTCTGCGCCATCGGCTGCCCGCAGGACGCCAAGCAGGCGATGCACGTCTCGTACGTGCCGCGCGCGCTCGAGCGCGGCGCCCGGCTGGTGACGCGCTGCCGGGTCGAGCAGGTGCTCTGCTCGAACGGGCGCGCGATCGGCGTCGTGGGGCGCTTCCTCGACGCGCGCGACCGGCCGACAGGTCACGAGCTGCGCGTGCTCGCACGGCACGTCGTGGTGGCGTGCGGTGCGCTCCTGACGCCGGCGCTCCTCGAGCAGAGCGCCGTGCCCGACCCGTCGGGGCTGCGCGGCCGCAACCTCCACATCCACCCCGCGACGCGGGTCGCGGCGCTGTTCGACGAGGAGGTGCGCGGCTGGGAGGAGGTGCCGCAGGCCTACAACGTGCACCAGTTCACCCGCGAGGGCATATTCATCCAGGGCCAGTTCGTGCCGCCCGCGCTCGAGGCGCCGGTCCTGCCCGGCGTCGGCACGGAGCACAAGGCGCGCATGGCGGCCTACCCGCGACTCGGCTCGTTCGGCGCGCTCATCTCGGATGAGTCGGCCGGGCGCGTGCGTGCCGGCCGCGGCCGCTTCCCGCGCGTCACCTACCAGCTCGGCGCAGCCGACGCCCGCAAGCTCGGGCGCGCCATCGGGCTCACGGCCGAGATCTTCTTCGCCGCCGGCGCGCGCGAGGTGTACTCCGGCGTCCACTCGCGCCCCGTGCTCCGCTCGGTCGCCGAAGCGCGCGCGCTCCAGAGCGCGTCGCTCCCCGCCGCCGACTTCGAGATGATGGCGTTCCACCCCCAGGGCACGGCGCGCATGGGGCGGGACGGGAAGACGGCGGTCACGGACTCCGCCGGGCGCGTGCACGGCACGCCCGGCCTCTGGGTGGGTGACGCGAGCCTCTTCCCCACCTCGTGCAAGGTGAACCCGCAGATCACCATCATGGCGCTCGCCACGCGGCTCGCGGAGCACCTCGCGGCCGACGTCTGAGCCGCCTCTCCACGAGCGACGAGCGGCGCGGTTTGCCTCGGGAGGCCGCGCCGTGATGATCTCCGTCGGTGCTGGGCGCGCTGCGGTCGCGGGACTACCGTCTCTTCTGGTCGGGGTCGCTCGTCTCGAACGTCGGGATGTGGATGCAGCAGATCGCGCTCGGCTGGCTGGTCTACGGCATGACCCGGCGGGCGTCGCTGCTCGGCACGGTGAGCTTCTGCGGCAACATGCCGTTCCTCGTGCTGGGGCTCGTGGGCGGCGCGATGGCCGACCGCGCCAGCCGGCGGACGATCATGCTCGGTACGCAGCTCGCGCTGTCGGCGGCGGCCGCGACGCTCGCGCTCTTGACCGCGAGCGGGCACATCGCCGTCTGGCACGTCATCGCGATCGCCATGTTCGCCGGCACCGCGGGCGCGCTCTACGCCCCCACCATGCAAGCCGTCATCCCGACGCTGGTCGAGCCGGGCGAGCTGCTGAACGCGGTGTCGCTGAACGCCGTGCAGTTCAACCTCGCCCGCACGCTCGGCCCGACGATCGCCGCCTTCGCCTACGGCGCGATCGGACCCGCCGGCTGCTTCACGGTGAACTCCGTCGGGTTCCTCGTCCTGACCGCGCTCCTCGCCCGCATCCGGCTCCCGCACCGTCCCGCCGACGACCCGCCGTCGCTCGCCCGCGCGCTCGCCGAGGGACTCGGCTACGCGCGCGCGCACACGGTGATCGGCCCCGCCCTGCTGCTCGCCTCGGTGATGAGCCTCTTCGGCTTCCCGTACATCATCCTGCTGCCGGCGCTCGCACGCGACACGCTCCACCTCGAGAGCGCCTCGGGGCTCGGTTACCTGATGGCGTGCGTCGGCGGCGGCGCGGTCGTGGGTGGGCTCGCGCTCTCGGCGGCGGGCGACCTCCGGCGCAAGGGGCTCGTGGCGGCGACCTGCGCCATCGGCTTCGGAGGCGTGCTCACGACGTTCGCGCTGGTCCGGAGCGTCGGGGGCACGGCGCTCCTCCTCTTCTCGCTCGGCATCTTCCAGACCACTTGCGTCGCGTCGCTCAACACCACCATCCAGCTCGCCGTCCGCGAGGGCATGCGCGGCCGCGTCATGAGCATGTGGACGATGATCCTCTTCGGCGTCTCGACCGTCGGCGCGCTCGTGCTGGGCATGCTCGGCGACCGGATCGGCGTGCCGAGCGCGCTCGCCTTCGGCGGCTGCGTCATCATGG
The DNA here is from genome assembly GCA_041496545.1 of Binatia bacterium. Lineage (GTDB taxonomy): Bacteria > Desulfobacterota > Binatia > DP-6 > DP-6 > DASRHG01. The sequence continues at coordinate 3,103 of JBGQET010000093.1, read as the reverse complement.
TGGCGGCGGCCGGCGTTCTCCTGCGCGCCCCGGAGCTGGTCGGGACGCTGGCGCGGACCGTCGAGGCCTGACTAAGCGGCCGGCGCGTCGTAGACGCGGATCTCGAGGATCTCGCGGCACTCGTCGCAGGGGACGTCCTTGATCACCGGCAGCGACGCGTAGTACGCCGCGATCCGCTTGAGCCAGCGCGCGCGCGTGCGCGCGCAGCAGGGCTTCTCGGTGGGCTCGTCCGCCATCGCGACGGCGCTATCTAGCGCAAGCGACGCGCGCTGTAAACGCGCTCAGCCATCCTTGCGCGGCCGGAGCACGCTGCCCGAGCGGGCGCGCATGACGTCGGCGCTCTCCTTGGCGTCACCCAGCGCGCCGTGCGCGAGTGCCTGCCGGAAGCGCTCCGCGACCGCGCGCATCATCGCGCCTTCCGCCGGGTCGGCGTGCTGGGCGAGGGCCGCGAGCCGGTCCATGGCCGCGCCGATGCGCGCGACGGCGGCCGGCACGTCGCCGCGCTCGCGCGCCGCGAGGCCTTCTCGGAGGAGGCGTTCGACGTCGTCCACGCCCGGTGCCGCGGCCGGGCCGAGGACGACCTTCAGCTCGCCCATGCGCGCGAAGAGCGCCTCCAGCGCCTCGGGGAACTCGATCAGATGCGTGTGGTCGGCACGCGCCATGCCGCGACAGTAGACGCGCATCGGTCGGCGTGCAAGAACTTCGCGCGATGCTCTACGTCATCATCGGCCACGACAGCCCCGACGCACGCGAGAAGCGCCCCGCGGTCCGCCCCGCGCACCTGGAGCACCTGGTGCCACTCGCCCGCGCCGGTCGCATCCGGATCGCGGGCCCGTTCCTCGACCGCACCGGCAGCCTCATCATCCTCGAAGCCGACTCGCTCGCCGACGTCTGGGCCGTCGTCGCGCGCGACCCCTACGTCACCCAGGGCATCTTCAACCGCGTCGAGGTGAAGCCCTTCCAGCAGGTCCTGCCGTAGCCGCCGGCGCGGGGAACGCGACACGGTTGCCACCGCCGAGGCGGCGGGCTAGTGGCGACGGGTGCGCCTCGCCGCGTTCCCGCGCCTCGCAGGCCTCGTCCAGCGGCTCGCGCTCGCCGTGCTCCCCGAACCGGTGCTCTACCGGCTACTGCACCTCTACGTCCGGCGCACCCCGCGGCCGACGCTCGACACGGCCCGCGACGACCGCATCGTCGTCCCGCAGGCAGGCCTGGAGCTCCACGTCTACTGGTCCGACGTGCCTGGGGTCGGCGCGGGCCCCTCGGCGTCGCTGTTCGTGGCGCGCGAGGAGGTGATCCGCTTCGACTGCTTCGGCGGCGGCGACGGACACATGCACCTGAACCCGCAGCAGGCGATGCTGGCGTCGGGTCCGCCGGCCCCGCGGCTCTACTTCCCGCGCGGCAGCCGCGAGGACCACGTCGCACGCGCGGTCTTCGAGATCGTCGCCAACGCCTCCGCCGCAATGAAGACCAACCGCTTGCGACGCGTGCGCGAGTTCGCGCTCGACGACCGCTGCCTCGAGGTCGCCGCCCGCGAGATGGCCACCCACATGGCCGAGCTGATGGAGCGCTACGGCCGCGCGCGCGAGCAGCGGATGGGCGCCCAGACTACCTGAAGTTCTCCGTGAACAGGATCTGCTGCACCGCGACCACGCGTGGCGTGAGCGGCGGCAGGTTCTCCACGACCTGGAAGTTGGTGTCGTAGTTCCAGTTGCGGAGCGGCGGGTTGTAGATGTTGCAGCCGCTCGCGGTCGAGCCGCCCGTCCCGCACCACGCGCCGTTGTTGCGCGTCGGCTTGCCGAGGCTGACGAACGACCCGCGGTAGAAGAGCGTCCTGCCGCTCCACGACTCCTGGAAGCGCGGGTAGTTCTCGAGGCCGCCGTTGTAGGCGCCGCTCGTGGTCCAGTCGACGCCGGCGAGGAACGCCGCGTAGACGTTGGTCGAGACCCCGGGGCGTGCGGCGAGCGTCTGGAAGCTCTGGCAGTCGTTGCGGCAGGTGTTGAGCCCGCTGTTGCTGCTCCACGTCGCGTTGTCGGCCGGGTTGCCGGACCAGTTGCTCGAGAGCACGTTCAAGGTGTCGGCCATGATCGCGGCCGGCTGCCACGGCCGGTTCCCGCCGTTGCCCACGTTGTAGTCGCCTTCGAGGTAGAAGGCCTGGTCGGACGCGATCGTGATCCCGGTCGGATCCGCGACGGGCCCGGGGAAGTCGAGGTCCTTGGAGCCGAAGATGCGAACGCCGTAGCGCGGGCTCGGGATCGCCCCGGTCGAGCCGGGGCCGACCACCGTGAGGTACCACACCACGCCGCCGTTGGTCGTGGTGTTCGGGTCGAAGAGCTGGTTCGCCGGCGTCTGCGCGCGGTTCCAGACGAGCAGGTCGTGCGCGTTCACGTTCAGCATGTAGACCCACGCGTGCTCGCGGTTGTTGTAGAAGCCGCCGCGACGCGCCGTGACGCTGCCGTCCGAGAGCGTGCGGTTGGTGACGTTGGTGCAGCCGGTGTACTGCGAGAGGCCGGAGATGAGGGCGCCCTGCGGGCAGCCGTACACCTCGGGCGCCGAGAGGAACACCGCCGCCCCGGTGCCGGGGTAGCTGCTCGGATGGCAGAACGTGTTGAGCGCGGGCGCGGAGCCGCCGGTGCCGCAGGTCGCCGTGGGGTTCCGGCCCGTGGCCAACGGGACGTCGTTGTAGAAGATACGGCCCGGGTTGGCGCCCATGAACGCCTGGAGGCGGTTCGTCTTCGCGCCGTCGATGTTGCCGTTCACGTCCTCGACCGCGATCTTGTAGAGCCCGCTCGAGTCGACGGTCCCGAGCTCGAGCGCGAGGCGGAGGTTCGCCTGCGTCCAGTAGATGCCTCCCGGGTTGCCGCCACTGGCGCGCGACAAGATGCCGGCGTCGGGCACCTGGACCTTCCCCTGATGCGACTTGATGGCGCCGAGCCAGCCGGCGAGTGTGGCGTTCGACTGCACGCCCGAGCACGGCATGGCGACCAGGTCGAGGTTGCCGTCGTGGTTCGTGTCGACGAGCTTCGCGACCTGCACCGTGCCGAGGCACGCGGTCTGGTCCTTGCGGCCGCGGAAGATGTTTCCGACGGCGGTGACGGACACCGTC
>JBGQET010000092.1:0-17606 GCA_041496545.1 Binatia bacterium | reverse complement strand
GTGCCGCGTCCGTCGGCGTGGGGCGCGGGGCGGGCTCACAGGCACCGCTCGGGGTGTCCCCCCGGCCGGCCGGACCCGCATGTGACGTCGCTGCGACGGCGGCGGCGAGCGCCGGATCTTGCTGAGGGGTCGGATGCCACAGGCGGGGGCGGGTTGTCTCGGCCGATCGGGCGACGGTCTCAGGAATCTCGGCGCCTGTCGTGCCGTGTCGGGTGGCATCGGGCTTGCTCATCGACGGGTAGCATGAATCGTCTGCCCGGTTGGATCGTCGATACATCGGATGAGTGGGCAGACGGGGCGGCGTTGCGGCGTTTTCCTCCGCCGCTCGCCGCCTCCACTTGGACGCGGGGTATGGGCACACCCGACCCCTCCGGGCCCCATGCCCCGCGTCCCCCCCTGGTGCGCGGGCCGCGCGGGTACTGGGGACGGTGTGAATGGATCGAGCCGCGCGTGCGCACCGTGGTCGCCGAGCAGCTCGGCGTCGACGCGAGCGATCTCGTGCGCGAGATATCGCTCGTCGACGAGCTGGCCGCGGATTCGCTCGACCTGCTCGAGATCGCACTCGTCCTCGAGGGCGAGATCGGCGTCGTGGTCAGCGAGCGCGCGCTCGAGAGCGTGCGCACCTACGGTGAGCTGGTGGAGGCGATCCTGGCGGCCGAGGGGTTGGAGGATCCCGTCGGGGGCCGCCAGGACGCCCCCCCTCCGCGCGTGCGGGCGCGGGTCGTGCCGGGCGCGTGTGCGGTCGGCTGCCCGCTCGAGCGCTCGGCGACGCTGACCCCCTACACCGCCGAGCTGATCGCCGAGGACGCGCTCCGCGCCGGCCGCGGCGCCCGGCTCGAGATCGGCCTCGCGGCGGACGCCGCGCCGGCGGTCGTCGCCGCGGTCCGCGCGCGCTTCGCGGCGCTGTCCGCGCACGGCGTCGAGGTGAGGGTCCGCCGCGAAGCGGCCTGAGCCTCTGCCTTTCCGTCTCCCCTGCCGCCCTTGACGCGCAGGCGGGGTCCGGCTAGCGCGCCTCCTCAGAAGGAGGTGCCCCCCATGCTCAAGGAGTTCAGGGAGTTCGCGCTCAAGGGGAACGCCGTCGACCTGGCCATCGGCGTCATCATCGGCGCGGCGTTCGGGGGAATCGTCAGCTCGCTCGTGAAGGACATCATCATGCCGCCCATCGGCAAGCTGGTGGGCGGGGTCGATTTCTCGAGCCTCTTCCTCGTCATCGGCAGCGGGAGCTACCCGAGCCTCAAGGCGGCGAAGGAGGCGGGCGCGGCGACGATCAACTACGGCCTCTTCATCAACACCATGATCAACTTCCTCATCATCGCCGCCGTGCTCTTCCTGGTGGTGCAGGCGATGAACCGGCTGAAGCGGGAGCAGCCGACGCCGGCGCCCGCGCCGAGCGAGAAGGAGTGCCCGCACTGCACGCTGGCGATCCCGATCCGCGCGCGTCGCTGCCCGCACTGCACCGGCGACGCTTGAGCGTCCATCGCAAGGGAGGACCGATCATGAGGGGGTTTCTCGTCATCGCCGCCGGGTTGTTCCTCGTCGCCGCGCCGCTGCGCGCCGACGACGAGCATCCGGACATGCACGCCGCGCAGCAGGCGCTCGAGTCGGCGCGCTCCCATCTCCAGGCCGCCGGCAAGGAGTACGCCGGCCACCGCAAGCTCGCGCTCGAGCACGTCAACCGTGCGCTGGCGGAGATCCGCGACGGGCTCGCGACCGTCGAGCACAAGGAGAAGAGGGTCGAGCGGCAAGAGCAGAAGGCGCAGAACCGCGCCGACGCGCTCAAGGCCAAGGACCAGCGCCTGAAGCAGAAGTGACGCTCAGCGGGCGCGGCGGCGGGGTGCCGCCGCGCCGGCGAGCCATTCGGTATGGAGCGCGCCCCGTTCGGGGTGATCGGCGCGCCGGTAGGTGTGCGCGCCGAAGGCGTCGCGCTGCGCCTGGGTCAGGTTCTGGGGCAGCCGGGCAGCGCGGTAGGTGTCGAAGTAGGCGAGGCTCGCCGCGGTCGCGGCGACCGGGATGCCGGAGCGTGCCGCGGCCGCGACCACGGCGCGCCAGCGCGTCTCGGTGCGCCCCACACGGGCCGCGAGCTGGCGGTCGAGGAGGAGGTTCGGGAGGTCGGGCCGCCGGCGGTACGCGGCCATGATCGTCTGCAGGAGGCGGGCGCGAATGATGCAGCCGCCCGTCCAGATGCGCGCCGTCTCGCGCAGATCCACGCCCCACCGGTAGGTCTCCGAAGCCGCCCGGATGAGCGCCAGACCCTGCGCGTAGGCGCAGATCGTCGAGGCCTCGAGCGCGTCCCGGACGGCGCTCACCCACGTCGCCGGCGCACCCGGCCAGCGTCGCGGCCGCGGGCCCGGGAGCCGCGTGCTCGCGGCCAGCCGCTCCGCCTTCATGCTGGAGAGGACGCGCGCGTCGAGTGCCGCGCCGATCGTCGGCACGGGGACGCCCAGCTCGAGCGCGACCTCCGCCGTCCACTTCCCGGTGCCCTTCTGCGCCGCGGCGTCGTCCACCACGTCGACCAGCGGACGGCCGGTCTCCGGGTCGCGCACCACGAGGACGCGGGCCGTGAGGTCCACCAGGAACGACTCGAGCGACCCGCCGTTCCAGCGCGCGAAGACGCGCGCCTGAGCGCCGGCGTCGAGCCGGAGCGCCGTGCGCATCACGTCGTAGGCCTCGGCGATCGCCTGCATGACGCCGTACTCGATGCCGTTGTGGACCATCTTGACGAAGTGCCCCGCGCCCCCGGGCCCGACGTGCGTCACGCACGCGCCGGAGCGGGTTTTCGCCGCGATCGCCTCGAGGATCGGCCGCATCGCCTCCCATGCCGGGGGCGGGCCGCCCGGCATGAGCGAGGGCCCGTGGCGGGCGCCCTCCTCGCCGCCCGACACGCCGCAGCCCATGTACGCGAGCCCCTCGGCGGCGAGCGCTGCCTCGCGGCGCTCCGTGTCCTTGAAGAAGGAGTTGCCGCCGTCGACGACGACGTCGCCGCGCGCGAGCAGCGGGCGCAGGTCGGCCAGGGTGGAGTCGACGGGCGGCCCCGGCGTGATCATGAGGAACACCCGCCGCGGCGGGGCGAGCGCCGCGAGCAGCTCGGCGAGCGTGCGGGCGCGGACGAGCCGCTTGCCCGGATGCGCGGCCAGAAAGGCGTCGGTCACGTTCGGGGTGCGGTTGTAGACCGCGACCGGAAAGCCGTGCTCCTCGATGTTCAGCACCAGGTTCTGCCCCATGACACCGAGGCCGATCACGCCGATCGCCGCTTGCTCCGTCATCGCCGTCGTCCTCCGCGCCCGAAGGCACCGGCCGTCGCCTCGCGCTCGATGGCGGCGATCTTCGCCAACCGCCGGCGGTGCCGCGCGGCGCCGGAGAAGCGCGCGCCGAGGAAGGCGTGCACCGCCTCCGCCGCCAGCTCGGGCCCGATCACGCGCGCGCCGAGGCAGAGCACGTTCATGTCGTCGTCCTCGACCCCCTGGCGGGCGGAGAAGACGTCGTGACAGAGCGCGGCGCGGATGCCCGGGACCTTGCTCGCGGCGATGGACGCGCCGACGCCGCTGCCGCAGACGATCACGCCGCGCGCGGCCCTGCGGGCCAGCACCGCGACGCCGACGGCGCACGCGAAGTCGGGGTAGTCCGAGGGGCGCGCGTCGAAGGCGCCACAGTCCAGCACGCGGTGGCCGGCGTCCTTGATCGCCCGCCGGATACGCGCCTTGAGGGCGAAGCCCGCGTGGTCGTTGCCGAGCGCGACGGTCATCGCAGCGTCGGCCCCCCGACGGACGTCTCGAGCGCGCTCCACGCCCGTCCGTCGCGCGCCGGGAGCGCGCGCGCCTCGGCGGGGCCGGTCGAGCCGGGCTCGTAGACGGAGATGGGGCGCGGGTCGGCGTCCCAGCCGTCGAGGATGGGCTCGGCGAACGCCCACTGCAGCGCGACCACGTCGCGGCGGACGAAGAGCGTGCCCTGGCCGCGCATGCAGTCGAGGAGGAGCCGCTCGTAGGCGTCGTGCGACGGGGCCTCGAAGGCCCGCTGGTAGCTGAAGTCCATGGTGACGCCGCCGATGTCGAGCGCGTCGCCGGGGAGCTTCGACTCGAAGCGGAGCGCGATGCCCTCGTCGGGCTGGATGCGCAAGCGCAGCACGTTCGGCTCCAGGCGCTGGCAGATCTCCTCGCCACGGAAGAGACAGAGTGGAACGGGGCGGAAGTGGATCGCCACCTCGGTCAGCCGCGCGGCCAGCCGCTTGCCGGCGCGGAGGTAGAACGGCACGCCCTGCCAGCGCCAGTTGTCGACCAGCACGCGGAGCCCCGCGTAGGTCGCGGCGCGGGAGTCGCGCGCGACGCCGGGCTCGTCGCGATAGCCGCGGTACTGACCGCGCACCGTGTCGGTTGCGACGTCGGCGTGGGCGATGGGCCGGAGCGCGCGGAGCGCGCGCGCCGTCTCGTCGCGCACGTCTTCGCCGGCGAAGGAGGCGGGCGGCTCCATGGTGCAGAGCGCCAGGAGCTGGAGGAGGTGGTTCTGCACGATGTCGCGCAGCACGCCGGTCGCGTCGTAGAAGGCGCCGCGGCCCTCGACGCCGAGCGTCTCGGCGGCGGTGATCTCGACGTGGTCGACGTGCTGGCGGTTCCAGAGCGGCTCGAAGATCGCGTTGCCGAAGCGGAAGACGAGGATGTTCTGCACGGTCTCCTTGCCGAGGTAGTGGTCGATGCGGAAGATCTGCCGCTCGTCGAGGACGGTCGCCATCAGGTCCTCGAGCGCGCGGGTGGACGCCGGGTCGGGGCCGTACGGCTTCTCGACGATGAGCCGGCGCCACGGGCTCTGGTCGCCGCGCGCGAGGAGCCTGGCGTCGCGGAGCTGCGACACGATCGGGGCGAAGACGTCGGGCGGGGTGGAGAGGTAGTAGAGGCGGTTGCCGCCCGTGCCGACGCGTCGCTCGACGTCGGCGAGGCGCGCGGCGAGGGCGGCATAGGCGGCGGGGTCGTCGTAGTCGCCGGCGACGTACTCCACGTGGGCGGCGAGTCGCGCCCAGACCGCGGGGTCGAGCGGCCGCGAGCGGGCGAAGCGGCCGGCGGCCGCCTCGAGCTGGGCGCGGAAGGCGTCGGTCGTGAGCGGCCGGCGGGCGAAGCCGACGACGGCGAAGTGCTCGGGCAAGGCGCCGTCGTGCGCCAGCTCGTAGAGCGCGGGGACGAGCTTGCGCTGGGTCAGGTCGCCGGAGGCACCGAAGATGACGAGGACGCAGGGGTCTGCGGTCATGCGCGGGCACCGAAGATGACGAGGACGCAGGGGGCTGTGCTCATACGCGGGCACCGAAGATGACGAGGACGCAGGGGGCTGCGGTCATGTGCGGTCGAGGAAGTTGCCGACCAGACGCGCGACCTCGTCGCGGTCCCGGTCTACGGTGACGACGTGGAAGCTCTGCTCGAGCACGTGGGTTTCGACGATGGAAGAGCCGAGCCCCCGGCGCAAGAGGTCCAGGTTGTCGAGCGGCACGCTGTGGTCGTGCCTCCCGTGGAGGAGGAGCGCCGGCTGCGTCACGCGACCGAGCTCCCCCCGCACGACCGCCTGCAACCGCAGCACCTCGAGCACGCCGGCTATGGGCGTGGCCAGGTAGCTCGGGCTCGCCGCCCGCATCGTCGGATCCGCGATGTCCGGACCCCCGGCCTTGGGGATCGCGCCGTAGCGCCGTACGATCCAGCTCCACAGTAGGGGCACCCGCGCCGCCACCGGCAGCCACCGCGCCCGCGCCTCGCCGAGCCTGAGCGGCGTCCCGCACAGGACGAGCGGCGCCACGCCCGCCCCCCGCAGCGCCGCGAGATGCAGCGTCAGCAGCGCCCCCATCGAGAGCCCGATGGCCGCCACGCGCGGCACCTCCCGCGCCAGCAGCGCGAACGACTCCTCGACCGAAGCATACCAGTCCGTCCATCGCGTCCGGGCGAGGTCCGTGACGTCCGTTCCGTGCCCGGCGAGCCGCGGCGCCCGCACCGGAAACCCCCGCGCCGCGAGAGCATCTCCGAGCGGCCGCATCTCCCACGGCGTCCCCGTGAACCCGTGCACGAGCAAGCAGCCGAGCTTCCGCGTGCCCGAAAGCGAGAACCCCTCGACGACGCGCCCCGCTGCGCTAAGGGCGTGCGCCATGCATGCTCACACCGAACCGCCCTCAGCCACGCGTCAACGCGTCGGCGCGAACTTCGAGCGCCCCTTCACGCTGCGCGCGCTGCTTCAAGTAGTCCATGTACGCCGCCTGCACCCGCTGCCGCTTCTGCTGCAACAAGCTGTCCCGCAGCCCGTCCTTCGCGCCCGCGAAGGCCGTCATGTCGGCCGGCGCCCGGCTCTTGAGCGCGACGACCACGGTGTCGGCGCCCGCGGCGTAGACCTTCTGCGCGAGCGGCGCCTCGGTCGTGAGCGCGTAGGCGTCGGTGCGCAGCTCGCGTGGCGCCCCCCCGATCTTGGGAACGACGCCGCCCGCGCGCTCGAAGCTCCCCGTCTCGTCCACCTTCAGGCCTGCCTCGGCCGCCGCCTTCTCGAGGCCGGCCTCCTTGGCGTGCGCGAGCATCGCCTCGGCGCGCTCCTTGGCGAGGCCCGTGCTGCGCTCGCGGCGCGCGTCCTCGGTGACGCGGTCGCGGATCTCGGCGAGCGGCGGGACGCGCGCTTCGGTGCGCTCGAAGGGGGAGAGGAGATAGACGGTGGGGACGGCCTCCTCGGTCTCCAGCAGGTCGCTCACCTCGCCCGTGTGGAGCCCGAAGGCCGCCTGCGAGAACTCCACCACGCGGCCGACCCCGGGCACCTCGTCGTTCTCCGCGAAGGGGGGCGTCTCGACGATCCGGCGACCGGTCAGTGCGTCCGTGAAGGAGCGGCTCTTGACGACGCTGCGGCGGTCTTCCTCGGCCTGCTGCCGCGCGCGCTTCACCGCGCGCTCGTTCACCAGCGACTGCCGGATCTCGGCGCGCACGGCGTCGAGCGGCTTCGGTCCCGCCTGGCGGTGCTCCTCCACCTTGATCACGTGGAAGCCGAAGGGCGACTCGACCACGTCGCTCACCTCGCCGACCCCGAGCGCGAAAGCGGCCGTCTCGAAGGTGGGCGTCATGCGCCCGTGGGGGAAGAGCCCGAGGTCGCCGCCCTGCGGCGCCGTCGCCTTGTCGTCGGAGATTTTCTTGGCGAGCGCGGCGAAGTCGGCGCCGCCCTTCGCCTTGGCGTGCAGGTCCTCGGCCTTCTTGCGGGCGGCGGCCTTGGTCTTGTCGTCGGCGTCGGACTTCACCGCAACGAGGATGTGGCGGGCGCGGACCTGCTCGACCTCGGTGAAGCGGTCGTCCTTGTGCAGCTCGTACTGCTCCGCGACCTCGCCGTCGGACACCTGGACGTCGCCGGTGAAGTCCGCGGGCTGGTACGCGACGTAGCGCGCGCGGACGCGGGCGGGCTGGCGGTAGGCCTCGGGGTGGGCGTCGAGGTAGTGCTGGAGGTCCTCGTCGGAGAGCGTCACGTCCTTGGCGACGTCCGCGGACGCGACGCGGACGAAGGCGAGGTCCACCTTTTCGTGGTCCGTCCGATAGCGGTCCTCCACCTCGGCGTCGCTCACCTGCACGCCGTCGGTGACCAGGCCCTGGACGCGCTGGAACAGCAGCCCGCGACGGATCTGGCTCTCGAACTCGCCACGGTCGCGCTGGTACTCGAGGTAGCGCTGGACGAGGTCGCGGTTGAAGCGGCCGTTCTCCTGGAAGGCGGGCATGGCCTGGATGGCGGCCACCAGCTCGGCGTCGGTGACCGTGATGCCGAGCCGGGCGGCCTCGTTGCGCACGAGCGCGTCGTCGATGAGCCGATCGAGCGCCTGGCCGTGGAAGTCGAAGCTCTTGAAGAGATTTCCGGCGAACTGCCCCTTCAGCATCTGGTCGTACTGGCTGCGGATGTTGGCGGCAGCGACCTCGACCTCGCGCCGGGTGATCGTGTCGCCGTGCACTTTCGCCACCACGTCGACGCGTTGGCCGCCGACCGAGCCGACGCCCCACACGATGAAGAGGAGCGCGAGCAGGCCGAAGAGGATCTTGATCGGCGTCGAGTTCGAGGCCTTGCGCAGCGAGGCGAGCATCGCGGGTCGAGGGCGAGGCTAACGGACGCTTCTCGCGATTGCAAATCGCCGGCAGCGCTGGGGTTTCCGTTGCCGGAGGCCGACGTTTCTGATACCACGGCTGCCGCCCCCCCATGATTCTCAACTCGATCCTCGGCCTCTTCTCGAACGACCTCGCGATCGACCTCGGCACGGCGAACACGCTGATCTACGTGAAGGGCGAGGGCATCGTCTGCAACGAGCCCTCGGTCGTCGCCGTCATGCGCGAGCCGCGCGGCGGGCGGCCGCGCGTGCTCTCCGTCGGCGCCGAGGCGAAGAAGATGGTGGGCCGCACGCCCGGCAACGTCATCGCGATCCGGCCGCTCAAGGACGGCGTGATCGCCGACTTCGAGGTGACGGAGCGGATGCTCCGACACTTCATCGAGAAGATCCACAACCGCCGTACCTTCGTCCGCCCGCGCATCATCATCTGCGTGCCGTTCGGCATCACCGAGGTGGAGAAGCGCGCCGTGCGCGAGTCGGCGGAGAGCGCGGGCGCCCGCGAAGTCTACCTGGTCGAGGAGCCGATGGCGGCGGCGATCGGCGCCGGGCTTCCCATCACCGAGCCGACAGGCAACATGATCGTCGACATCGGCGGCGGCACGACGGAGGTCGCCGTCATCTCGCTGAGCGGCATCGTGTTCTCCAAATCGGTGCGCGTGGGTGGAGACAAGATGGACGAGGCGATCATCCAGTACATCAAGCGGAAGTACAATCTCCTCGTCGGCGAGCGGACCGCCGAGCTGATCAAGATCACGATCGGCTCGGCGTACCCGGGCACCGAGCTGCAGACGATGGAGATCAAGGGGCGAGACCTGGTCGCCGGCGTGCCGAAGACCGTCGAGATCACCGACGAGGAGATCCGCGACTCGTTGCTCGAGCCCATCAACCAGATCGTCGAGGCGGTGCGGATCGGTCTCGAGCGCACGCCGCCCGAGCTCGCCTCGGACATCGTCGACAAGGGGATCGTGCTCGCGGGCGGCGGCGCGCTGCTCCGCAACCTCGATACCCTGCTGCGCGAGGAGACGGGGCTCCCGGTCATGCTCGCCGACGACCCGCTCACCGCGGTCGTGATGGGCGCCGGCAAGATGCTCGATGAGATGGCTCTCCTGAAGGACGTCGCCATCGACTAGCGGGAGGCGCGCGGCACCGGGGCCGACCGAGCCGCGAGGGGAAGTTGCTCGATTTCTTGCGCCGCAATCGCATCCTGCTGAGTTCGGCCTTGTGCCTGCTCGTGGCGGTCGGTCTCGCGCTGCGCACGAGCCGCGCGCCCACCCGCAGCGACGCCCTCGGCCGCTTCTTCCTCGAGGTGATGGCTCCGCTCCAGAGGGGGACCACGGCCGTCGGGCGCGGCGTATCGGGGAGCTGGCAGGGCGTGACCTCGCTCTTCCACGCGCGCGACGAGAACGTCGTGCTCCGCGCCCGGGTCCGCGAGCTCCGGCAGGAGCTCGACCGCCTGACCGAGGTCGACCTCGAGAACCAGCGCTTGCGCCGCCTGCTCGGCTTCCGCGAGGCGCTCCGCGGCCAGCTCCTCACCGCGCGCGTCATCGGCCGCGACGCCCTGGGCCGGCCGCGGACGCTCGTCATCGACCGCGGCGAGGCGGACGGCGTGACCAAGGGCAACGCCGTGCTCGCGCCCGAAGGCGTCGTCGGCCAGGTGTTCCTCGCCAGCCGGCACGCCGCGCGCGTGCTGCTCGTCTCCGACCAGAACAGCGGCGTCGACGCGCTCGTGCAGCGCACGCGCGCGAGCGGCATCGTGCAGGGCACGGGCAGGCCCGACGGCGCGTGCATCTTGAAGTACGCCAAGCGCACCGAGGACGTGCAGGTCGGCGATGCGATCATCACCTCCGGTCTCGACGGCATCTTCCCGAAGGGGCTGCCGGTCGGGGTCGTGACGTCGGTCGACAAGCGCGGGCAGGGTCTCTTCCAGAGCCCCGAGATCGCGCCGCGGGTCGAGTTCGAGCAGCTCGAGGAGGTGCTCGTGCCGCTCGCCGGCGTCGAGCCCGCGGAGCCGGCGCCCCCGCCGGCGGAGTGAGCCGTGCGGAGCCTTCTGGCCCTCGCGGTGGCGAGCGTGGTCGCGATGCTGCTCCAGACGACGGTGTTCCGCTGGGTGCCGGGGCTGCCCGTCGTGCCGGACGTGGTGCTGGTGCTCGGCGTCTACCTCGGTAGCCGCCATCACAGTGTCGCCGGGGTGTGGGGGGCCTTTCTCCTCGGCTACTTCCTGGACACGTTCTCGGGCACGCTCCTCGGCGCCAACGCGTTCGCCTTCACCGCGGTGTACGCGGCCGTCTACCTGGTCGCCCGCCAGGTCTGGATGGAACGCGGGCTGCCGGTCATGGCGGTCGTCTTCTTCGGCGCCTGGGTGCGGACGCTCGCGGCGGCTGCCGTCGCGAGCCTCGTGGCAAGCCCGGCGCCACTCTGGCAGGATGTGGGACGGTATGCGGTCCTCGATGCAGGACTCGCGGCGGCGCTCGCACCGGCCGTGTTCGCGGCGGTGAGCTGGGAGAAGCGGCTGCTCGGCGTCGCCTGAGATGGCCTCCCGGAACGTCTACGTCACGAGCCGCGAGGTGCCCCCGGAGCTCCAGCGCCGGCTCGTGACGACTGCGCTCGTCGTCTTCGTCGCCTTCGCGCTCGTCGCGGGACGGCTCTGGTACCTCCAGGTGGACCGCGGCGGCGAGATGCGCGACCGCTCGGAGAACAACCGCATCCGCATCGTCCGCCTCCCCGCCGCGCGCGGCGTCGTCTACGACCGCAACGGCGAGATCCTGATCGACAACCGCCCGTCGTTCGACGCCATCTTCGTCCCCGAGGACGCGCGCGACCGCCGGCTCGTCCTGCGCAACGCCGCCCACTACCTCGGCGAGGACGAGCAGACGCTCCACCAGCGTGTCCGCGGGCCGAAGAAGCGGCCTCCGTACGAGGGCATCGTGCTCCGGCGCGACGTCGACTGGCAAGGCGTGGTGGCGATCGAGACGCACCAGCTCGACCTGCCCGCGGTCTCGCTCCAGGTGGCGCCCAAGCGCTACTACCCCTTCGGGACGCTCGGCGCGCACCTGCTCGGCTACGTGGGCGAGGTGAGCGAGCGCGAGCTGGCCGACGGCCCCAGCGACTACCGCCCCGGCGACCTCCGCGGCAAGGCGGGCCTCGAGAGCGCCTGGGACGAGGAGCTGCACGGCCGCGCCGGCGGCCAGCAGGTCGAAGCCGATGCGCTCAGCCGTCGCGTGCGCGTGCTCGCCGAGGTCCCCGACCTGCCGGGCAGCAACCTGACGCTCACGCTCGACCGCGACCTCCAAGAGGTCGCCGACCGCGCGCTCGGCCCGGCCGACGGCGCCGTCGTCGCCCTCGACCCGCGGAACGGCGAGGTGCTGGTCATGGTGTCGCACCCCGCCTACGACCCGAACGTGTTCGCGCGGGGCATCCGGCGCGACGAGTGGCACACCCTCGTGCAGGACAAGAGGCATCCGATCGCCAACCGCGCCGTCCAGGGCCAGTACCCGCCCGGCTCGACGTTCAAGATCGCGGTCGCGACCGGCGCGCTCGACACCGGCGTCATCAACCCCGCGACGAGCTTCAGTTGCGGCGGCGGGCTCCAGTTCGGCGGCCACTACTTCCACTGCTGGCGGAAGGGCGGCCACGGCACGATGGCGCTCCACGCGGCGATCGTCGAGTCGTGCGACGTCTACTTCTACCAGGTGGGCCAGCGGCTCGGCGTCGACAAGATCGCGGACTACGCGCGCCGGCTCGGGCTCGGCATCCCGAGCGGCATCCGGCTGGATCACGAGAAGACGGGCACGATCCCCGACACGCAGTGGAAGCGCCGGCGCTTCAACCAGCCGTGGTTCGCGGGCGAGACGCTCTCGGTGGCGATCGGTCAGGGCTACGTGACCGCGACGCCGCTCCAGATGGCCGAGCTCACGGCCATTATCGCCAACGGCGGCATCCGCTACCGCCCCCAGTACGTGCGCCGCGTCGAGGCGCCGGACGGGACGGTGAAGCGGGACTTCGCGCCCGACGCGCTGGGCGACGCGCACCTGAAGCCCGCGACGCTCGAAGCGGTGCGCGCCGCCATGCGCGACGTCGTCATGACCGACCGCGGCACGGGGAAGAAGGCGCGCGTCGTGGGCATCGAGGTCGCCGGCAAGACGGGCACCGCGCAGGCGGTCGGCGAGGAGAACATGGCGCAGCGCGACGCGCACAGCCGTCGCGACCACGCCTGGTTCATCGCCTTCGCACCCGTCGAGAACCCGGAGATGGCGATCGCGGTGCTCGTCGAGCACGCGGGCGAGCACGGCGGCACGGTGGCGGCGCCGATCGCCCAGCAGGTGTTCCAGCGCTACTTCACGCGCGGCGCGACGCCGCCCGAGCCGGAGGCGCCGACGGCCCCCGAGAGCCCGGCACGCGAGGCCCATGCGGTTCGACCGCCGACTGATCACCCACTTTGAGTGGCTGCTGCCGCTGCTCGCCCTCGCGGTGAGCGGCCTCGGCGCGCTCACCGTGTACAGCGCGACCCACGGACCCGGCTTGCACGGCCCGTCGCCGCTCGCCGTCCGCCAGCTCACCTGGCTCGCGGGCGGGACGGGGGCGATGCTCGCCGTGCTCACCTTCGACTATCGCCGCCTCGAGCGGAACGCGGGCGTCGTCTACGTGCTCGTGCTGCTCATGCTGCTCGCGGTGCCGATCGTGGGCCGCATGGGCGGCGGGTCGCGACGCTGGATCACGATGGGCCCGCTCTCGATCCAGCCGTCGGAGTTCATGAAGCTGGCGCTCGTACTGGTGCTGGCGCGGCACTTCGCGCGCACGCCGCCGGGGCCGCTCGGCCCCCGCGCGGCGCTGCTGCCCTTCGTGCTCATGCTCGTGCCGGCGATCCCCGTGCTGGCGCAGCCCGATCTCGGCACCGCGATCGTGCTCGCCGTCATCGCGCTCAGCATGGTGCTCCTCGGCGGCGTCCGTGTGCGCTCGCTGGCGGCGGTTGCCGTGCCCTTCGTCGTGCTGGCGCCGCTGCTCGGCCCCGTCGTGTGGAAGCACCTGAAGCACCACCAGCAGCAACGCATCCTCACCTTCGTCAACCCCGAGGCCGACCCGCTCGGCGCCGGCTACCACGTGATCCAGTCGAAGATCGCGGTCGGGTCGGGGATGGTCTGGGGCAAGGGCTTCATGAACGGCACCCAGAACCATCTCAACTTTCTGCCCGAGCAGCACACCGACTTCATCTTCTCGGTCTTCGCCGAGGAGTGGGGCTTCGTCGGCTGTCTCGTCCTGATGGCGCTCTACCTGGCGCTCGTGCTGCGCGGGATCGTGATCGCGAGCCGCGCGCGGGACCGCTTCGGCGTGCTGCTCGTGCTCGGCGTGACGTCGATCGTCTTCTGGCAAGCCGTGATCAACGTGGGCATGACGACGGGCCTCTTGCCCGTCGTCGGCATCCCGTTGCCGCTGTTCAGCTACGGCGGGTCGTCGGCGCTCTGCCTGCTGGTCGGCGCCGGTCTCGCGATGAACGTCGCGATGCGCCGCTATTTTTTTTAAGCGACGACGGCGCCGTCGATGACCTTGCTGATCGCCTTCACGAGCTGGGCCTTGGGCACCGCGCCGACGATCTGCTCCTTCACCTGGCCACCCTTGAAGATGATCAGGTTCGGGATGCCGCGCACGCCGTAGCGCGACGGCGTGCCGGGGTTGTCGTCGACGTTCATCTTCACGACCTTCAGCTTGCCGGCGTAGTCCTTGGCGATCTCCTCGACGACGGGGGCGATCGCACGGCAAGGCGCGCACCACGGCGCCCAGAAGTCGATCAGGACCGGCGTGGGGCTCTGGAGCACCTCGCGCTCGAAGGAATCGTCGCCGACCTGCTGCACGCTCGCCATGTGTCCTCCCCTGCTGTGAGGAGGATAGCAAAGGGGTATCGGCGAGGAAAGAACGCGGCGGCGTCAGGACTTTGGGCGCGGGAAGGGGCCGAAGCGGACGACCTGCGTCTTGCCCGCGGTGACGTTGAGCGATCGCTCGACGGGCGTGGTGCCGTCGACCCGGACTGTGAGCTGATGATCGCCCTGCGGGAGCGCGAGCCAGCGGTCGTCGAGGCGCTTCGCCGTCATCCAGAAGCGGCCGTCGAGGTCGACCGCAGCGCCGTCGGGGATGCCGTGGAGCTGCAGGAGGCCGTAGCTGGCGCGGGCGGCGTCGTCGTCGCTCGGCTGCTCGCGGTTGTCCTGATCGTCGGCGGACGACGTCTGCTCCTCGGGCGGTGGCGAGCTCCAGCCGGCGTCGTCCGGGGGCGGCGGCGGGTACGGGTAGGGAGCCGGCGCGTAGTACGGCGGGTAGTAGTACCACGGATCCCAGAACGCGCCGCCGATGAAGACGCGCGCGCCGAAGTGGGAACGGAAACCGGGACGGAAGCCGGGACGGAAGTGGGGTGGCGGGCCGTGAAACCCGCCGTGGCCCCGGAAGCCGCCGCCGGAGTGTCCGACGCGTGCGGCGCGCGCCTGCATCGGTGCGACGGAGAGCACGAGCAACGCGAACGCGGCAGCGGCGGCTCTCATTTACGATCCTCGCGTGGCGGGGGCGGCTCGGCCGGCACGCCGCCGTTGACGCCGTACTCGATGGTCCGGGCGAAGACCTCGATCGGCGCGACCAATACGTAGTAGACGCCGTAGCGGACGACGAGTCCGGCGGCGTAGAAGGGGGCGTAGATCACGCGCATCACGGGTGAGAGGGGCGGAGGGTCGGCGACCACCACCGGCGCGGGTTGGTACGGCGGTCGGTACGGCGGCGGCGCCGGCGGGCGCACGGGGCGCTGGGTCTGACGCGGCGGATACGGGGGCGCGGGCTCGGGGCCGGCGGCGGCGAGCGCGGGCAGGAGGGCGAGGAGCGCGAGCGCACCCAGCGTCGATCTACGTGCCGTGCTCACCATAGATGTGTCGGAACCCAGGCGCGGTACTGACGCCCCCACTGATCATAGCGCCATTCCCAGTGCCCGGGCACCCAGCCCGGGGGCGGGGGCGGCGCGGGGTACGCGTACGGGTACGGATAGGGGGTCACCGGATACGGTTGATAGTACGGATAGTAGTAAGGATACGGGTAGATGGGTACCCCGAAGCTCCCCCCCACGAAGACCCGGACCCGGGCGCTCGCGGGACGGGGGGCGGCGACCAGGAGCAGGCCTACGGCCACGGCCGCCCCGAGGAAGACCGCCCGACCCGTCATGCGCGCGCGCAGCACGCGGCCCGCAACACGCGCGCGTGCCGTTGGTTACAGCGCGGTCGCACGCCCGACGAGCGGTAGAGCGTACTGCAGCGTGCGAGTCGAGCGCGCATCGTCATCGGCAACGCGAACATAGCTTGCAGCGCGACCCGCCACCGCGCCCAGCTCGCCGGGTCCGAGAAGGCGGCGCCGAGGAGCTTCGGGTCGTCGAGCGCGTCTAAGATCGTCACGGATAGGCCCCCCTGCGCGCCCACCGTAGCGGGAATTGGCGCCGCCCTCTATGGCACGTGGCATCCGTTTGACGGCGGCAACCGGCGGGCAGTATGCCCCGCGCGTGACTGCGCGCCGCAGGGTGAGCGGATTCCGGCGGCTCGCGGCTGTCGTTGTGGTCGGGCTCGCACCGATCCCGGTATGCGCGGCGCCGACGTTCACCGTGAACACCGCCTTCGACGCGCCCGACGCGAGTCCGGACGGGGTGTGCGAAACAGCGAAGGGGAACGGAGTCTGCACCTTGCGGGCGGCGATCATGGAAGCGGACCGGACCTCCGGCGCGACGGTCGCCGTGCCCGCCCTGCCGGCCGGAAAACGATACCTGCTCACACAGGGCGGCAGCCTCACCGTCACCATGCCGATGACGATCGTGGGTGGCGGGGCTACCGGCACGATCGTCGACGCGAATCAGACGGATCGGGTCTTCAACATCGCCCTATCCACCGGCGCCCCCACCGGGACAGTGATGATCTCAGGGATGACGATCACGGGCGGTCAAGGGGATCGGAGCCCCGGCGGGACTTGTGCTGCTGGACTACTCGGTGGGTCGATGTATGGCGGAGGAGGCCTTGCCATCAGTAGCCCCGGTCCGGTGACGCTCGACCGCGTCGTCGTCGTCGACAACGCGTCACCGAGCCATGGGGGCGGCGGAATCGAGGCGTGCGCTTTTCCGCTCGCGGTGGTCGATTCGGTGATCCTGAACAACCAGGCGGGTCCGGTCGACTGTTGCGACTACGGAGGTGGCGGAATTCTCAGCTTCGGCCCTCTCACCGTTCAAGGCAGCAGCATCGTTGGGAACTCCGTACAGGATACGGGCTTTGGTGATCGCACCCCAGGGATCAGCGGTGCAGGCGGAGGGATATACTACGGCACACGCATCAGCACATCGCTCCTGAAGATGACGCTGATCAATTCGACGATCAGCGGCAACAGCGCGCACTTCGGCGGCGCGGTTGCAACGTTTGGAAGCGCCGACATTGCGAACGTCACGATCGTGAGCAATACCGCTGGCGGCTCGAACAGGTCCGGTATCGCCGGAGGGATCGAGCTCGAGCCGTCCCCCCTCACGGTACGCATCTGGAACAGCATCGTCGCGAAGAACACCGCGGGCGTGTGCATGCCGGGTCACACGTGTCCTCCGTTCATGCAGGTGCCGAGCGACTGCGAAGCGCCGGACCCCATGATGGCGCTCTCGACGCTGATCTCGCGCGGTTACAACATCTTCTCGTCGGTCTCGTCCTGCTCGTCGCCCGGGTCGCTCGACATCCTCGGCGATCCGCTCGTCGGAGCGCTCGCCGACAACGGCGGACCGACACCGACCGCCGCCCTCCTCCCCGGGAGCCCGGCGACCGACGCCGGCGATCCTGCCGGCTGCGCCGACTTCCAGGGATTCCTTCTCACGACGGACCAGCGCGGTGAGCCCCGGCCGGTGGGTCCGCGCTGTGACATCGGCGCCTACGAGGTTCAGCCACCGACGACGACCACGACGACGCTCCCCGGCACGGGCTGCGCCCACGCCGCGACGCTCCCGTCCGTGGACTGCCGCCTCGCCGCGCTGCGCATCCTCGTCACCTCGAAGGTCCCCGCCGGCGCGCTCCAGACCCAGCTCCTCGGCGCGCTGACGCAGACACGGGGCAAGACGAGTCAGGTCGAGGCGCTCCGCGCTGCGGGGAAGAAGCGGCCCGCGCGGTCCGCACTCGGGCGCGCGATCAGCGCGCTCGGGTCGTTCACGCACCGGCTCAAGTCGCGGGCCGCCCGACACCTCGGGAGCATCAAGGCGACGCTCCTCAGCCGCGCTGCCGATCTCGTGAGGGACCTCCGCATACTGCGGCACGGCTGACCGCGTTCGCGGTCGGTGTCCTGGTCGCGGTCCCGGGGGCGCGGAAGGTCGCGCCGAGCAGGTGCTCGTCGTAGTGCGCGAAGTGTCGAGGTGCCGAGGAGGGGAGTCGAACCCCTATGCCCTTGCGGGCGGAGGATTTTGAGTCCTCTGCGTCTGCCAGTTCCGCCACCTCGGCGCGGTGAGAAGATTACCCGCTTGACGTGAGAGCCGCCAGCCGGCGACCCATCTAGG
>JBGQET010000091.1:0-17613 GCA_041496545.1 Binatia bacterium | reverse complement strand
CTTCGCGGGCGCGCCACCCTGGTCGGTCGGCTGCGGAGCCACCCCGCCCCGGCCGCCCACGCCCGCCGCGCCACGGCCGTGCCGGTCCGCACTTGCCGCCCGGATGCAGCACGGGGCATTGTGACGCGCCATGAGTCGCGTCCACTTCGGGGTAATGCTGCCCCAGTTCGGCACCACGTGGAGCCACGCGCGGGAGGTCGCCGAAGCTGCCGAGGAGGCGGGGCTCGACTCCGTGTGGGCGGTCGATCATCTGGTCGGCATCCCGGACGAGCACGAGTCGATCTTCGAAGGCTGGACGCAGATCACCGCGATCGCGGCGACGACGCGCCGGGTGCGCGTCGGACACCTCGTCCTCTGCGTCAGCTACCGGCCCCCGGCGCTGCTCGCCAAGATGGCCGCGACGCTCGACGTCCTCTCCGGCGGGCGGCTCATCGTCGGCCTCGGCGCCGGCTGGCACCAGCAGGAGTACGGCGAATACGGCTACGACTTCCCGCCCATCGGCACACGCCTCGCCCAGCTCGGCGAGACGCTCGACATCCTCCGCCGCTTGTGGACCGAGGAGCGCACCACCGTCCGCGGCCGGCACTTCACCGTGACGGACGCGGTCTGCAACCCGAAGCCCGCGCAGCGCCGACTGCCGATCCTGGTGGGCGGCGGCGGCGAGAAGGTCCTCCTCCGGCACGTCGCCCGCCACGCCGACGTGTGGAACAACCTCGGCGCCTGGCACGCCGACGTGGCGCGCAAGCGCGAGGTCCTGCTCGGCCACTGCCGCGCCGTCGGCCGCAACCCCGCCGAGATCCTGGTCACGCAGCAGACGCTCGCCGCCGTCGCCACCGACCGCGCCGAGGCAGCGCGGCGCACGAGCGACCTCTTCGCCACCATGGGATTCCTCGACGGCGCGCCGGACCTGGCGCTCACGGGCACGCCCGACGAGATCCGCGCGCGCGTCGAGAAGAACCGCGCGCTCGGCGTCGAGGGGTTCATCATGAGCTTCGGGCGGCGGCCCGAGCCGGAGGACGTGCGGCTCTTCGGGCGCGAGGTGGTTGCGGCGTACCGCTAGTGTGCAGCGGCGGCCGGCTGCATTTTGGCGTTACACGGAACTGTCCAGATATCGTTGGGCGGACCGCAGTCCTGGATACTCATGGCCTCAGAAACGATCACCATAGCGCGTGCCGAGCTGACCGCCGACGTCAGCCGTGCCCTCATTGACTCGTTGAACGCCGAGCTCAGGGGCGTCTATTCCGAGCCGGGAGCGACCCACTTTCACCTGGATCCCGAGGAAGTAGCCGACGGGCGCGGCACCTTCCTCGTCGTTTACCGAGAGGGAACGCCGGTCGGCTGCGGCGGCCTGCGGCTCCTCGATGCCGAGACGGCCGAACTCAAGCGGATGTATGTGTCTCCCATCGTGCGCGGGAGGGGTCTCGGGCGGCGCCTCGTGGCTGCTCTCGAGGCGGAGGCGCGGGCACTGGGCGTTCGGCGACTTGTCCTCGAAACCGGCGTCTGGCAGGCCGCCGCCCTCGCGCTCTATCGAGCAACTGGCTTCCACCCAATCCCCCTCTACGGGGAGTACTGCCTCTCCCCGGAAACCAGCGTATGTCTCGGCAAGGACCTCTTGGATCATGAGCCGTGACTCACCGGCCCCGGCGCCGCGGCCGCCCAACACGGAGCCAACAGCAGAATTTTGCACGGATGAAGAGCATGCCCAGTGTCGCGCTTATCGGCGACTACAACCCGACTGTCATCGCCCACAAGGCGATTCCAGCCGCACTGGGCCGTGCTGCGGCCGAGGGCGGCTTGCAGCTCAATTGGACCTGGGTGCATACGTCGGGGCTCGGGGCGGACGTTGTGCAGGATCTCGGGGGTTTCAGCGCGCTCTGGTGTGTACCGGCCAGTCCGTATGCAAACACGGCCGGGGCGGTGGCCGCCATCCGCTTTGCCCGCGACACCGGGCGCCTGTTCCTCGGGACGTGCGGTGGGTTCCAGCACGCGCTACTCGACTACGCGGAGGCCGTCTGGGGCCTGTCGACGGGCGGCCATGCGGAACTCGATCCCGAGGCACCTGACCCCGTCATTGCGCAACTTGATTGCGCGCTGGTCGAAGCTACAGGGGAGGTCTGGTTCACACCGGGCTCCCGACTGGCGACGATCTACGGGGGCCCGCGGGCGACGGAGACCTACCACTGTCGGTACGGACTGAACCCGCGCTACGCAGCGCGGCTCGGGGTGGGACCTCTGCGGGTGAGCGCGCGAGACGGGGTCGGTGATGTCCGCGCGGTGGAACTCGAGGGGCACCCGTTCTTCGTCGCAACGCTCTACCAGCCGGAGCGGGCGGCTCTGACGGGGCGGTCGCACCCGCTGATCGCGGCGTATGTGGCCGCGGCCTCCGCGTGGGTCTAACCACCGATGGGGCGCGCAGCAGTGGAAGATTCGTGCCGCGCAAGAGGTCGACGTCGACGGCCTTTTCCCGATCGTGGCTGAATTTGCTACATCGTTCGTACCGCAGCGTACCGCCTTCAGAGAGCTTTCCAGCGCCTGCAGGGAGATGATCACGCGTGCCTGCTTGTTGCTGATCACGGTGGCAGGCCGATCGGCTATCTCCTCGGTTTCGAGCATCCCACGTTTTTCGCAAACGGCCCCGTCGCGTGGGTCGAGGAGGTTGCTGTCCGTTCGTCCTGGCGCCGCAAGGGCGTCGGTCGAGCACTCATGGCCCAGTTCGAGGAATGGGCCACTTCCCGCCAGGCGACGGCCGGCACCAACCTTGTGTTGATCGAGCCGGAACTCGCGACCGTCTTCCCTGACAGCGAGTCCGTGAACCGCGCACTCCGGCTACTCGTCGACGCTGCAGCGGCGGCTGGAACGCGTCGGCGCCGCGGGACGCCGAACAAACGGCTCAAGCGGACCGCTTGAGAGACGCGGCCGCTTAGCCGCACGACGTTGGGCAGCGCGCATGACCCGGTTTTGCAGCGTCGCCTTCGTGAGTCTAGTTCTTACCTATACCGGATGTGCCAGCGACCGCTGCCCCATTCCACGCGAGTTCGCCGATGTCGCCAACCGTAATCCAGAAGCCGAGGCGCGGACCATGTTCCAGCGCGGTCACGCGCGCTTGCTAGCCGTGGCTGGTCGGTCCCCTGGATTTGCCGAAGTCATCCCCGGCACTTCCGACTTTTGTAAGGCCGCGACACCGGGCGCTCGCTAGTTGATCGTCCCGACCACCGCGATCGCGACCGGGTCGGCGCCCGCGGGCACCGACTTGCCGCCCGTGAGCGTGCCGTTCGGCGCGATCGTGTACGCGAGCGCGTCGTCGAAGGTCGCGCTCGCGACGTACACGAAGCGCCCCGAGGGGTCGACCACCAGCGCGGTCGGCTTCTCGCCGACGGGCAACGTGTCGAGGGGCGCGAGGCCGCCGTCCGCCCCGATGGTGAAGATCGAGACGTCGTTCGACCCCGGGTCGGAGTTGTCGAGCGAACCCGGGTTGCCGGCGTAGAGGAAGCGCCCGCTCGGGTCGACGGCGAGCGTCCGCGGCCGCGTGCCGGCGGCGACCGAGCCGCCGATCGGCGTGATGAGCCCGCTGCCCGCGCCCACCCCCACGATGTCGTACGCGCGCACGTCGTTCGAGGTCGCGTTGGCGACGTACAGGAAGCGGCCCGACGGATGTGCGGCGAGCGCGCCGGGGGACATCCCCGTCGCCACCGTCCCGCGGAGGGAAAGGAGCCCCGAGCCCGGGATGATGACGTACGCGGTCACCATGTTGATCGTGTCGTCGGCGACGTAGAGGAAGCGACCGGTCGGGTCGACCAGCACCGCCGCGGGCGGCACGACGTTAGTCTGCGTCTGGAGCGGGGCGAGCGCGCCGCTCGCGCCGTCGATCAGGTAGCTCCGGAGGTTGTTGCCCGGGCCGCGCGTCGCGACGTACGCGTAGAAGCCGCCGGGATCGACGGCGATCGACACGGGCGTCGGGTCGGTCGGCGCGGCGGCGCCCGCCGTGAGCGCGCCGGTGCCGTTCGTCACGGTATAGGTGGAGATCGTGCCGCCGGTCTGGTTCGTGACGTAGACGAAGCGACCCGAGGGGTGCGCCGCGACCGCCGACGGCGCCGCGCCGGCGTTCGACTTGCCGGAGGCGGCGAGCGCGCCGGTGGTCGAGTCGACGTGGAAGACGGAGACGTCGTTGGACCCCTGGTTGGCGACGTACGTGAAGGCGGGGACGCGCGTCACCGGCGTGCCGCCCTTGGTGAAGACCATGGGGCCGGGGCCCAGGCGCGCGCGGCTCGTGCCGGTGCGCACGAGTCCGCCGCTCGCGGCGTCGACGGCGAAGGACGCGACCTCGGCGGCGTCGCGCAGGCTCACGTACACGAAGGCGCCCGACGGGTCGACGGCGACCGCGGAGGGATTCGCCCCCGCCGGCACGGAGCCCAGCGGGACGAGCGCCCCGATCGACGGGTCGAGCCGGAAGGCGAAGACGTCGCCCGAGGTCGCGCTCGCCACGTAGGCGAAGCGGCTGCCCGGCGCGACGGCGGCCGCCACGGGGCCGGTGCCCGCGGCCACCGGCGCGGCCGCCGCGATCCCGCCGCCCGCGTCCACCACGTACGCCCGCACCAGGTTGGCCGCCTGGTCGGCGACCAGCAGCACGCGGCCGGTGGAATCGAGGACCAGGCCCGCGGCGCCCGTCGGGTTGAAGACGACGAGCGGCGCGCCGAGCGTGCCGCTCGTCGGGTCGATCCCGAGGCGCTCGAGCGCCGTCCCGCCCTCGGCGAGCGCGAAGAGGAAGGTCCCCGACGGATGGATGGCGAGCGCCGTGGGGCCCATGCCGGCGGGGAAGGGCGAGCCCGCGATCTCGGCGAGGACGCCGGTGCGCGCGTCGATCGCGTAGGCGGAGATCGTGCTGGCGAGCGGGTTCGAGTTCGGCACGTAGACGAAGCGGCCGCTCGGGTCGACCGCCACGTCGGTGGGGCCGAGACCGGCCGGGATCGAGCCCAGAGCGCCGAGCGCGCCCGTCACGCGGTCGAAGGTGAGCATGGTGACGGCGTTGTCCGTCTTGTCCGCGACGTAGGCGAAGCGCGCCAGCGGATCGAGCGCCACGGCCTGGGGCATGCCGCCACCCCGCGCCCAGCCGCTCGGCACGAGGGTGCCGTTCGAGACGTCGACGCGGAAGAGGGAAACCGTGTCGTCGCCCGCGCCGGCGTTCGCCACCAGCGCGAAGCGCGGGTACGTGACGCACGTGCAGGCGTGCGCGCCGCTCGCGAGACACGAGCTCTGGGCGTCGCAGCCGGTCACCGTGGCGGCGGGGTCGCACTGCTCGTAGGGCTCGACGATCCCGTCGCCGCACGGGTCGAAGCAGGTGCACTGCGTGATGTGCGGCGAGGGCGGGCCGCAGTGGAGCGGCAGCGTGCAGACGTCGTCGCTCTCGCAGCGTTCGCCGGGCGGGTCGAGCTTGCCGTTGCCGCAGAGGCCCGGCCGCGTGCGCGCCGCGACCGCCACGGCGGCGGCGCCGAGCAGGCAGTTCGCGCAGCGCTCGAAGCCGGCGCGGCTGGCGTCGGCGTCGGGGGCGCAGCCGAGCGCGCCGGGACAGCCCTGGTAGCCGAGCGTGTCCGGGATGCGTTTGCCGCACGGCGGCCCGAGCTTCGAGCTACGCAGCGCGCCGCCGGGCGTCTGCCCGCGTAGCGCGGCGCGCAGATCCTGCTGCGCCGTGCGCCCCAGCTCGCGCGCGAGAGTGTCGAGGCACTTCTGCGCGTTCGGCCCCTTCTTCTTCTTTTTCTTCTTCTTCGTCTTCGCGGCCACCTGCGGCACGGCCGTCGCCGCGGGGGCCGCCGTGACCGCGCCGCACGACAGCGGCAGGTTGACGCTCGCGAAGAGCGCCGCGGTCGCGCAGTCGACCTCGGGCGGGACGCTGCACGCGAGACAGCGCGCGACGTCGTCCGGCCCCGCCACCGTCCCCGGCGCACACCCCGGCTCGCGGGCCACACAGCGGTTGCCGAAGAGGGTCTGGAGCAGAGCCCCCTTGCAGCCCTTGAGCGAGCGCGCGCGGACGGCGCGCGAGTGGACCAGGAAGCAGATGCCGCTCGGGCTTTGCGTGCAGGACTTCACCGCGGCCGTGAGGCGCGCGAGCGCGAGGCCGCCGGCGGCCGCGTTCACCTGCGTCGCGCACGACGACCGGGCGGCGGCCGGGGAGGCGCCGGCGAGCGCGCACGCGAGCGCGCCCAGCCCCGCTGCGGCCCGCAGCCGCGCCGACGTCAGCATGGCCCTCGCCGCTACCAGATGGCGGCTCGGCACGCCATCTGGATTTCGCTGTGCGCGGCTACCTCGGGTTCGCGGGGAGCACGAACTCGAAGGCGGCGCCCTCGCCGTCGACGTAGGGCGAGATGGCGCGGATCGTCCCGCCGTGGCGCTCGACCGCGAGCCGGCAGAACGTGAGCCCGAGTCCCCAGCCGCCGAAGCGGCGGAGCGGCGCGGCGTCGGTGCCCTGCCGGTACTTCCGGAAGAGCGTGGGCAGAACGTCGGGTGCGATCACGCGCCCGCGGTTCCCGACCCGAACCATGAAGCTCCCGTCCGGCCGTCGCTCGGCGTGCACGTCGACGATGCTCTCGTCAGGTGCGACGCCGATCGCGTTGTCGAGCAGGTTGAGCAGGATGCGCTCGACGAGGTGGGGGTCGCAGCGCACCAGGGCGTGGTTCTCGCCCGTCCGGTTGATCGGGATCGACTTCGCCTGCGCCATGAGGCCGGCCTCGGCCAGCACCGGCTCGCAGAGCGTCGACCACGGGATCTCCTGCACGCGGAGCGGCATCGAGCCGTTCTCCAGCCGGTTCACATCGAGCAGCGTGCAGACGAGGTTGCCGATGCGCACCGTCGCGCGCCGGATGAGCGGCAGCACGGTGACCGCGTCGAGCGGGTCCTGGTCGACCATGTCGAGCGCCGACTCCACCACGCAGAGCGAGTTCTTGATGTCGTGCACCGTCAGGTCGACGAGGTCGTCGCGGCGCTGCTCGATCTCGCGCATGTCGGCGGTGCGCCGGCTCACCACGCGCTCGAGCTCGGCCGTGTACTCCTGGAGCTTTCGATGCGCGACGCGGAGCAGGTCGGTCTGGGTGACGATGCCGGCGAGCTTCCCGTCGCGGTGCACGACCGGCAAGCGGCGGATGCGATGGCGGCCCAGCTCGGCGATCGCCTGCGCCACGGTGGACCCCGTGTCGGTGGTGTGGAGCGGATGGGTCATGGCCTCGCGCACCGCGGTCTTCGCCCAGCCGCCGGGGTCGCGGGCGATGGTGCGGACCAGGTCGCGCTCGGAGAGGATACCGACCGGGGCGTCGCCCTCGACGACGACGAGGCAACTGATCGGGCCCTTGGCGAGCATCTTCGCCGCTTCGTGCAGGGTGGCCTCTCCCGCGACGCTCTTCACGTCCGCGGTCATGTTGTCCCCCACCCGCAGGGTGGCGGCCGGGTCCAGACCGTCGGGCGCGCGCGTGAGATCTACGGCCACGCGACCTTATCGGCCGTCGAGGTGGGAAACTTTAGGGCTTTTCGTGCGCTTCGTTTTCGCATAGCTCCTGCGAGGGTGGAGACGCCCCCGTTCCTGGCCGCCTGCCGCCGCCAGGCCGCCCCGTACACGCCCGTCTGGCTGATGCGCCAGGCCGGGCGCTACATGGCCGAGTACCGGGCCGTCCGGGACCGCCTCGGCTTCCTGGCCCTCTGCAAGTCACCGGCCGACGCGGCCGAGGTGACGGTCACCGCGGTCGAGCGGCTCGGGGTCGATGCGGCCATCGTCTTCGCCGACATCCTCCTCGTCCTCGAGCCCCTCGGGGTCGGGCTCGAGTTCGGCAGCGGCGACGGCCCGCTGATCCGCCGACCCGTCCGCAGCGCGGCGGACGTGAACGCGCTGCCCGACGCCGACGGCGCGCCCGACCACGCCGCCGCCGCGGTGCGGATCGCGCGCGCCGCGCTCCGCGTCCCGCTGATCGGCTTCGCGGGCGCGCCGTTCACGCTCGCCTCGTACCTGATCGAAGGCGGCGGCTCGCAGGACTTCGTCCGCACGCGCACCTTCATGCAAGCCGACCCCGGCGCCTGGCGCGCGCTCCTGGAGCGCCTCGCACGCCGCGTCGCCGCTTCCCTCAACGCGCAGATCGACGCCGGCGCCGACGCCGTGCAGCTCTTCGACAGCTGGGTCGGCTGCCTCGCGCCCGCCGACTACCGGGCCCACGTCCTGCCGCACGTGCGCGCCGTCGTCGCCGCGCTGCGCCCCGGCGTCCCGGTGATCCACTTCGGCACCGGCACCGCCGGATTGCTCGAAGCGATGCGCGCCGCGGGCGGCGACGTGATCGGGCTCGACTGGCGCACGGACCTCGACGCCGCCTGGGCACGCCTCGGGCACGACGTCGCGGTGCAGGGCAACCTCGACCCGGCGGCGCTCCTGGCACCTCCGGCGGAGATCCGCGCTCGCGTCGCGGCGGTGCTCGCGCAGGCGGCCGGGCGCCCCGGCCACGTCTTCAACCTCGGCCACGGCGTGCTGCCCGAGACGCCGGTCGACCACGTTCGCGCCATGGTCGACGCCGTGCACGAGCTGTCGGCGCGGCGATGAGCGCCGACGCCGTCCTGCTGATCGCGTTCGGCGGCCCGACGCGGCCGGAGGATATCCTCCCCTTCCTCGCCAACGTGACGCGCGGCCGCCGCGTCCCGCCCGAGCGGCTCGAGGAGGTCGCGCGCCACTACGAGGTGATCGGCGGCCGCTCGCCGTTGAACAAGCTGACGCTGCGCCAGGCGAACAAGCTCTCCGGCGCGCTCGGCCCGGCGCTCCCGGTCTACGTCGGCATGCGAAACTGGGAGCCGACCATCGCGGACGCGCTCGGCCGCATGGCCGACTCCGGCGTGAGACGGGCCGTCGGCGTCATCCTCGCGCCGCACGCGAGCGAGGCGAGCCGCGCGCGCTACACCGAGCGCGTGGACGAGGCCCGCGCCGCGCTCGGCGCGCGCGCGCCGGTCGTCGAGTACGTCGGACCGTGGTACGCGCATCCGCTCTTCGTGACCGCGGTGGCCGACGCCACCACCGCGGCGCTCGTCACCGTCCCCGCGGCCCGTCGCGCCGACGCCGTCCTCGTCTTCACCGGCCACAGCATCCCCGCGGAGATGGCGGCGCGGTCGCCGTACGTCGCGGAGCTGACGGCCTCGGCGCGCGCCGTCGCGGAGAAGCTCGGGCGCGCGCGCTGGCAGCTCGCCTACCAGAGCCGCAGCGGCGACCCGCGCGATCCGTGGCTCGAGCCCGACGTCAACGATGCAATCCGCGCGCTCGCCGCCCACGGCGTGCGCGACGTTGTGGTGGTGCCGGTCGGGTTCGTCGTCGACCACCTCGAGGTGCTCTACGACCTCGACGTCGAGGCGCGGGCGACCGCCGCCGAGGCGCGTCTCGGCTTCGTACGCGCCGGCACCGTGAGCGACCACCCGATCTTCATCCGCATGCTGGCCGAGGTGGTGCGCGAGGCGGCCGGATGAGGGTCGTCGTGATCGGCGGCGGCATCGCGGGCCTGGCCGCCGCGCACCGGGTCGTCGAGCGCGCGCGCGAGCGCGGCGCGGCGGTCGAGGTGGTCCTGCTCGAGGCGGGCCGGCGGCTCGGCGGCACGATCACCACGGAGCGGGTCGACGGCTTCACGATCGAGGGCGGGCCCGACGCGATCCTCACCGAGAAGCCGTGGGCGGTGGCGCTGTGCGAGCGGCTCGGCGTCGCCGACCGGCTGGTCGGCACGCGCGAGGGCGAGCGGCGGACGTTCGTCGCCAGCCGCGGTCGCCTGCTGCCGCTGCCCGAGGGCTTCCTGCTGCTCGCGCCGACGGACCTCGGCGCGCTCGCCGCCTCGCCGCTCTTCACCTGGCGCGGCAAGCTCCGCATGGCCCTCGACCTCGTGCTGCCGCGCGGGCTCGCGACCGCCGACGAGAGCCTCGCCGACTTCGTCCGCCGCCGGCTCGGCCGCGAAGCGCTGGAGCGTGTCGCGCAGCCGCTCGTCGGCGGCATCTACACCGCCGACCCCGAGCGCCTCTCGCTCGCCGCCACCATGCCGCGCTTCCGCGACCTCGAGCGCCGCCACCGGAGCCTCATCCTCGGTCTCCGCGCGACGGCGCGCGGCGCGGCGACCGCGTCCGGCGCGCGCTACGGCCTCTTCGTCGCGCCCGCCGACGGCATGGCGGCGCTGGTCGCCGCCGTCGCGCGCGCGCTGCCCGAAGGCGTCGTCCGCCTCGGCGCCGCGGTCGAGGGCCTCGCGCGCACGGACGGCGCCTGGCGGCTCCGCGCGGGCGGCGTTGCGCTCACCGCCGATGCGGTCGTCGTCGCCGCGCCGGCGTGGGCGGCGAGCGCGCTTCTCGCCCCGCTCGACCCGGAGCTGGGTCGCGCGCTCGGCGACATCGAGTACGCGTCCTCCGCGACGGTCGCGCTCGCGTATCGTACGGCGGACGTCGGCGAGCACCTCCGCGGCTTCGGCTTCGTCGTGCCCGCCGTCGAGGGCCGGGCGCTCCTCGCCTGCACGTACGCGAGTCGGAAGTTCCCCGGCCGCGCCCCCGAGGGACACGAGCTGGTGCGCGGCTTCGTCGGCGGGGCCCTCCGTCCGGCCACGCTCGAGCTCGACGACCGGACGCTCGTCGCGACGGTCGAGCGAGACCTCGCCGAGCTCGCCGGCATCCGCGCGAATCCCCTGTTGACGCGCGTCCACCGCTGGCCCCGCGCGATGCCGCAGTACGCGGTCGGGCACCTGGCGCGCGTCGAGGCGATCGAGGCGCGCGCCGCGGCGCTGCCCGGCTTGGCACTCGCCGGCGCCGCCTACCGCGGCGTCGGCATCCCGGACTGCGTCAAGAGCGGCGAGACCGCCGCCGACGCCCTCATGGAGGTGAAGTGATGGTACCAGGGAGCTGTTTCTGCGGCGCCGTCCGCTTCGAGGTCGAACCGCCGGTGCACTCCGCCGCTTACTGCCATTGCTCGATGTGCCGGCGGATGCACGGCGCGGGGTACGTGGCGTGGCTCACGGTCCCCTACCCGCAGCTCCGGATCGTGGCCGGCGAGGACCGTCTCACCCGCTTTTGCTCCTCCGAGGACGGCACGCGACGGTTCTGCGGCACGTGCGGCAGCCCGCTCTTCTGCGAGTCGACCACTCATGCGGACTCGGTCGCGATCCCGCTCGCCGCCATGCAGGGCACCGTCGACGCGCTGCCCGTCGCGCACTTCTACTTCGACGACCGCGCGCCGTGGACCCACGTGGACGACGGCCTGCCGCGCTTCGGGGGCAAGAGCGGGATGGAGCCGCGCTGATCAGCGCGCCGCGACCAGGATCACGACGGGGTAGGTGAAGCGGATGCTCTCGCCGGCCCGCCGCGTGCCGAGCCCGAAGCCGTCGGCGGCGAGTGAGTCCTCGAACATGCGGCGGATCATGGGCACGTCCTCCGGCTTCGGGAACGAGCGCGACATGACGCCGTCGAGGTCCACCTTCAGACCGTAGAAGCGCTCCGCCTTGACCGGCAGCCCGCCCGCGGCGAACAACGCCTCGAGCTCCACCCGGGTGAGCGCTCGCGCGTGCGAGGGATCACGGAGGATCTCCATGCGGTGGAAGGCCTCGGCCTTCACGGGGTCCGGCGAGGCGGTGAGATCCGCGATCACCACGCGACCGCCCGGACGGCAGACACGCCGCATCTCGGCGAGCACCGCGCCCGGATCGGGGAAGTGGTGGAAGGCGAAGCGAGAGACGACGAGCGAGAACGTCGCGTCGGGCCAGGGGAGTGATGTTACATCGCCGAGCCGCCAATCGACGTTGGCGACGCCCGCCGCCGCCGCGACGCCACGCGCCCGCTCGAGCATGGCGGGCGTGACGTCGATCCCGGTCGCGTGGCGCACGACCCGCGCGAACGCCGCGACGACCAGCCCCGGGCCGCACGCGACGTCGAGCACGGTGTCGTCGGGGCCGGCGCCGCTCGTCTCGACGAGCAGGCGGAGCGCCTCCTCGTCGTGGACGGCGGGCGCGGTCGAGAAGGGGACGGCCTGCCGCGTGAACTGCTCGACGATCAGGTCGCGGTGAGAGGGCACCGGCCGGATCTACTACGCGCGGGCGGCGCGGGCGAAGCTCTTTCCGCGGCCGTGGAAGGAAAGCAGCTTCAACTCCGATTAGCGGTCATCAGTCTCATTCACTGGTCGTTGGTCGTCGGCGAGGGTCGCGGCGGCAACCCTTGTGTGCGACTGATCGACTCCACCGGCAGCGCGAAGTGGAACGTGCTGCCGGCCGCGAGTTCGCTCTCGGCCCACATTCTTCCACCGTGGGCTTCGACGATGCCTTTCGCGATGTGCAAACCGATGCCTAGGCCTCGGTGATCCTTACGGACCTGACGAAACCGCTCAAAGACGCCTGGTAGCTCGTCCTTGGAGATCCCAATTCCCGTGTCGCTGATGCTGAAGTGGATCTCGTTGGCGGAAGGGTGGAGTCGAATCGAGATCTTGCCGTTTGCAGGAGTGAACTTGATCGCATTGCTAACGAGGTTCGCGAGCACCTGGAGGATCCGCCCTTCGTCGAGGTTGGCGTGCAGAGGAAGTTCTGGAAGCTCAGTGTCCAAGGTGACGCCCTTGGCGGCGGCGACTGGACCGAACGCCTCGACTGTTTCGCGCAGGAGCTTGGCGACTTCGACCTGCTCGGGTACGACTGCGAGCTTGCCCGCGTGGATGCAGGCGACATCGAGGAGGTCATTGACCAACCGGTTCATCTGCGCGACGAGGCGCCGGTTCGCGCTGGCGTACTTCCGTATGTTCTGGCCACCCACACCTTCGGGCGCACACCTGAGGAGGAGGTCCGAGTTGACCGCGAGCCCACCCAGTATCGAACGCAGGTCGTGGCTGGTGTTGGCGAGAAACTCGTCCTGCGCCGCGATCAGCTTGTCGGCGAGACAACGTTCGCCCAACAGATCCTGGTCGGTGGCTTCGCGCTCGGTCTCGAAAAAGTCGTCCAGATAGCGTCGGCGCGCTTCGCGCTCGCGCTCGAGCAAAGCATCGGCGGTGGCGCGCTCCCTACCGAGTGCGCTGTCTTGTCGAGCTCGCTGAAGCTGGGCACTCGCTGGGGCGCCCTCAAGCTCGCGATCGGCATCGTCCCGCGCGGTCTGGACGATCTTGTCAGCCTGCTCGCGGGCTCTATGCAGCACCTCGTCGGCCTCTTCTTCGATTTCTTCGCGTTTCTCCGAAATACCGGCGTCGGCCTTGTCCCGCTCGGTGCGTAAGCTCTTGTCGGTCCTGTCTCGTTGCGGCTGCTGCATTTCCTTTGCTGGGTCTTCTGGCGACGCCATGCTCCATCTCCTTGGCCAGATCTCTAGGGGCGTTCTGACCGGACTGCCCTACCTCACGCTGGTCTGCCGAACCCGCAGTGCTCGAGCTTCAGTCGGCGGTCGAAGACGACTCGCAGCCCCGTCCCCACCGCTTCACCCGTCGCCTCGTCCATCCGCCGCTCCCTCCCTGGCCGCCAAACCCTTGCGGTTCATAGTCGATTCCGGCGGCATCGTCATCAGGCGGCGCGGTCATCTGGGAAATGCGGGTTCAATCGCATCGGCTTCCTACGTACCACGCCCGAACCGCGCCCGCAGCAGGTCCTTCCGCACCTTCCCCGTCGCGTTCCGCGGCAGCGCGTCGACCACCTCGAGCTGCTCGGGGACCTTCTGCCGCATCACGCCGCGCCCCTCCATGAACGCGCGCACCGCCGCCAGGTCGAGGCCCCCGGCTCCCGGGCGCAGCACGACGCAGGCGCACACGCGCTCGCCGCGCGCAACGTCGGGCACGCCGATCACCGCCACGTCGGCGACCTCGGGGTGCGCGGCCAGCTCGTCCTCGATGCCCTTGGCGGAGAGGTTCTCGCCCTTGCGGATGATGACGTCCTTGCGCCGCCCCGTGATGCGGAGGAAGCCGTCGGCGTCCACGACGCCCAGGTCGCCGCTGCGGAAGAAGCCGTCGGGCGTGAACGCCGCGTTGAGCGCGGGGTCGAGGTAGCCGACGCAGAGCTGCGGGCCGTAGGCCTCGATCTCTCCCTCGACGTCGGCGCCGACGGGACGCCCGGCGTCGTCCACGATGCGGGCCACGCAGCCGGGCGACGGGCGGCCGTCGGTGCCCCAGCGCTTCGCCTCCGGATCGGTCGCGCGGCCGCAGGTGAACATCGGGCACTCCGTCATGCCGTAGGACCGGTAGGTGATCGCGCCGCCAAAGCGCCGCGCCGCCTCGCGCATCAGCTCGGGCGACACGTCGGCGGCGCCGGAGCCGCTCGTCCGTATGGTGCGCACCTTCTCGGGCGAGAAGTTCTTCGCCGCGAAGAGCGCCTGGAGGACGGCCGGCGGGCCGCCCGCGCCCGTCACGCCGTGGCGCGCGATCAGCTCGACGGCGCGCTCGGCGTCGAACGCCTCCATGAAGACGACGCTCGACCCGTTCGTCACCTGGAGCTGCACGAAGAGCGTGATGCCGCCGATGTGCATGAGCGGGAAGCCGATCAAGCCGCGCTCGTCGGCGCGCCCGCCGTGCATCTCGCGGTGGAAGTGGATGAGGGCTCCCAGGGTCGACGGGGTGTGCAGCACGCCCTTGGGGTCGGCGGTCGTGCCCGAGGTGTAGAAGAGCGCCGAGACGTCGTGCGGGCCGTGCGGCGACGGCGGCAGCGGCGCGCCGGGGTCGTCCTCGAGCGCCTCGAGCGCGCGCATGCCGGCGCCGGGCGCGGCGCGGACGGTCACGACGTGCTCCAGGTCGGGGGCCGTGGCCCGCACCGCGGCGGCGATCTCGCGGTGGTCCACGCCGCGCACCACGCCGGGCACCACGAGCGCCTTGGCGCGCGCCTGCCGGCAGACGAAGTCGACCTCGCGCTCGCGGTAGATGGTGAGGATCGGCGTCGAGACGGCGCCGACCCGGTAGAGCGCCACCGCGAAGGCGGGCGCCTCGAACCAGTTCGGAAACTGCCAGGCGACGACGTCGTCCTGCCCGATCCCGAGCCGCCGGAGCGCGACCGCCATGCGGTCGGCGCGCGCCTGGAGGGCGGCGAAGGAGTACGACCGCCCGCCCTCGTGGCCCTCGATCAGGTAGACGCGGTCGGGCGTCTCGCGCGCGCGGCGCGCGGCGAGCGTCGAGAGCGAGGGCTGCGGCCACTCGCCCGTCGCCTCGTGGCGGGCGCGGCGCGCGTCGGGCGGGCGGGTCGGCTGCACGCCGACCGACTACCGCACCGCGCCGCGCCCGTCCACGGCGCGGCGCCGGCTACGGCGCCGGGACGACGCCGGCGCGCGCGATCAGGGGATCAGCCGGAGCGGCTCGTACTTGCCGATGTGCCAGCCGTCCTGCTTGTCGATGTACATCTGGTCGACCGAGTCGCGCGGCAGGCAGCCGGCACGCGCGCGGACGACGCCCTGCATGTCGTCGACCGGGAGCGTGGTGACCGGCGGGGCGTCGAGCGGCGCCGTCGTGTTCCCCACGTACGCCTCCTGGGCCATGTCCTCGTAGACGTTGCCCGAGGTGAACACCTCGCCCGACTGCACGAGCCGCAGCGCCGAGGCTCCCTTGCCGCCGATCGAGCGGGCGTAGGGCCCGAGCGTGTAGAGGTTGTCGACGACGTTGCCGCTCGCGTCCGCTTCGAAGCGCACGCCCCACATCGCCCAGTCCTCCACGATGTTGTTGCGCAGGTCGGCCATCACACCCGACGACACGAGCGGGCCGCGGATCCACTGCTTCATGATCCACGAGTGGTGGATGGAGACGTGGTTGGTCGTGCCGTACTTGAGGAACAGCGAGCGCGTGTCGCCGGCGAGGAGGCAGTACTGCACGGTGACGTCGTGCGCGCCGTAGCCGATCGAGATGCCGTCGTCGCCCGAGCCGGTCGACGAGATGTGGCTGAACACGACGTTGTACGCGCCGTCGCCCTGCGCGCGCAGGTTGTCGCCACCGTTGCGGAGCCGCATGTTGCGCACGATCACGTCGTGGCCGCGCACGTCCACCATCGCCGCGGTGCGCGTGATCGGCGTGCCGACCAGCGTCACCCCGTTGCCGTCGACGGTGATGAAGCCGCCCTTCAGCTGCGGCAGCGGGCTCTTGATCTGGATCGGGCCGGTGACGTCGAAGACGACGTGCGCCTGGCCCTTGCTGGCGGCGGCGAAGGCGGCGCGCACCGCGCCGTCCGTCGCCTCGGTGACGTGGATCTCCTTGCCGCCCGCACCGCCGGGTGTGCTCGCGCCGAAGCCCTCGACCGCGTCGCTGTCGCCGTCGCCGCCGCCGCCGGGGCCGCCGGGCGGAGGCGGCGTGCCGCCCACCATGATCAGCACGGACGCGCTCGCCGTGTGCGTGCCGTCGCTCGCGGTCACGGTGGCGGTGTACGTGCCGACGTTCACGTACTCGTGGTCGACGGTCGGGCCGCGCGCGCCGTCGCCCGTGGTCGGGAACATCGGCACCGGATCCGGGATCCCGCAGCCGTTGGCGGTGAGCTTCTGCTTGGCGGCGTCGATGTTGGCGCCGGTGCCGTTCACGGGCACGAGGTCCGCGAAGCCCGCCGCAGTGTAGTGCGCGGCCGACTCGCGCGAGTACTGGAGCGAGGCCGCGTAGCGCTCGCAGGTCGTCAATCCGACCGAATGGAAGAGGTAGATGCCGCCCATGTCGTGGCCGATCTTGCCGATCTGCCACTCGGCGACGCGGTCGATCTGATTGGTGCCCTGCACGCTCACCGGCCCCGCCGTCGCCACCGTGGTGAGCGGTGCGAGCTGGCCGACGACGCCGAGGTAGAGGGTCACGGCGTCGGCGAACTTGCCGCTGTCGCGCGTGTTCTTCGCGACGGCGTAGTCGGCCATCGCCTGCCTGAGGGCCGCGCCCGGGTCCGCGGGCACCGCGCCGCCGCCCGTGCTCCCGTCGCCGAAGTCCCAGGTGAAGGTGAGCGGGTCGCCGTCCGGGTCGTGCGACGCCGAGGCGTCGAAGTGGACGGCGAGGGGCGGGGCGCCGCTCGCCGGCGTCGCGCCGACGCGGACGAAGGGCGCCCCGCCGGTGCCGCCGCCGCTGCCGTCACCGCCGCCGCCGGGCGGCGGCGGAGGAGGAGGCGGAGGCGGCGCGGTGAGGCTCCGGCCCGCCAGCAGCGCGGGCCCGCCGGGGCCCGACCCGGGGTCGGGTGGCGCCCAGCCCGCCTCCAGCGCCCAGCTCCCGCCCGCGTTCCGGAACGTGGTGCCGTGCGCGTAGCCGTCCTCCAGCAGGAGGTCGGGGCGACGGTCGCCGTCGAGGTCGCCGAGCGCGGGCGCGATCCGCTGCCCCACGACCGGCGGATCCCACGCCGCGTGCCGCACGAAGGGCGCGCTCGCCGAGCCCGTGCCCGCGAAGGCGAGCACAGCGCCGCTCTCGGTGCCGACCAGCAGGTCGACCCGGCCGTCGCCGTCGATGTCGCCGCACGCGGGCCGCGCCTCCTGCCCGACGCCGGCGAGCCCCCAACCCGGGCGCGCCTGCCACATCGGCTGCCGGCGCGTGCCCACGTTCTCGAACGCGAGCACGTCGCCGTCCGCGGTCCCGACGAGGAGGTCGAGGTCGCCGTCGCCGTCGAGGTCGACGAGCGCGGGCGCGGTATGGTCGCCGAAGTCGCCCGCAGGCTCCCAGGACGGCTGCCGCGCCCACAGCGGCTGTGAGTCGCT
>JBGQET010000090.1:0-17683 GCA_041496545.1 Binatia bacterium | reverse complement strand
TCGCGCTGCGCGTCGTCACGACGGACCCGTCCATCAAGGGCGCGACGGCGCAGGCGCAGACCAAGCCGGCGACGCTGGAGACGGGCCTCGTGATCCAGGTGCCGTCGTACCTGGAATCGGGTGAGCTGGTGCAGGTCGACACGCGCGAAGCCCGCTTCGTGTCGCGCGCCAAGGGCTAGTCGAGCAGCTCGAGGACGCGCTCCGACGGCCGCGCGATGACGGCGCGCGCGCCGCGGATCACGACCGGACGCTCCATGAGCTCGGGGTGCTTCAGGAGAAGGTCGATCACCTGCTCGCGCGTCGCGTAGTCAGCCGGGTCGAGGCCGAGCTCCTTGAAGCGCTTGTCCTTCCGCACGAGGTCGCCGGGCGGGCCGGCGAGGAGCTCGAGGAAGCGGGCGAGGAGCGCACGGTCGGGCGGGGACTTCAGATACTCGATGACGTCGCACGCGACGCCGCGCTCGCGCAGGATGTCCACTGCGCCGCGCGATTTGCCTCAACCGGGGTTGTGGTAGACCGTGAGCCGTTCCATCGTCAGCCTCCCGTGAACTACCTTCCGGTGAACTTGGGCGGCCGCTTCTCCATGAACGACCGGATGCCCTCGCGCATGTCCTCGC
Source organism: Binatia bacterium (assembly GCA_041496545.1). Classification (GTDB taxonomy): domain Bacteria; phylum Desulfobacterota; class Binatia; order DP-6; family DP-6; genus DASRHG01. The sequence continues at coordinate 17,069 of JBGQET010000090.1, read as the reverse complement.
TGTTCGCGACCAGCGCCTGCGTGAACGCCTCCTCGGCGAAGAGCGTGTCCATGTCGGCCTGGAGCGAGCGGTTCAGGAGCCGCTTCGAGAGGCCGAGGGCGAAGGTCGGGCCCTGCGCGAGGCGCTCGGCCCACTCGCGCGCGGTCTTCTCCAGCTCGGCCGCCGGGACGACCTTGTTGACGAGGCCGAGGCGCTCGGCGTCCTGCGCGGACAGGTCGTCGCCGAAGAAGACCAGCTCCTTCGCCTTGTGGAGGCCCAGGTGACGCGGCAGGAGGAAGCCGCCGCCCGCGTCCAGCGCGATGCCGCGCCGGACGAAGACCTCGATGAAGCGCGCGTCGTCGGCCGCCAGCACGAGGTCGCACGCGTAGGCGAGGTGCGCGCCGAGCCCGGCCGCGACGCCGTTCACCGCCGCGACGATCGGCTTCTCGAGGTCCCAGAGCGCGCGGATGACGCGCTGGCTCGGCTTCATCGCATCGCGCGTGCCGCCGGGATGCGGGGGCCCGGCGGCCCCGGTCGCGGCGCGCGAGCCGGAGAGGTCGGCGCCGGTGCAGAAGCCCTTGCCCGTCCCGGTGAGCACGACGGCACGGACCTGGGCGTCCTCGGCGCAGTGCGCGAGCGACGCGAGGTATTTCTCGCGCATCTCGGCGTTGATCGCGTTGCGCGCGTCGGGGCGGTTGAGGACGATCCACCCCACACCGTTCTCGACCTTGAAGAGGAGCGACTGCGTGTCCGCCATGGCGGCGACGGTCATAGTCGATCCGGCGCGCCTTGCCAACGCGCGCCCGGCTTCCTTCCTCGCGCGCGGTCGGATACGAGGGCGACCATGCGAACCCTGGACCGCGTCGCTCTCGCGCTCGTTGCCGTCGCCCTCGCCGCTTGTGCCCGCGTGCCGGGACGAGGAAGCCGCGCCGAGCGCGCCGCCGACGCGATCCGCGCCGCCGTCGCGGCCCCCGACCGCGACCCCGCGGACCGGGCCCTCGACGCCGGCCGCCGCCCGGTCGAGACGCTCGCCTTCTTCGGCGTCGCCCCCGGGATGCGCATGGCCGAGCTCGGCGCCGGCGGCGGCTACACGACCGAGCTGCTGGCGCGCACGGTGGGGGCGAAGGGCTCCGTGTACGGCCAGAACTCGCCGTTCATCCTCTCCCGCTTCGCGGCCAAACCGTGGGCGGAACGGCTCGCCAAGCCCGTGATGCGGAACGTCGTGCCGCTCGAGCGCGAGTTCGACGACCCGTTCACGGCCGACGCGCACGAGCTCGACGCCGTCCTGATCGTGCTCTTCTACCACGACACCGTGTGGCTGGGCGTCGATCGCGACCGCATGAACCGCGCCGTCTTCGCGGCGCTCCGTCCCGGCGGCGTCTACGGCGTCGTCGACCACGCGGCGCGCGCGGGCGCCGGCGTGTCCGAGGTGCAGACGCTCCACCGCATCGAGGAGTCGGTGGTCCGGCGCGAGGTCGAAGCCGCCGGCTTCCGTCTCGACGCGACGGCGGGCTTCCTTCGCAATCCCGACGACCCGCGCGACTGGAACGCGTCGCCGCGGGCCGCGGCCGAGCGGCGCGGCACGAGCGACCGCTTCGTGCTGCGGTTCGTGAAACCCTAACCGAGCAGCTTGAACGCTCGCACGGCGTTGTCGTGCAGGAACCGCCGGCGCACGTCCGGCGGGAGCCCGAGGGCGTCCACCTCCGGCAGCACGCGCTCCCACTGGAGGAGCGGGTAGTCGGTCGCGAAGCAGACCTTGTCCTTGCCGTACGACTTCAAGAACTTGAGGAACGGCTCGGGCCAGTGCTTCGGCACGCGGGCGGAGGTGTCGATCCAGACGTTCCGGTGCTTGAAGGCGACGCCCAGCATCTCCTCCGTCCACGGGATGCCGATGTGACCGCACACAATGCGCAGCTCGGGGAAGTCGAGCGCGACCTCGTCGATGTAGAGCGGGCGGCCGGTCTCGGACGGGTAGAGCGGGCCCGTGTCGCCGACCTGCGTCTGGAAGGTCACGTCGAGCTCGGCGGCCTTGGCGTAGAGCGCGTAGTAGCTCCGGTCCGTGGGCACCTTCCGCCACATGAAGGGCTCGATGCGGAGGCAGACGAAGCCGCAGTTGCGGACGTAGTGGTCGAGCTCGCGGACGGCCTTCATGATATGCGTCGGGTCGGCGTGGTACTGGCCGTAGAAGCGGCCGGGGTAGCGGTTCATCGCCTTCGCGACGGCCTCGTTGTCGCCGGCCATGAGCGCGATCTTCACGCCGTGGCGGTCCATGCGCTCGATCATACGCTCGAGGTTGGTGCCGCCGTGGTACTCCTCGAGCATGCCGTAGTTGCGGAAGACGTTCTCGCCCGCAGGGTTCGTCCCCGGCGCCGTCGGGCTCAGGTGCTGCGTCCAGACGTCGATGATCTGGGTGTCGTCGGCCATCGGCTCAGCCCCGCGGCAGCCCGAGCACGCGCTGCGCGATGATGTTGCGTTGCACCTCGGAGGTGCCGGCGTAGATGCTGGCGGCGCGTGACCAGAGGTACTCGTACTGCCAGCGCCCGCCGTCGATCGCCGGGCCGGCGCCGCGCTCGAGCGCCGCGTATGGTCCCTCCATCTCGATCGCGAGGTCCTTCATCCGCATGTCGAGCTCGCTCCACACGAGCTTCAGGCACGAGCCCTCGGGGCCCGGCTGCCCGGTGCGCGTGATCTCGCTCACCTGCTTGTAGGCGAGGAGGCGGAGGATCTCGTTCTCGACCACGGCTTGCGCGAGCCGCTGGCGCCAGCGCGGGTCGCGCCGCACCGCACCGCCGTCGCGCGCCGTGCGGCGGGCGAGGTCGAGGACGTCGCGCAGCTCGGCCGCGATGCGGGCGTGCGGCGCCGAGCCGGCGCGCTCGTGGGCGAGCGTCGTGATGGCGATCGTCCAGCCGTCGTTGAGCGCGCCAACCATGTTCTCCCGCGGCACGAGCACGTCGTCGAAGAAGACCTCGTTGAACCAGGCGACGCCCGTCATCTCGACGAGCGGCCGGATCGTGATGCCGGGCGACTTCATGTCGACGAGGAGAAACGTCAGCCCCTTGTGCTTCGGCGCCTGGAAGTCGGTGCGCGTGACGAGAATGCACCAGTCGGCGAAGCGGGCGTAGCTGGTCCAGATCTTCTGCCCCGTGACGTGGAAAGTGTCGCCCACCAGCTCCGCACGCGTCTTGCAGTTGGCGAGGTCCGAGCCGGCGTTCGGCTCCGAGAAGCCCTGGCACCACACGTCCTCGCCGTCGAGGATCCGCGGCAGGAATCGCCGTTTCTGCGCCTCGGTGCCGTGGTGGACGAGCGTCGGCCCGACGAGCCCCGGCCCCACGCCGATGTCGATCATCGGCGGCGCCCCGACCCGCGTGTACTCCTCCGCGAACAGGAACTGCTCGATCGGCGCCGCCCCACGCCCGCCGTACTCCCGCGGCCAGCTGAGCCCCGCCCACCCCCCGTCATGCAGCTTCCGCTGCCACGCCCGCGCAAACGCGACCTTCGCCGCCGGCTCCTCTGCCTTCCGGTACGCCGCGGTCCCCCACCCCGCGGGCAGATTGGCGACAAGCCAGTCGTGCACCTCGCGCTGGAAGCGTGCCTCGGCGTCGGTCAGGCGGAAGTCCATCGCTCCGCTTCTTCTCCGCGAAGCGACCCGGTGCCGTCAACCGGACGGGTGGCGGGGCGCGGGCGCGCCGGGGGCGGTGCAGCGGCGCCTGAACACGGGCATCGTCACCGGCGCGGCGGCGGCCGACGCGGTCGGGCAGGCGCGCGTGCCCGGGGGATGGTGTGATCGGGGCGTGTTCCCGCTGCACACATCGTTTCCGGAATAGATCGCTTCTGGAATACATCGAACTATAGTGGGCAGGCCGCGTACCGAGAGCTTGCGGCACAGAGGCACAGCTGAGTAGCTGTGCCATGGTCGCGCCGTCGCCGGAGCGTCATCGGTTCACGTCGACCATGGGCTGCCACGAGCTACCCCCGCCGTCACCGGCCTCACCCCCACGGGGCAAGAACGACCAGGAGGGTCAGGGCGCGGCTGATGACACCGCCCCTCGCGGTGGAGCGCGTGGTCGTGGTGTGGCGGCGTCCGAGCCCGATCGCGCGACGCTCATCGGGCGCCGCGCCGAGCTGCGCACGCTGGTCAACGCGCTCGATACGGCCCTCGGCGGCGAGGCGGCGTTGGTCGTCCTCAGCGGCGAGGCCGGCATCGGAAAGACCCGGCTGACGGAGGAGCTGATCGTCCTCGCGCGTAGAGCTGGGGTGAACGTGCTGGTCGCGCGCTGTGACGGCGACGAGGGACGATCTGCGTATGGGCCATGGATGCACCTGGCTCGCGCGGCGCTCCCCACCTTCGACCTGGAACGGCTGCGCCACGAGGACGGCGGGGACGCGAGCGACGTGGTCCGCTTGATCGCCGGCCTACCCACGGCGGAGCCAGCATGGCCAGAGCCCTTGGCTGGTGAAGGCTCCGGCCGGCTCCGCCTGTTTCACGCCTTCACGTCGTTCTTCGTGGGCCTCGCGCGTCACCGTCCCCTCGTCCTCGTCCTCGAGGACGTGCACGCGGCCGACCCTGACTCGCTCCTCCTCCTCCGCTTCTTGGTTCGTGAGATCGGCTCGGTTCCCCTGCTCGTCCTCTGCACCGTCCGTGACACGGAACTGAGCCCGCCCTGTCCTTCGGGCGAGGCGCTGGTCGAGCTGACCCGCCACCCACGTTGCGGGCGCATCGCCCTCCCCGGCCTGGGCACCATCGAGACGGCCGACTTGGTCGAGCTCCTGACCGGTGAGCGCGCCGAACCCGCCGTGGTCGATGTCCTCCACGCTCGGTGTGCCGGTAACCCGTTCTTTCTGCGCGAGATCGTGATCTCGCTCGCCGCAACCGGGAATCTCGCCGCCGCATGCGTGAGTCAGGCGCTTCCGCCGACCGTGCGCTGTGCGATCGCGCAGCGCGTTCGGAAGTACCCGGCCGCCAGCCAACGGCTCCTCGCGCTTGCCGCGGTCGTCGGACGCGAGTTCTCCGCGAGCGTGCTCGCGTGCGTGAGCGGCTGCCCGATCGCCGCGGTGGTCGACGCGCTGGCAGGGCCGGTCGAGCAGGGCATCCTCGTCGCTGTGTCCGGTTCCGTGGATCGCTACACGTTCGCGCACGCGCTGGTCTGGCAAACGCTCTACGATAGCCTCGCGCCGACCGAGCGCGCTACGACGCATCGGCAGGTCGGCGAGACCCTCGAAGTGCTCCACGGTGAGAGGGCCATGGCGTACGCGAGCGAGCTCGCGCTGCACTTCTTCGAGGCGTTGCCGCACGGCGAGGTGAGTCGCGCGCTCGTATACGCCCGCGAGGCGGGAAAGCAGGCAAGCGCCTTGCATGCGCACGAGGAGGCAGCGGCGTACTTCGAGAAGGCACTCCGCTGCACCGAATTCATGAACGAGCAAGCGGCTTCAGCCGCGGCGCTGCTGGTCGACCTCGGTCACGCCCGGCGACGTGCGGGCGACGTCGGCGCCGCCCGGCGTGCGTTCCAGCGTGGCGCCGTGGTCGCGAGGGAAGCAGGCGCCCCCCGCTTGATGGCGGAGGCCGCCCTCGGCATGGCCGCCTCGTGGCTCCGCCCGCAGATCGGCAGTCCTGACCTGCGGCGCCTCCTCGAGCGCGCGCTCGCTGCGCTCCCCGAAGTCGAGAGCTCGCTACGCGCTCGAGTCATGGCAGCCCTGGCGCCGCAGCTCCAACTGCTCGGGGACAAGTCGGAGGCCCTCGCGCAGAGCGCAGCCGCACTGGGGCTGGCGCGCCGCCTCGACGAGCCGACGACGCTCGCGCGCGCCTTGCACGGACGCTACTGGTCGCTCGTCGAGGCGGAGCACCTCGAGGAACGGCTCGAGATCGGGAGCGAGCTGGTGCGACTCGGCACGCGGACGGGCGAGCCCGAGTGGGAACTCATGGGATACGCGCTGCGGGTGGCGGATGCGCTCGAGGCGCGTGACATTGCCGCGGTCGACGACGCCATCTACAACCACGCACGCCTCGCCGAGGAGCTGCGCCAGCCGCACTATCTCTGGTGGACCAAGATGTTCCGCGGGACGCGCGCCATGGTCAACGGCCGTCTGGCGTCCGCAGCACGGCTCGCCGACGAAACCTTCGCGCTCGGTGTGCGAGCGGAAGCGCCGAATGCTGGGATCGTGCTCGTCATCCAGCGGCTCATCATTGCTCTTCTCCGGGGCACGTTGACCGAGTGCCGGTCGGAGCTCGAGGCAGCCGCCGAGGCGCATCCGCTGCTTCCACAATGCCGTTGTGCGTTGGCGCTCGTGTACTGCCAGCAGGGATTGCTGGTCGACGCCCGACGGGAGTTCGAACGGCTGGCGGCGGACGATTTCCGGGCAGTCGGCCGCGGCTGGCAGTGGATATGCGGTGCCGTCCTGCTGGCGGAGGTGTGCGCGTTCTTCGGTGACGTCGAGCGTGCGGCCGCGCTCCATACCATTCTCCTGCCGTATGCCCGCCGGGGCGTCGTGTTCGGCGCGGCGGCGGGATACTTCGCCTCGACCTCGTACTATCTCGGGCTGCTCGCGCACACGACGGGGTGTTTCGACGAAGCGGTCGGGCACTTCGACGACGACCTCGACTTCCACCGACGCATGGGCGCCGCGCCGTTCGTCGCGCACACCGAGTATACCTACGCTGCGGTGCTCCTCGCGCGGAAAGCGGACGGCGACATCGCGGCCGCCTGCCGGCGCCTCACTCACACGCTCGAGATCGGGAAAGCCATCGACATGCCCGGTCTGGTGGAGAGAGCGGAGGCGCTCCGCCGTCGGGCGGAGGAGACAGCCACGGTCGAAGTGTCGAAAGAGCCGCCTCTGCGGACCCTCCAGGAGGCCTTCCTCCGCCGGGAGGGCGAGTACTGGGCCATCGGCTACGCCGCTGACGTGCTCCGCCTGAAGGACTGCCTCGGGCTGCGCTGCCTGGCGCACCTCCTGCGGCACCCGGGGCAGGAGTTCCTGGCACTCGATCTGGTGACGGCCGGGCGGGGCGACGCCCCATGGTCGGGCGATGGCGCACCCACAGGGGAGCGCCATGGGGCAGGCGGGGTCATCGACCACGCCGCTCGCGCGGCATACCGCCGCCGCATCGAGGAGCTGCGCGACCTCGAGGAGACGGCTCAGGGGCTCGGGGACACCACCCGTGCCGCCGCCGCGGCCGCCGAGATCGAATTCGTCGGCCGCGAGCTGCGGGAGACCCTCGGCCTCGCCGGCCGGGTGCGCGGAGTCCCGTGCCCGGCCGAGCGCGCACGGGTCAACGCGACTCGTGCCATCAGGGGGGCGCTCGAGCGGATCGCGACCCACGCGCCGGAGCTCGCGCGGCATCTCAAGGCCACGGTCAGGACGGGCACGGTCTGCCTGTACGCGCCCGACCCCCGCACCCCGATCGCCTGGTAAGGCGCCTGCCCGGCTCGCGGACCCGCGTCTCCTCCGCGCTGGCAGTCGTTCGGTCGTACTGAACAACCGGCCTCTCGGTCGTTACGCCAGAGGGGTAGGGGCCGCTGAAGGCACGACATCTCTCGGTTGGAGGAACCTTCAACGCAACCAAACAGACCGTAAGGAGGGATTATGGGTCGCGAAATTCGCTTGTCTAGGATGATTCTCGCCGCGTTCGTGGTGCTAGTTGGCGTCACCGTCACGGGGTCCCGGAGCTTCGCGGGATGCGAGGTCGAGGTGGAGCCGAATGACACTGTTGCCGACGGGACGGCAAACGATTCTTTCAACTACGCGCCGTCGCTGTTCGGAACGAATGGATCAGGGACATTGGAGGGTGGCGGCACCGACCGGTGGTTCTACAGAAATGTGGCCGGCGGCACGAGGACGATCACGGTTACGGGCAACGCCAAGGCTGGACAATGCGTGATCGTTACGGTGATCAAGTGCACGGCCATCGTAGACAACTGGGCCGCTTGCCCATTCGACCACCGCGAAACACAGTTCGAAAACTATGCTTGTTCGGGGGGCGGCATTGGATTGTTCACCTGGACGTACAACCACCTGGCACAAGTGATCATCACGCATTCGGTCCTTTACCCCGGCACCGTCAACTATGGGTTCGGTCTTAGTGGGTAGTGTGCCGGGCTGGTAGTCCGGCGGCCACGCCCGACCGCCCCCGAAGCCCTCCCCCGGGTGTAGGCGGCGGTCAGGGCGTGCAGCCGCTTCGGCTGGGCAGCGACGGGCGCCACGCTCGTCTCGTCCCGAGCGAGCTATTTCCCGAAACGATTCAGCGACTGATAGTCGAAGAAGCTCGGTTCGAGCGGGATGCGCCGGTCGTTGGGCGGATCCTGCCCCGGGCCGTCCATGCCCGACGCGGTGGCGCGGTCGGCTTTGATGTTCTCGGAGAGCTGCATGCCGAAGGTCGAGCCCCACCAGCGCTCGTGCTCGTTGTAGTCCTGCGACGCGAAGCCCGACACCTCGTAGACGTTCAGCAGGTCGCCGCGCCAGGAGAACTTGCGGTTCCACGCGCCCGCCCAGGTGACGTCGTCGATCCACAGCTCGAGCTTGCCGTAGAGGTAGTACTTGTCCTTCGGCACACCCTCGAGCACCCAGAACTTCCGCTTGGTGACCGCGGCCGCGACCGGCGCCCAGGGCACGCCCTTCCAGTCCTTCACCATGAAGCCGGCGGCGCGACTGTTGTTCCTGTGGATGGTGCGCCAGCCGCCCCCGGGCAGCGGGTGCCGCTCGATCTTGCCGGCGATGCTGTCCGGGTCGGTGAAGCGCAGCGCCTCCTTGTGGCCGGTGACCTTCCACTCGAAGTCCTCCGGCTTGCCGTCGAAGAAGAAGCCGTCGTCCTGGCTCTGGTCGGAGCCGAGGAAGCCGTCGGAGCGGTTGGCGGGGGAGACGGCGCGGACGCGGCGGAGCGCCGGCACGTACGCCCACGAGAGGTCGCGCTTGGTCGGATCCTTGTAGCGGTAGCCGAGCGCGGCGGTGCCCTGGAGGTCGGCGGGGCTCACCGTCACGGCGAGGAACTGGAAGAGGAAGTTCTCGGGATTCTTGGCCGGCGAGTACTTCTGGAGCTGGCCGTCGTAGTAGAGGAAGTACACGTCCTGCACCGACGAGCGGTCGAGGCCGCCGTGGCTCACCCAGTTGAGCTCCGTCAGGTTGTGGCTGTTGCCGCCCGTGTAGTACGCGTAGTCGAGGTTCCAGAGCGCCTTGTAGCCGCCTTCGGGGTCGTCGGCGCGGATGTCGGGGAACGGCAGGCCGCGGATGTAGTCGGGACGCTTGCCCGTGGCTTTGTCGATCGGGGACTTGTGCTCGTCGAGCACGAGGTGCTCGCCGTTCCACCTGGTCCCCTCGTCGAAGCCGTCGTCCCACCGCCAGCGCGTGTTCGGGAACTCGACGAGCTTGTTGGTGTACTCGCCCTTCTTGTAGTGGTTGTAGATCTCGGGCGGGAGCAGATCCTTCACCTCGTCGACGTTCGTCTGGTCCACCATCGTCCCCGGCTGGATCGCATACGCCGGCCGGGGGGCGAGAGCCGCGACGCCGGTCACCGTGGCAACCACCAGTCCTGCGAGTGCGTTGCGCATCGTCGATTCCCTCCTCTCGCCCGATCCGTGGACTACCGCCCCGCCGCCCGCGCCCGGGTCACGCCGTCGGCCGCCGCGGCCTCCTCGGCCCGGATGCGTCGCTGCTCGGCGTACCTGATCGCGAACCGTGGACGCAAGAGCGACACCATGGGCGGGATGAACATGAGCGCGCCCATCAGGTGGAAGCCGAGCAGGAGCACCAGGAGGAGGGCCATGTCGGCCTGGAACTTCATCGGGAAGAAGACCCAGAAGATGATGCTGGCCGTGAGCGACACGCCGGTGAAGAGGACCGTCTTCCCCGTGGTCTCGAACATGCGCCGGATGGCGACGTCGAAGCCCTCACCCGCCACCAGCTCCTCGACGATGCGCGACAGGACGTAGTAGCCGTAGTCGATGCCGATGCCGATGCCGACCGCCGCCACCGGCAGCGAGTTGATGTTCATGTCGATGCCGAGGAGGTACATCGCCGCCTCGGACAGCGGCTGCGCGACGAGCGAGGGCAGCATCACGATCAGCGCGCCGGCGACGGACACGTACGTCGCGTAGCTCAGCAGGAAGACGACGACCAGGATCAGGATCAGGTTGACGCGGTAGGACCACTCCACCTCCTCGTTCACCGCGGCGAGGATGCCGATCAACCCGCCCGCCAGTCGGTAGCGGACGTTGGTCGCGTCGCCGCCGTGCCGGACGATGTACTCCTTGGCGCGCGCGATCGAGTTCTCGATCGTCTCGTGGGTGTAGTCCTTGTAGAAGACTGCGATCGTGGCGTTGGAGAAGTTCATGTCGAAGAAGCGGTCGTACTCGCCGCGGCGCGCGCTCGAGGTGAGCAGGAAGAAGAGCTGGCTCACGTGCTCGTCGCGCGTCGGGAGGATCTCCCACTTGGGGTCGGCCTCGTGGAAGGTGCGGAAGATCTTCTTCAAGAGCGTCGTCGCCGTCACCGTGCCGCCGACCTCGGGCCGCTCGGCCATGTAGCGGGCGAAGAGGTCGAGCTGGTTGAGCGTGTGCGACGTCTTGACGGCGCCCTCGCGCTGCACGCACTTCTCCCCGCCGCACGCGCCCTCCACTTCCGGGAAGCATTGCTTGCAGGCGTCGCCCGCGCACGGCTCGCCGCCGACGGTGCAGTAGGCGTTGCCCTCGGCGATGATGACCAGCTGGCTCGCGCCGAGGAACTTTTCGTTCACCTTCTGGAAGGCGACGTTGTAGGGGTGTTCGGGATAGAGGAGCGCGGCGCCGGGGGTCGTGTCGCCGACCTTCAAGAGGTGCTGGAAGTAGAGCCCGCAGCCGAGCAGCGTCACCAGGGTGAAGGCCGTCGCCGGCCGCCGCCATCCCTGCGCCAGCCAGATGAGAAAGCCCTCGATCGCGACGTAGAGGCGGCCGAACACGCCCCCGAACGCGTCGGTGAACCGGCTGATGCCGGTGCCGATCGCGTCGTAGGGCGCGAACACGAGCGCGCGGGGGAAGCCGAGCGGCAGGAGGGCGGCCGGCACCGCGAACGCGGCGCCCATGATCGACAGCATGTGGCCGTAGGGCGCGGGCTCGTCGAAGCTCAGCGCGACGAGCAGGGCGTCGCCCGCGAGCAGCACGAGGCCGATGAGCAGGATGGCGCGCGGCACGAGCTTCCCCGAGAGGACGAGGTCGCAGCCGAGACCGGCGGCGGTGAAGCAGAGCAGCGCGGCCACCGGCCAGCCGGGAATGTGGGAGAAGAGGAAGAGCAGCCATCCCACCGCGACCAGCACCATCCACGACATGAAATTCTCGAGCGTGCCGCGCCCCGAGACGTGCTCCTCCGGCGGCGGCGTGTACGAGAGGATGATCGGGTGGAGCGTCACCACGCTGATGAAGATCGAGCTGATCCAGAAGAAGCAGAGGATGGCGAGCTTCTGGATGATCGGGATGCGCGCCACGAGGAGCGTCAGGATGGCGAGGCCGTCGGCCAGGATGGAGACCATCGCGGGCGCGTAGATCTCGGCGTACGACTTGACGATCGCCTGGTTCTTGTCGCGCAGCCGATGGTACTCCTCGTGGTAGCGCTCCATCGACTGGACCGAATGCGAATGGGCACGAGCCGTGATCAAGAGCGGGATCACGAGCACCAGCGGGTCGAGGCTCAAGGCGGGCATCCAGGAGACGTAGTGGCTCGCCCAGTTGCAGAGCCCGCCGAAGCCGAGCCCCCAGACCACGGACAGCGCCGCACTGAAGGCCGGGATCACGACGCCTTGCCAGCTCCGGAACTCGACCCACAGGATGAGCAGGATCATGACGATCGAGGCCGCGAGCACGACCACCATCTTCGGCATGATGTCCAGGACGTACGCGTACAGGATGGGCGGACCGCTCACGTAGATCTTGGTGTTCGCGTCGGATTCCTGCGCGACGATGTCCTGGATCTTCGCCCACATCGTGTACAGGTCGAAGTTCTCCTCCCAGAACCCGGCGACGATGAGCGTCGCCTTGTCGTCCTCGGAGACGAAGGGGCCCTTGACGCCCTCGGTGGTGTAGATCTTGAGCTTCAGGAAATCGAGATCTTCCTTGGTCTCGGGCACGCGCGGGTACATGAGGGGCACGACCTTGATGCCCGAGCCCGCGGTGAGCGTCGTCTTGAGCTTCGGGTGCGTGATCGAGATCACCTGCTCGCCGTTCACGCCAGGGATGTCGTGCAGGAGCGCGAGCGTGATGCGGTCGACCTTCTGGATGGTCTCCGGAGTGTCGAAGATGGTGCCGTCCTTCACCTCGACGACGAGCAGCAGCGTGTTCGCGGTGCCGAACATGCCCCGGTACTGCTGGTAGAGCTTGATGTACGGGTGGCCCGGCGGATAGAGGTCGAAGAAGTTCGGGACGATGTGCATGCGGAAGGCGGAGACCGCGAGCAAGACCGTCATCGCGCCGACGACGAGCGACACCAGCACCTTGTGACGCAGCAGGAAGAAGAGGTACGCTTCGATCGTCGCGCGCGACAGCATGGCCGGCCCGAGACCCTCTAGCGCGCCGCCACGGGCCCGGTATCGCCGGGGAGCGCGACGCGGTCACGGTCGACCGCCGCGACGAACCCGCCGGCGCCGACCAGGAAGCCGCGCGTCCCTTCGACGAGGCTCACGCCCCGCATCCAGACGAGCCGCTGTTTCTCCGGCAGCTCGTGCTGCGTCCACGTCTCGCCGCCGTCGGAGGTGGTGAGCACCATCCCCGTGTCGCCGACGACCACGCCGTACTCTCCCTTGACGTCGACGTCGTAGAAGCCGGGGTTCTTGAGCGTCTCCATGAAGCCGAGCTCTTCGAGCGAGCCTTTGTTCGTCGCCCCGCGCTGCACGGTCCAGCTCCGACCGCCGTCGCGCGTCCGCACGATGAGCCCGTCCATGCCGACGGCCCAGCCGTCGTCCGCGGAGCGGAAGCCGACGCCGAAGAGGGTCTTCTCGACCCCGACGCTCCGCTTCTCCCAGGTGACGCCGCCGTCGGTGGTGGCGAGCAGCGTGCCGAACTCGCCCGCGATGAAGCCGTGCTCGCGGTCCGGAAAGGCGATGTCGTAGAGGACGATGTCGTCGGGAATCGAGCGGTCCTCCCAGGTGGCGCCGGCGTCGTGGGTGACGGCGATCGCACCCCAGTCGCCCACCACCCAGACGGTCTGCGCGTCGAGGACGGCGAGCTGGAAGAGCGGCTTCTCGCGGGGGATGACGCTCGTCTGCGACTTCCACGACTGGCCACCGTCCGTGGTGTGGAGGATGAGGGATTCCTTGCCGACCGCCCAGCCGTTGTGCGCGTCGGCGAAGTCGATCGCGAAGAGCGGGTTCTTCGTGCCGCTGTCCTGCGCCTGCCAGCTCTTGCCGCCGTCCGTGGTGTGGAAGACGGACCCGAAGTTGCCGACCACCCACGCCTCGGTGGCGGTGAGCGTCTTCACGCCGTAGAGGTTGTCCTTGATGGCCGCGGTGCGGCCGCTGACGGGGAGGCAGGCGAGCACCAGCGCGGCCACCGCGGCGATCCGCCGCGGCGCGCTATGCGAAGCTCCGGACACCGGGGGGTTACACACCATTTTTGTGGCCGGGCCGTCAACTAAAAGAGCACTTGCAGGGCTCGCACGACCCGTCATAGGTCCGGCGCTGCGCCATGCGACCGCCCGCCGCCGACACGTACCGCCGCCAGGGCCTCTGGACGGGCGAGACCATCTGGGCCGCCTTCGCCCGCACCGCGGCGCGGCGGCGTGACCAGCCCGCCGTCGTCGACGGGACGCGGCGCTCGAGCTTCGCGCAGCTCGCCGCGTCCGCGGAGCGGCTGGCCGCCGGCCTCCGCGCCCGCGGCATCGGCGCCGGCGACGTCGTCGCCTTCCAGCTTCCGAACTGGACCGACACCCTCGTCGTCCTGCTCGCGTGCGCGCGCGCGGGCGCGGTCGCCAACCCGATCCTGCCCATCAGTGGCCGCCGCGAGCTCGGCTTCATCCTGGCGGAGGCCCGCGCCCGCCTGCTCTTCGTCCCCGGCCGCTACCGCGACACCGACTACCGGGCGCTCGCCGCCGAGGTCCGGGACGCGGCGCCCGCGCTCGAGCACGTCGTCGTGGTGCGCGACGAGCCGGCGCCCGGCATGCTCCGCTGGTCCGACCTGGACGTCGAGCCCGCGGGCGACGCGCCCTGGACGGACGGGAGCGCGCTCGCGCTCCTCATCTATACGTCGGGCACGACCGCCGACCCGAAGGGCGTCCTCCATTCGCACGACACCCTCCTCGCCGAGGCGCGGAGCCTCGGCCCCGTCCACGGACTCGGCCCCGACGACGCGGTGCTGATGCCGTCGCCGCTCACGCACATCTCGGGGATCGCGCACGCCCTCCTCGTCCCCGCCGTGTTCGGCTCGCGCGCCGTGCTCATGGAGCGCTGGGAGCCGGGCGCGGGCCTGGCGGCGATCGCCGCCGAGCGCGTGACGTACATGGTGGGGGCGCCGACCTTCCTGCGCGACCTGGCCCGCCACCCCGCCCTCTCCGCGACCGACGTCTCGAGCCTCCGCCTCTTCTCCTGCGGCGGCGCCGACGTCGACCCGACGCTGGTCGCCGAGGCGGCGGCCCGCCTCGGCTGCGTCGTGAAGCGCGTCTACGGCTCGACCGAGTTCCCGACCGTCGCCACCACGGGCCCCGACGACCCGCCCGCGCGCCGCGTGGACAGCGAGGGGCGCGCCATCGGGGCCAACGAGATCAAGATCGTCGACGACGACGGGACGCCGCTCGCCGCCGGACGCGAAGGCGAGATCCTCGCACGCGGTCCGGAGTGCTTCCTCGGCTACCAGAACCCGGCGCTCGACGCCGAGGCTTTCGACGCCGACGGCTGGTTCCGCACCGGCGACCTCGGCACGCTCGACGCGGACGGCTGGCTCCGCATCACGGGGCGGCGGAAGGACATCATCATCCGCAAGGGCGAGAACATCAGCGCGCGCGAGGTCGAGGACGAGATCGCCGCCCATCCCGCCGTCGCCGAGGTGGCGGTCGTCGGGCTCCCGGACCCCGGCGCGGGCGAGATCGCGTGCGCTGCGGTGCGGCTCCGGCCCGGCGCGACCGCCCCGTCGCTCGCCGCGCTCGGCGAGTTCCTGCTCGCGCGCGGCCTCTCACGCCGGAAGCTGCCCGAGCGCCTCACGGTGGTGGACGACTTTCCGCGCACCGCGAGCGGCAAGATCGTGAAGCGCACGCTGCGCGAGCGGCTCGGCGGCTAGCTACACGGCGGTGCAAAAGGCGGGCTGCGCGCCGTGAATTCCTCGCTGGCTCCGCTCCCGGCCGGGACCGATTGGCCCCTGCGTCTCGCTCAGCTCACCCGGGCGGCAATCGCGGTCAAGTTGTTCGCGATCGCGGCCCAGTAGACCGTGCGCACCATTCCTCGCTCGCCGCGGTACCGGCTGCGCGCCATCCCGAAGCAATGTTTGAGGCGTGCGATGCGCGCTTCGCCTCCGGCTCGCCACGCGCGCCCGCGGCGAAACCACCGCTGTCGCTCGTGGTCGATCCGTTCCCGAGAGCGGAAGCCGGGCTTCGGAATCACGGCGTGGCGGACGCCGAGCCCACGCACCCGCCGCTCGCCGTCCAGGGAATAGAAGCCGCGATCGACGGCCACGAGCCCGGGAGCCCGGCCGAAGACTCCACAGTGCCGTTCGACGGCAGGCACCAGCAGCGGGGCATCATTCTTCCCGTCCACCACGGCGATGTCCGTCACGATGCCGCCCTCGGTCTCCTGCACCTTCACCAAGGCGCCGAATTCCGTCGGGCGATGGAGCTTGCCGCGGCGGAGAATCTGCGCGGACGGCTCAAAGAGGCTCACGAGCTTGTCGGCGCCGGTCGTCACCCCGTGCACGAGGCGGGCGCGGGTCTGCCGCACGACCTGCTGCACGCGCGGGAGCATCGTCCCGAGCACCGTCAAGTCGCGGCGCGCTTGCCGCTGCGCCGCGGCCGGCAACCGCCGCAGCTGTCGGCGCGCGGCCGCCACGCTGCGCTGGGTCTCGCGCACCACGCGTCGCGTGATCCGCAACAGGCGCCGGTAGGGCCGCTGCAGCGCGACACGCGCCGCCTCGCCCCGGCGCCGCAGCGCTTGGCCGATCTCGCGCATCCGCCGGCTCACGCTGCGCCGGACGTCGCGCAGCCCGCCCCGCACCCGAATGCCGGCGGCCACGAGCCGCCGCACGCCGCGGCGCAGGACGCGGATGCCGTCCTCGCACAGGCCGCTGTCCGTCGGATAGCGAATCGGCGCCTCCACCACCGTCGTGTCGACGCGCAGGCGGCGGCCCCGCGTGACCTTGCGCTCCATCGCCACGCCCACCACCCGTTCGAGCACGGCGCGGAGGAGGTCGCCCTCCAGGAGTTGCCCCAAGCGGACGAGGGTCTTGCCATCGGGCACCGTGCCATCGGCCAGGCGGCAGAAATGCCGGTACGCGACGCTGCCGCGCACGTCCCACTCGAGCTGCTCGTAGCTCCAGCCCTTGAGATGCTTGAGCACCAACAGCCGCAACACCACCTCGGCCGGCGTCCCCGGCCGCCCGCGTCGCGCACTCTGCGGATAGCGGCGGCGCAGCGCCCGCCAGACGGCGTCCACCAACCCCTCGTCGTCCAGCAGCCGGTCGACCCGCCGCAGCACCGGATCGAGCAGCGTCTCCGGCGGCCCCAGCAGCCCGAACAACACGACCTGCCCGAACCCCCGCTGCCCCTCCCGCCGCCGCGTCATGGGATAGCTCTCTAGCAAATCCGGGGACGGTCGCCAAGCGCGGAGGCGCGCATTCGGTCAGAACCGGCGGGCCGCCTCCTCGACTCCGGGGGCCCTAATCGGCCGACTTTTGCACCGCCGTGTAGCTAGCGACGCCCGCGCCTCGACCGGTGCCGCTCGTGCCACTCCGCGATCGACAGCTTCGGGTACCCGCGGTAGCGCGGCCCGCGCCCGGCGATCGGCACCCAGGCGGGCTTGAAGCGCGTCATGATGTGGACGCGCGAACGCGGCGTGGGAAGCTTCGTGTCGATCACCGCCGCGTTCGGCCACACGCCCTCGGGCCAGCGCTGGTCGAGGACGAAGAGCTGCGTGCCGCAGCGGGTGCAGAACGATCGCGTGCCTC
>JBGQET010000089.1:0-18441 GCA_041496545.1 Binatia bacterium | reverse complement strand
GAGTTCGGCTCACGCGCCGCGCAGGTGATGAGCCTCGAGTACGGCATCACGCCGCGCATCTCGGCCCGCGGCTCGACCACCACGCGCGGGGACGGCGCCATCGACCTCTTGTGGCACCGCCGCTACTGAGGCTCGTCGGCCGGACGCGCTTCGCGCAGGAGCTCCGCCGCGGCGGCGCGATCGACGATCCAGCGCACGCGCTCCGACGGGCGCACGAGGTGCGCCGGCACGCGCGCGGGGTCGGCGGGGCCGCGGAGCGCGGCCGCCACGGCGCGGGCTTTCGCGTCGCCCGCGACCGTCACCAGCACGCGACGCGCGGCGGCCAGGACCGGCGGCGTCAGGGTGACCCGCGCGACGCGGGGCTCCTCCGACACCTCGACCAGCGCCACCGCGGCGCACGAGACCGTGGCCTGGAGCGCCGCGCATCCGGGCACGAGCGAGGCGACGTGCCCGTCCGCCCCCATGCCGAGGAGGACGAGGTCGAAGACGGGCGCGGCGCCGAGGGCCGCGGCGTACGCCGCTGCGATGCGTTCCGCGTCGCCGAGGGCGAGCGGCGGGGGGTGGATGCGCTCGGCCGCGATGCCACGCGGCACGAGCAGGCTGTCGCGTGCCACCTTGACGTTGCTCCGCGGGTCATCGGGCGGCACGCAGCGCTCGTCGCCCCACCACCAGTCCAGGCGCTCCCAGGGGAGATCGCCGCGCGCGGCGAGCGCGAGCATGACACCCCGCCCGCCCCGACCGCCGGCGAGCGCGACGGTCACCGGCCCCGCCGTCGCCGCTTCACGCACCACGGCCGCCGCGGCCGCGGCCGTCGCCTCGAACGCTTCCGCGTCCGTCTGGTACACGTCGACGTGCACGGCGGAGACTCCTATCCGATCCGGCGTGGTGCGGCGACCCCGCGATTGCGGCGGCGGACGGGCGCTGCTACAGCGCGCACGATGGCCAAGAAGCTCTTCGTCGGGAACCTCGCGTTCGCCGTCACCGCGGACGACCTGCGCGAGCTGTTCGCGCGCATCGGCTCGTGCGACTCCATCTCGCTCGTCACCGACCGCGACAGCGGCCAGTCACGCGGCTTCGCCTTCGTCACCATGACGAACTCCGGCGACGCCGAGCGCGCCAAGCGCGAGCTGGACGGCACGGATCTGAAGGGCCGCCGGCTCCGGCTCGACGACGCCAACGACCAGTCGGCCGGTCACGGGCCCCGCCGCTAGGACGCCGCGCGTGCCCGCCGTCCGTACAGGCGACGTCAAGATCGCGTACTACGTCCGCGGGCGCGGGCCCACCGTCCTCTGCATCATGGGGCTCGGCGGCCGCGCCTCCGACTGGAACGGCGAGGGCTTTCTCGCCCGGCTCGAGGACCGCTTCGAGCTGGTCACGGTCGACAACCGCGGCACCGGTGCCTCGGACAAGCCGATGGGTGAGTACTCGCTGGAAGTCATGGCCGACGAAGCGGTCGCGGTCCTCGATGTGCTCGCCCGCCCGCGCGCGCACGTGATCGCCATCTCGATGGGCGGCATGATCGCGCAGCTCGTGGCGCTGCGGCACGCGGCGCGCGTCGACCGGCTGGTGCTGATCGCCACGCACGGCGGCGGCCCGGGCATCACGCCGCCGACGCCCGCGGCGCTGGTCGTGCTCATGGCCGACCGCTCGAAGCCGCGCGCCGGCATGGTCCGCGATGCGCTCACGGCCATCTCCGCCCCCGGCTTCGCCACCCGCGACCCTTCCGCCGTCGACACGATGGTCAAGCTCGCCCTCTTGCAGCCGACCCCGGAGGTCGTCTTCGCGCGCCAGCTCGCCGCCGTCATGGCGAGCGACCGCAGCGCGTCGCTCGGTTCCATCCGCGCCCCAACGCTCGTCGTGCACGGCACCGAGGATCCGCTGATACCGCCCCCGAACGGGGTCGCGCTGGCGCGCGCCATCCCGGGCGCGCGCCTGGCCACACTCGAGGGCTGCGGCCACCTGCCGATGTGGGAGCGCCCGGCGCGCCTCGCCGACGTCGTGGGGGAGTTCCTCGCCGCCGCGGGTTGACAAGCGCGCTCACGGCAGGGACGATTCCCGCATGGGAGACCCCTCCTTCGCCCCGGTGATCCTGCTCGCCATGCCCCAGCTCCGCGACAAGAACTTCGCGCGCTCGGTGGTCCTCCTCTGCGAGCACGGCGACCAGGGCGCGCTCGGCTTCGTAGTCAATCGTCCCACGGACGTGCGGGCGGCGAACGCCGTGGCGCTCGATCCCCCGCTCCAGGGCGACAGCGGCCTCATGCTCTGGACGGGCGGCCCGGTCGAGCCGCAAAGGGGCTTCCTCCTCCTGGGCGACGACCCGGGCACCACGGACAGCCAGCGCATCGTGGACGGCATCCACCTGACCGCTTCGGTGGACGTGCTCCGCCATCTGCTGGAGGTGCCGCCCGAGGTGCTCGCGCGCCGTCGCTGCCGGCTGCTCCTCGGCTACGCCGGCTGGGGCCCGGGCCAGCTCGACGCCGAGATCACCGCCTCCGCGTGGCTCACCACCGACACCAACCCGGGCCTCGTCTTCGAGACACCGCCCGAACAGATGTGGGAGAGGGCCATCCGCGGGCTCGGCGTCGACCCGATGGCCCTCCAGCTCGGACCCGGCATTCAGTAGCGCGGCGGGCGGGCGCCGAGCGGCGCGTTCGCGAGCAGCACGCGATCGTGCTCCAGCGCCAGCACGCTCGCAGGCCGCCCGAGACGCGGGCGCAGCGCTCGCCAGTCCTTGGGGCGGATGACGAGGAACAACCGCCGCCGCCCGTCCCACTCCCGTCGCAGCCGGCGCTCCGTCCAGAGGAGGGCCCGCCCCTCGGGGCGCCGGGCGCCGAAGTCGAGCGGGCCGGGCGGGCCGACGACGACCGTCCGCCGTCGCGCGTAGAACGGGAGGCCCTGGAGGAAGCGCCCGTAGACGACGAGCCGGTCGGCCTCCGCGTGGCGCGCCCGCGCGATGCCGCCGAGGGCGCGGTAAGCAGGGAAGGCGCCGCGTGCGCCTTCCGCGGCGGCGAGCCCCACCCCGAGCGCGGCCGCGGCGAGCGCCAGCGCCAGACCGCGCCGGCCGACGGCGAGCGCGGCCGCGGTGCCGCCCGCGACGGCCGCGGCCGCGGGCAGGAGCGTCGCACGCAGCGCCTGCGCCTGGGTCCACCACCGCTCGTAGAGGAGCCGCTCGACGAGCGGGCGGTACGCCGCCTGGGGCGTCGCGACGAGCGCGAGCGCCAGGGTTGCGAGCGCCGCCCAGGCGACGAGCGGCCAGCGGGGCGCGCGACCCTCCGCCCACGCCGCGCCCGCGCGCAGCGCGAGCGGCACGAAGGCCGGGCAGACGTAGGTCGCGATCTGGAGTCGGCTCGCCGAGAAGAAGCCGAGCACGACGAGGAGCCAGAGGTCGAGCCAGCGCTCGACCCGTCGCGCCGGATCGCGCCACGCCGCCGCGCCCTCGCGGGCGAGGGTCGCGCCGAGGACGAGCGACCACGGCAGCGCCCCCGCGAGCAGCACGGGAACCAGGTAGCCGGGTACGTGGGCGTGACCGATCTTGCCGCCGACGGCGTAGCGCTCGAGGTGATGCCGGACGACGAGCTCGGCGGCGAAGCCGGGCACGCGCGCCGCCGCCGCGGCGAGCCACGGGAGCGCGAGCAGGACGGCGAGCGCGGCCGGCAAGAGCGCGCGGCCGAGCGCGCGACCGTCGCGCTCGACGAGCGCCGCGGCGCCGACGACCGCCAGCGGGAGCACGAGCCCGACGAGACCCTTCACGAGCAGCGCACCGCCGAGCGCGAGGCCCGCGCCGAGCTGCCAGCGCAGGCGTCCGTCGTCGGCCGCGCGGGAGAGCAGCACGAGCGCGAGGGTGAGGAACAGCGTGAGCGGCATGTCGAGGATGCCGAGCCGGCCGAACAGGTAGAAGAGCGGCATGGTGGCGAGCATCGCCCCGGCGGCGAGCCCGGCCCCAGGGCCGAGGACACGGGCGCCGAAGCTCGTGGCGACCGCGACCGTCGCCACGGCCGCGAGCGCGGGCGCGAGCCGCGCCCCGGCCTCCCCGACGCCGAGCAGCCGGTAGGCAAGCGCCGTCAGCCAGTAGCCGAGCGGCGGCTTCTGCGCGTACACGAGGCCGTCGAGCCGCGGCACCACCCAGTCGCCGCGCGCCAGCATCTCGCGCGCGATGCTCGCATAGCGACCCTCGTCGGGCTCGAGCAGCGGCGAGGCCCCGAGCCCGTGGAGGTAGAGGACGGCGGTCGCGACGACGAGGGCGAGCGTGGCCCACGGCTGCGACGGGGACCGGCGAAGGCGTGCGATGGCGTCCTCGAAATCACAGCGCGATGCGGCGTGCAACGCCCACACATACTCCTTCAATGCCGAGGACTATGTAGCGACGGACGCACACCATATCCGTTGACCGCCGCGCGGGCACGGCCGTATCGCAGGGCAGGCCGACCGCTCGCGGACGACGCGGGCCGTCGACGAGACCGTGCCGATACCGAGAACCAGCGTGCCAGGGGAGCCGGGTCGCCCCGAACCGACGGCGGCGCTCTCCTCCCCCTTCGTCGGCCGGCAGGCGGAGCTCCACACGCTGCGCGGCGCGCTCGACGACGCGTCGAGCGGCCGCGGGCGGCTCGTCCTGCTCGCCGGCGAGCCCGGCATCGGCAAGACGCGCACCGCGGACGAGCTGGCGCGCTACGCCCAGGAGCGCGGCTGCGAGGTCCTCGTCGGCCGGTGCTACGAGGGCGACGGCGCGCCTGCCTACTGGCCCTGGCTCCAGGTACTGCGACGCTACGCCGAAAGCCGCGAACCGGAGGCGCTGGCGAAGGAGACGGGGCCCCACGCCGCCGACGTCGCGCAGATCCTGCCCGCGCTGCGCGAGCTGCTCCCGCACGTCTCGCCCCCGCCGCCGCTCTGTCCGGAGCAAGCGCGCTTCCGGCTCTTCGACAGCATCGCCGTCATCCTCCGGCGCGCCGCCGCCCCCCGACCGCTGGTCGTCGTCCTCGACGACCTGCACTGGGCCGACGAAGCGTCGCTCCTCTTCCTCCGCTTCCTCGTCCAGGAGATGCACGCCAGCCGGCTGCTCGTCCTCGGCACGTATCGCGACAACGAAACGGCCGACGGACGACCCCTGGCGCGCGCCCTGGGAGAGATCGCGCGTCACGGCTGGGTGTCCCGGCTCACGCTGCGCGGCCTCGACGGCCGGGAAGTTGCCGACTTCATGGCCGCCGTGTGCGGCCTCCAGCCGCCGCCCTCGCTGGTCGCCGCCGTGCACCGCGAGACCGACGGCAACCCGCTCTTCATCGCCGAGGTCGTCCGCTTGCTGACCGCCGACGGTCGCCTGCCGGAGACCGACCTCGAGCGGCCCGCCATCCGGCTGCCGCAGACCACCCGCCACGTGATCGCGCACCGCCTCGACCGCCTCTCCGCGCCGTGCCGGCACGTGCTGGCGGTCGCCGCCGCGATCGGACGCGACTTCGACCTGGCCGTGCTCTCGCTGGTGAGCGACGTCCCCGTCGAGCGGCTCCTCGTCGTGCTGGGCGAAGCCATCGAGGCGCGGCTGGTGGGCGACGTCGAGCATGCCGGCTGCCGTTTCCGCTTCGCCCACGCGCTGGTGCGCGAGACGCTCCACGACGAGATGCCGGTGGTGGAACGGATGCGGCTGCACCGGGCCATCGCCACCGCGCTCGAGACGCGGCCGGCGCTCGGCCGGGACGCGCGCCTGGACGCCGAGCTGGCCCATCACTTCCTCGAGAGCGCCGCCCTGGGTGAGCCCGAGAAGGCCGTCGCCTACGCCGTGCGCGCGGCCGGCGACGCGCTCGCGCTGCTCGCCTACGAGGAGGCGGCTCGATACTACGAGCGCGCGCTCGACGTCCTGGCGCTCGTCGACACCGCGTCCGAGGACGACGCCTGCGAGCTCCTGCTGGGGCTGGGCGACGCCCTGGCGCGCGCCGGCGACCGGGCCAGGGCGCGCGAAACCTTCGCCCGCGCGGCGACCCTGGCGCGCGGCAGCCAGGCCGCGGACCGCTTCGCGCGCGCCGCCCTCGGCCACGTCGGCTGGACGCCGGTGATCGGCCTCGCCGACCCGACGAGCGTGGCGCTCCTCGACGAAGCGCGGCGCCGGCTGCCCGTCGGCGACGGCACGCTCCGCGGGCAGTTGCTGGCCCGCCTCGGCATGGAGCTCTGCTTCTCCGAGCGCTGGGAGGAAGCGCTCGCCGTGATCGCCGAGGCGCTCGCCATCGGCCGGCGCACCGGCGACGTGCGGACCATGGCGTACGCCCTCACCGCGCACCGCTACGGAGCCGGGGACGCGGAGCAGATTCGACGCCGCCTGGCGGACATCGACGATCTCGTCCGGCGAGCGGAAGCCGACGGCGACGCGGAGATCGCGCTCGACGCACGCACCTGGCGCATCCGCGACCTCCTCGAGATCGGCGACATCGCCACCGCCGACGCCGAGATCGCCCTCTGCGGGCGGCTGGCGCAGGAGCTCCGCCACCCCCTCTACCTCTACCGCAACGTCCTCTGTCGCACGCTGCGCGCCCTGCAGGACGGGCGCTTCGCGGAGGCCGAGCGCCTCGCCGTGGAGAACTTCGAACGCGGCCCGCGCGTCGCCGAGCAGAACGCGGAGCTGGCCTTCATGACCCAGATGATCGCCATCCGGCGGGCGCGCGGCCCGCTCGAGGCGATCGAGCCCATCCTCCGGGCCGCCGCCGTGCAGCACCCAAGCATGCTCGCCTGGCGGGTGGGCAAGGCGGTTCTCCACGCGGAGATGGGCCGTCTCGAGGAGGCGCGCGCTGTGTTCGAGACGCTGGCGGCACACGACTTCACCGACGTCCCGCCCGACGCCATCATGCGGGGGGTCACGCTCACGACGCTCGCCGACGTGTGCGCCGCCGTCGGCGACGTGCCCCGCGCTCGGCGCCTGTACGAGCTGCTCACCCCCTTCGCCGACCGCAACATCGTGGCCGGGCTCTCCGACTCCTTCGGCGCGGCGGCGCGCCTGCTCGGCATGCTCGCGGCCACCATGGGGCGCTTCGACGACGCCGTCCGCCATTTCGAAGCCGCGCTCGCCATGAACGCGCGCATGGGCGCCCTTCCCTTCGTGGCGCTCACCCAGCACGCGTACGCCGCCATGCTGGTGCGACGCGACGGCCCGGGGGATCGGGCCCGGGCGCGCGCGCTGCTGGGGGCGGCGCTCGAGACGGCGCGCGCGCTCGGCATGACGGTCCTCGCCTCCAGGGTGCACGCCCTGGAAGAGGCGAGCGACACGTCCGCCGTCGGGTCGCGCGTCGTGATGCGACGCGAAGACGTGTGCTGGCGGATCGGACGCGACGGTGTGGCGTTCACCCTGCCCGACAGCCTCGGCTTGCGCTGCCTCGCCCTCCTCGTCGAGCAGCCGGACCGCGAGCTGCTGGCCTTGCACATGATGGCCCTCGTGCGCGGTGACGGCCCGACGCAGGCGGGTGACGCGGGTGTCGCGCTCGACCAGCAAGCGACGACGGACTACGCCCGCCTCGCCGCGCTCCGCGCCGCGCGTGACGACGCGCTCGCCCTCGGGCACGACGATCGAGTGGGCGCATTCGAGCAGGAGATGCACGCCGTCGCGGGCCAGCTTCGCCACGCGGTCGGGTTCGGCGGACGGGCCCGGCGGGCCGGCTCGCCGGTCGAGCGCGCGCGGCTGAACGCCACCCGCGCGATCAAGGCGGCGGTGGGCAAGGTCACGGCCCGCGACGAAGGGCTCGGGCGCCACCTCGCGACGAGCGTCCGTACCGGGACCTACTGCTGCTACGCCCCCCGGACCGCGCCGCCGGGCGCCGGACGCCTCGCCGCCAACGGCGGCGCCGCGCGCTGACGCCGCTTACTCGCCGGCCGCGCGGCGCGTGCGCGCTTCGGCGAGCCTGTCCACGGCCGAGCGGATGCCCTTCGCCGCCCAGGCCCGACCGCGCCGCGCGCCCAGCCAGCGTCCGAGGTCGTCGAACAGCGAGTAGGCCACCGGCGTGATCAGCAGCGTGATGGCGAGCGACAGCGCCTGCCCGCCGATGATGACGCGCGCGATCGAGCCGCGGGAGCCCGACCCCGGCCCCTGCCCGAGCGCGATCGGCAGCATGCCGAAGATCAGCATGACGGTGGTCATCAGGATCGGCCGCAGACGGACGCGGTTCGCCTCCAGGATCGCCTCGTCGCGCGCCACACCGCGCTCGCGCAGCGTGTTCGTGTAGTCGATCTGGAGGATGCCGTTCTTCTTCACGACCCCGAACAGCATGAAGAGGCCGAGCATGCTGTAGACGTTGAGCGCTTCGCCCAGGAGCACGAGCGAGAGGAGCGCGAACGGGATGGTGAGGGGCAGGGCCAGCATGATGGTCACCGGGTGGAGGAAGCTCTCGAACTGGGCGGCGAGCACCATGTACATGAAGATGATGGAGAGCACGAAAGCGAGGAGGAAATTCGTGCTGGTCTCCGCCAGGCTCTTGGCGCGGCCCGTGAACTCGATGTTGTAGAGCGGCGGCCACTCGAGCTGCGCGGCGAGCTTTTGCACGTGCTCCACCGCCACCCCGAGGGGCAACGCCGGCAGCAGGTTGCCGACGACGGTCACCGACCGCTGACGGTTCACGCGGTCGATCTCGGCGGGCCCCAGGTCCTCGTGCGCGCGGACCAGGTTCCCGAGCCGCACGAGCGGGCCCGTCTTGGAGCGCAGCGTCAGGTCGTAGAGGTTCTGCGGCGTGCGCCGTTTGCCCGGCTCGGCGCGGAGCCAGATGTCGTACTGCTCGTCGCCTTCCTTGTACTTGGAGACCGGCTGGCCGGCGACGTAGGTCTGCACCGTCGCCGCGATGTCGCGCACGTCGACCCCGAGGTCCGAAGCCTTCTCGCGGTCGATGAGCAGGCGGAGCTCGGGCGTGCGGACGGCGAGCGTCGTGTCGACGTCGACCAGGCCGGGGAGCTTCCGCATCCCGTCCATGAGCGTGTCGGAGTACTTCTGAAGCTTCCCGAGGTCCGGGCCGCGCACGTTGAACTCGAGGTCCGAGAGGCGCTGCCCGCCCGAGGCGAGCGGGTTGATGCCCTGCACGCTGCTGCGGAGGTCGGGGTACGCGGTGAGGAGCTTCCGCGCCTCGGCCATGATCTCGAACTGCGAGAAGCGCCGCTCGCGCAGGTCCACCATGCGGACGTAGATGTTGCCGTTGGTGACGTCACCCTCGCCCGCCTTCACGCGACCGGACTGGTCGCCGATCGTCGCCAGGACGTCGGTCACGCCGCGGAACCCGCGGACGTGCTGCTCGATGTCGGCGAAGACGCGACTCGACTCTGCGAGCGTGAAGCCGCCCGGCGTGGCGATCGAGATCTCGAACTCGCTCTGGTCGTCCTGCGGCAGGAAGGTCTTCCCGACCATACGGAAGAGCGGAACGGTCGACACCACGATGACCGCCGCGAGCCCGACGATCACGAGCCGGTGGGCGAGCGACCAGGCGAGGAGCCGTCCGTACCTGGACTCCACCAGCCGGTAGAGCCGGCCGCCGTGCGCCCGCGACTCGCGGCGCTTGAGCATCCGCGCGCTGAGGGTCGGCGTGAGCGTGAAGGAGACGAGCAGCGAGACCATGATCGCCACGGCCACCGTGAGCCCGAAGCTGTGGAAGAAGCGGCCCACCCGCCCGGCCATGAAGGCGACCGGCAGGAAGATGATCACGAGCGAGAGCGTCGTCGCCATCACCGCGAGTGCGATCTCCGCCGTGCCCTCCGAGGCGGCACGCATCGGCGGCATGCCTTCCTCCTCGACGTGGCGGAAGATGTTCTCCAGGACGACGACCGCGTCGTCGATCACGATCCCGATCGCCAGCACGAGCCCCAGCATGGTGACGTTGTTCACCGTGAAGCCCATGTAGCGCATGAAGGTGAAGGTGGAGACGATCGAGGTGGGGATGGCGATGCCGGCGATGACGGTGCTCCGCCAGTCGCGCATGAAGAGCATCACCGTGGCGCTGACGAGGAAGGCGCCCAGCCACATGTGGAGGCGCACCGTCTCCATCGACGCCTTGATGAAGCGCGACTGGTCACGGATGACGCGGATCTCGACGTCCGCGGGGAGCGCGGGCTTGAGCCGCTCGAGCTCGGCCTTCACCCGGTCGATCACCTCGACGGTGTTCGTGCCCGACTGCTTGCGTACGACGAGTTGCACGGCGTTCTCGCCGTTGAGCCGCGAGAGCGTGCGTGGCTCGACGACGCCGTCCTCGGCGTAGCCCAGGTCGCGGATGCGGAGCGGCCGGTCGCCCACGTGGGCCACGATCAGGTCGGCGAACTCCTCCGCGCGCTCCACCCGGCCCATGGTGCGGACGACCAGCTCGCGGCGGGTCTGGTCGAGCCGCCCGCCGGGCAGCTCCAGGTTCTGGCGCTGCACGGCGGTCTCGACCTCGCCGATGGATATCCCCTGCGCGGTGAGGCGATCCGGGTCGACGTAGAGGTTGATGGCGCGCTCCTGGCCGCCCAGCATGATCACCTGGCCGACGCCGGAGAGCGTCTCGATGTCCTCCTTCACTTGCTTGCGCGCCAGCTCGGTGACCTCGCGCAGGCTGCGACGCCCGGAGAGCGCGAGCCCCATCACCGGCACCGCGTCGACGTCGAACTTGTCGATGACCGGCGGGTCCGTCCCGACCGGGAGCTGCGAGATGACCCGCGCCACCTTGTCGCGCACGTCCTGGACCCCGATCTCGCGCGACTTCTCGAGCACGAACTGGACGACGAGCGACGACAAGCCTTCCTTGGTGATGCTGCGCATCTCGTCGATGCCGTCGATCGTGTTGACCGCTTCCTCGAGCACCTTGGTGACGCCCGTCTCCATCTCCTCGACGCTCGCGCCCTTGAGCGTCGTGGTCACGGTGACGATCGGGAAGTCGACGTTCGGGAAGAGGTCGAGCCCGAGGCCGCGGTAGGAGAAGAGGCCGAGGACCACCAGCGAGCCGACCAGCATGGTCGCGAACACCGGCCGGCGGATGAAGACGTCCGCGAAGCGCACGCTAGGCTCCCGGCGGCGCGTCCTGGCGGACGACGACGGGCGTGCCGTCGGCGAGCTTGGAGAGGCCGCTGGTCGCCACCTGCTTGCCGTGCGCGACGCCCTGCGCGATCTCGACCCAGCCGTCGCCCAGGTCCACTCCGAGCGTCACCTCGCGCTCGCGCGCCACGCCCTCCTCGATGACGAACAGCTTGGTGACGCCGGCGAAGGTGCTGAGCGCGCTGCGCGGCACGGCGAGCGCCCGCTCGTCGCGGGAGACGACGACCTCGCCGTGGCCGAAGAAGCCCGGCCGGATGCGGTGGTCGGGGTTGGGGAGGAGCGCTTCGAAGGTGAGCGAGCGCGCGGTCGGGTCCGAAGCCGAGCCGACGCGGCTCACCTCGCCCGTGAACGTCTCGCCCGGGAAGGCGTCGACGCTCACGCGGACGGCCTGGCCCACTTGCAGCGACGGCACCTCGCGCTCGGGGATCTCGCCGCGGAACTTGATCGGGTCGTCCTGCATCACACGGAAGACGACCGTTCCCGCCCGCACGTAGCTCCCGGCGTCGATCAGGCGCGCCGCCACCGAGCCGTCGAACGGGGAGCGGATGGCGAGGCGATCGAGCTCGATGCGGAGCTGGTCGCGGCGCGCACGCGCCGTCTCGAGCGACCAGTGCACCTGGTCGTACTCCTGCGTCGAGATGACGCCCTGGGCGCGAAGCGGCCGGGCGCGCGCTTCGTCCGCCGCCGACTTCTCGAGCGTGGCCTCGGCTTCGCGGAGCTTCGCCTCGGTGACGTCCTGGCGCACGCGCGCCAGCACCTGATCGCGCGCCACGCGGTCGCCCAGGTCGGCCTCGATCGCGACGACCTGCCCCTCGACCTCGCTCGCCAGCTCGGCCTGGGCGCTCGCCGCGAGCGTGCCCACCACCGAGACCGTCCGTTCGACCGGCCGCACCGCCACGTTGGCGACCGTGACCGGCACGCCCTCCGGGCCCGCCGACGCGTCGCGCGGCTGCGCTTCGAGCTTGCGGTCGCAGCCGGCGGCGAGGACCGCCAGCGCGAGCACGGCCAGCGCCCGCTTCACGCCGCCCCCCGCTGGCGCGACGCCGCGACCCGCGCCCGGCCACCCAGGCCGTGCAGGTAGAGGTCCACGATCCGCCGCGCGATCGCCTCCGGCCGGTCGTCGGGGGTGTGCTCGACGATGGCGGCGCGTGCGAGCCCGAGGAGACAAGCAGCCGCCAGGTGGCGCGCGGAACCCGCGCCGCCGAGACGATAGCGCGCGAGCACGCGCTCGACGGCGCGCAGCACGCGATGGCGCCGCTCGGTCGTCCGCCGGCCGCTCCGCTTCTCGTAGCGCTGCACGAGGGTCAGGAGATCGGGCCGCCGCCAGAAGAAGCGGAGGATCGAGAGGACGATGTCCTCCAGCGCCTCCGCGAGCGGCGCGGCCGCCGCGGCCGCCGCGTCGACCTCCGCCGCGATGCGCTGGAGGCTCGCCTCGAGCGCGGCGCGGTGGAGGTCGTCCTTGGTGGGGAAGTAGAGGTAGACGGTCCCCTTGCCCACCCCGGCGCGCGACGCCACCTCGCTCACCAGCACGCGATGGAAGTCGCGGTCGGCGAACACCGCCGTGGCGGCGGCCAGGATGCGGTCGCGCTTGTCGTCGTGCACGGGTCGAACCTCGCCAGAACTGACCGGTCAGTTCTACACGCGCCCGCGAGCGGAGAAAAGAGGGGTCGCGCCGGGGGCGGGGACTATTCCCGGAGTCCGACGCGGCGCAGCCGGAGCGCCAGCCAGCCCGCCGCGGCGAGCGACACACCGCCCGACACGGCGGCTGCGGTGGGGGCGCCGAGCCGCTGGGCGAGGGCGCCGAGCAGCAGGCTCCCGGCCGGCGCCGTGCCGAGGAACATCACCGTGTGGAGGCCCATCACGCGGCCGCGGTACGCGTCGTCGACGAAGAGCTGGAGGAGCGTGTTGGTGGTCGCCGTGTAGGCGATCATCCCGAAACCGGCGACGAACTGGAAGACGAGCGCGACGCCGAGCCGACGGCTCGCCGCGAGGCCGAGCACGCCCATGGCGAAGGCGGTGAGCCCGAAGAGGAGGTTCCGGCGATGCTCGACGCGCGAGTGTCGCCGCGCCGCGAGACGCAGCGAGGAGAGCACCGCCCCTACCCCGCCGGCCGTCAGCAGGAGGCCGTAAGCCGTCGCATCACCCCCGAAGACGCTGCCGGCGAACACCGGCATCAATACCTGGTACTGGAGCCCGAGCCCGCCCACCACTCCGAGCAGGAGCAGCAGGTTGCGGAGCACGCGCGTCCGCCGGACGTACGCGAACCCCGAGCGCAGCCCCGCGGCGAGCGGCCGGCTCTCGGACGACGGCTCTGCCGCCGGCAGCCGCATGCGAAGCAGCGCCCAGAGGACCGCCACGTAGCTGAGCGCGTTCAGGAAGAAGCAGGGCGCTTCGCCCACGGTCCCGACCAGGCTGCCGGCGATCGCCGGCCCCACCACGCGCGCCGAGTTGAAGATCGACGAGTTGAGCGCGATGGCGCTCGGCAGGTCGGCCGGGCTCGTCATCTCGACCAGGAATGCCTGGCGGGCGGGCACGTCGAAGGCGCTCACCAAACCGACCCCGAAGGCGCACGCGATCACGAGCGGGACCGTCACGACGCCGGTCGCAGCCAGCACACCGAGCGTGAAGGCGAGCAGCAGGAGAAGGGTCTGCGTGACGAGGAGGAGCCGGTGGCGCCGCACGCGGTCGACCAGGACGCCGGCCACGGGCGCGAAGCAGAGGATCGGCACGTAGGCCGAGAAGGCGACCACCCCGAGCTCGAGCGCCGAGTGCGACAGCCGGTAGACGAGCCAGCCCTGCGCCACGCTCTGCATCCAGAAGCCGATCAGCGACACGCCCTGCCCGACGATGAAGAGCCGGAAGTTGCGGTGGCCGAGCGCGGGAAACGCCCCGGCGAGCCATCGCCGGCGCCGTGCCACCGGCGGGTCGGGCGCGGTGTCGGGCAGCATCGGTCGCCTTGTAGCACGGGTTTCCTCGACTTCCGTCTTCGTGGCACCATGCGCCCGCGACCATGCTCCTCTGCGGCGACATCGGCGGCACGAAGACGACGCTCGCGCTCTTCGCGCCCGACCGCCCGCACGAACCGCTCGCGCTCGCGACCTACGCCAGTCGCGAGGCCCCGGGGCTGGACGCGATCGTCGCCGGCTTCGTCGCGCGCGAGCGGCCGCGGCTCGAGGCGGCGTGCTTCGGCATCGCGGGGCCGGTGCTCGACGGCCGCGTCGAAACGACGAACCTGCCCTGGGTGGTGGAGTCGACGGCGCTCGGCGCGGAGCTGGGCGGCGTGCCCGTGTACCTGCTGAACGACCTCGAAGCGCTCGCCAACGGGGTGGGGCTCGTCCCCGAGACGCGGCTCGCGACGCTCAACGCCGGCGTCCCCGGGCGGACCGGCAACGCGGCCGTCATCGCCGCCGGCACCGGCCTCGGCGAGGCCGGGCTCGCGTGGGACGGGGAGCGACACGTGCCCTTCGCCAGCGAGGGTGGCCACGCCGACTTCGCGCCCCGGACGGAGCAGGAGATCGCCCTCCTCCGCCATCTCCGGCAGCACCTGGGTCACGTGAGCTACGAGCGCGTGCTCTCGGGCCCCGGCCTCGTCCACATCTTCGATTTCCTGCGCGACGTCGAGGGCCACGCGGAGCCGCCCGCGCGCGGCGACGGGCCGGCGGCGATCACCGCAGCGGCGCTCGCGGGCCACAGTCCGATCGCCGTCGCGGCGCTCGACCTCTTCGTGTCCATCTACGGCGCCGAGGCCGGCAACCTGGCGCTCAAGCTGAAGGCGACCGCCGGCGTCTACGTCGGCGGCGGGATCGCGCCCAAGATCCTGCCCAAGCTCACCGACGGCGCGTTCCGCGCCGCTTTCCTCGACAAGGGACGCTTCGCGAGCTTCCTGGCCGACGTTCCGGTGCGCGTCGTGCTCGAGGAGCACGTCGCCCTCTGGGGCGCGGCCCGCCACGCCGCCGCGCGCCTGGCGGCCGGCTGACGGCCGCGCGTCAAGCCGCGCGCCAGCCCGCCGCCAGCGCGTCGAGGTGCGCCGTGCGCGACCCGAAGGCGTGCTCGAGCAGCCAGGCGCGCTTCAGGTACAGATGCGGATCCGCTTCCCACGTGTAGCCGATGCCGCCGTGGTTCTGCACGTTGTCACCGGCGTTGGCGAGCGCGGCCCCGGTGGCGAGGGCCTTGGCGACGTGCGCGTGGCGCGCCACGTCGCCCTCGCCGTCGCGGAGCGCGACGGAGGCCCACGTGACCGCGGAGCGTGCCGCCTCGGCGCGCACCGCCATGTCGGCGCAGCGATGCTTGACCGCCTGGAAGGCCCCGATCGGACGCCCGAACTGCTGGCGCACCTTGGCGTAGGCGACCGACATCTCGAGCGTGCGCTCGGCGACGCCCGCGGCCTCGGCCGCCGCGAGCACGGTGGCGCGACGGCGGAGCGCCGTCGGCTCCGCGTCGAGCGCCGCGGCCACGACGCCGGCGAAGCGGAGCCGCCCGAGCGTGCGCGTTGGATCCATGCTCGGCGCCGCCGCGAGCGAGAGCCCCGACGCGCCGCGCTCGACCCAGCGCGCCGCGCGCGCGCCGAGCACGAGGAAGCCGTCGGCCCCGCCCGCGTCGACCACGCCGGCGAGCTCGCCGTCGAGCCGGCCGGCCGCGCCGAGCGCGTCGCCCGGGTCATCGACGACGGCGACGCGGCGGCTGCCGTCGCGCGCGCCGGGCACGCCCGCGTGCGCGGCGAGGAGCGTGCCGAGCCAGGGCCCCGGTGCCAGGGTGCGCCCCAGCTCGACGAAGAGGAGCACCTCCTCCGGCACGCCCCAACCGGCGCCGCCGGCCGATTCCGGCAGTGCGAGCGCGAACCACCCGAGGCCCGCCGCTTCGCGCCACGCGACGTCGTCGACGCCGGGCGCGCTCGCCGCGACGGCGCGCACGCGGGCGAGCGGCAGGCGCGCGTCGAGGAAGCCGCGGATGCTGTCGCGGATCGCTTCCTGATCCGGCCCGAGGGTCAGGTCCATCGCCGGCTCACCGCGGCAGCCCGAGGAAGCGGTCGCCGATGATGTTGCGCTGGATGTCTTTCGTCCCGCCGCCGATCGTCTGCGAGAGCCCGGTCAAGTAGAGCTCGGTCCACCGTCCGGCCTCCTCCCCTGCCCCGCCGATCGTCTCGACCGCTGCCGCGCCGAGGATGTCCATCGCCAGCACGTCGATGCGCTGCACCAGCTCGGAGAAGAAGAGCCGGATGACCGACGCCTCCGCGCCCGGCACGCCGGTGCGCGCCGCGAGGCTGATCGAGCGGTAGCTCATGGCGCGCATGGCGTCGACCTCGGCGGCGGCGAGCGCGAGACGCCGCGCGATCTCGTCGTCGTCGATGGCGCGCGCCTGGCCGCGCGGACCCGACACCCGGCGGGCGACGGCGACCAGCTCCTCGATGCGGCGGGCGAGGCGCACCTGCTCGGAGAGGAAGGCGGTGCCGCGCTCGAAGCTCAGCGTGGCCATGGCGACGCGCCAGCCGTCGTTCAGCTTCCCCACCACGTTGGCGAGCGGGATCTTCACGGCGTCGTAGAAGACCTCGCAGAAGTCGTGCCCGCCGGTGAGGGTCGTGATGGGACGGATGTCGATGCCGGGGGAGTCCATCGGGCAGATGACCCAGGTGATGCCCTTGTGGCGCGGCGCTTCGGGATCGGTGCGGACGAGCAGCTCCTGGTACTCCGCGACGTGCGCGAAGCTGGTCCAGATCTTCTGCCCGGTGACGACCAGGTGGTCGCCCTCGATCACGGCGCGGGTCTGGAGCCCGGCGAGGTCGGAGCCGGCGTTCGGCTCCGAGAAGCCCTGGCACCAGACGACGTCGCCGCGGAGGATGCGCGGCAGGTGATACGCCTTCTGCTCCTCGCTGCCGCAGGCGACGAGCGTTGGCCCGGCGTGGTTCAAGCCGACGAAGGTGGTGGTGATCTCCGGCGCCCCCGCACGCGCGTACTCCTCGTACCAGATGAGCTGCTCCATGAGGGTCGCGCCGCGCCCGCCGTACTCGCGCGGCCACGCGATCCCCGCCCACCCGGCCGCGAAGAGCCTCCGCTGCCAGCCGAGGTCGAACTCCCGCCGTGCGCGCAGATCCTCGCCGCGCGGCCGCGCCCCGCCCGGCGGCGCGTTGGCCGCCAGCCAGGCGCGTGCCTCGGCGCGGAACGCCTCCTCGTCGGGGCTGAAGCGCAGCTCCATGTCGCCGGGGCAATCAACACGACCGCCGAAGACATGGCAAGTGGAAGCCGACCGAAGACTAAACTATCAGCGCCGGCGCCAGAGGATGATCGACTGATCCGGGCCCGTCGCGTAGTCGTGGGTCACGAACGCGATGAGCGCGCCGCTCGCCGTCGAGGCCAGCGTCTGGCCGTCGGGTGACCACGCGACGGCGGTGACGCCGTCCTCGTGTCCGACGAGGCGGTCGTAGAGCGCCCCGTCGGCGGCCGTGAAGACGTAGATCGTGCCGTCGGCGCCGCCCCCGGCGAGGTACGTGCCGTCGGGGCTCCAGTCGAAGCCGAAGAAGGGGGTCGCGTGCGGGGCGGCGGTACGGTAGACGACCCGACCGCTGTCCGCCGCCCAGACGGAGACGACGCCGTCGGTGCCCGCCGCACCCACCTGCGAGCCGTCGGGCGAGAAGCGCGCGCGCCACACCTGCTTGTGCCCGCCCTCGCTCCACACCGGCGTGCGCGCGAGCTGCGCCGCGTGCGCCGCGAACCAGCCGGGCTGCCCCTCCCAGCCCAGGGCGGCGAAGCGCGCGATCGTGTCGTCGTCCCAGAGGTCGGCCGCCGGGTCGAAGGACCACACCGCGACGCGCCCGCTGCGGTCGGCGGTGACCAGCGCGTGCCCGTCCGGCGCCCAGTCGACCGACGTGAAGTTGGTCGCCGTCTTGTCGTACCAGAGGCGCACGACCATCCACTGGTTGGCGCCGGGCTCGATCTGCCAGATGCGGATCGTCCGGTCACGGCTCGCGCCCGCCAGGAAACGCCCGTCGGGCGAGAAGGCGAGCGACGTGATCCAGCCGTTCACGTCGGAGAGCCTGCGGAGCCCGCCATCCGCCGCCTTGAACTGCCCGGGCACGCAGCGCGTGCTGCCCGCGCCATCGGCGCTCCACACCTTGACGACGTGGTCGGCCGCGCCGTCGACGATGACCTCGCCCAGGTACGGGTTGGCGCTCCACGCCTCGGCCACGGTCCAATAGTAGTGGCAGTCGAAGGTGCGCGTGACCGTGTTCGACGCGACGTCGTAGATATTGGTGTCGTAGCGCAGCGTCGTGCGACCGGGGCGGAAGTGTCCGCCGACCGCGAGCGCGTGGCCGTCGGGCGCCCACGCCAGCGACGTGCCGCGACCCGGGAGCGCGCCCTGCTGCGCGACGGCGAGCTGCACGTTCGCGCCCGCGTCGCCCCCACCGTCCGGCGGCTGCGCGACCGGCGGACGCGGCT
>JBGQET010000088.1:0-18468 GCA_041496545.1 Binatia bacterium | reverse complement strand
GCGGCGAGCCCGGCGGCTGGACGGCCGGTCGTGCCCTACCGAGGGGCGAGACCCGCGCGCGCTCGTCCCGGACCCCCCGTCACGCCCGCGAGCAGCGACGGCAGCTCGCCCGTTTCGCGCAGGCGGCGGACGAGGTCGTGGCCGGCGCACGGGTGCGGGACGAGGGTGAGGCCGGCGACGTCGCGGATGCGGCGCGCGTAGCCGGCGTCGATGCGGTCGAGGGCGGCGTAGTGGGCCTGCGCCGCGAGCGGCGAGCGTCCGGGCGTGCGCAGCAGGCGGCGGAGGTCCGTGTAGCGGTGATCGAGGCGGCCGGACAGCGAGAGACGGAGCCGGTCCCGCAGGTAGCGCGCGTTCCGGTAGCGCAGCCGCATCGACCAGCCGAGGAAGGTCGGGGGCGAGAACGCGAGCACCGCCTCCGCGTCGAGGAGCCGCCCGAAGACGAGCGCCGCGTAGCCGCCCACCGACGTGCCGACGGTGACGATCCGCCGCGCGCCCGAGGCGCGCGCCAGGTCCTTCAACGCCGAGGCGACGGCGTCGATCGAGTCGCCGAGACCGGGCACGCCGTGGTGGTACCAGGCGCGGTGCGGGTCGCGGACGAAGATCTTGCTCGCGGTGAGCTCCCCGATGGCGTTCAGGAAGGAGAAGCTGGGCGGCCGGTCACGCGGCCCGATGCCGGCGAACGCCACGATCAGGGTGTCGGCGCCGGCGACCGGCTCGACGATGTACGCCGTCGACTGTCCCGGATCCGCCAGGAGGTGCAGCGGTGTGGCCATCATGCGTCGCCGTCGGGGACGAGGCGTACCACCGGGCTCGGCGCCCTCACCAGCGCGTGCGCCGTGGCGTCTGCGAGTTCAGGTGCGACGGGCCGCTACCTCGGGCACGCCTCGAGGATCGTGGTCCCGTCGGTCGTGCGCAGGTTCCCGACGATGGTCGTGCTGCCGTCGTCGATGATGCCGCCGTCCTGGTTCACGCCGCTCAGGTTGACGAGCCCGTTCTGGATCGGCAGGCACGCCTCGAGGCGGGTCTCGTCCTCCAGCGTGAGCGAGTCGCCCTGGTGCCGCGTCCGCACGACGATGGTGCGGCCGGAATCGAGGGTGGAGTCGGAGATGGTGACCGGTCCCGTCGAGTCGACGAGGATCGTGCCCGCGGCGGGGAGACCCGTCAGGTGGGGGTCGGTGGTGAGGAACGAGCGGTCCTCGATGACGATCGACTTCGGACCCGGCTCGGAGATGTTCACGTTCGTGATCAGGTTGATGGAGGAAGAGGAGGCGATGCGGGCCCGGGCGAGCCTGATGCTGCCGTCCACCCCCTGCGCCTTGATGTCCACGCGATGGCCGCCGAGCAGGGTGAAGGGCCCGTCCGGATCGAACGCGTCGGGCGCGATCGTCACGCCGTGCCGGCCGTTGATCGAGAGCGTGTCGTGCGCCGCGAGGCGGAAGTCGCCCTCGAGGTCGATCGCGTTCGAGGCGCGGAGCGCGAGGTTGTCGCCCAGCTCGACGTCGATCGTGCCGTGGCTCACGATGTCGCCGTTGCGTGCGACGAGGGTGGCCGAGGTGGCGTTGTCCGGGTCGGCTTCGAGGACCGCGCCCGCGTCCACCACGATGGAGTCGGCCGTGATGCTCGTCTTGCCGCGGAGCTGGTAGCGGCCCGGAGAGACGAGCCGCAGCGTGCCGGGGACGCTCAGGTAGCTCGGCAGCTCGCAGTCGCCGTCGGAGTCGAGGTCCTGGAGGACGGCGTTCGGGGACCCATTGCCGTCGCTGTCGATGACGCACGGGTCGATGGACGCTTCGCAGGCGTCGCCCACGCCGTCGCCGTCCGCGTCGATCTGGTCCGGATCCGCGACCATGGGACAGTCGTCCTCGAGGTTCGGCACGCCGTCGCCGTCGTCGTCGGCGTTCGCCGCGTCGGCCTCCTCGAAGGTGATCTCGTTCTGGGCGATGTCCAGGTGGTCGCCGTCGGCGAAGCCGAAGGAGGACTTGAAGTCGTACTGGAGGTTGGCCCAGTCGTTGTAGCCGGCGAGCTGGACTCCCGAGCCGTTGCAGCTGTCGCGGACCCCCTTGTTGACGTCCGCCATCGCGGCGGCGTTCGTCGTATTGCCGTCCTGGTCCCAGTCGATCGGGCGATCGCCGCGCACGACGGGTGGGGTCGGCATGGGGGGACCGTACGCGGTCTTGATGGCCTTCGGCACCTTGGGGCCGATGCCGAGGGGCTCGTTCAGCTTGGTCTCGTCGAGCGTGGGCAGGAGCTGGCGCGAGTAGTCGATCACGCGGTTGCCGATCACGTACGTGAACTGGCGCGTGTAGCTCATGATGCTCAGGTAGTTCGGCTTGCAGTTGTCGTCGTTGCCGCCGCCGTGGCGGAGGTTCAGGTTGTGGCCGAGCTCGTGCATGAGGGTCGCGGCTTGCTGGTCGCGGTTGCCGGTGTTGTGGCCGCGGACCTTGTTGAAGCCGCCGAGCGTCACCAGGACGTCGTTGCCCGGCAGCTCGGCGCAGCCCGACGACCCGCTGCCCTTCTGCTTGTGGGCGAACAGCACGTAGTGGAACGCGAAGCGCTTCGCGTTCAGCCGGTTGATCGCCGCCGGCTTGCGCTCGTCCTCGGTGCCGAACTGGGCGCGCTTGATGTCGTCGAAGTCGGGCATGCCCCCGGTGGCCGGACCCGTGCAGCGCTCGAAGGCGATCTCGTTGGCGTGGGGCAGGGCGGGCTTGGGGTCGACCTGGATGTGGAGGCGGATGCCCTTGCACTTCTTCCTGTTGTTGGGGGCGGCGGGGTCGCAGTCGACGGGCGCGTTGCGGAAGCGCTGGACCAGGGCGTTGAGCGCGGCCGGCAGCGGCTTGTGCTGCTCCATCCAGTCGACCTCGAGGTAGATGTCCTTGACGTTCGGGTCGGCCTTCTCGTCGTCGTCGATCTTGCCGTCCCCGTTCACGTCGTAGAGCTGGAGGTCGACCTTGCCGTCGCCGTCGAAGTCGATGCCGTCCTTCTCCCAGCAGTCGAGGAGGCCGTCACCGTCCGTGTCCTTGGTGCTGCCGTCGGGGCAGGCGGCGGGCACGACCGGCGGTCCGCCGGCGAAGCCGCAGCTCCCGCGCGGGATCTCGAAGGCGAAGAGGGTCTCGTCCGAGTCGAAGACGCCGGTGCCGCGCGACCAGATCGCGTCCTTGCCCTGGGCGGCGAAGGTGATCGGGTCGCACTCGAGGTCGTGGAGATGCGCGTTGGTCGCGAAGCTCTGGAATTCCGCCCCGGTCGTCTTGTTGAGCTGGTAGATGGAGGTCCTCCCGGTCTCCGACGGGGAGGCGCCCACGAAGAGACTCGGGCCGCCGATCGCGAGCCCGTCGAAGAACGTCGTCGGGCCGTTGAAGGTCCCTTTGCGCGCGCCGGTCAGGTCGTAGTGGAAGATGGTGCGGTTGAGGGGCAGGCCGTGGAACACGGACCGATCCGAGCCGTCCCAGCCGAGGCCGCTGCAGAAGCTCGTGGTGTCGGAGTCGGCGGTGAAGAGCAGGGTCGAGGTGCCGTCGGGAATGCGGTTGCTGCTGTCGATGTCGATCGCGTAGACGGCGGGCTGCTCGGTCGCGGCCCGGCTGGCGCAGCCGATCAGGTCGCCGGTCGAATTGCGCAGCGCGAGCGCGCCCCAGCCGTTCGCGGGCACGAACTTGGTCGGGATCACGCGGATGAGATCCGCCGGGTCCTTCGACGGGTCGAGGAAGTAGAGGAACTTGGCCTTCGAGCCGGCCGCGGTGGCGTCCTCGCTGCAGCTCGTGACGACGAGCACCTTGAACTGCGGGAAGCCGATGAGATCGCCGGGCACGAGGGCGAGGGAGGCGCCGACGCCGGTCTCCTGACATGCGATCTCGGGCGGCAGGCGGAGCTTCTTGAGCTGGTCGCCCACCGCGGCGTCGGCCGGCGGAGCCGTCACGAGCAGGGTGAGCACGGCCAGGGCGAGAGCACCGAGAAAATCGCGAACGTTCGTCATCTTAGGTCCCTCTCGTGTGTGCTAGACAGCTTGCATAGGCATCGCATGGGCGGCCGGTGGCGGTCAAGCAAACGGGGTTCGAGCACGAGCGCTCCGGCCGGCCCGCCCGTAGCCTAGCCCGGCGTCAGCCGGCGGGCCGGCGCTGGATCGAGAAGGTCGCCGTGCCACGGGCCACGAGCCGGCCGTCGGCGGTGCGAACGGCGCCCTCGCAGTACGCGATCCGCCGGCCGCGGTGCACGACCTCGCCCTCGGCCAGCACGCGGTCGGGCGGCACCGCACGGAGAAAGTTCACCTTGATCTCGAGCGTGCGCTGGAGATCGTCGGGGCCGAGGAGCGTGAGCGACGCGTAGCCCATGGCCACGTCGAGGATCGAGGCGAGGAACCCGCCGTGGACGATCCCCTGGCTGTTCGCGGCACCGCGCTCGAAGACGATGGTGCCGGTCCAGCGGCCGGGCGACGCGCTGCCGTGGTGCAGTGTCATGCGGACGCCGAACGGCCGCGGGGGCGGTGCCTCGCCGCCGAGCAGGCGCTGGATCGCGGGCCACGAGCGCGAGCGGGCCATGCCGCTCACCCGCGCGTAGCCCGGCGGCGGCGCACGGCGACGACCGCTGCGAGCGCCAGCCAGCCGGCCGCGAGCCCGAGTCCCGGCGCGAGCCCGGGTTGCCGGTACCTGAGCCGCACGACGTGGCTCCCTCCCGGCACCGGCACGGCGAAGAAGATGCTCGCCGCCGGCCACACGGGGAGCGGCGCGCCGTCCACCTGCGCCTCCCATCCGGGCTTCCACGACTCGCGCACGAGGAGCAAGCCGTCGCGGACGGCGGTGGTGGCGAGGGTGACGTCGCCCGGCCGAGAGGCGAGGACCCGGATGCCGCCCGGTGTCTCGGCGGGCGCGGTGCGGCGCGCGATCTCCTCCGGCGGCCCCCACACCGGCACGGCGCCGCGCGGGCTGTCGTGCACCAGGGTCACCATGTCGTTCATCGACGCGGTGGCGCGCGCCGCTCGGAGGAGATCGTAGCGGCGCGGGGCGTGGGGGTTCTGGAGGAGGCAGCCGTACGCGCCGGCGTGCACGACCGTCAGCTCGCGCTTGACGAGCGGGATCCCCGACGGACAGCGCCCCGGCACGAACACCAGCCGGACGCCGGCGACGTCGTACAACACGCGTTCGATGGGTGGGCGCAGCAGCTTGCCGTGCCGCGGGCTCAGGAGCGCCGTGACGCCGCCGGCGGCGCTCTCGACGCCGTAGAGCATGGGCAGGTTCCCGTAGCGGTGCGGCCACGCTTCGAAGTAGACCCGCGGCGGGACGCCGTGCTCCTCCGTCGCCTGCGCGAAGGGCGCGACGTCTTCGCGCAGCGTGGCGAGCAGGAAGTCGAGCGGGCGCTCGAGGGGCCCGAGCGGCACGTAGGAGGACGCGAAGCGCCCGCAGGTGTAGACGGCGCGCTCGCCGACGGCACCGAGCGCGAGCGCGAGCGCGAGGACATGCACCGCCCCGCGCGGCGACGCGCGCAAGCGCTCGAAGCCGAGCGCCGCGAGCCACACCAGCACCAGTTCCGTCAGGTCGAGGAACTTCGCCGGCCCGCGGAAGAGGCGGAAGAGCGGCAGGCGGACGAGGAGCCCGTAGGCGGGCGTCGCGGCTCCGAGCGCGACGACGACGCTCCCCACCGCCACGAGCGCGAGGAACACGCCGCGTGGCGCGCGGCGCCAGAGTCCGGCGGCGGCGAGGGCGATGGTCGCGGCGCCGAGGAAGAAGGGCCTCGCGAAGTACCCATCGAGCGGGTCGAGGAAGGGCGCCAGGGCCATCGGCGCGGCGTCGAGGAACGCCCAGACCGAGCGCGTGGCGCGCACCGTGTCGTGCACCTCGAGGGCGCTCGGCAGGACCTGCGCCGCCGCGAGCATGAGCGCGGGCGCGACGAGGAAGACCGCGCGCGCGAGCCGCCGGGCGAGCGGGACCCCCGTGCCGCGCGTCACGAGCCAGAGGACCGCGAGCGAGCCTCCGTAGAGCGCGAACTCGGGATACCCCGCGAGGGCCTGCGCGGCGAGCGCCGCCGAGCCGAGCAGCGCGATCGGACCCACGGCGGCCGCCGGCGCCGCCAGCCGCTCCGCGGCGAGCACGCCCCACGGCCACCACGCCAGCGCCGCGAACGAGGGCAGGAAACCACACGCCCACCAGTGGAACTGCGCGCCGAGGAAGGCGAGGAGCGCGCCGAGGACGCGGGCCTCGCGCCCGGCGCCGAGCGCGCCGAGCACCGCGACGACGCCGGCGACGAGCACCCCGGCGTGGAGCGCGGTCGCGAGGTCGAAGGCGCGGAGGTGCGGCTCGGGGGTGACGAGGAAGGCGAGCAGGTGGAGCGGATAGAAGCCCGCCGTCACCGGGTCGGCGAGGAGCGGGAAGCCGGACCAGAGGCCGTCGGACCACGCCGGGATCTCCCCCGCCGTCCAGCGACGGTACGCCTCGAGCGTCATCGGGAAGTGCACCAGCTCGTTGTCGAGGCGGAGCGTGAAGGGGAGGTCGCGGCTGAAGAAGAAGGCGCCGGCCGCGAGCGCGGCCACGACCCCGGCGACGAGCGCGTCCTGGCGCCAGCGAACGTCCGGCACGGCGGCTTCCCTACCACCGCCCGCGCGGACGACGCCAGGTCAGGGGAACGCGATGCCGAAAGCCGAGCAGTCCGCGAAGAGCGCCGCCGGGGCCGCCGGGCTGCAGCTCCCCGCGTCGTCGGCGGCGTTCGCGTCGGCCGGCGTCACGACGCCCGCGTTCGTGACGCCGGTGCACGCCGTCAGGAGGTTCGTGCCCGGCGTGCCGCCGGTCGCCGACACCTCGGCGGCGGCGCCCACCGTGATCCCGCCCGCGAACGCCCGCAGCTCGTTCGTGCCGCCGCTGCCGGTCGAGCCGCCGCTCGTGTCCACGACCGGGTCGAAGCTGGCGTTGGCGCCCGGGCGGCTGAGCGCGACGTCGCCCGCCGCCCACAGGCGGACGCGGGCGTCGGCGTTGAACCGCCCGAAGACCTCGAAGGCGCGGTCGGTGCCCACGATGCGGCCGGCGAGCGAGCGCACGTCCACCAGGCCGCCGGTCGCGTTGCTCGTCCCCGTGCCGGCGGCGACGGCCGCGAAGCTGGTGCGCACCGGAGGCGTCGGGTCGTCGCCGTGTCCGTGCACGACGACGTCGCGCTCGGCTTGCACGAAGACGCTGCCCGGGTTGTCGGCCGCCGTCACCCACGACAGCAGCCCGCCGAACAGGTCGAACTTGCCGCCCCCGACGGTCGTCTCGTCGAGGATGGGCTCGACGCCGTTCGCGTTCACCGTCACACCGCCGTGGAAGGCGGCCACCTTGACGTTCGGCCGCGGCCCGCCGGCGTGCGCCTTGGCGCGCGCCATGACGAGGCCGGACAGGTTGATGTCGCCGCCCGCGCAGCACGCGACGAGGTCGACGTCGCTGCCGCCCGGGTCGACGCCGAGCGACTCGATGACGGAGTGGTCTCCGGTGGTGATGTCGCCGCAGCAGGTCGCGACCTTGACGTCGCCCGGCAGACCGAGCGTGCCGGCGACGGAGTTGGAGACCGTGCCGTTGATGGTGACGTCGTCCTGGATCTGGAGCACGATGTCGCCCGCGTCGCGGTTGGTGGACTGCACCACGATCGCGCCCTCGCGCTCCACCACGAGCGCGCAGCTCGACACGATCCGGATGCCCGGGGCGTAGCGGTTGTTGCCGATCTGGGGCACCTCCGCGGTGGTGATGGTGGCGCCGTTCTTCACCACCAGGCGCCGGGCGCCGACGTCGAAGATCGCCGTCCACGTGTCGGCCGTGGGGCCGCTCTTGTCGAAGGTGAAGAAGGCGCAGAGGTCGGTGTCGCCGGTGCAGGTGGGGCTCGCCGGCGCGAGGTCCACCGTGACGTTCTGGTCCACCACCACCTCCACCACGTTGCCGCTCCCGTCGTGGTCGCAGGTCGCGCAGGGTCCCTCGGTGGACGGGCCGTGGTTCACGTTGACGTTGAAGTCGCTGCCGATCGCGCGCGCCCAGAAGCGGCCGACCAGGTGGGTCGTGTTGCCCAGGCTGAGGACGCCGTTGGGCGCGTAGACCGTGCCGTGGAACTCGGTGCGCCGGCCGAAGCTGACCGATGGGGTGTTCGCGCTGGTGGCGTCGGAGCGCACGAAGAACTGCGCTTCGTCGGCCGAGCCGACGAAGCTGTCGTTGCCGATGCGCATCGTGCGCGCGACGTGGACGATGGTGCCCGGGACGGTGTTGACGATCCCGCGCTTGCCGAGCTTCAAGCTCACGATGTCGTAGACGCCGGCGGCCAGGGTGAGCGTCCCCTTGCCGGCGACGACGACCGCGCCGTAGGCGCCGGGCGGGAGCGCCAGCGTGTCGCCGGCGGACACGAGCTCCCGGGTGGTGCCGGGGACGAAGGCCGGGAAGGTCGGCAGGCTGGCGAGGATCGGGGCGGTGAACGGCGTCGGGCCGGCGCCGCGGACGACGCCCGGGTCGAAGTTCGGCTGCACGACGTTGGCGAAGACGTCGAAGGCCGAGAGCTTGGCGCCGAGGCGCGCGGTGTCGGCCACCACCTCCGTGCCGTCGTCCATGGTGACCGGGTTGTGCACGCCGCCGAGCGAGAGGTTGGGGGTGAACTGGCCCGGGTCGACGCGGTTCACGCCGACGTCGCCGCCCGTGATCATGCCGCACGCCGGACAGCCGTTGGCGCCCTTGAAGCTCAGCTGGTCGAGCGCGAAGAGGACGTAGGTCTGGATGTCGCGCGAGGGGCCGGCGGCCGGCGCGGCGGCGGGGAGGGCGCCGAGCGTCAGGCCGGCGAGAAGAAGAGCGCGCGTTCGGTTCGACATGGCGTCTGCCTCCGTCGTTCGGCGCGAAGGTACCCGCGGGCGCTCCGCGCCGTCAATGAGAACCCTTCCCCCGTGGGGCGTGACGGCGCGCGGCACATCGTGCCGGCCGGGACCCCCGTGCTAGAAGGCCCCATGGACGCGCCCATCCTCTATATGGTGCAGGCCTGGGTCTCGCCGGACGGCGGCGAGCGCTACCTCCGCTGGCTCGAGGACAAGCACATGGCCGAGGTGCTCCGCGAGCCCGGGTTCCTCTGGGCCCGGCGCTGCCGCCTCGAGCAGAGGGACGCGCGCGGCTGGGCGGGCT
Source organism: Binatia bacterium (assembly GCA_041496545.1). Lineage (GTDB taxonomy): Bacteria > Desulfobacterota > Binatia > DP-6 > DP-6 > DASRHG01. The sequence continues at coordinate 9,373 of JBGQET010000088.1, read as the reverse complement.
ATCTCCTCATCTACGGCCTGGAATCGCACGACGCCCTCGCGCGCTACCTCGAGAGCCCGGCCCGCGCGCGCTTCTGGCGCGAGCTCGAGCCGCTCGACGCCGTTCACAGCGCGGAGCGCTTCTGGGGGACGGTGGACTTCCGCCTCGAGAGCGCCGGCTAGGATTGCGTCGCGGACGGCGTCCTCCTATCCAGGGCGGGCGATGGGGAAGACGGGCCGCGGGCGCATCTCCGTCGAGGACGCGGTCGGGCTTCTCGGCCCGCGCGACGCGGTGTGGGCGGGGCTGGCGACGGGCCAGCCGGTCGGCTTCCTGCGGGCGCTCGGCGCGCGCACCGACTTCGTGGACTTCCGCCTCTACACGGGCCTCATGGCGGAGCCCTACGCGCTGCTCCAGCATCCCGGCGTCCGGGTGATGAGCGGCTTCTTCGGGCCGATCGAGCGCATGGCACGCGCGGCGGGGTCGTCGATCGAGTACGTGCCGAGCGACTTCCAGGGCTTCGAGCGCCTCGGGCTCCGGCTCGCGCCGCGCGCCGTCGTCGCGCCCACCACGCCGCCCGACGCCGATGGCTGGCTCTCCTTCGGCTTGCACGCCGGGGCGACCGACGTGGTCTTCCGCGCCGCGCTCGCCGACCCCGATCGTCTGGCGCTCGCCGAGGTGAACCCGCGTATGCCGCGTGTCGCCGGGCTCCCCGAGCTGGGCGGCCACCGTGTCCACGTCTCCGAGGTCGACGGCTGGTGGGAGCACGACACGGCGATCACGTCCGTCGTGCCCGAGGCGCCGACCGCGGAGGAGCTGGCGATCGCCGGCCACGTCGCGGCGCTGGTGCCCGACCGCGCGATCCTCCAGTTCGGCATCGGCGGGGTGCCCGACGGCGTGGCCCGCATCCTCGCCACCGGCGCCCGCGGCGGCTTCGCGATCCACACCGAGATGGTGGGCGACGGGGTCATGCACCTCCACCGCGCGGGGAAGGTGACGAACCGGAAGCCGCTGTACGACGGCGTCACGGTGGGGACCTTCGCCCTCGGCAGCGCGGAGCTGTACGCCTGGCTCGACGGCAACCCCGACGTCCGCTTGCTGCCCGTCTCGGCCACCAACGAGCCTGCGCTCCTCCGCCGCCTGCCGCGCCTGATGAGCGTGAACGCGGCGCTGATGGTGGACTTGACCGGCCAGGTGCTCGCCGACCACCTCCCGGGCCGCCAGTACTCGGGGGTCGGGGGGCACGAGTCCTTCGTGATCGGCGCCAGCGAGGCGCCGGAGGGGAAGAGCTTCGTCTGCCTCAAGTCGACGGCGATGGTGAACGGCGTTCGCGTCTCGACGATTGTCCCCCGGCTGCCGGAGGGCGCGACCGTCACCACCCCGCGCCACCACGTACAGTACGTCGTGACTGAGCACGGCGCGGTCGATCTCTCCGCGCTGGGTGACGTCGCGCGCCCCCGCGCCCTCGTCGGCGTCGCCCACCCCGACTTCCGCGACGTACTTTCGGGCGGCCTCTCCGTTCGATCGTCATAGGTCGAAGGTGCGACGCCCGCGCGTCGCTGCCGCGCTATGCACTCGTGCGTCGTTCGCACCCAGTGTTTCCGCGGTTCGCCTTGGCACTCGTCCTGCTGTGTGGCGTCGGCTTCACCACGACACACCACCCAACCGAACAAGGGGGAAGATGACGATGGCCAGACGTATCGTTCCGATCACCGCCGGCGCGCTCGCCGGCATGCTCCTCGTCGCCGGCGCGGCGCACGCGATCAGCACGTCGACGCGGGGCTGCATCTCGGCGTCGCGTGCGACCCGCAAGTCCTGCGCGACCCAGTGCACCCAGGACTTCAAGAACAACTTCGTGAACTGCTTTGGACCGGGCGGTTCTTGCGCGTCGAAGTGCATCGCCACCCAGGCCGCCTGCCAGGCGGACCCGGCGTCCGCGCAGACCTCGTGCCAGGCGGGCTGCACGGCGCAGCTCCGCTCGGACCTCCAGGCCTGTGCGTCGGGTGACGCGGCCTGCGGCAACACCGCCAAGGTGAACGCGCTCAAGTGCAACCAGGGCTGCTCGCTCGCCGCGGCCCCGGCGCTCCAGGCCTGCAACACGGCCTTCAGCGACTGCCTCCAGTCCTGCGCCAGCAAGCCGAACTGACCATCGTCCAACGGGTGGCGCGGACGCCGGGCATGGCCCGGCGTCCGCGGTCCCGTTGGCGCCCGGGACCGAACGGGCTAGAACGCCCGGCATGGCGGACCTCGTCATCCGGGGCGCGCTGGTCGTCGACGGCACCGGCCGCGAGGCCGCGCGCTGCGACGTGGCGGTGACCGACGGGCGCGTCGGCGCCGTCGGCCGGGTCCCGGAGCGCGCCGCGGTCGAGGTGGACGGCGCCGGGCTCGCGCTCGCCCCCGGCTTCATCGACGTCCACACCCACTACGACTGCCAGCTCTTCTGGGACCCGTCGGCCAGCCCCTCGCCCTGGCACGGCGTCACCACGGTCGTCATGGGGAACTGCGGCTTCACCATCGCGCCCTGCCGCGAGGCGGACCGCGAGACCCTGATGCAGCTCCTCCTCTTCGTCGAGGGGATGCCGATCGAGACGCTGCGCGCGGGCATCGCGTGGTCGTGGGAGGACTTCGCCGACTACCTGGGCGCGCTCGAGCGCCGCGGCGTGGGGCCGAACGTCGCCGCCTTCATCGGGCACTCCGCCGTCCGCTACCGCGTCATGGGGCAAGCCGCGGTCGAGCGCGCGGCGACGGCCGAGGAGACGGCCGCGATGGCGGCGCTCGTGCGACGCGGCATGGCGGCGGGGGCGATCGGCTGGTCCACGTCCCTCTCGCCGACCCACTTCTTCGGCGACGGCACGCCCGCGCCGAGCCGCCTCGCCGAGCGCGACGAGCTCGTCGCGCTGGCGGCCGCGCTCCGCGACCTCGACCGCGGCGTCATCGAGCTCGCGCCGCGCACGACGATCGGCAGCGGCGAGGACAAGATCGCCGAGCAGCACTTCTTCGCCGAGCTGGCGCGGGTGAGCGGGAAGACCGTGTCGTGGGCGCCGCTGCTCGACAACCCGTTCGCCCCCGGCAGCGCCGCGAAGATGCTCGCCGACGCGGCGGAGTACCAGGCCCAGGGCGTACAGGTCGTGCCGCAGGTCGGCTGCCGGCCGCTCGAGGTGCGCTTCGACTTCGCCGAGCCCGCGTTCTTCCTCCAGCAGGTGCCCGTCTGGCGCGCGTTCATGGCCAAGCCCAAAGAAGAACGGCGCCGCTTGTTCGCCGACCCCGGGTTCCGCCGGGAGCTCGCGAGTCACGGCGGCTTCGTCGCCAGCCTGGCGCAGGGCTGGGACCGCCTCGTCCTCCGCTTGCCCGCGACCGCCGCCACCCGACCCTGGCAGGACCGGAGCGTCGCGGAGATCGCCGCCGAGCGCCGCGCGCCGGAGCTGGACACCTTCTGCGACGTCGTGCTGGCCGACGACCTCGCCGGGCAGTGGGGCGTCGTCATGATGAACGGCGACGAGGAGCGCGTCGCGCCGCTCATCCGCCACCCGGCGGGGCTGCTCGCCCTCTCCGACGCCGGCGCGCACGTCGACACGCTCTGCGACCAGGGCTTCACGACGTACCTCCTCGGCCACTGGGTGCGCGAGCGCGGCGCGCTGTCGCTGGAGGAAGCGGTGCGTCTGGTGACCGACGTGCCGGCCACGCGCTACGGGCTCCGCGGCCGGGGGCGGCTCGCGCCCGGCTACGCCGCCGACCTCGTTCTCTTCGACCCGACGCGCGTCGCCACCCGGCCGACCGAGATGGTGTACGACCTGCCGCGCGGCCAGCGCCGGTTGCTCCAGGGCGCGGAGGGAATCGTGGACGTGTGGGTGAACGGCGCCGCGGTCGTCGAGGACGGCGAGCCGGTCGACCGCCGGCCGGGGCGCGTGCTCCGCGGCGGCCAGTAGAGGAGAGCGATGCGGACCGACGCCGAAGCGAAAGAGCAGATCATCGCGATCACGAACGAACTCTTCTCGATGGGGCTGCTCACCCCGACGGGTGGCAACATCAGCGCCCGCGGCGCCGACCCCGAGCTCTACTGGATCACGCCGAGCCAGATGTTCAAGGGCGGCCTCACCCAGACCGACCTCGTCTGCATCAAGCCGGACGGCACCTGCGTCGAGGGCACGAACAAGCCGTCGGTCGAGTACCAGATGCACTGGGCGTCGTATCAGGCGCGCCCCGACGCCACCGCGGCCGTCCACACGCACGCGCCGGTCGCGACCGCCTTCGGGATCACCAACCAGACCTTCCCGCCCATCAACACCGACGCTATCTTCCTCGCCGACACGAAGATCGTGCCCTGGTTCATGCCCGGCTCGAAGGAGCTGGCCGACGCCGTCGGCGAGGCCTTGAAGGCGAGCCGCGGCGCGATCCTCCAGTGCCACGGTCTCATGACGGTCGGGAAGACGATGCGCGACGCCGCCACGCGCGCCATGATGCTCGAGGAGACGGCGAAGATACTCCTCTACTGCAAGCAGTTCGGCGGCGAGCTGACGGTCATCCCCAACGACTGGGTGGAGCGGCTGGCGCAGTTCGCCAGCTTCCTCTAGCCGCGCGGCGTGCCCCGCACCCGGATCGACCCGGAGCGCGTCGGCGCGCTGGTTCGCGCCGTCGCGCGCGAGGAGATCGCGCCGCGCTTCCGCCTCCTCGGCGCGGAGCAGGTGCAGCGGAAGACGACGCCCGGCGACCCGGACGACATCGTGACGGATGCCGACCTCGCGATCGAGCGCCGGCTGACGGTCGAGCTGCGCGCGCTGCTCCCGGGCTCGGTGGTCGTGGGCGAGGAAGCAGTGGCGGCGGATCCGGCGCTGCTCGCGGCGCTCCACGCCGACGCGCCGGTCTGGATCCTCGACCCGATCGACGGCACCAAGAACTTCGCCGCGGGCCGGGAGACCTTCGGCTCGATGCTCGCGCTCGCCGAAGCCGGCACGACCCGCTCGGCGTGGATCTACCTCTTCGCGGACGACGCGCTCTTCGTCGCCGAGGCGGGCGCGGGCGCGTGGCGCGACGGCCGGCGGCTCGGCCCGCGCGCGGCGACGGCCCCCGAGCGCAAGCCCGCGGGGACCATCTCGATGCGCTTTCCCCCCGTCGAGCTGCTGCAGGAGCTGGCGGCGCGGGCCGAGCGCTCGGTCACGGTCACGGCGACGTCCGGCAGCACGGCGATCGAGTACACGCGCCTCGCGGAGAGCGCCCAGGACTTCGCGGTCTTCTACCGGATGCTCCCGTGGGACCACGCGCCCGGCGTCCTCCTCGTGACCGAGGCCGGCGGCGCCGCGCGGTGTCTCGACGGAAGCGCGTACCGCCCGGTGGACGCGAGCCAGCCGCTCATCGTCGTGCGGCACGCGTCGATGTGGAAGGGGTTGCGGCGCGCGCTGTTCGCGCCGGCCGGCCGTCTTCAGTAGACGCCGGCGAGCTTGGCGTGGTCCCAGCTCGCGACCCGCTCCGGGCGGATGCGGATGGCAACCCGCTTCCGGGCCTGGGCGCGCAGGGCTTCGCGCAGCTCCGCCCCGTGGCCCGGCATGGCGTACTTCTCGTGCACCAGCCCGAGGACGTCGAGGACGTGCTCGACGTCGGAGTCGAGCGTAGCACGGCCGCGGATCAAGAGTCCCTTCAGCGTCTCGTAGGTGCGGCCGCTCTCCAGGAGGAGGGCGCAGCGAGGGTCGCGGCGGAGGTTCACCGTCTTCTGCGACTTGGCGAACGTGGTCATGACCACCGCGCCGTCGGGCTCGACCGCGTACCACATCGCCACGGAGTGAGGGTACCCGTGCCGATCCATGCTGCTCAGGATGACGGTGTGGGAATCCGCGAGGAACCGGCGCTGCTCGTCCGGCGTGAGTCCGATGGAGTGCCGTCGGGCCATGAGGTCCTGTAGCCCGTTTGCTTGCATTCCTGCAACGTCCATCAGGCGGCCGCCGTGGCGGCTGACATGCGGCGTCGGCCTTTTCCGTTGACCTTGCCGACGGCGCTGGCCTAGATTCCCGGCCGGCGCGTCGCGTGCGTCGCCGGCGGGCCGCTTCTCCGACAACTGACGCAAGGAGCAGACGATGAAGAGCATGAGGTCAGCGCGGTACTTGGTCGTCGCCGCCGCAGTGGCGCTGATCGCCGGCATTGCCATCGCCGTGACGATCACGCCGACGCCGAAGCAGGTGACCAACACCACCGGCGGCAAGTGCCAGAACACGTCCATCGACAAGTCCGGCAAGCTGATCGTGTTCACGGCGAACGTGAGCCCGTCGCTGATGTTCAGCGACGCGGGGACGTTCGACTTCGACGGCACCGGCAACGACTTCAAGCTGCCCACCAACACGGCACCGACGCCCACCTGCGTGAACTGCAGCAACGCGGACGGGAACGGCGAGCTCTACCTCTGGCGTCTCAAGGCGAAGGGGACGGATCCGTCCAACTCGATCCGCCAGCTCACGAACACCACGGGCAGCGCCTTCGCGGCCAACAACCTCCCCGACATCAACCAGAAGGGTACCGTCGTCGCCTGGGATTCGGACCGTGACCACACCGGCGGCAACGCCGGCAACGACCAGGAGATCTTCGTCGAAGACCTCACCACCAACGCCATCACGCAGATCACCAGCACGACGGGTGGCGGCAACGCCGGCAACCGCAGCGTCAACCTGAGCGACGACGGCAAGGTCATGGTGTGGGACTCGAACCGCGACTGGGCCGCGGTCGGGAACTGCACCCTGGTCGACGGGACGACCGCCTGCGGCAACTCGAGCGGCGCCTCGCAGATCATGCTCTACGACGTCACCGCCAACCACTTCACCCAGATCACCACCAGCGCCGCGGGCAGCGAGGACAGCATCCGCGCCCGCGTCAGCAGCGAGGGGAAGTTCGTCGCCTTCCAGACGACGAACACGCTCGCCTCGCTCGCCAACTGCACCCTCGCCGACGGCGTCACTGCCTGCAACAACTCCGACCAGAACGGCGAGATCGTGATGTGGGACCGCGTGCTCAATCACTTCACGCAGATCACCAGCACACCCAAGACGGGCTCGTGCTCGAGCAGCAACTCGAGCGAGCGCGTCGAGATCAGCAAGGCGGGCAAGTACGTCACGTTCCAGTCGACGTGCGAGTTCTACCTGAACCCGACCGGCTGCGCCGGCTCCTGCGACGGCAGCGACAACGACGAAGCCTTCGTCTACGACACGAAGGCGAAGAAGCTGACGCAGGTCACGCTCTCCGTGCCGGCGAAGTTCAACCGCGTGCCGCGCATCTCGGGCGGCGGCGCGTACATCATCTGGGAGTCGAACGCGAGCTACAAGAACCTGAACCCCTCGCACCAGCGCGTGCTCTACATCATCAAGCGGAGCACGAAGGCGGGTACGGGCGGGTTCACGGGCGCGGGTCAGGTGATCGCGGACGACGAGACGGGCTTCGTGCAGAGCGCCAAGACGAAGCTCCTCGCCGTGAGCCGCTCGGGCGGCTTCAACAGCTCGATCGAGCAGATCGGCGTGGCCACCGGCGGCCGCTTCTTCTCTTTCGACAACGCGAAGGGCGTCGGCAACCAGGAGGTCTGGTTCATCGACCGCAACAAGTAGGCGTACGGTTCCGTGCGTTACGGGCCGGGCCCCGCAGGGGGTCCGGCCTTTTTTTTCGGGCGCGCGCCCGGTATGCGGGAGGGATGGAGCGGCAGATATACAAGGGGCGGATCGTCGACCTGCGGGTCGAGCGGGTGACCTTGCCGAACGGCACCACCGTCGACCTGGAGCTGATGCACCACGCCGGGGCGTCGGCGGTGGTGGCGGTCGACGACGCGGAGCAGGTGGTCCTGATCCGGCAGTATCGCCACGCGGCCGGGGGGTACGTCTGGGAGCTGCCCGCCGGCGTGCTCGAAGCGGGCGAGCCGCCGGAGCACTGTGCGGGGCGCGAGCTGCGCGAGGAGACGGGGGTGGTGGCGGAGCGGCTGGAGCGGCTCTCCTCGATCTTCACCACGCCGGGCTTCTGCAACGAGCGCATCCACCTCTACCTCGGCCGCGGGCTCACCCGGGAGGCCCACGCGCACGACGCGGACGAGGTGATCGCGGAGATCCGCTGGCTGCCGCTCCGCGAAGCGCTCCACATGGTCCGGCAGGGTGAGGTGGTGGACGGCAAGACGATCGCCGGGCTCTACCTGGCCGCGGCCGCGCTCGGGCTCGCGCCGTGAAGGTCGGCCTCACCGGCTTCCCGGGCGCGGGCAAGACGACCGTCTTCAACGCGCTCACCGGCCTCGGCGCGCCGACCACGGGCGGCGAGGGCCGGCCCAACCTCGGCGTCATCAAGGTGCCCGACGCGCGCGTCGACAAGCTCGCCGAGATATGGTCTCCCAAGAAGACGACCTACGCGGAGGTGAGCTTCGTCGACTTTCCGCCGCCGCGCGCCGCGCCGCAGAAGCGCGCGGTCCTCGACGCCGAGACCATCACGGCGCTGCGCGACGCCGACGCGCTGGTCGAGGTGGTGCGCGCCTTCCCGGACGTCGCCGGCGCCGCGCCGACCCCCGTGGCCGACCTCGAAGCCTTTGGCGCCGAGCTGGTGCTGGCGGACCTGGCGGTGGTGGAGAAGCGTCTGGAGCGCCTGCGGAAGGAGAAGGGGAACGAGCGCGAGCGCGCGTTGCTGGAGCGGATCGCTCCCGAGCTGGAAGCCGGCCGGTCGCTCCGCAGCCTCGGCCTCACGCCGGAGGAGCGGACGGCGCTCGCCGGCTTCGCGTTCCTCTCGCTGCGTCCGCTGCTGGTCGTCGTCAACGTGCCGGAGGGCGAGGCGGCAGCCGCCCTCGCACCTGACGTCGCGGTGCGCGCCGCGGCGGAGGGCGCCGAGGCGCTCGTGCTCTCCGCCAAGGTCGAGGCCGAGGTGGCGGAGCTGGACGCCGCCGACCGCGCCGGCTTCCTCGCCGACCTGGGGCTCGCGGAGAGCGCCCGCGACCGCTTCATCCGCGCCAGCTACGCGCTCCTCGACCTCATCAGCTTCCTCACCGCGGGCGAGGACGAGTGCCGCGCCTGGCCCATCCGCCGCGGCACGACGGCCCTCAAGGCCGCGGGCAAGGTCCACAGCGACATCGAGCGCGGCTTCATCCGCGCCGAGGTCACCTCCTTCGAGGACTTCGTCCGCCTCGGCAGCGAGGCTAAGTGCCGGGCGGCGGGGAAGCTCCGCCTCGAGGGAAAGGACTACGTGGTGCAGGACGGCGACATCGCTCACTTCCGGTTTGCGGTGTAGGATCCGACATCGGAAGTGACCCGTCGGCGCCGCAATTGACACTGCGAAAGCGCCGCGGCTACTGTCGCGCCCGGCATGGATCACCCGACCTTCAAGCAGATGATGAACGAGGTGGTGGACTACGGGAGCTGCTGCGAGTGCGGCACCTGCGTCCTCGTCTGTCCCCACAACG
>JBGQET010000087.1:0-18505 GCA_041496545.1 Binatia bacterium | reverse complement strand
TGGTGCAGCAACCCCGCCGGCACCGGCCCCGCGGTCGCGTTCGCCGCCGCTTGCAGCTCCAGATGCGCCGGCGGCACCAGCGCGCCCGCCGTCTCCTGCCAGGCGGCGTCGTCGTCCACCAGCCGCTCGATGACGCGCCGGTAGGCGGCGAGCATCTCGCGGATCAAGCCGTCCGGGAAGAGGTCGGCCACCACGTTCCAAGTGAGGAAGAGCTGCTTCTGCTGCTCGGCGACCCGCGCTTCGAAGAACATCTGCGGCGTGTAGGTCAGGTCGTAGACGACCTCGCTCACGTCCGAGAACGGGAGGCCGCCGCCGTGCAGGTCCGAGCTCGAGAAGACGATCGGCATGATCTTGCGCGCACCGGCGGGGCCCTGCGTGCGGGCGATCTCGCGCAGCACCTCGATGCCGCTCACGTAGCGGCTGTGCTCGAGCTGCCGCCAGGTCTCCTCCTGGAGCTGACGCGCGCGAACGATGAAGGTATCCTCCTTCGTCGCGTCGACGCGGATGAAGTTGACGCAGGTGAAGTTGCCGACCAGCTCCTTCACCTGCGGATGGAGCGGGAGGCGGTTCGGGAACGGCGCGTTGATGGTGAACTTCTTGCTCTTGCTGAACACGGCGAGCACGTCGGCGAACACCGTGAGCAACACGGTCGCCGGGCTGAGCCCCGCCTTGACGGTCCGTTCCTTCAGCCGGCGCCAGGCGGCCTGGTCGAGCGCCAACTCCTTGATGCGCGTGAAGCGCGGGCGGGCGACCGACTCGGGACTGCGCGCGAGCGGCAGCTCGGGCGCGGGCGGCAGCGTCTCGATGATGCTCTGCCAGTACTCCACCGCCCGCCGGTGCGTCTCGGTGCCCTTGAGCGCCGTCTTGGCGACCACGTAGTCGCGGTACGACAGCTCGAACGGCTCGGCGTCGGCGTCGGGATCGATGTAGAAGCGGGCGAGGTCCCGCGCCAGGATGTGCGTGCTGCCGGAGTCGGCCATGATCAGGTCGACGCAGACGAAGATCCGCATGCGGTCGCCGTCGAGCGAGACCGCGCGGACGTCGAGGCACGGCCACTGGTCGGTGCGGAACACCCGCGACGTCATCTGCTCCCGCATCGCGAGCAGCTCGGCCTCGACCGCGGCGGCTTCCCGTCCGCGGAGGTCGAGCACCTCCACCTCGTACGGGGGCACGGACTCGAGGATGCGCTGCTGGCCGTCGGGCAGCACCACCGCGCGCATCATCTCGTGGTGCTGGATCATGCGCTGCACGGAGCGGTTCAGCTGCTCCGGGTCGAGACTCGGGGTCTCGATCTCGACGTAGCCGATCGCGCCGACGTTGCCGAGCTCGTAGAAGTCGCCCCGCCGGCCGACGAGGAAGGCCTGCTGCAGCTCGGTGAGCGGGAAGGGCTCGTGCCGCGAGCCGGGTGACGGCTCGATCTTCGGCAGCGCCCCCTTGCGCTCTTGCTCCTCGCGCTCGCGGACGAGGTCCAGGATCGCGGCCTTGTGCTGCGACAGCGAAGCGCGCAGCTCCGCGGTGAGCGCTCCCTTCGGGGCGCGGCAGCGCAGCTCGCCGTCTTCGATCCGGAGCTCGGCGCCTTGCCGGGTGAGGTCCTCGAGGGTCTCGCGCGCTGTCATAGTGTGAACTCCTCCCATTCGCCGTCGCTGCCGGCCGGCCTGGCGGAACCACGGCCGCTCTCCTCGCCGGTGATCTGATCGAGCAGTCGCGTCGCCAGGTCCGCGATGCTCGGGCCGTCCACGAAGTCGGCCATCGAGACGGAGACGCCGATGTCGCGCTCGATCTCGTTGCGCACCTCGACGGCGGTCAACGACTCGAGCCCCATGCTGGTCAGCGGGATGCGCGAATCGATCGACGACACCGACATCTCGAAGGCCTCGGCGACGCGCTCCCTCAAGTAGTTCTCGAGCATGGCCCAGCGCTCCTCGGGTGGGGCGGCGACGAGCGCCTTGCGCGTGAGGCGCGACTCGCGCCCCTCGGCCGTCATCTTGGGGAGGAGGACGGCCTCCTCCGCCACCAGGTCGGCGAGCACGGGCGACTCGCTCGCGCCCGGCTGGAGCTGCCGCCACCGGCGCCAGTTGACGGAGAGCACGCCGACCTGCGCCGGGTTCACCCCGAGCAGCAGCTCGAGGACGGTGCACCCGGCCATGGGCGAGATGCTCTCGATGCCGCCGAGCGCGAGCCACCGGCCCCGCTCCTCCCCCGACGCGAGGCCGACCTCCGACCAGGGGCCCCAGTTGATGCTGAGCGCCGTCTGCCCCTGGCTCCGCCGGTACTGCGCGAGCGCGTCCATGTACGCGTTGGCGGCGGCGTAGTTGGCTTGTCCGCGCGTGCCGAGCACGGACACCATCGAGGAGAAGAGCACGAAGAAGTCGAGCGACGCGCCCGACGTCGCCGCGTGCAAGTTCCACGCCCCGCGCACCTTGGGCGCCATCGCGTCCCGGAGCCGCTGCTCGTCGATCTCGAGCAGGACGCCGTCGTCGAGGACGCCGGCGGCGTGGATCACGCCCCGGAGCGGCGGCATCTCGCGGCCGATCCGGGCGAGCACGTCGTCGACCTGGCGCTCGTTGGTCACGTCCGCCGCGGCGATCAGGACCTTGGCGCCCACGGCGGTCATCCGCTCGACCGCGCTGCGCGACCCCTCCGTGGCGCCACGGCGACCGACCAGGACGAGATGCCGGGCCCCGCGACCGACCAGCCACTCGGCGACCACGAGGCCGAGCCCGCCGAGCCCGCCGGTGACGAGGTAGGTCCCGTCCGCACGCACCGCGAGATCGTGGTGCGCGCCGCCGTGACCGTTGCCGGCCCCGGCCGCGTCCGGGCGACGCGCGAACGCGTCGGCGGTCATGCGGACCAGCCGGAGGACGTGCCGCTCCGCGCCGCGGAAGGCGACCTGGTCCTCGAACTCCTCGAAGCGCACCTCCTCCAGCAGCGCCTGCGCCTCCTCGGCTTGCGGCTCGGGGTCGAGGTCCACCCGGACGCAGCGCAGCTCCGGGTGCTCGAGGGCGATCCCGCGCGTGAGACCCCAGATCGGTGCCTGGCCGATCGAAGCCGGCGTGGAGCCGGTCCCCAGGACCTGCGCGCCACGGGTGGCGATCCAGAGGCGCGGCGGCTCCGTCCAGCGCTGCGCGCCGAGCGCCTGCACGAGGCTCAGCACACCCACGGCGCCGCGCGTCTGCGCGGCGTCGAGCGCCGCCGGGCCGTCGTCCTCGGTGCCGGCGGCCGCGCTCCAGAGATAGAGCACGCCGCGCAGCGGCGGCCCGCCCGCGCGCCCGAGCCGGTCGACGAGCGCACGCATCGACTGCGGGCGGTCGGGCGCCACGCACGCGCGGCCCTGCTCGAGGTCGAGCATCTCGCCGCCGCTGGTGGGCGCGACCAGCACGGCGGTGTTGCCGTTCTTTCGCAGCAGCGAGGCGAGCGACTGCCCCAGGCCTTCCCCGTCGTCGAAGATCAACCAGCGGCCCTCGCGCATGGGGAGCGTGGCCGCGTCGCTGCGCCACATCTCCGGACGGCGCTTCGACTCCCACCGCAGCTCGTAGAACCACTGGCTCATGTCCTGCGCGGGCGACTCGGGCTTGCTCTCCGGGGTCGCCGTCGCCTCGACGCGGGCGTCGAGCGCGCCGGGGAGCCGCGCGACGATGAGCGCTTGTCCCGGGTCCTTGCCGGCGGTCCCGCGCGGCACGGTGGCGACCTCGGCGAAGCCCGCCTGGCGGAGCACGTCGGCCCACGCCCCGGCGCCGAGGAGCGGCGTGTCGTGGCGCACGTCGTCGTCCTGGAACTTCCGCCAGCCCGCGAGCAGGCCGAAGACGATGTCGAGCCACCGGGTGGGGCGGGTCATCTCCAGGAGGACGAGCCAGCCCCCCGGCCGCAGGACCGTCCGCACGTGCTCGAGGCTCCGGCGGAGATCCGCGGTGGCGTGCAGGACGTTGGCGGCGACCACGAGGTCGAAGCTCGCCGCGCCGAAGCCCTGCGTGCGCGGATCGGCTTCGGCGTCGAGCAGCTCGTAGCGAACGTTCTTGTAGTTTTCGAACTTCCGCTTGCCGTGTCGCAGGAAGAGCTTCGAGACGTCGGTGTAGACGTACTCGCTGCGCCCGCCGGGCAGCTTGGGGAGGATCGAGGCTGTCGTCGAGCCCGTGCCGGCACCCAGCTCCAGGATGCGTACCTCGCCGTCGCCGTGGCAGACGGCTTGCTCGACGGCGAGCGCCGTGAGCGAGTTGAAGAAGCGCGACGCGGGCGCGTCCTGGTAGAGCGCTTCGAGGTGGTCGAGCCGGCCGTCGGGGAAGAGGAGCTGGACGGGGTCGGAGCGGCCCGCGAGCACGTCGGCGAGCTCGGCGCCGCACCGCCCGAGGAGCCCCAGCTCGGCGTCGAACGCCGGGTAGGTCTCGAGCAGCCGCGCGAGCTGCGCGCCGGCGGCTTCGAAGCGGGGCAGCGCCGAGACCTGGAACTGCTCGCCGTCGCCGGTGAGGACACCCTCTTCGACGAGCATGCCGAGGGAGCGTCGCACGAGGCGCTCGAACGTCGCCTGGATGCCCAGGCGCTCCGCCAGCGCCGTGCGCCCGAACCGCTCGCCCGGCCGCGGGCTCCATCCGAGGCGGCAGAGGGCCTCCCACACGAACGCGACCGCGGCGCGGTCGATGGCTTGCCCGAAGTCCTCGTACCGCTCGAGTCCGTAGAGCGCTTTCAGCTTCGGAACGTGCTTCTGGACCGCGTCGCCGACGCGCACGGCCGGGGACCCCTCGTCCGCCGCCAACGCCGCGGGCTCCGCCGCCCGCGGGTCGCTCCTCCCCGCCTCGGGCACGAGGATCAGCTTGCCCACGTTCTTCCGCCGCGCCATGTGGCGGAACGCCGCCTCGGCGTCCCGGAAGGCGAAAGCGCGCAGCGGGAGGGGCCGGAGCTCACCCGCTTCGAAGCGCGCGACCAGGTCGGAGAGCATCGAGCGGACGAAGTCGCGTCGGTCGAGGCACATGCGCTGGAGATCGACCGCCACGTAGCGGAGGCAGTTGGTGAACGAGCCCAGCGGGAGCGCGGCGTTGCGACGGATGTCCGTCTTGCCGATCTCGACGAAGCGTCCGTAGGGCCGCAAGGCGGCGAGCCCCTCGGCGATGGCGTCGCCCGCGAGCGAGTTCAGCACCACGTCCACGCCCTCGCCGCCGGTGGCCGCCCGGACCGCTGGCGCGAAGTGTACCTCGTGCGAGTCGAACACGTGCTCCACCCCGCGTTCGCGGAGGAGCTGCCGCTTCTCGTCGTTGCCGGCGGTGGCGACGACCTGCGCGCCGATCCGCTGCGCGATCTGCAGCGCGGCGAGGCCGACTCCGCCCGCCGCCGAGTGGATGAGGACGCGCTCGCCGGCGCGGAGCTGGGCTTCGTGCCGGAGCGCGTAGTCGGCGGTGAGGAACGCGATCGGAATCGTCGCCGCGTCCTCGAAGCTCATCCCGGACGGCATCCGCACCACGAGGTCGGCGAGGGTGGTGACGTGGGTCGCGAAGCTGCCGTGCGCGATGGCGATCACGGGGTCGCCGACCCGCACGCTCGAGACACCCTCCCCGACGCGCACGACGACGCCGGCGCACTCGGCGCCGAGCTGGTCCACGCTGGACGCCGTCGCGTCGAGGACCCCGAGCAGGTCCATGAAGTTGAGCCCGGTAGCCCGCACCTCGATCTCCACCGCGCCGGCGCCGATCGACGCCGGTCGTGCCTCGTCTCGCGTCCCCAGCTCCGCGAGCGAGCCCGCGCGCTGGCACACGACGCGGACGGCGGCGCCGGCGGGCGGGGCCGTGGTCGGGATCGGAGCCTCCTGGTCGGCGACGGTTGCCTGCGGCAGTTCGGGCTTCACGGTCCCTCCTCCTTCTCCGGCATCGGCCTTCGAGCCGGACGCATCGGGTTCCTCGGGGTGTTCGGGCGGGCGGGCCTCGTCCGCCTCGGGGGCGGTGTCCGCGTCCGTCGGGCCATCGAGCCAGAAGCGCTGGCGCTCGAACGGATACGTCGGCAGCGCCGCGCGACGGGGTCGCTCGCTCGTGTAGAGCGAGCGCCAGTCGACCACCTCACCCGCCACCCAGGCCGCGGCGACCTCGGTGAGCGCACGCCGGCGCGCGGCGGCGTCGGCGTCCGCGGGAGGCGGGGGGCGCCGCGACGACGCCCGGCTCGAGCGCGGCGCGAAGCCACGGCGGACCTCCGCCGGATCCTTCGCGCCCGACGCCTCGGCCGGGAGGGCGTCGAGGATCGCGCGCAGCTCCGCGATCGAGCTCGCCACGATCGCGAGGCGGTACTCGAACTGCGCCCGCCCCACGCTGGCCGTGAAGCAGACATCGCCGAGTGGCGCGGGATCGGCGGCGAGGTAGTCTCGATACCGCTCCACGAGCCGCGCCAGGGCGGACGGCGTGCGCGCGGAGAGCGGCAGGAGACGGGCGCGCGGCGCGGTCTCGGCGGCGGGCGGCGTCGCGCCGGCTTCCTCGAGCACGAGGTGTGCGTTCGCGCCGCCGAACCCGAACGAGCTCACCCCGGCCCGTCGCGGGCCGTCGGAGATCCACTCACGCAGGGTGGTGTTCACCTCGAACGGCGTCTCCTCGAACCGGATGTGCGGGTTCGGCGTCTGGAAGTTGAGGCTGGGCGGGATCTGCTTGTTCTCGAGCGAGAGCAAGACCTTGATGAGGCTCGCGATGCCGGCGGCGAGCTCCAGGTGCCCGACGTTCGTCTTCACGGTGCCGATCGCGCAGAAGCGCCGCCGGTCGGTGCGGAACGCTTGCGTGAGGCCGTCGATCTCCACCGGGTCCCCCAGGTTGGTCCCGGTGCCGTGCGCTTCGACGTAGGTCACCGTCGCGGGGTCGACCCCGGCATCGGCGTAGGCCTGGAGCAGGAGGTCACGCTGCGCCTTCGGGCTCGGCGCCAGGAGGCCGATCTTCGAGTGCCCGTCGTGATTCACGGCCGAGCCCCTGATGACGCCGTAGACGCGGTCGCCGTCGCGGCGGGCGTGCTCGAGCCGCTTGAGCACCACCACGCCCACGCCCTCGCCGCGCACGTAGCCGTCGGCCCCGGCGTCGAAGGCCTTGCAGCGGCCGTCGCGCGCCAGCATCCCCGCGCGGGCGAGGGCGAGCGAGCTGACGGGATCGAGGAGCAGGTTCACGCCCCCCACGAGCGCCAGGTCACAGTCGCCGGCGAGCATCGCCTGGCGGGCGAGATGGACGGCGAAGAGGGAGGAGGAGCAGGCGGTGTCCACGGTGAGGCTCGGACCACACAGGTTCAGGTGGTAGGAGGTCCGGTTCGCGACCATGGTGTTCGACTGGGTCGCGATCATCCCCGAGACGTCGAGGCCGGAGCTGATGGCTACCATGCCCCAGTGGGACGCCCCGCTTCCGAGGAACACCCCGGTGCGTGAGCCGACGAGCGTGTCGCCGGCGTAGCCCGCGTGCTCGAGCGCCTCCCACGAGACCTCGAGCGCGATCCGCTGCTCGGGGGACATGTTGCGCGCTTCGCGCGGCGAGATGCCGAAGACCAGCGGGTCGAACTCCAGGCTCCCCTCGATCCAGCCCCCCCGCAAGCCGAAGTCCAGGCCCGCCTCGGTCGCCTCGGCCGTGGCGGGGTCGCTCGGCACGTAGTAGCGCAGCACGTTGAGGGCCATCGCGCGACGCTCGACGGGCGGCTGTCCGATCGCGTCCACGCCGTCGCGCAGCAAGCGCCAGAAGGCTGCGAGGTCGGGGGCCTTGGGAAAGCGGCAGGCCATGCCGATCACGGCGATGGCGCGGCCGTCGGTGCTCGGCGCGGCGGCGGGCGCCGGCTCGTCCCGGCGCTGCTCGAGGCGAGCCACGATCTCGGAGCGCCGCTCCTCCAGGGCGCGCCGGAGCTCGGGCGACAGGGCGCCCTTCGGAGCCCGGTAGCGCAACTGCCCGCTCTCGAGCACCAGCTCGACGTTGCGGGTCCGCAGCTCCTCGATCAGCTCCTCGCAGCTCACGATTCCCTCGCTGGGCGGATTCTCGGGGCGCCGACGACGCCTCAGCTCCCCTGACCCGAGCCCGGCTTCGCGCGCCGCAGCCCGAGGCGGTTGATCTTCTTCATCAAGCCGCGCCGGCTGAGCCTGAGGCTCCGCGCGGTCCGGCTCACGTTCCCACCGAAGTCGGCGAGCCGGTCGCGGATCAGCTTTGACTCGGCGACCGTCATCGCTTCCCGCAGGCCTTCGCCCGGCGGCGCCGCTTCGGGTTCGCGGGTCGAGGACTCGGACGCGGCCGCCGGCGGGGTGCCGATCTTGCTCATGATCCGGTCGGAGAGGTGGTGGACTTCGATCATCGTCTCGTCCGGCGCCGTCATCGCCATCGCCCGCTCGATCTCGTTCTTCAGCTCGCGGACGTTGCCGGGGAAGCCGTAGCTCACCAGCGCCGTGAGCGCCTCCTTGGAGACGCCCTCGAAGTACTTGTTCACGAAGAACGAGCGCCCCTTCAGGAAGTGATAGGCGAGGAGCGGGATGTCATCTCTCCGCTCGCGGAGCGACGGCACCCGGATGGCAAAGAGATAGAGCCGGTAGAACAGGTCCTCGCGGAACTTCTGCTGGCTCACCAGCTCTTCCAGCGACACGTTGGTCGCCGACACGACGCGGACGTTCACCCGCCGCGGCTTGACGCTGCCGACGGGCAGGAACTCTCCCTCTTGGAGGACGCGCAGGAGCTTGTTCTGCAGCAAGGGGGAGGCGCTCGACACCTCGTCGAGGAACAGCGTCCCACGGTCCGCGATCTCGATCAGCCCCTTCTTCTCGGTCCGCGCGTCGGTGAACGCGCCGCGCATGTGCCCGAACAGCTCGCTCTCGATCAACGCGTCCGGCACCGCGGTGCAGTCGAGGACGACGAAGGGCGCGTGGCTCCGCGAGCTGCAGCGGTGAATGGCGCGGGCGATCAGCTCCTTGCCCGTCCCCGTCTCGCCCTCCACGCACACCGTGAGGTCGCCGTCGACGGCCCGGAGCACCTGCTCCTTCAGTCGCTGCATCTGCGGGGATGCGCCGACGATCTCGTTGAGCTGCTTCAGTGCCTTCTCCCAGTCGACCCCGACGGACGGGCGTTCGGAGAGGTTTTCCGGGGCAACCGGCTGGGTAGCCGAGGAGCCGTCAAAGCCTTTCGCGCTCATTTCAATCCTCCAGTGACCAGTGTCCCCTTAGCCATCGGTCGCTCGCTTCGTGCACCGCTCGCGTGCGGGAGCTCGCGGAAGGTCCCCATGCGCTCGTACCGCGCGGCGCGACGCTCGATGGGATCGCCGCCGAGCGCGCGCAGCTCGCGGAGGTGCCGCGCAACCGCCGCGCGCAACGTCCGCGCGAAGCCCAGCTCCACCTCGCCGCCGGGCGGCGGCTCGGGAAGTATCTCGTCCACGATCCCGAAGCGCAGCAGATCCCCCGCCGTCAGCTTCAGCGCCTCGGCGGCCTGGGGAGCGCGCTCGCTGCTGTGCCAGAGGATCGAAGCGCAGCCCTCGGGCGAGATGACCGAGTAGGTCGCGTTCTCGAACATGAGCACGCGGTCGGCGAGGGCGAGCGCCATAGCGCCGCCGCTGCCGCCCTGCCCGAGCACCACGCTCACCGTCGGCACCTCGAGCCCCGCCATGCGGCCGAGCGCCGAGGCGATCGCGCCCGCCTGGCCGCGCTGCTCGGCTCCCGGCCCCGGGTAGGCCCCGGGCGTGTCGACGATGGTGACGACCGGGAGGCGGAACCGCTCCGCCAGCTCCATCACGCGGACGGCCTTGCGGTACCCCTCGGGGAAGGCCATCCCGAAGTTGCAGCGCTCCTGCTCCGCAGCCGTCTCGCCGCGCTCCTGGCCCACGACGACGACCGGCTGCTCGTCGAGCCACGCGATCCCGGCGCGGATCGCCGGATCGTCGCGGTACGCGCGATCGCCGCGCAGCTCGATGAAGCGGTCGAAAGCGAGCCGGAGAGCGACCGCCGTCCCGGGGCGTCCGCGCCGCCGCGACTGCTTGACGATCTCCCAGACCGTACCCGTCGCACGCGGCGACTGCTCGGCGGGGCGGCGCCGCGTCCGACCGACCCGGGCTCGCTTCCGCCCGGTCGTCCGACTCGCGGTGAGCGCCCACAGGAGCGCGTGGAGCAGGGCCTTCTGCTCCGCACGCGGCACGATCGCGTCGATCAGCCCCCGCTCGAGCAGGCGCTCCGCGTCCTGGAAGTCGGGCGGCAACGCCATGCCGATCGTGTGCTCGATGACGCGCGGTCCGGCGAAGCCGATCTGCGCCTTGGGCTCGGCGAGGATGATGTCGCCCTGCATCGCGAGGCTGGCGGCGACGCCCCCGGTGGTCGGGTCGGCGAGCAGCGTGACGTACGGCAGCCGCTCGCGGCGGAAGTGCTCGACCGCGACCGTGACCTTCGCCATCTGCATCAGCGACAGCGTCCCCTCTTGCATGCGCGCGCCGCCCGAGGCGGTGACGACCAGGACGGGGAGGTGCTCGCGCTCCGCGTGCGCGAAGAGGCGAAAGAGCTTCTCCCCGACGACCGAGCCCATGCTGCCGCCCATGAAACCGAACTCGAAGAGTCCGAGCGCGACGTCGAGGCCGAGGATCGAGCCGCGTCCGGTGACGATCGCGTCGAGCTCGCCGGTCTTCTTGCGCGCTTCCGCCAGGCGGGTCGGATAGGAGACCTTGTCGACGAATCGAAGCGGATCTTCCGCCAGGAGATCACCGTCCCATTCCACGAACGACCCCGGGTCCGCCGTCCACTCGAGGCGCGTGCGGGCGCCGACCCGGATGTGGTTGCCGCACGCGGCGCAGACCATCGCCGCGGCCGCGAGCCGGTGCGCGTCCTCCTGCGCGAGGCACGCGTTGCAGGCGACCATGGAGCCGGGTGTCGAGGGCCACTCCGCTCCGGTCCCGTAGGGGGTCTCAGACAACTCCCGTCTCCCAGGATTCAGCGGCACCCCCTGCGGACGCCGTAGGGGGTACGACATCCGCAGGGGACACGTGAGCGACGCCACTACCGTTCGCTCCCGCCGCCGTCTTGTGCCCCGAGCCGGTCTTTCCGCCGACGATCGGGGCGAATGCGTCTGCGCAGTCTTCCGCGAGGAACTCGGCGAGCTCGCGGATGGTCGGGTACTCGAAGAGCAACACCGGCTTCAGCTCGATCTGCGCGTCGGTCTCGATCTTGCGCTTCACCGTCATCGCCATGATCGAGTCGAAGCCCAGCTCCTGGAAGTTCGCGTCGATGTCGATGTCCTCCTTGGCGAGCTTGAGGACGTTCGACACCTGCTGGACGAGGTACTCCTCGACCAGCCCCGGGAGCGCCTGGCGATCGGGACCGCTCCCCGACGCCGCGGCCGGAGCCGCTGTTGCGGGCGCGGTGGGTACGGCCGCCGGCACGGGCGCCGCGCCGCTCGCGGAGGTGAGCATGCGGGCGTAGACGTCGGCGTGCTCCTCGCCAAGGTATTCGGACAGCTCCCGGATCGTCGGGTACTCGAAGAGGAGGACCGGTTTCAGCTCGATCTGCGCGTCGGCTTCGATCTTGCGCTTCACGGTCATCGCCATGATCGAGTCGAAGCCCAGCTCCTGGAAGTTCGCGTCGATGTCGACATCCTCCCTGGCGAGCTTGAGGACCTCCGAGATCTGCGCCACGAGGTAGTCCTGGACGGCGGCGACGAGCTGCTCCGGCGTCGCGGCCGACGCGGGTGCGGCGACGGGCGCGGGCGCGGCGGCCGCGACCGGCTCCGGCGGCACCGGCTTGCTCTTCCTCGACGACACCATCGGCGCCATCTCTTGCGCGACCTCGTCGAGGGGCGAGGTCGCCGGCTTGGAGTCGGCCTTCGCGGGCGTCTCCGGCGGGAAGTCGGCGATCACGAGGTAGCCGCCCGGCGTGCGCAGCGCGGCGTCGAAGGCGTGGAGCGCAGGCTCCGTCCGCATCGCCCGCACCCCGGCTTCACGCAGCGCCGCCTGCACCTCCTCGGACACCCCCATCCCCGTCTCCGCCCACAGCGACCAGCCGAGGGCGTGGATCGGATGGCGGCGCGGCATTCCCACGAACGCGTCGAGGTACGAGTTCGCGGCGCAGTAGTCCGCCTGGCCCACGTTCCCGCCCAGCGCGGCGAGGGATGAGAACAAGCAGAAGAAGTCGAGCCGCTCGCCGGCGAGCGCGCGGTCGAGCGCCCAGGTGCCGTGCACCTTCGGCCGCACGACCCGCTGGAACGCGTCCAGCGTCTTGGTGCGGATGATGCCGTCGCCGACGATGCCCGCGGCGTGGATGACCCCGTCGATGCGGCCCCACTGCTTGCGGATCGCCTCGACCGCGGCGCCGAGACGCGTCGGGTCGGCGACGTCCGCGGCGATGGTCGTCACCTCGGCGCCGGCCGCCTCGAGCCGCCGGATCGCGGCGACTCGCTCCGTCGGCGCGGAGGCGTCGAGCGGCGTGCGGTTCAGGAGCGCCAGGCGCGGCCGGGCCACGCGGCTCGCGATGAAGCGGGCGACTTCGAGGCCGATCCCGCCCTGTCCGCCGGTGATGAGATAGACGCCGCCGTCCTTGAGCGGCGACGGCAGGGTGGCCCTGGTCGCGACCGCGACCGACTGGACCGTCGGCTCGAAGCGCTGCCCGCCCCGGTAGGCGACCCAGACGTCGTCCTGCGGTCGGGCGGCCGCGCTCGCCATCTCGGCGGCGATCGTGTGCGCGAGCGTCTCGGACGAGCAGCCGCCGGTCTCCAGGTCGACCCCGAAGCAGCGCGTCCGGCTGTACTCGATGGAGACGACCTTCCCGAGACCCCACAGCGTCGCGTGCTCGGGGGTGACGGGTGCCTGGCCGGCGGCCTGGACCACCTGGCCGTAGCTCGTCACCAGCCAGTACGACACGCGCTCCTTCTTGAAGCGCTCGCCCATCGCCTGCACCAGGAAGAGCAGGCTGTAGGGCCCGTCGTGCAGCGACTCGTCCAGGCTCTCGAGCGAGCCGGTCTCGCCCCCGGGCGCCGAGCAGCTCCACAGGTGGACCACGCCCGTCGGCGCGATTCCCCGCTCGGCGATCGCGGCGGCGAGCGCCTGGTAGTCCTCGGAGCTCTCCGGGTTGAGGGTGAAGCCCGCGTCACCGCGGTCGCAGAAGCGCGCGCCCTTGCGCACGGTCACGCAGCGGTCGCCGGTCTTCTGCAGCTCCGCGACGAGCGCGTGCCCGACGCCCAGCTCGTCGGCGAACACGACCCACGTCCCGGCGCTCCGTGCGGGCGCCTGCCCGAGCGCGGAGCGCTTCCAGGTGATCTCGTGGAACCATTCGGGCGCGTTGACCGGCGTCGCGTCGACGCGTGCCGGGGCCGCCTTCTCCGTCGCGGCGGGCAGAGCCGGCGCCTCGGAGCCCAGCGCGGTGCGCATGGTGTCCGGCGCGACGCGCTTCAAGCAGAAGCCCTTGACCACGACCAGCGGCTGGCCGCTCTCGTCGGTGACCACGATCTCGGTGCGCATGATGTCCGCCGGCTTCGTGCCGTTCTTCCGCCGCACCGCGCGGCCGTGGGCGTAGAGTCGGGGGGGCAGCGGTCCGAAGACCTGGACCTCGTCGAAGGTGAACGGGACGTAGAGGTCGTCGCAGAAGCCGGTGCCGACCGCCTGGAAGGCGCCGTCGGAAATCGAGGGGTGGAAGATGAACTGGGTGCCGTCGCCCGCCGCTTCGGGCAGCACGAGGTGCGCCACCAGCTCGTCGTCGCCGATCTGGTACCACTGGATCGACCGGAAGTAGGGACCCCAATCGAACGGGTAGCTGCCGCTGGTGTAGAGGTGCTCCCCGGTCGTGCGCTTGGGGCAGCGTTGCTTGATCGCCTCGACGTCGATCCGCGCGGGCGCCGGAGCCTCGTTCGCGTGGATGCGCCCGGAGACGTTGTCGCTCCACGTGGTGCCGCCGTCGCAGGAGCTGACGATGCGGAACGCCAGCTCGCGTCCGCCCTCGCCGTGCGGCTCGAGGATGACCTGGACGATGGCCTCCTCGTCGCCGCGGGGTGCGACCGGCTTCGCCACCATGACGTCGCGGAGGACGAGCGCGTTCGTGCGCAGCACCTCCCGGCCGGCGGCGAGCGTCATCTCGAGGAACGAAGCCGCGGGCAGGATGGCGGAGTTCTCTTCCAGGATCCGGTGATCGCCGAGGACCGCGTCCCCCGCGATGGTGAAGCGCTTCTGGAAGATCGTCGTCTTGAGCGCGGGCGAGACGATCTTCTCCTCGACCAGGGGGTGGATGCGGGCGCGCGGTGCCGCGCCCGCCGCGGGCGCAACCGCGGGCGCCGGCGCGTCCGCGGCGGAGGCGCGTCCCGCCTCGGATCGCATGGGCGCGCGACGACGCACGGGTGTCGGCTTGCCGTCATCCCCCGCCGGCCCAGCCGGCCAGTACCGCTTGCGCTCGAAGGGGTAGGTGGGCAGCGCCACGCGGCGCCGCGGGTAGTCGCGGTCGAATCCCGCCCAGGTGACCTCGGCGTTGCGCACGTGGAGCTCGGCGAGGGCCGCGCAGAGCGCGCGCCACTCCCGCTCTTCGCCCGTTCCCGTCGCGCTCGCGCCGCCCAGCGACGGCACCACGACCGCCGGGCTCTCCGCCGGCAGGATGCGCCGGATGAGCCCCGAGAGCACGGGCTTCGGTCCCACCTCCACGAACACCGTCACCCCCTGCGCCACCAGCGTCTCCACCCCTGCCTGGAAGCAGACCGGGGAGAGCAGGTGCTTCAGCCAGTATTCCGCCGTCAGCTCCTGGGCGCCGAGCACGCGTCCGGTCACGTTGGAGACGAGCGGGATCTGGAGGGGCCCGAACTTGGTCTGGCGGAGCGCGGCGCCCAGGGCGTCGCACACCGGCGTCATCAGTGGGGAGTGGAAGGCGTGCGAGACCGCCAGCGGCTGCGTCGCCACGCCGCGGGCGCGGCACGCCGCCACCACCGCTTCCACCGCTTCGCGCCGCCCCGAGATCACCACCGCCTCGGGTGCGTTGTAGGCCGCGATCGCCAGCTCCGCTTCCCGCCCGCGCAGGTCGGCTTCGATCGCCGCCGCGGGTGCCAGCACCGCCACCATCGCGCCGTCGCGTGGCAGTTGCCCCATCAGCTTTCCGCGCAGCGCCACCAGCCGCACCGCGTCCTCGGGGGTCAGCGCGCCCGACACGCACGCCGCCACGTACTCGCCCACGCTGTGCCCCATGACCGCGTCGGGCCGCACACCCCACGACCGCCACAGCTCGGCGAGCGCATAGCCCACCGCGAACAGCGCCGGCTGGGCCAGCGCCGTGTCGTTCAGGGCGGCGCCGTCCTTGCCGTACAGCGCGTCGAGCAGCGACACGCCGAGGACCTCCCGCACCCCCGGCTCGCAGCGCTCGAGCGCGCGGCGGAACGTCGGCTGCGTGCGATAGAGGCCCACCGCCATCCCCGCTTCCTGCGCACCCTGCCCCGTGAACACGAAGGCGATCTTGGGTCGCTTCTTGCCCCGGACCTCGCCGCTCACCACCCCGGGGGCCGCGGTGCCCGCCGCGTAGGCCGCGAGGGAGGCGCGCACCTCGGTCGCGGTCGTGCCGGCCACCGCCAGGCGGTGCTTGAAGAGCCCCCGTCCCACGTTGGCCGTGAAGCACGCGTCGGCGAGCTGGGTGCCGTCGTCCACGGCGAGGCGCGCTTCGTAGCGACGCGCGAGCACCTGGAGCGCCGATTCGCTGCGCGCCGAGAGGGTCAGGAGATGGACTGGGCGCTCGACCGTCGTCGCGCGCGGCGCGGGTGCGGGTGCCTCTTCCAGCACGACGTGGGCGTTGGCACCGCCCCAGCCGAAGGCGCTGACGCCGGCGCGTCGCGGGCCTTCACAGGTCCAGTCGCGCAGCTCGGTGTTGACGAAGAACGGGGAGTCGGCGAACCGAATGGACGGATTGGGCTTCTCGAAGTGCAGGCTCGGGACGAGCTTGCGGTGGTGCATGCAGAGGATGACCTTGATCAGCCCGGCCATCCCGGAGGCCGGCTCGAGGTGGCCGATGTTCGTCTTCGCGCTGCCGATGGCGCAGAACTGCTTCTTGTCGGTGTACTTCCGGAAGGCCTGCGTGAGCGCGTCGACCTCGATCGGATCGCCGAGGGCCGTCCCGGTCCCGTGGGCCTCGATGTAGCTGACGGTGGAGGGATCGACGCCCGCTTGCTCGTAGGCCTTCAGCAAGAGCGCCTTCTGAGCCTTCGGGTTGGGCGCGGTGAGGCCGACCTTCGAGTGGCCGTCGTGGTTGAGCGCCGTGCCCTTGATCACCGCGTAGACGCGGTCGCCGTCCGCGAGCGCACGGTCGAGCGGCTTGATCAGGATGGCGGCGACTCCCTCGCCGCGCACGTAGCCGTCGGCGCGCGCGTCGAAGGTCTTGCATTTCGCGTCCTTCGCGAGCATCCCGAGCGACTGGAAGACCCGCGTCGCCGTGTCGGCGAGAATCAGGTTCACGCCGCCCACGATCGCCTGCTCGCACTGGCCGAGCTCGATATTCCGGCAGGCGGTGTCGAGGGCGACCAGCGCCGACGAGCACGCCGTGTTCACCATGAAGCTCGGACCCATGAAGTTGAAGAGGTAGGAGAGCCGGTTCGGGATGAGCGACAGCTCGTTGCCGGGGCCCAGGTGGGGGGTGACGTCCGTGAGCCACTCCTCGTACTCGTTGATCGTCGTGCCGACGTACACGCCGGTCTGCGAGTAGGAGAGCGCGGCGCCCGCATAGCCGGCGTCCTCGAGCGCTTCCCACGTGACCTCGAGGAAGAGGCGCTGCTGGGGATCCATCGTCTCGGCTTCGAGGGGCGAGATGCCGAAGAAGAGCGGGTCGAACTCTTCCGCCTTGGGGACGTAGCCGGCGCGGAGGCCCTCGAGGCTCGTGTCTCCGCCGACGCGGTCGAGCGGATAGTCCGTGATCCCGTAGCGGCCGTCGTGGAGGAGCGACCAGTAGCTCTGCAGGTCACGGCAGGAGGGGAAGCGGCACGACATGCCGATGACGGCGATGTCGCGCACGGTCTTGCGGGGCGCAGCGCCCGACAGGGCTGTGACCAGCTCGCCCTTGCGGGCGACGATCTCGGCCTTCAGCGCCGGATCGAGGGCTCCCTGCGGCGCCCGGTACCGGAGCTCCCCGTTCACGGTGTAGAGCTCGATCCCCTTCTGGGCCAGCGACCCCAGCAGCCCCGTCGTGTTCATGCGTCTCGCCCCTCCTCGATTGTTCCCTGCGGTTCGGTTGGCGTCTCGCGTTCCGTCATCGGGCGTCCCGGGGGCACGCGCTTCAAGGCAACGTCGTCGAGCTCCACGACGATCCGTCCGTCCTCGTCGCAGACCCGGATGTCTCCGCGCAGCAGCTCGGCACCGCCGTTCCCGGCGGCCTTCGTGCGCCGACCGTAGACGAGCGTCCGGGTGGGCAGCGCCGCGACCGGCCGGACGGAGCCGAACGCGAACGGCACGTAGAGCGCGCTCGACGAGTCTCCCTCGAGCACCGTCGCCAGCGCCTGGAGTGCGCCGTCCAGGAGCGCGGGATGGAGCACGTGGTCCACGTCCTCGCGCGTGAGGTCGGTCAGCGCCACGCTCGCGAACACCTCTTCGCCGTTCGTCCGCGCCCACTCGACCGAGCGGAAGGACGGCCCGTACTGGATTGGCTGCCGTTCGTGGCCGGGGTAGAGGCGATCTCTGCCGATCGTGGCCGGACAGCGGCCGGCGAGCCAGGCGACGTCCATGTGCGACGCCACGGTCTCTCCCACAGCGACGCGCAGGGAACCGGATGCGTGCTCGACCGAGCCGCGGTCGCGAGAGTCGCTCACGACCTCGAACCAGACGCGGTCACCGCGCCCGCGCGTGAGGCTGACCGAGAGCGTGGTCTCCTCGCCGCGCTCGAGGCAGAGCGGTGCAACGAGGGCGACTTGCTCGAGCGCCACACGCGCCACGCCCAGCTCGGAGCGCGCCGCGCGCACGGCGAAGTCCAGGTAGGCGACACCGGGAAGCACGGCGACGCCGTTCACGCGGTGATCGCGGACGAACCCGTCGCCCGAAAGGTTGATCCGCCACTCGGCTCCCGAAAGCCGCGACTTCGCCGTCCCCTGCACGCGCCCTGCGCTTCGCAAGGTACGTGCCACGCGGAACGCCGGTTCGCGGGGCGTCCCCCGGCGTGCCTCGCACGCCCGTTCGCACTCCGCGCCGGCGCGACGCGCGGCGCGTGGTACGGCGATTCCCACTGTCCAGGGTACGGCCGTTCCCACTGCGCGCGCTCCGGTCCATCCGTCGGCCCGCTCGAGTGGCCCGGATCGTGGTCTGGCGCGCGCTCGCCGCGCTCCGCGATGGTACGGCGATTGCGTAGAGGACCCACCTGTCCGCGCACGTGCGCGCGTAGAGTAGATAAGGAGGGTCGATGTCGATTGGGGTCGGCGAACCGCCGACCGGAGCAGGTCATGCGTCGCTGGACTCGCTCGCCACCTCTCGACCGTGCTCCACGGTGGTGGAGTGGTTCGAGCGGGGGGTGGAGGAGTGGGGGAGCTGGGTGGCGGTGGCGGACGAAGCCGAGGCGGTGTCGTACGCCGAGCTGGACGCGCGGGCGAATCGCCTCGCCCACGCGCTCCGCGCGCGCGGCGTCGGGCCC
>JBGQET010000086.1:0-18508 GCA_041496545.1 Binatia bacterium | reverse complement strand
CGTTCGTCGGCCCATCCGCGTTCGTCGCGACCGCCCGGAAGTGATATGTCGTGCCCGGCGTGAGGCCGGTCGCGCTTGCGCTCGCGCTCTGATCCGTGAAGCTCGAGCCGAGATCGGCGGGCGTGCACGCCACGCTCGTCGCGGTGTTGTAGCCGGTTGCCTGGAAGCCGGCATCGTCGACGAACTGGAACTGGCAGGTCGTGTCGAGGCCGGTCGGGTTGATCGTCGCGTTCAGCGTCGCGCTGGTGTCGGTGACGTTCGTCGCCGACTCGCTCCCGACGACCGGCGGCCCCGCCACGAGGGTCTGGAACGTCTGGTCGGCACCGTTCGTCGTCCCATCCGCGCTCGTCGCGACCGCGCGGAAGTGATACGTCGTGTCCGGCGTGAGGCCGGTCACGTCCGCGCTCGCGCTCTGATCCGTGAGGCTCGAGCCCAGATCGGCGGGCGAGCACGCCACGCTCGTCGCCGTGTTGTACCCGGTGGCCTGGAAGTCGGCATCGTCGACGAACTGGAACTGGCAGGTCGTGTCGAGGCCGTTCGGGTTGATCGTTGCGTTCAGCGTCGCTTCGGTGGCGGTGATGTTCGTCGCCGACTGGCTCCTGATGATCGACGGCCCCGTCGTCTGGAATGTCTTGTCGGCGCCGTTCGTCGGCCCATCCGTGTTCGTCGCGACCGCGCGGAAGTGATAGGTCGTTTCCTGCGTCAGCCCACTCACGGTCGCGCTCGCCTGCTGGAAGGTGAAGCTCGAGCCCAGGTCGGCGGGCGTGCACGCTACGCTCGTCGCGGTGTTGTAGCCGGTAGCCTGGAAGTCGGCATCGTCGACGTACTGGAACTGGCAGGTCGTGTCGAGGCCGAACGGGACGATCTGCGCGTTCAGCGTCGCCCCGGTGTCACTGAGGTTCGTCGCCGACTCGCTGAAGACGAGGGGCGGCCCGGGGGTCGTCGGCGGGCCGTAGATCGTCACGTTGTCGGCGCTCGCGTCGGAGACGTACAGATTGCCCGCGCTCGAGCCGAACGCGAGGCCCTGCGAGTTGGTCGAGGTCAGCGAGAAGCTGTCGAGCTGGGTACCGGTGCTGTCGTAGACCACGACGTCACCGCCGTGATCGACGTACAGGTTCCCGGTCTGCTGGTCGAGCCCAAGCGCCACGCCGGTGCCGTTGTCGATCACCGTCTCGTCCCCGCCGGTGAGCGTGAAGCGCTCGGTCGTCTGCGCGCCCCGGATCAGATAGACGAAGCTGTTGGTCGCATCGACCGCGATCGCGACCGTGTTCCCGAACGGGTCCGTCCACTGCTGCAGGAAGTTGCCCTGGTTGTCGAACTCGTCGATGTTGTCGGTGTTGCCGTCGGCGGTCCACAGGTTGCCGCTCTGGTCGACGGCCACGCCCGCGAGGCTCGAGTACAGGCCCTGCGGGGTGGTGCTGCCGTCGATTGTCGAGAGGAAGTTGCCGTTGGCGTCGAACTTCTGGACCACGTTGTTGCCCA
Source organism: Binatia bacterium (assembly GCA_041496545.1). Classification (GTDB taxonomy): domain Bacteria; phylum Desulfobacterota; class Binatia; order DP-6; family DP-6; genus DASRHG01. The sequence goes on along the minus strand of JBGQET010000086.1, from coordinate 17,026 downwards.
AGTCGCCGACGTACACGTCGCCCGCCGACGGGCCGCCGGAGCTGTCGACCGCGACGCTCGTGGGATTGGAGAACTGGCCGGGGCCCGCACCGGCGATGCCCGCCTGGCAGTTGCTCGTGCAGACCTCGCTCTGCGCCGTGCCGTCGGCAACTCCCCACCCCCAGGCGGCGATGAAGTTGCCCGTCGCGTCAAACTTCTCCACGCGCGCGTTGGCGCTGTCGGCGACGTACACGTCGCCGCTCACCTGATCGACCGCCACCCCCCTGGGGCCCTGGAACTGGCCGGTGCCAGAACCCTGGCTGCCGAAATTGCCGAGCGGCAGGAACAGCGCGTGGGCCGTGGTGGCGCCCAGCGCGGGCGTCAAGGCGCAGACCGCAAGCACGACGCTCGCCACCCGTGCCGAGCCCAAGCGAAGCCGGCACCAGCTACCCACAAGAACCCCGGCGTGCGTCCTGCCTGCGACTAGGTCCGGAACACGAGATGGTCTCATTGATATCTCCTCCCTCGTCGGTAGAGTGCCCTGTCAGTGGCCGGGGTAGACTGGCATGTCAGTCCTCCAACGATCGCGGTGCGCTTGTCAATGGGCTTGTCCATAAAATTCTCAGGAAAAATTGCTCGGGGTGCCGGGAGGGGTACCCGACGTGCTGCCAGACGGAACTCGGGTTACGGCCCTGGCGGAGCCGGACGCGAACCGACGGGCGTCCTCGGAATTGGCCGCCCCCCGGGGGCAACTTCCTGCCCCGTCGACGCCCGTTCTTGACCCTACCGTCGCCAGTGCTGCCACGTGTTCGTGGCGGGGTTCGTTGGGGCAGCGTCTCGATCTCGCGGACGATCCCGTCGCGCCGGTAGTCTGGATAATCTGCGACTTCGAGAGCCGCGCGATCCCCAGGGTCTGCACCAGCTCCTCGACCTTCCGGGTGGAGACGCCGAGCACGTAGCTCTCGGCCACGACCGCGACCAGCGCGCGTTCCGCCCCCCGGCGCGGCTCGAGCAACCAGGCGGGGAAGTACGTCCCCTGCCGCAGCTTCGGGAGCGCCAGATCGATTGTCCCGACCCGCGTGTCCCACGGCCGGGCCCGATGGCCGTTGCGGGCATTCACGCGCTCCGGCGACCGCTCGCCGTAGCCCGCGCCGCAGAGCGCGTCGACCTGCGCTACACCGACAACGGCGACGGCACGTGAGCGCGGGCACGTGCAGGAGCTACTTCGTCAACGACCCCCCGCTGCCCTGTGACTGCAACCGCGACGGACACGTCGGCATCAACAGAGCTCCTGACGGCGGTGATCATCGACCTCTGCACCGACGTCCCCGACCCCTGCTGCATCTCGGGGCGACGAGCTCATCCGCGGCGTCAACGCGACGCTTGTCTGCTTCTGAAGCGCACAGCAAACCGCACAGGGGCCACTTCCGCGTGTGATTGAGACACAGCCGGGTGGCCGGTAGCACCGAAGGATGGCGCGCTTCGGCTCGACGGGCCGGAACCACCGGTGGTGGTGGCCGTGTGCGTCCCTCCTCGTCGCGCTGGCCCTCGTCGGCGAGAGCCGGGCCGAGCCCTTTCGACTCTGCGCCTTCAGCTTCAACTCGCCCGACGAGCTCGGCGTCTTCGAAGCGCGTCTCTCCCCGGCCGAGTTCGAGATCCTCGACCTGAGCCCGCACCTCTCGCCCGTTCCCGCGAGCGCCGAGCGTCCGGGACGCTCGTGGGTCCTCGACCTCTGCCGTCCGGATATCCGCTGCGACGTGGTCGTCTACTCGGGCGAGTTCGCGGGACGGTTCTTCGGGCGCTACGGCCGCTCGGTGACGCTCGAGGACATGGAAGAGGCCTCCTGCCAGACGCGCTGCGCGGGGCTCTTCCGGCCGCAGGAGGTCTTCCTGCTGGCGTGCAACACGCTGGCGACGAAGGACGAGGACACCCGCACCCCGCACGAGTACCTCCAGGTGCTGGTCGATCACGGCTTCGACCACGCCTCGGCGGAGCGCGTCGTCGAGCTGCGCTACGGCCCCCTCGGTCCGAGCTTCCGCGAGTCGCTGCGGCGCATCTTCGCGGGCGTCCCCCGCATCTACGGCTTCGCGTCCATAGCGCCCCGCGCCGAGCTCACCGTGCCGCGCCTGGTGCGCTACTTCCAGACCAAGGGCGACTACGGCCGCTACCTCGACGGCGCCCGCGGTGACGCCCGGCCGAACCGCGAGCTGCTCGCGGCCTTCGGTCAGACAGCGCTGGTCCAGACGTCCGGGCTCGGCCCGACGGAGCGGAGCGCCGTCGACCGCGCGCTCGTCTGCCGCGTGTACGACGACGGCTCGAGCATCGACGAGCGGCTCGCCGTCGTCCAGGAGATGGTGGCGCGGCCGGACTTCCTGTCCTTCGTGCCGACGCTCGAGGTCTTCTTCAACCGCCATCCGCCCGAGGCGCTGCGCGACGGGGCGCGGGAGCGCTTCGCCGCCATCCAGCAGAACGAGTCCGCCCGCGAGCAGGTGCTGGGCCTGGTGCGCGACCTCCAGGTGTCGGCGGTGAAGATGGAGATCGCGCATCTCGCGCGCCAGCTCGACTGGATGTCGGAGGACGCTTTCCGTCGTCTCGCCGTGGACGGCGCGCGGCAGCTCCTGGCGCAGCCGCTCACCTCCGAGGTGGTCGACATCATGTGCGAGATCGCCAAGCACGAGACGGTCGGCGGCGACGTCCGCGCGGAGGAGATCTCCGGCCGTCTGTTCGAGGAAGCCGAGGGCATCCGCCTCGTGGACTGTCTCGCGCCCGCAGACAAGCGCGTGAGCGCCCGGCTCCTCCCCGCGCTCGACAGCCCCGACGAGGCGACGCGCCTGTGGGCGGCCTACGCCCTGTCACGACGGCTGCCGCTGGACGACGACGCGCTGCGCGTGCTGGCGCGATTCGCGAACGATCCCTCGGCGGACCTGCGCGAGCGCGTGCAGTGGATCCTCCAGCAGCCCGGGCCCACGCGGCGCGCGCAGGCGGCCGAGGGGACATGGCGCGCCCGGCGGTGGCCGAGCTTCTAGCCGCCGCGTTTGCTCTTGACGGCCGCGCCCGAACCGGCCACGTGTCGCGGCGGATGGACGACTATCGCGCCCCGTTCGACCCGGCGTTCCATCTCGGCTTGCTCTCCCGCCCCGCCCTCGCCGTGCTCGCGCGCGAGTACCAGCTCGCGGCGCACCTCCAGGATCGCGCCGGCATCCCGCAGGTCCTGGCGCGCTACGGCGCGACCGCGATGCGCGAGATCGCGATCGCGGAGTGGATGGGGGCGAGCCCGGTCTACACGCAGCGCATCCAGCGCGCGCTCCGCTTCTCCGGCACCGACGTCGCGACGATCTTCAAGGGCATGCAGTTCGACGTCGGCGCGCCGCACGGCTTCCTCGACTTCCGCTTCCGGGTGGACGACGCGGCGAGCGGCGAGTTCTGGCTGCCGTACTGCGGCGCGCTGATGGACGTCGAGCCGATGGGCGAGGAGTTCGTCGTCGGCATGTGCCACCACATCGAGGACCCGACCTTCGATGCGACCGCCGTCGCGACGAACCCGCGCGCGCAGGTACGACCCATCCACCGCCCGCCGCGGGTGCCGGCCGACCGTGCGCCGCACTGCCACTGGCGGGTGCGCGTCGAGCCCGGCGCGACGCCGGTCGAGGAGATCGTGCTCACCGCGAAGGTCCGCCGCTCACGCCTCGCCCGGCTCGCCACGCCGCCCGCCGCCAGCGGCGGCGCGCCCGGCGCCGGTCTCGCCGACTACTCGGGGTCCTTCGACCCCGACCTCCACCTGGAGGACTTCGCGCAGCCCGCGCTCGTCGTCGTCGCCCGGGAGTTCTGCGTGCAGGGTCACCTGCTGGTGCGCGCGTTCATGACCGCGATCGCCGAGCGCTGGGGCGACGCCGTGGCGGAGCAGATCGCGACCCGGCAGTGGGTGGGGATCGCGGGCCTCGCCGCCGAGCGCGTGTCGGCGGCGATGGGGATCGCGGGCGACGACCTCGACACGCTCGCCAAGCTCTTCCAGCTCCACCCCGCCTTCCACCCGCGCGCCTACGTCGACCTCCACGTCGAGCGCGCGCGCGACGAGGTCCGCTGCTGGATCGGCGACTGCGAAGCGCTCGCCGAGAGCGACCCGTACTCCTGGTTCGCGCTCCCCGCCGCGGGGCGACACCGCGCGCTCGACGCGATCGCCCGCACGGTGAACCCGCGCGCGCGGACGCGCCCGTGGGAGGCGCCGGGGGCGCGCTTCGGGTGGTCGGTCGCGATCGACCCCCGGGCCGAGCCCGCGGCCGAGCCCCCCGAGGTGACGCTCACCAAGCTCAGCCGCGGCGCGACGTTCCGCTTCGTGCCGCGGCGGCCGCCGCGCGCGTAGCGCCTGGCCCGCGGCTTCGCCCGACCGCCGCATCATATATATACGCTGACGTACCCCCCGCCGGCCCGGGACCCCGCCTCCCCGACGGCTGGCGGGCGGCACCGCTTTCGCGCTAACGAAGCGTCGTGAGCGTCGGGGGTGCCACGGGACGCACGCGGCTCGGCCGGCAGGCGCGCCGGGGTGAGCAAGGCGCTGCCGTACCAGCACTTCCGCGCCGGGGTGCGCGCCTGGTGCGACACGATCGGGGAGCGCGGCGCGCTGATGGGCTTGATGTACCGCCCGCAGACGGCGCCCCGCTTCGGGCCGGCGCTGTGGACCGCGTGGCAGCGGCGCATTCGCGGCTTCGCCGAGATGATCCAGACGGACCTCGGGATTCCCGAGGGAGCAGCCGAGATCGCGGCGCTCGCGGCGTTCGCCAGCTCGGTCGCCGGATTCAACATCTGGCAGCAAGCCGAGGTGCCGCCCGAGGACGTACAGGAAGTCGTGGTGGCCTTCATCCTGGGAGCGCTCCGCGCGGTCGCGGACCGCTGGGGCGTCGAGCCGACGCTCCGCCGCTCGGTCGCCGACTGACTCGCCCATGACACGCGAGACGGTGCTCGGCTTCACCGCGCCGTGAACGCGATCGGCATGGCCACGAAGCCCCGCACGTTGACCGAGTGGACGCGCGCCAGGCCGTGCGGATCGATCTCGAAGTCGGGCAGGCGCGCGTGCACCTCCTCGAGCGCGACGCGGGCCTCCAGGCGGGCGAGCGCGGCGCCCAGGCAGAAGTGCGTGCCCCGGCCGAAAGCGAGGTGCGCGCTCGCGTCGCGGCGGACGTCGAAGACGTCGGGGTCGTCGAAGGCGCGCTCGTCGCGGTTGGCGGCGCCGATCAGAAGCAGCACGCGCTCCCCGTCGGCGAGCCGCTCCCCGTGGAGCACGAGCTCGCCGCGGACGGTGCGACGGAGCATCTGGGTCGAGCTGTCGTAGCGGAGCGTCTCCTCGACCCAGCCGGGGATGAGCCGCGGGTCGGCGCGGACCGCGTCGCGCGCGGCCGGGGTGCGCCAGAGCCAGTAGAGCGCGTTGCCGAGGAGCTTCGTCGTGGTCTCGTTGCCGGCGATGACCATCAGGAAGAGGGTCGCCGTGACCTCGCGCTGGGAGAGGCGCTGGCCGTCGATCTCGGCGTCGAGGAGCGCGCTGGTGAGGTCGGCGCCCGGCTGGCGGCGGCGCGCGGTCGCCAGGTCGCCGAAGTAGGTCGCGATGTCCACCGCGGCCTGGAGCCCGGCCTCGGGGATGCCCGGGACGCCGTCCTCGCGGTGCAGCAGCGTGTCCGCCCAGCCGCGCATCCGATCGCGATCCGCGGCCGGCACGCCCAGCATCTCGCTGATGACGTCCATGGGCAGCTTGCCGGCGAAGTCCTGCATGAAATCGCACTCTCCACGCGCGACGAAGCGGTCGATGTGCTGGGTGGCAAGCGCGCGAATGCGCGGCTCGAGGTCGGCCACGCGCTTGGGCGTGAAGCCGCGCGCCACGAGCCCGCGCATCCGGTCGTGCCGGGGCGGGTCCATGGCGAGGAAGCCGGCGGTCTCGGCGGGATCGACCCGGCTCGAGGGCTCGAGCGACACGCCGCCCGCGTTCGACAGACGCTCGGTGTCCTTGAAGCCGGCGAGCACGTCGTCGTAGCGGGAGAGAGCCCAGAACCCGAGGCGGTCGTTGTGGTAGGCGGGCGCTTCGTCCCGCAGCCGGCGGTAGGTCGGAAACGGGTCCTCGTGGAAGTCCCAGGCGTAGGGATCGAAGTCGAGCGCGCTCACGCGGCCCCGTGGCGGAGGAGGCGGCCGGAGTGCGTGCCGGTCTCGCGGTCCTCCTCGATCGTGACCTCGCCGTTGACCAGCACGAAGCGGTAGCCGCGCGCGCGCTGGATGCGTCGCCACTCGCCGCCCGGGAAGTCGTGCGCCACCTCGGTGGGCAGACACTCGAGCCGCTCGAAGTCGTAGACCACCAGGTCCGCCGGCGCGCCCTCGACCAGCGTGCCGCGGTCGCGGAAGCCGGCGCAGTGCGCGGGCAGGGTCGAGAGCCGCCAGTGCGCGTGCTCGAGCGAGCACATCGCCTCCTCGCGGACGATGCGGCTCAAGAACTCCGTCGGGTAGCGTCCTCCCGTGAAGAACTTCGTGTGCGCGCCGCCGTCGGAGACGCCGGGGACGATCCACGGGTAGTCGACGATCTCGCGCAGCGCGGCGCGGTTCACGTTGGCGGGCTCGGCGTAGAAGACGGTGCGCAGGTCGTCGGCCACGGCGACGTCGAGCATGGCGTCCACCGGGTGCTTGCCGGTGCGCGCGCCCACCTCGCCGACGGTCAGGTTCTCGAACGGCTTCGTCGCGGGGGTGAAGCAGTCGAGGATCGTGATCTCGGGGATGCCCACCGTGACGATGCCCGACTGGTAGCCGCGGAGCCGGGGCCGGCGCGCGGGGTCGGCGAGCTTCGCCTTCCGCTCGGTCGGGGTGCCGAGCGTCGCCTCGACCCACGCCGCGTCGTCGTCGAAGAGGTTCCAGTCCTCGAAGGTGAAGGTGAACCCGGCGGTCGTGGTCACGCCCTGGCCGTAGACGCGGATGCCGCGCCGGCGGCAGGAGTCGAGCCAGCCGATGAGCGTCCGGTGCGCCTCGGGGATGCGCACGAACGACTGCACCACGTTGTAGAGGAGCGGCCGCCCGGACACCGACGCCAGCTCCTCGATGTGGGCGAAGTCGTGCGCGCCGTCGGCGGTCGCGAGCGCCATCTGCATGAAGCCCTGGTTGCGCTCGGCGAGGACCTCGGCCAGCTCGAGCGCGGTCGCGTCGTGCATGACGTCGGTCGCCATCGGCCCGCCGTCGTAGTCGCGCTGCACGGCGCCGGGGCCGTCGGGGTGGAGGCGCTGCGCCGACCAGCCGCAGCCGCCGGCGTCCATGGCTTCGTTGAGGAGACGGCGCAGCTCGCGGTGCTCGGCCGCCGTCGGCCTGGCACCCGCCTTCGCGCGCTCGAAGCCGAGCACCCAGATCAGGAGCGGCGCCACCGGGACGTAGGGCAGGACGTTCACCGCCTTCGGCCGCCGGTCGACGCTGTCGAGGAACTCCGGGTACGTGACCCAGTCCCACGGCAGCCCTCGCCGCATCGACTCGTAGGGGATCGCCTCGACGCGGGTCATGGTGAGCATCGCGCGCTCGCGCATCTCGGGGCGCATGGGGGCGAAGCCGAAGCCGCAGTTGCCGATCACGGCCGAGGTGACGCCGTGCCAGCCGGAGAGCGTCAGGTAGGGGTCCCAGAAGAGCTGCGCGTCGTAGTGCGTGTGCAGGTCGACGAAGCCGGGCGCGACGATCATGCCGGTCGCGTCGAGCACGCGCGTGGCGTCCTTCAAGCGGCCGATCTTCGCGATCCGACCGCCCCGGATGCCCACGTCGGCCCGATAGCGCTGCGTCCCGGTGCCGTCGACCAGCGTGCCGTTCTTCACCACCACGTCGAACTCCGCCATCGACGACTCCTATCCCGCGATCCCGCGCACGAAGATGTCCACCACCCGGTAGAGGGCGGCGCGCAGCTCCGGCAGCGGGTCGTCGCGCTTCATCTGGAGGAGCCCGTACACGCCCGGCAGGAAGGCGGCGACGAGGTCGAAGGCCGTGACGTCGGTGCGCACGGTCCCGCGGCGCTGCGCGGCCGCCAGCACGCTCGTCAGCAGCTCGACGAGGGCGCCGACCTCGCCCCGCATCTCGGCCCCGTGGCGGGCGATCACCGGGAAGATCTCGTCCCACACGGCGCGGTCCTCGCTGACCGCGTCCTCGAGCATCAGGTCGACGGCGCGGCGGAGCACGGCGCGCGGGGTCGCGCCGCGGGACGCCCGCAGGCGCTCGGCGATCTGCGTCTGCCGGCGTCGCACCAGCTCCAGCAGGACGTGGTCCTTGGTCGGGAAGTGGAAGTAGAACGTGCCGCGCGCGACGCGCGCCGCGGCGACGATGGCGTCGATCTGCGCCGCGGCGACGCCCCGGCGGCGAAACTCCGCCAGCGCCGCCTCGAACAGCCGATCACGGGTGGCGAGACGCCGGCGCGTCCGGTGCGGATAGAGCTCGACCGGCGCCTGGGCCCTCGCCTGCATCGCGGCTGACGTACGTCAACTGACAGACGTCAGTCAAGATGGTCGTGGGCCCTCGACCGGGATCCCGCTCAGCCCGCGGAATGACGTCTCGGCCCGTCCTACGAGCGGGTGAGACGGGCGCCTCCACCTCCGCGTCGCACCTTCCGTTGCCTGGCCCCGTCTTCTCGTCGTACACCCCCCCGGAACCAGACGAGGTGACAGATGCCGGTCCGTCCGTCTCGACTTCTCTTCCTCTCCGTCGCGCTGCTGGCGGCCGCCGCCCCCCGAGCCGGCGCCGCGCTCCAGGTGCAGCCCGGCATCGGGCTCATCGCGGTCACCGGCGCCGCCACGGGCGAGACCCTGATCCTCCAGGACCGGCTCGGGCACGAGCTCGAGCGCGGGACGGTCGACCGCTTCGGCAGCTTCCTCTTCCGGGACCTGACGCAGGGTGGCCGCTACCTCGTCCAGGAGGACGGCGCGCCCGGTGCGACGCCGGTCACCGTGCTCCGCTTCGACCAGCCGCCGGGTCCGTCCTTCTACCAGGCGCAGACGCTCCCCGCGGGGCTCCGGTACATCGAGGCGCGCGACGGGACGCTGCTCGCCGCGATGGTGCGGCCGCCGCTCGGCAAGTCGCTCGCCGACGGCCCCTTCCCGACCGTCGTCGAGTACTCGGGCTACGCGGCCGCGGACCCCGACAACCCGCAGGCCTCCACGCTGATCGCGAGCTTCCTCGGCTTCGCGACCGTGGGCGTCAACATGCGCGGCTCGGGTTGCTCGGGCGGCGTCCTCGACCTCTTCGACTACCCCACCACCGCCGACGGCTACGACATCATCGAAACCGTCGCCGCGCAGCCGTGGGTGCTGGGTCACAAGGTCGGCATGGTCGGCATCTCGTTCCCGGGGATCAGCCAGCTCTTCGTCGGCGGCGCGCGGCCGCCGCACCTCGCGGCGCTCGCGCCGCTGTCGGTCATCGCCGACATCTACCGCGCCCCGGGCTTCCCGGGCGGCATCTTCAACAGCGGCTTCGCGGCGACGTGGCTGACCGAGCGGAAGGACGACGCGCAACCGGCGCCCGAGGGCGGACAGGCGTGGGCCGTGAAGCGCGTCAAGGGCGGCGACCAGACGTGCCTCGCGAACCAGAAGCTCCGCCTCCAGACGCTCGACGCGGTCGAGTTCACCCGCACGCACCCGTACTACGTGCCTGCGCTCATGGACCAGCGCTCGCCCATCAACTGGGTGGCGAACATCGCGGTACCGACGTTCCTCTCGAGCGCCTGGCAGGACGAGCAGACGGGCGGCGACTTCGCTTCGATGCTGTCGCGCTTCCCGGTGCGCGACGACGTGAAGATCACGGTCACCAACGGCGTCCACTCGAGCACGCTCGACCCGCGCACCCTCTGGAACTGGGTCGCCTTCCTCGACCTCTACGTCGCCGGCCGCGTGCCCGACCCGGGCCGCATCGCGCCGATCGCGCCCGTCATCTACCAGATGATCCTCGGCAACGGCACGCCGACGCCGCCGCTGCCCGCCGACCGTTTCGACGGCATCACCGACTACGCGGCGGCCAAGGGCCTCTTCGAGTCCGACCCGCACGTCCGCGTCCTCATGGAGAACGGCGCCGGCTCGCCCACCCCGGGGCTCCCCGCGCCGACGTTCGAGCTGGGCTTCGCCGAGTGGCCGCCGGCCGACGTGGAGCCGGCCGTCTGGTGGTTCGGGCCGAACGGCACGCTCGCGCGCACGCACCCGCACGGCGGGCACGGCTTCGACACCTATGCCCCCGACCCCTCCGCCCGCCCGGCGCAGACCATCCCGGGACAGGGTCAGTCGGAGTCGTGGGAGATCATCCCGCCGTACGACTGGCGGCCGCTCGTCACCGGGACCGCGCTCGCCTACGCGACGGAGCCGCTGGCGGAGGACACGACCGTCATCGGCCCCGGCAGCGTGGATCTCTGGCTCCGTTCGAGCGCACCGGACACGGATATCCAGGTAACGCTCAGCGAGATCCGCCCCGACGGACACGAGACGTACGTCCAGAGCGGCTGGCTGCGCGCCAGCCACCGCACGCTCGACCGCCGGCGGTCGACCGTCATCGAGCCGGTCCCGACGCACCTCGAGCGCGACGCACGGCCGCTGCGGCACGACCACTTCCAGAAGGTCCGCGTCGGCTTGTTCGCCGTCGCGCACGTCTTCCGCGCCGGCTCGCGCATCCGCATCAGCCTCGAGGCCCCGGGCGACGATCGCACCCGCTGGGCCTTCGACACGCCGCCGACGGGAGGCAGCGTGCTGAACGACGTCTCGCGCGCCGGGACGCGGCCGTCACGCCTGGTGCTGGCCGTCGTGCGGGGCGTCGGGGCGCCGCCCGCGCTGCCGCCCTGCCCGGGGCTCCGCGGGCAGCCGTGCCGAGCGTACGTGCCGGCGAGCAACGGCGGCTAAGTCCGGGTCAGCCCGCGGCCCAGCTCGCCGTGACGTGCTCGAGCCACCACGAGGGCGCGGCGGAGAGCAGGGTGTCGATGTTGCTGTAGTCGCGCCAGAGGCTGATCCTCCCGCCCTCGAGCACCTGCACGGACACGAACGGCAGCGCGACCACGTGGTCGGCGGCGAAGTGCCAGTCTTCGGTGTGCTCGGTCACCACCGTGTCGTCGTCGGCGACCATGCGGTGCAGGTGGTGCGTGTGCCGCTCGACGCGTGCGAAGCCGATGCGGAGCTTCCGCACGATGGCCGCCGGGCCGACGACGCGGGCGGCGGGGAGCGGCACGTCGTCGTAGACCGCGTCGGGCGTGAAGTACGCGCCCAGCCGCTCGAACTCGTGGGCGTAGAGGTCGTCCCAGAAGCGGCGGACGAGGGTCAGGTTCTCCGCGATCTTCGCCATGCCGGGGCCGCGCACGCCTCTTAGCCTAGTCGGACCTCGCCTTGAAGTGGCCGGCTGCACTATGATCGGCCCCATGGCGACCACCCCCGCGCGGCTCTACTCGTGCGACGACCACCTCGATCTCTGGAACCTGCCCCGCGACGTCTGGGAGGACCGCCTCCCGGCGCGCTTGCGCGAGCGCGGCCCGCGCGTCGTCGAGTCGAGCGGCGGCGCCTGGTGGACGTGTGACGGAGGCGTCATCGGCATGCACGGCCTCCAGGGGCCGATGAAGGGCTACAGCGCCATCAGCCGCGCCGGCATCGACGACGACGGCTTCCGCGCCTCCGACCCGAAGCTCCGCCTCGAGGACATGGACCGCGACGGCGTGTGGGCGTCGGTCGTCTACGGGCCGAACCTGTTCGGGCTTCCCATCCAGGACCCGGAGCTGAAGGCCGCGTCGCTCGCTGCCTACAACGACTGGGCGGCCGGCTTCAATCGACACGCGCCGGAGCGCCTCTCGGTGCTCCCCGTGCTGCCGACGCACGCGCCCGACGCGGCCGCGGCCGAGCTGCGGCGCGTCGCACGCGCCGGCCACCGCGGCGCCATCATCAGTCCCTTCGAGTTCCGCTGCAGCGACCCGGAGTGGGAGCCCTTCTGGGACGTCGCCGCGGAGGTCGGGCTCCCGGTGAGCTTCCACATCGGCCAGGGCACCTCGCAGGTGCGCGTCGCGCCGGCGAGCTGGGAGCTGGCCGCCTTCTCCGCGGTCGGACCGATGCAGCTCGACGAGCCGCTCGCCATGATGATCTTCTCGGGCGTGCTCGAGCGGCACCCGAGGCTGCGGCTCGTGCTCGCCGAGTCGGGCATCGGCTGGCTCCCCTACTTCGTCCACCGCCTCGACGCCGCGGCCGAGAAGCACGTCGACAAGGCGCAGGACTACCGCATCCGGACGAAGCCGAGCGAGCTCTTCCGCCGCCAGGTCTACGCGACCTTCGAGGAGGAGCCGCTCGGCCCCGAGCTGCTGCCGCTCCTCGGCCCCGACAACTTCATGTGGGCCTCCGACTATCCGCACCCCGACAGCACGTTCCCGCATTCGCGCGAAGCCATCGCGCACGCCTTCCGCGGCCTCGACGCGGGCTTCGTCGAGCGCGTGACGGCCACCAACTGCAAGCGACTGTACGGGTTCGCTTGAGGGCGGCGTCGAGGACGCGGGCCGGTGAAGTCGACCGGACGCGCTCAGCGCGCGGCGCCGCGGACGTGAACGAGCGCCGTCCGCTCGTAGGCCGTCGCGGCCAGCCGCCGCCCGAGCGGCGCGAAGTACCGCTTCGCGTAGTCGGCGCCGCCGACGTCCTCCAGCAGGTCGAGGCCCCGCGCGCGGAGATAGGAGGGGAGCGTGGGCGGATCGAAGCCGAAGCGGAAGGGCTCGCCCTGGAGACGGTTGACGAGCAGCAAGCGGCGTCCTCCCGGAAAGTCGAGGCTGCCGTCGATGAGGGCGACGTCCTCGTACGTGAAGACGAGCCGGCTGTCCGCCGCCGACACCGTCGCCACGTAGTCGAGCGTCGCGTCGACCGCGTCACGGCTGAGATACTGGGTGACACCCTCCCAGATGAAGAAGTTTCGCCGTCCCGGCTGGAAGCCCGCGGCCGCCATGACGTCGGCCGGGCGCTGGCGCTCGAAGTCGATCGCGACCCACGTCAGGTTGGGCGGGGTCGCGGTGTGGACGCGCGCCAGGATCGCGCGCTTGCGGGCTTGCGTCCTCGGATGATCCACCTCGACGATCGGCGTGCGGCCGATCTCCGCGACCCGGTAGGCGCGGCAGTCGTAGCCCGCGCCGAGGATCACGACCTGCTCGACCCCGGCGGCGAGCGCGGCGCGGAGCGCGTCGTCGATGAAGCAGGTGCGCCCCACCGTGCTCCCGAAGAGACCCGGAGCCAGGGCTTCGACCGCGCCGAAGTACAGCGAGCCGAGCACGGGAAGACGGGACAGCGCGACCTGGGCTCGCTCGTCGAAGCGCAGGAAGTGAACGGCGAGCGGGTCGGCGAACAAGCGCCCATCGGGCAGACGCCCCGTCTCGAGACAACGAACGAATGCGACCGCCCGCGCCGACGGGCTCGTCCTCCCCTCACGCACGCGTCCTTACTCGCCCAAGCGCTCGCGCGGATCAACCGGGTGGATAGAATGGCATGGTGAGCCGGTGCTGCTGGTGATCGTCAGGAGCCCGCCCGACCCCGGGGCCTTCGCCCGCGCCGCGGGCATCACCGGGCTGGTGGTCGCGGACGTGCGGCGGCGGCTCGCGGGCAGCTTGCCGCGTGTCCTGCTGAGTGACGCGAGCGGTACCGGGCTCGCGGCGGCCGGCGAGGCGCTCACGGAAGCGGGCTTCGGGGTCCTCACCTGTGAGCCTCGCGACGTGCCCACGGACCGCGACCGCGTGGTGGCGCGAAGCCTGGATTTCCACCCGGGAGAGGTCGTCGTGGTGGACGGGCTGGGGAACCAGCACGTGTGCCCGGTGACGGCGATCGAGCTCTTGCAGCGCGGCAACCGGGTCACGGTCGCGGTCGAGACCGTGAAGAGCACCGAGCGCCGATTCGATCCGGCGCGGGCCGTGCTCAGCGGCGGCATCCTGCTCACCAAGAAGGTGGAGACGCGCTCGACCGTGGAGCGGGAATCGCGCCAGGGCTTCGTGCTCATCCAGCGCCGGGACGGCGAGCCCGAGATCATCCTCTACGAGCGGAAGCTCCAGTACCACTTCCTGGGCGCGGAGATGCAGCCGACCAGCTTCGCCAACCTGCAGCGGACGGCCGAGCGTCTGCGGACGGCGGCGCCGGTGGCGGCGTTCGACGACCGGGTCGGGCGGCCGGGTTTCGTGTCCGGGCTGCCCCCGACGGCGGTCGATCCGGTCGACCTCGCGCTCCACCTGGTCCTGCTCGCCCGGCGCGTCGAGGCGTAAGCCGCGCTGCTCGTCCGGCGACGTTTGACTTCCAACCGACTCGGCCGTACTGACTGGCGCTCCGGCAGGGGGGCGGAGGAGACGCGATGCGGCGTCGTGCGGCGGTGGTGGCGACGGTGTCCCTGGTCTCCTTCTTCGCCACCCCGGTGCTCGCCCTCTCGCTCGCCTCCAAGCTCCACGCCTTCATCGCCGACACCTCGATCCCCCTCCAGCTCGACGTGGTGGAGCCCATCACGCCGATCGTCCAGCGCGTCGCGCTGCGCGGCATCGACTTCCCCATCCCCCCCACCACGCCGGACGTCGCCTACGCGTTCAACTTCGAGTCCGGCTCGTACGAGCGCTCGTCCGAGTCCCTCGGGCCGTCGTTCCTCGAGCGGGCGGCGACGGTGGGCAAGGGCTGGGTGGAGCTGGGCGCCTCGTACCTCTACGCCAACCTGACCGACGAGGGCGGCGAGAGCTTCGGCAAGCGGATCTCGCTGACCGCGCTCGCCACGGCGGGCGGCCAGACCTTCGCGGGCGCCTTCCGCGGCACCGACTTCTCGCTCGTGAGCCACGTGATCTCCTTCTCGGCCACCTACGGGATCACCAACCGCTGGGACGTGAACGTGCTCGTGCCGCTCGTCTACACCGTCCTCGACCTGAAGGGCCGGGCGGCGGCCGGCGTGGACGAACGCGCGGCGGCGGGCACCTTCAAGTTCAGCGACCTCTTCTCCAACGACGCTTTCGGACCGGGCGACCTGCTTCTCCGCACCAAGTATCGCTTCCTCCAGGGCTCCCTCGTCGACCTCGCGGGTGCCCTGGCGCTCCGCCTCCCGACCGGGAGCACGGGCGACTTCCAGGGACTGGGCGACACCACGCTCGCGCCCAGCCTGATCGCGTCGCGGACCTTCGGGCGCCACGACGTCCACGGGCAGCTCGGCGTGGAGGTGAACGCCGACGACCTCGAGCGCACGCGCGCGCGCTACGGCTTCGGCGTCACCCTCCAGCCGTGGGATCGCTTCGCGTTCCTGCTCGACCTGATCGGCAGCTCGTCCTTCGTCGACGACCGCTTCGACGTCGTCGCGCGCCCCGGGAGCATCCTTCCCGTCGGCGTCCCGCCCGACTTCACCCGCTGCCGGCAGGATCCGTCGCTCGGCATCTGCCGCCCGACGACCGCCGGAAAGATCTCCGCCTTCGTGCCGCGGAGCGACGTGCTCGACGTCGCACCCGGCTTCAAGGTGAGCCTGGGGGGGACGGTGGTCGCGTTCGCCAGCGCGATCGTGCCCATTACCAGCGACGGGCTGCGCGCCGAGGTCATCCCGGCGGGCGGGGTCGAGTTCGGATTCTAGCTCGAGCGGCCCGCCAGCTTGATGACGCGGATGAGCGTCGTGTCGGAGCCCTTCTTGTGCAGACTCACGCGCACCTTCGCCGACACCGGGGCGTTGCCCAGGAGCTTCCGCCCCACCGGATTGAGCGGGACGCGGATGCGCGTCTTTCGCAGCTTGCTGAGCTTGCCCGAGGAGCGCGTCGTGATCTGGGTGCCGCTCGCCGCCTCTGCGCTTCGCTGCCGCACCTCGGCGACCGCCGGCGAGGCGGTGTCCGTGGAGGCCACCACCTTGAACCGCACGCCGCCCACGCCGGTCGGCGGGACGACGACGTCGATCGCCCTGACGACGCCCTGCGCGTTGGTCTTGGCTGCGACGGTCGTTCCCCCGCAGGCCACTTGCCCGATCGTGCCGTCACACGTGTCGGCCACGTCCTCGCCCGAGAAGACGTCGGCGGCGCCGACGGCGCCGACCACGGCGAGGCCGCCCGCGAGCCCGGCGGCACACCCCGGCTGCGCGGTCGATCCGCCCGCCACGGCGAGCACCCGCTTGACGGCGCCCGTGGAGAGGTCGAACAGGTACGCCGGGTTGAGCCCGACGCTCGCCACCAGCACGTCCGACCCCGCGGCCGCGACGGCGCACCCGAACGACGCCAGTTTCGGCCCCGACGACGAGGGGCCGGGGTCGGACAGCGTGCCCGTGAGCGTACCGGTCGCCGTGTCGAAGACGTAGACGGCGCCTGCGCCGCCGCCCTGGCCCGGCGCACCCACGAGCGCGCTCTGCCCCGCGAGCCCGACCGCGGCGCCGAAGAGGTCGTTGGTGGCGGACGCGGGACTCTTCAGCACCTGGAGCAGCGCGCCGCTCGCGGCGTCGAAGACATACGCCGACCCGGCCGCTCCGCTCGAGGTCGTGGTCCTGCCGAGCCCGAAGCGCGCCCCGACCAGCACGAGCGTGCCGTCGGTCGCGACTGCGAAGCCGAACTGGTCGGCTTGTCGGGGACCCGGGTCGGTGATCTTCCGGAGGAGCTTGCCGCCCGGACGGTCGTAGAGATAGACGGCTCCTTCCCCGAAGTCGGAGCCGAGAGGATCGGCGACCACGACCAGGTTGGCGGCCGCGGCGACGGCCGAGCCGAAGGCGATGTGCGCCGTCGAGTTGTCCGACGGCGCCGGGTACTGGCGCAGCTTGGACCCGCTCGCCACGTCGAACTCGTAGGCCGTCCCGAGCAGGTTTGGACTGTTGCCCTGCACGCCGACGACGACCGAGCCTTCCGTGGTGGCGAGCGCAGCGCCGAAGTGGCTCGCCTCCATGGAGGCCGCAGGCTGGAGGGGATTGGGGAACGTGCGGGTGAGGGTGCCGGCCTGATCGAACAGATAGACGACGCCCACGTTGGTCGCAACCGGAACGACGCCGGGGACGTTGACCGTGAACCCCGGATCGCCGACCAGGATCCCGCCTGGGGCGATCTGCACGACGCCGCCGAACTGGGTCTGCGGGCCCGGGCCCGGGTTGGTGAGCG
>JBGQET010000085.1:0-19041 GCA_041496545.1 Binatia bacterium | reverse complement strand
GGCGGCGCAGCCGCGCGATCACGCGCGTCATGGTGGCGGCGTCCATCGGCGCCCGCACCCCGCGCGCGAGCCAGCGCGGCGCGCGCGCCGCCTCAGAGCGCATGCGTGATCACGCGCCGAAGCGTCTCGGCGTCGATGTTGGCGCCGGTCAGCACGATGGCGACGGTCTGGCCGGCGAGCTGCGGGCGCAGCGCAAGGAGCCCGGCGAGCCCGGCGGCGCCCGCGCCCTCGACGAGGTTGTGGGTCGTGCGGAGGAGGAGCCGCAGCGCCTCCGCGAAGCGCGCGTCCTCCAGCGCCAGGAAGTCGGCCAGCCCGGCGCGCAGCGCGGGGAAGGTGAGGTCGTAGGTGCTGCGGGTGGCGAGTCCGTCGGCGAAGGTGTCGGGCACGCCGGGGTCGGGACGCGGCCGGCCGTGCCAGGCGTCGTGGATCGCGGGGGCGCCCGCGGCCTGGACGCCGTACACCGCGACGCCCGGGCGGAGCGCGCGGAGCACGGTGAGCGCGCCGACCGCCAGCGAGCCGCCGCCGACGGCCACCACCATGGCGTCGAGGCGCGGCGCCGCCTCGACGATCTCCAGCGTGACCGTGCCGGCGCCGGCGATCACCTCACGCTCGTTGGTCGAGTGGACGAGGCGCAGCCCGCGCTCGCGGACGAGCCGCTTGGCCACCTCCACGGCCTCGTCGTAGTCCTTGCCCTCCTCGATCAGCGTGGCCCCGAAGCCGCGCATGGCCTCGTTCTTCTCGGGGTTGTTGCCGCGCGGCACGCAGATGGTGACCGGCGCGCCGAGGAGCTGGCCGGCCCAGGCGACCCCCTGGCCGTGGTTGCCGCGCGTGGCGGCGACCACGCCGCGGCGCCGCGTGCCCTCGTCGAGCGCGGTGAGCGCGGCGAGGCCGTTTCGCACCTTGAAGGAGTTGGTCGGCTGGTGGTTCTCGTGCTTGACGAGGACGGTGATCCCGCTGCCGACGGCGGCGTCGAGCGCGGCGTAGCGCCGGAGCGCGGTCGGCGGCAGGTGCGGCGCGAGGCGCTTCTGGGCCGCGCGGACGTCGTCGGCGTCGATCGGCCAGAGGCTCACGCCCGCGCCGCCACGCCCCAGTGCCATCCGGGGACCAGATTCGGGCGCAGCGCGCGCACTTCCAAGCCGGCGTCGTCGAGCGCGGCGCGGAAGGCCGGAAGATCGAACATGGTGTCCCATGGGTGCACCGTGAAGCGGCGGAGCGCCGGCGAGAGGAGGGGGATGTCGGAGAAGAACTCGCTCGACAGCTCCTCGAAGAGGAAGAGCCCACCCGGCCGGAGGACGCGGTGGACCTCGGCGAGCGCGCGGCGCCAGTCCGGCACGTGGTGGAAGATCGCGAACTCGAAGACGGCGTCGTAGGTCGCGTCCTCGGCCTCGATGCGCTCGGCGTCGCCCACCCAGAGCCGGGCGTCGAGGTCGGCGACACGCGGGCGCGCGCGGGCGACCTGTCGCTCGTCGAGGTCGAAGCCGTCGATCGCCCGCGGATGAAAGCGGCGCGCGATGGCGCGCAGCCCCGACCCCTGCCCGCAGCCGATCTCGAGCGCGCGCTGGATCTCCGGGGCGCCGGCGGCGTCGTGGAGCCAGCCGACGCTCGCCCACATGACGAGGTCGCGGACCGGGTTGTTGACGACCGCCAGCTCAACCGGGTTCAGCTTCATGCGATTTCCCGCCGTCGCCAGATGGCATAGATCACGGGGTAGGCCAAGGATTGCCAGGGCGGCATCTCCCCGCAACCAGTCTCCCACCATCGCGGGGGCTCGAGTCTCGGGTCTATGGCACCGGTGCGTCGGCGGTCGAGCTTCCCCGACGCATCTCGAACCTCCATTTCCAGATCGCGTAGAGGGCAGGGTAGACGAGCAGCTCGAGCGCGAACGACGTGACCAGGCCGCCGACCATCGGCGCCGCGATTCGCTTCATGACGTCCGCGCCCGTCCCCGTCGCCCACATGATCGGCAGCAACCCCATGAAGGCGGCGGCGACGGTCATCAGCTTGGGGCGCACGCGTTTCACGGCGCCGTGCACGATCGCCTCCTCCAAGTCGCTGTACGTGTGCATGCGGTCCTGGCGCACCCGCTCCTCGTAGGCGAGGTCGAGGAACAGCAGCATGAAGACGCCGGTCTCGGCGTCGAGCCCCATGAGCGCGATCATCCCGACCCAGACGGCGATGGAGGTGTTGTACCCGAGCCCGTAGAGCAGCCACACCGCGCCGATCAGCGAGAACGGCACCGCGAGCAGCACGATGGCGGTCTTCGCGGCCGACTTCGTGTTCATGTAGAGGAGGAGCGCGATCAGGAAGATCGTCAGCGGCAGCACCACCTTCAGCCGCTCCTTCACGCGCGCCATGTTCTCGTATTGCCCGCTCCAGAGGAGGGTGTAGCCCTTCGGCAGGGTCACCGCTTCGTGCACGCGCCGCTTCGCGTCCTCGACGTATCGTCCGACGTCCCGGCCCGTCATGTCGACGTAGACGTAGCCCGCGAGCTGGCCGTTCTCGTTGCGGATCATCGACGGCCCCTCGAGCATCCGGATGTCGGCGAGCTGCGCCATCGGAATCTGGGCCCCCGACGGCGTGGGGACGAGGACGCGCCGGAGGTGGTCGATGTCGTCGCGAAATTCGCGGCCGTAGCGGACGTTGACGGGATAGCGCTCCCGTCCTTCGACGGTAGTGGTCACGTTCTCGCCGCCGATGGCGGACGTGACGATCATCTGCGTGTCCTCGACGGAGAGCCCGTAGCGGGCCAGCTCCTCGCGGTTGAGGACGAAGTCGAGGTAGTACCCGCCCGCGGTCCGCTCCGCGAGCACGTTGCGGGTCCCGGGCACCTCGCGAAGCACGCTCTCGAGGGTCTCGCCGATGCGCTGGATCTCTTTGAGGTCCGGGCCGAGGATCTTGATCCCGATGGGGGTGCGGACCCCGGTGGACAGCATGTCGATCCGGTTCTTGATCGGCATGGTCCAGATGTTCGGGATGCCGGGGAAGCGGAGCTGCGCGTCCATCTCGCTCTGCAGCTCCTCGAACGTGATGTGGGACGGCGTGACCGCGGAGAAGAGCCAGGGCAGGGGCCGCGGCAAGCGCGAGTACCAGCGGGGGACCGTGCGCCACTCGGACTCGGGCTTGAGGACCACCGTCGTCTCCACCATCGAGAAGGGCGCCGGGTCGGTAGGCGTGTCGGCCCGTCCCGCCTTGCCGAACACACGCTCGACCTCGGGGAAGCCGCGCAAAATACGGTCCTGGATCTGCAGGATCCGCTGCGCCTCGGTCACCGACATGCCGGGAAGAGCGGTCGGCATGTAGAGAAACGCGCCCTCGTTGAGCGGCGGCATGAACTCGGATCCGAGGCGCAGGTAGACGGGGACGGTGGAGGCCATCAGCAGGAGCGCGACGGCCAGCGTCGTCGTGCGGTGCCGCAGCACCCACCGGCACACGGGCTCGTACAGCGCGAACAAGACGCGACTCACGGGATGGCGCTCCTCGGGGTAGTAGCGGCCGACCGTCACCGTGTTCACCAGCCAAGCGAGCGGGCGCGGCCGGAAGTGCACGTAGTCCATGCGCGTGAAGAGCATCCGCATGGCCGGATCGAGGGTCACGGCGAGGAGCGCCGCGAGCGCCATGGCGAGGTTCTTCGAGTAGGCGAGCGGCTTGAAGAGCCGCCCTTCCTGGTCGACGAGCGTGAAGACCGGCAGGAAGGCGACCGCGATCACGAGCAGCGAGAAGAACACCGCCGGCCCGACCTCCTTCAGGGCGCGCAGCCGGACCTCATGGTAGTCGCCGCGGCGACCGCCCGCGACCCACTCCTCGAGCCGTTTGTAGGCGTTCTCGACCTCGACGATCGCGCCGTCGACGAGGACGCCGATCGAGATGGCGATGCCGGCGAGCGACATGATGTTCGAGGTGAGCCCGAGGAAGTAGAGCGGGATGAAGGCGAGGAAGACGGAGACCGGGATGGTGACGATCGGGATGAGCGCGGAGGGGACGTGCCAGAGGAAGAAGAGGATGACGACGCTCACGATCACCATCTCTTCCTTGAGGGCGTGCAGCAGCGTGTCGATGGAGCGCTTGATAAGCGTCGAGCGGTCGTAGGTGGTGACGACCTCGACCCCGTCGGGAAGCGTCGGTCGGAGGTCTTCGAGCTTCTGCTTGACGCGCTCGATGACGTCGAGGGCGTTCTCGCCGTGCCGCATGACGACGACGCCTCCCACGGTGTCGCCGATGCCGTCCAGGTCGGCCACGCCGCGGCGGATGTCCGGCCCCAGCGTCACGGTCGCGAGGTGCTTCACCAACACCGGCGTTCCCGACGCGTGGTCGACGGCGACGACGATCTTCTCGATGTCCTCGGGTGAGTGCACGTACCCGCGCCCGCGCACCATGAACTCCGTGCCGGCGAACTCGAGCAGGCGTCCACCCACCTCCGCGTTCCCCTTGCGGACTGCGCTCACGAGCGCCGTGAGCGGCACGTTGTAGGCGAGGAGGAGGTCCGGGTCGGCGTTGACCTGGTACTGCTTGACGAAGCCTCCGACGGCGGCGACCTCGGCCACGCCCGGCACGGTCTGGAGGTGGTAGCGGAGATACCAGTCTTGGAGGCTCCGCAGCTCGGCGAGGTTGTGCCGGCCCGAGCGGTCGACGAGCGCATACTGGTACACCCATCCCACGCTGGTCGCGTCGGGACCGATCTCGGTTCGCACGCCCTCGGGCAGGCGGGGCAGGATCTTGCTCAGGTACTCGAGGACGCGCGAGCGCGCCCAGTAGAGGTCGGTGCCGTCCTGGAAGATGACGTACACGTACGAGTAGCCGAAGTCCGAAAAGCCGCGGATGGCCTTCACCTTCGGAGCGCCGAGGAGCGACGTGACGATCGGGTAGGTCACCTGATCCTCGAGGATGTCGGGGCTCCGGTCCCAGCGGGAGTAGACGATCACCTGCGTGTCGGAGAGGTCCGGGATGGCGTCGAGCGGGACGTGCCGAACCGCCCACAGGGCCCCACCGAGGGCCACGGCGGTGAGCAGCAGGACGAGGAACTTGTTGCGGGCGCTGAACTCGATGATGCGTTCGACCATGGCGGTGCTCAGTGCGCGTGCCCCGCCGCCGGCGTCTTCGAGAACGCGGCCAGCGCGGCACGGAAGCGGGACTCCGAGTCGATCAGGAAGTTGGCGGACGTCACCACGTCGTCGCCGACCTCGAGGCCGGCGAGCACCTCGTAGTAGCCCTCGGCTCGCCGGCCGAGCGTGACCGCGCGGGGCTCGAACATTCCCTCGCCCTTCACCACGAAGACGATCTGGTGCTCGCCCGTGTCGAGGACTGCCTGCTCGGGGACGGCGAGCTTCTCGCCGAGCGGCACGGAGATCTTCACGTGCACGAAGGTCTCCGGGCGCAGCCGTGCGTCGGGCGTCGAGACGAGCGCACGCACCTTGACCGACCGGGTGGCGGTGTCCAGGATGGAATCGACCGCGGCCACCTTGGCGCGGTAGGACGCGCCGGGCATCGAGGGGACGGTCACCTCGATCTCCTGCCCGGGACGCACCAGGTCGACCTCGTACTCGTATACCTGGGCGTAGATCCAGACCGTCTTCCCGGGGAGGAGGAGGTTGACCGGGTCGGCTCCGTCGCGGGCGATGGCGGCGAGCTGCGTGTCGGACATGCCGCGCTGGCGCAGCCGCAGCGTCGCGGCGCGGACGAGGGCGTCCGCGCCCGCGCTCGCCTCGTGCCAGGGGCTCGCGTGCAGCTGCCGCTTCGCGCTGAGCGCCTCGCGGTACTCGACGATCGCCTGATAGAGGTCGGGATCGTACGCCACGCGGCCGACGGTGCGGATGTCGAGCGCCAGCTCGCGGCGCTCCACCGCGGCCCGCGTGACGCCGATCAGCTGCTGGCGCTCGGTCGAGAGTGTGAACGGCGCGTGGCCGGGAACTCCGCCGCCCGCCTGGGGGACTTCCTCGCCGTAGACGGGGAGGTAGTCCATGCCCATCTCGTCCTTGGCCGGGGCCGGCGAGACGACGTCGGGCCGCATCGGGTGGCGGTAGAAGAGTGGCTTGCGCTCCGCGGCGGCCGATGGCGGGACCTCCTCGACCGGCTGAAGCTTCATCTGACAGATGGGACAGATGCCCGGCTGATCTGACACGATCTGTGGGTGCATCGCGCACTGGTACTTCGTTCCGGGCGCGGTGGTCTGCGCCGCGGGATGGAGTGCCCGAGGGCCGACGATGACCACGGTACCCACGGCCGCGGCGAGTGCGACGACGATCGAAAGCCACCATCTATTCATGGGAGGACTCCTGGTGCGGCGCCGGGGACGCTGGCAGCGCGAGCGGGCCGCCGACCGCGCGCTCGAGGTCGGCGCGCGCCCTCTCGAAATCGGCGGCGGCGTCGATGTGCTCGATGTGCACGCTCTCGATCGCCCGCAGGCTGTCGAGCAGCGCGAGGAAGTCGACGGCCCCCGATTGGTAGGCGCTTTCCGTGACGCGCAGGGTCTGCTCGGCCTGCGGGATGTGGGTGGTGACGAAGAGGTCGTACTGGAGCTGGGCCGTGCGCGCGCGGATGAAGGCCTGCTGCACCTCGCGCCGCACCCGGTCCTCGACGCGTCGCAGCTCGGCCTGCGCCGACGCGAGCCGCGCGTTCGCCTCGCCGGCCGCCGCGTCGTACTTGCCCTTGTAGACGAGCGGGATCGACACCGAGGCCATGGCGCCGAAGCCGTCGCTCCGCCCGCTGTTGAGGAAACGGGCCACCCCGAGCTCGAAATCGGGGAGGTAGTTCCGACGGGCGAGGTGCACGCTCGTCTCCTCACGCGCGACCGCGGCGCGCTGCGCGGCGAGCTCGGGCCGGCTCTCCAACGCGCGCCGGGTGAGCGTCACGACGTCCTCGTCCAGCCGCGGCGGGCTCGGATGCTCCGGCTCCCCGAGGGGATCCTCCGGGGGCCGGCTCAAGAGCGCATTCAGCTCGGCTCGGGCGGCGTCGATGGTGAGCTCCGTCGTCGTCACCCGATTGATCCCGCGGGTAAGCTCGACCTGTGCCCGCAGGACGTCGGGCTGAGGGACCTGGCCGACGCCGTACTTCTGCTCGGCGATGTGCGCGAACCGCTCCGCCAGCGCCTTCTCGCGCGCGTAGATCAGCAGATCCTGGTGGAGTCGCCAGAGGTCGTAGTAAGCGCGCTTTACGGCCGCGATCACGACCAGCTCCACGGCGTCGGTCTCGCGGTGCGCCATGTCCGCGTCGCGCTCCGCCATGCGCCCGGCCAGCGTGCGCTTGCCAGGGAAAGGGATCCTCTGCGACAAGCGGAGGATGTTGTTGTCGGCGCGATCGATCCGGAACGACTCGGGTGTGTTCCACGCCTCCCAGCTGAAGGTCGGATCGTCGTAGCCGGTCACCCGCCGCGGCACCGAGTCGGCGGCCCGTGCGCGGTCGCGCGCCGCTTGGATCTCCGGGTTGCGACGGCGGGCTTCCTCCACCACGTCGGCGAGTCGCAGCCGCGGAGCCGGCTCGGCCGCCGCGCACGGCGGCGCCGCGGACGCGAGCCCGAGCACGAATACGAGCGTGACTCGAAGGTTCATTCTCTTTTCTCCTCGCCTGCCGGGTCCGTGAGCACCGGCTGCCCAGCGAACGGGCATCGCAGCGGCGCGCGCGAGTCTGGACCGCCCGGACTCGGGCCGGTGCTGGGCCCGCTCGCGGCACGCGCGTTGCTTCCTCGCGGTCGCATGCACGCGCGAGCGTGGGCATGGTCTGCCCGCACTCGTGGAGCTACGCCGCGCCCGCGAGGCGCTCGCCGCGTGCGACCGCGAGGAGGCCGACCAGGGCGGACTGCTCTCCGCTGCCGGTCGGCCGACCCCTCGCGGCTGACGGCTCACAGTCCGCCACGCTCGGCGCGCTCGAGCGCCCGATCGATCTCGACCGGATCGACGGCCTTCCCCGACTCGAGATCCTGGATGAGTGTCCCGAGCCGTTGCTGCTCTTGGAGGAGCAGATGGCGGGGGCCGCCTTGGTCGCCCCGGCTGCACGTGCGACCTTCTGCTGCGCCGTGCGCAGCTGGCCGACTTGGGCCGAGTGGGTCTCGGCCGCGAGAGTTCCAGAGATCGGGACGAGCGTGACGAGGCCGAACACGATGGCCTTGAATGCATTCATGGTACGTCTCCTTCCGTCATTGGCGCGCGGCCGTCGAACGAACGGCGCACGCCTGTACAGGCCCGCCGTCGCTACGGCGGGCAGGCGAAGTGGAGGAGACGCGGACTACAGGCGGAGCGACCTAAGGCGGAGAAAGAGCGGACCCGCGCGTTGCGGGGCGGTGAGGCCCGGGCCGGCTGGCGCGTCGAGGGTGGAGCCGAGGCCGTAGGTCGCGGGCGTGCTCGCGCCCGCGGTCGTCTGGGCGCGTAGCTCCGACGACGCGGCGAGCGTCACCACGTCCGACGAAGCCGGGTCCACTAGGCAGCAACGGGTGGCGCACGAGGCGGCGCGTGCACGATGGCACATGCGCGCGCAGCAGCTTTCGGCTCGAAGTTGCGCGGCTTGCCGCGCAGGCATGGCCGCTACGGCCTGCACGCTGGCCAGAAGCGCCAACCCAAGCGCGTAGCGAATGAACGGCCTCTGCGTCACTGTGCTCCTCGTTACACTCGGTCGCTGCGGGAGGCAAGTCCCGCTCTGCGCGACGCGCGTCGTGTGGTGAGATGTGGAGCCAGGACGGGCGGTTTCGGAGAGCGCCGGACGCCCGGGCGCCCGGCGGGCCGCGGTGGTCGCGGGTGGAATCTTCTCCCAGCGGACGCCTGGGTGTATGCCTCCGCACATGGACGACCTCCCCTACACGGGCGCGCCGGCGCCGGTCCGCCGCGACCTCGTCGACACGCACCGCTTCCTGCTCGACCACGTCGGATCGCCCGGGACGTGGTGGACGGCCGAGGAGCGGGTGGCGATCGCGGCTGCGTCGCGTCACGCCGCGCGATGCGACCTCTGCCGGGCGCGCAAGGCGGCACTCTCGCCGAGCGCGGTCGCGGGACGGCACGACGGGGAGCACACCCTCCCCGAGCACGTCGTCGACACCGTGCACCGCATCCGGAGCGACCCGGCGCGGCTCTCGCGCGGCTGGTTCGATCAGGTGATCGCGGCGGGCCTCGACGTCGCCCGCTACGTCGAGCTGGTCGGCGTGACCACCCTGGTGGCGGGTTTCGACTACTTCGCCCGCGCGCTCGGGGTCCCGCCCTTGCCGCTGCCGGCGCCCCGCCCGGGCGCGCCGTCGCGCCGGCGTCCGACCGGGGCCAAGGCCGAAGGCGCCTGGGTGCCGATGATCGCTCCCGAGGACGCGACCGGCCCGGAGGCGGATCTCTACCGCGGCGAGTTCGTCCCCAACATCATGCGCGCCTTGAGCCTCGTGCCCGACGAGGCCCGCGCCCTCCAGCGCTCGTCGGACGCGCACTACGTCCCCGTGTCGCAGATCCCCGACCCCACGGTCCGTCGGGCGCTCGACCGCCCCCAGATGGAGCTGGTGGCCGCGCGGGTTTCGGCGCTCAACGAGTGCTTCTATTGAACGGCGGCCCACGCGACCCTGCTCCGTGCGAGCAGCCAGGTGACCGGCGGGACCGTGGACCTGAGCGCGATCACCGGGGGCGCGGCGGGCGACGCCGGCGTCGAGCACGGCGAGCGTCTCATCGCGTTCGCGAACGCCGTCATGGGCGATGACGACGGCGCGCTCGCGCGCGAGCGCGAGGCGCTCCGTCGGGTGCTCTCGCCCGAGCAGCTGGTGGACGTCTGCGCGGTGATCGGGGCGTTCAACGTCGTCGACCGGATCGCCGATGCCACCGGCATCCCGCTCGACCCGATGCTCCACGCCGCGAGCGGCGACATCCGCGAAGACCTCGGCCTCGCCCGGTTCCGGTCGGCCGCCAACACGCCGGGCGGGTGAGGCGCGCGGCCTGGCGCGGGCGGCCCCCCGGGGCTAAAGAGGGCGGTGCGTGGAGCGTCGCGACGTCATCATCGTCGGCTCGGGGCCGGCGGGGGCGGCCACTGCCCTGGCGCTCGCCCGGCGCGACCCGGCCCGCGCGGCACGCGCGGTGATGCTCGAGAAGTCGCGCCATCCGCGCGACAAGACGTGCGCCGGCGGGGTCATCCCGAAGGCCGTCGACCTGCTCGCGCGGCTCGGCGTCGCGCTCGACGTGCCGCAAGCGCGGGTGGGGACGGCCGCAGTCGCGGTGCCGGGCGGCAACGTGCGCGTGCACAGCGCCGACCTCTGTCGTGTCGTCCGCCGCTGCGAGCTGGACGCGCGGCTCGCCTGGGCCGCGCGCGATCGGGGCGTGGAGCTGCGTGAAGACGAGCGCGTGGTCCACGTCGCGCGCGACGGCGACGGCGTGCGCGTCGAGACGTTACGCACGACGTACTGGGCGCCAGTCGTCGTCGGGGCCGACGGCAGCGGGAGCCTCGTCCGGCGCGCGCTGTTCCTGCGCCCGCGCGGGCCGGTGGCGCGCGCCGTCATGGCGGACGTCCCGGTCGCCGCCACGGGCTGGGACGGTCACCCCGGACGCTTCGAGTTCGACTTCACCGACTGCGCCGCCGGCCTCCGCGGCTACCGCTGGACGTTCCCGTGCCTGATCGACGGCGTCCCGCACGCGAACGTCGGCGCGTACGCGCTGCCGCCGGCGGACGGCGCCCGCATGCAGGCGGAGCTGCACGCCGAGCTGGCCCGCATCGGCGCCCGCCCGAACGGCTGGAAGGCGTTTCCCATCCAGACCTGGGTTCCGGGCGACGCGGTCGCCGTGCCGCACGCGCTCCTCGCCGGCGACGCCGCGGGTTGCGACCCGCTCATGGGCGAGGGCATCTCCTTCGCCCTCGAGTACGGCGTGCTGGCCGCCGACGCCGTCGCGCGCGCCCACGAGACGCGCGTCTGGACCCTCGCCGACTACGCTGCGGCCGTCGAGGGCGGGCCGCTCGGCCGGAAGCTCCGCCGTCTCGGCCTCGCCGCGCGCCTCCTCTACGGTCCGCGCGGCCGCTTCTGGTTCCGCCTCGCGCGCGCCAGCCGCCGCGCGCAGGCGATCGGTCTTGCCTGGTACAGCGGCGTCGCCGGCTGGGACGAGGTGGGCGCCGGTCGCGCGCTCGCCGCGCTCGCCGGGATCGTCCGGCTGCCGGGATGACGCTTTGACAGCCCGCCGCGGTCCCTGCTACGGCGAGCGCGACGGAGGTGAGGGGATGGGCGATCGTCGCGTGAAGCGTCGCCGGGGGCCTGCGACCGCCGCGCCGCATCTCGAGACGCTCCTCTGGCGCGTCGGCATCCGGCACGTCGCCGGCGTGGACGAGGTCGGCATGGGCCCGCTCGCCGGGCCGGTCGTCGCCGCCGCGGTCGTCTTCCCGCCCGGCACGGAGATCGACGGCGTCGCCGACTCGAAGGTCCTCTCGGCGCCGGTCCGCGAGCGGCTCGCGGTCGAAATCCGCCGCCGCGCGCTCGCCGTCGGTATCTCGGTCGTCGAGCCCGAGGACATCGACCGGCTCAACATCTACCAGGCGGGGCTGCTGGCGCTCCGGCTGGCGGTGGACGCGCTCGGGCTCGTGCCCGGGTTCGTGCTCGTCGACGGCCGCGAGATCCCCGACCTGCCGGTCCCGCAGAGCGCCTACCCGAAGGGGGACTCGTTCGTGTGCTCCATCGCGGCGGCGTCGATCGTGGCGAAGGTGCACCGCGACGCGATCATGCGCGAGCTGGATACGCGCTATCCCGCGTACGGCTTCGCGCGTCACATGGGCTACTCCACCGCGGCGCACTTCGCGGCCATCCGCGAGCACGGGCCCTCACCCGTCCACCGGCGGTCGTTCGCGCCGGTGCGCGCCGCGGCGCGCGGCGTCGATCCGCAGATCGCGCTCGGCATGGCGCCGCCGCCGGCCGCGGAATGAGTCCGCGCCACGGCTTTTCCTTCGGCTCGATTCCCCTATAATCGAGCACACGCCATGGATGCTGCGCTGCTCCTCGGGCTCTACCGCCAGATGTGCCTCTGCCGCCGCTTCGAGGAAGCCGCGGCCAAGGCGTACTCGCAGGGCAAGGTCCAGGGCTTCCTCCACCTCTACATCGGGCAGGAAGCGGTCGCCGTCGGCGCCATCTCCGCGATCGAGGAGACCGACTACATCGTCTCGACGTACCGCGAACACGCGCACTACCTGGCCCGCACCGGTGACGCGCGCGGCGCGATGGCCGAGCTCTTCGGCAAGGCCACGGGGTGCAGCGGCGGGCGCGGCGGCTCGATGCACCTCTTCGACGCCCGCCACCGCTTCCTCGGCGGCTGGGCGATCGTCGGCGGGCACGTGCCGATCGCGGCCGGCGTCGCGTTCGCGTCCAAATACCGCGAGGAGCCCGACGTCACCCTCTGCTTCTTCGGCGACGGCACCGCCAACCAGGGCGCCTTCCACGAGGGGCTCGCCATCGCCGCGGTGTGGAAGCTGCCGCTCGTCCTCATCTGCGAGAACAACCAGTACGCGATGGGCACGCCGCTCTACCGCACGCTCTCGGTCGAGGACGTGTCGGTGCGCGCGCGCGGCTATCCGATGGAAGCCGAGATCGTGAACGGCGACGACGTGCTCGAGATGCGCGAAGCCGTGCGCCACGCCGTGGACAGGGCCCGAAAGGAAAAGCTGCCCTTCTTCCTCGAGGCCAAGACGTACCGCTTCCGCGGCCATTCCGTCGCCGACCCGGCGAAGTACCGCACCAAGGAAGAGGTCCAGAAGTGGATGGAGCGCGACCCCATCGGCCTCCTCGCGCAGCGCATCCAGCACCTCGGTATCGCCAACGAGGGGCAGCTCCAGGCGCTCGACGAGGAGGCGAAGGCCCAGGTGCAGGACGCGGTCGAGTTCGCGGAGGAGTCGCCGGCGCCCGCGCCGGAGACGGTGGCGGAGTACGTGTATGCCTGAGCCGCGCGTCATCACGTTCCGCGAAGCGCTCCGCGAGGCAATGGTCGAGGAGATGGAGCGCGACCCGTCCATTTTCCTCATGGGCGAGGAGGTCGGGCACTACAACGGCGCGTACAAGGTGTCGGAAGGGATGCTCGACCGCTTCGGCGAGCGGCGGGTCATCGACACGCCCATCGCGGAGACGGGCTTCGCCGGCGTCGGCATCGGCGCGGCGATGGTCGGCCTCCGGCCCATCATCGAGTTCATGACCTGGAACTTCTCGCTCGTCGCCTACGACCAGCTGGTGAACAACGCCGCCAAGCTGCGCTACATGTCGAACGGGCAGTTTACCCTGCCGATCGTCTTCCGCGGCCCGGAGGGCGCGGCGCACGCGCTCGGCGCGCAGCACTCGCAAGCGCTCGAGTCGATCTACGCGCACATCCCCGGCCTGAAGGTCGTGGTGCCGTCCATCCCGGCCGACGCCAAGGGCCTCTTGAAGGCCGCCATCCGCGACAACAACCCCGTCATCTTCATGGAGAGCGAGACGATGTACTCGCTCAAGGGCGAGGTGCCCGCGGGCGAGCACCTGATCCCGCTCGGCGTGGCGGACCTGAAGCGCCCGGGTCGCGACGTCACGCTCGTCACCTGGGGCAAGATCACCCACACCGCGCTCAAGGCCGCCGAGGCGCTGGCGGCCGACGGCATCGAAGCCGAAGTGCTCGACCTCCGGACCATCCGGCCGCTCGACGAAGCGGCGATCCTCGAGTCCATCCGGCGGACCCATCGGTGTCTCGTGGTGCAGGAAGGCTGGCCCTTCGCGGGTATCGCCGCCGAGATCATCACGCTCGTCGCGCACCAGGCCTTCGACTCGCTCGACGCCCCGCCCGATCGCGTGACCTGTCTCGACGTCCCCATGCCGTACGCCCGCAACCTCGAGAGCCTCGTCGTACCCACGCCCGAGCGCGTGGTCGGCGCCGTCCGCCGCCTCCTCGGCCGCGACGACGCGCCGCCCCAGCCGGTGATCGCCGTCCGCGGCCGCTGACCTTCCGATGGCGATCGAGGTCACCATGCCGAAGCTCTCCGACACCATGGAGGAGGGCAAGATCCTGCACTGGCTGAAGCGGGTCGGCGACCCGGTGAAGATCGGCGAGATCATCGCCGAGGTCGAGACCGACAAGGCCAAC
This sequence comes from Binatia bacterium, assembly GCA_041496545.1. Taxonomy (GTDB): domain Bacteria; phylum Desulfobacterota; class Binatia; order DP-6; family DP-6; genus DASRHG01. Next base: position 5,020 of record JBGQET010000085.1, on the reverse strand, counting down.
ATGGACCTCGAGGCGTACGACGACGGGGTGCTCGCCGAGGTGCGCGTGGGCGAGAACGAGAGCGCGCCGGTGGGCGCGGTGATCGCCGTCCTCTCCCCGCCGGGCGAAGCGGCGGGCGCCAAGCCGGTCGCGAAGAAGGCGGAGAAGCCGGCGGCCGTCAAGCCGGCCGCCCAGAAGGCGAGCGAGCAGGCGCCGGCGCCGAAGTCGGCGGAGAAACCGGCGCCGGCCTCCGAGCCGGCCGGTCGCGAGCCGTTCCGGCCGCAGGTGGTGCGCCGGGCGGAGCCGGCCGCCGACGGCGGCCGCGTGAAGGCGTCGCCGCTTGCGCGCCGCATCGCCGAGGAGCACGGCCTCGACCTCTCCGCCATCGCGGGCACGGGCCCGGACGGGCGCATCATCGAGAAGGACGTCGAGGCCGCACTCGCCGCCAAGAGCAAAGCGGCGCCCGCCGACACGACGGCGCGCACGCCGGCGGCGCGCGAGGCACGTCCCGCCGCCGCGCGGGCGAAGCCCGCCGCGCGCCCCGCGCCCGGCGGCCGCGTCGAACTCTCCCGCATCCGTCGCACGACCGCCAAGCGCATGGGCGAGTCGAAGCGCGAGGTGCCCCACTTCTACGCTTCGGCCGACATCGCGATGGACGAGGTGGCACGGCTGAAGGACCAGCTCGCGGCGCTCGGCGGCGACTTCGACGGCGTCACCTACACGCACATCCTCCTGAAGGCCGTCGGTCTGGCGCTGGTGCGTGTCCCGGAGGTGAACGCCTCCTACGACGGCGACGGCGTCGTGCTGCACCCCGACGTCAACGTCGGCATGGCGACCGCCGTCGACGACGGCCTCATGGTGCCCGTCCTGCACCACGTCGACCGCGAGCCGCTGGCCGCGATCGTGCGCCAAGCGCGCGGCCTGGTGGAGCGGGCGCGCGCCGGCCGCTTCGGCGGCGACGACCTCTCCGGCGGCACCTTCACCCTCTCGAACCTCGGCATGTTCCCGGTGTCGGACTTCGCCGCGATCATCAACCAGCCGCAGGCGGCCATCCTGGCCGTCGGCGCGATCCGCGAGGTGGCGGTGGTGCGGGCCGGGCGGGTCGAGCCGGGGCGCGTCATGACGGTGACCCTCTCCTCGGACCACCGCATCGTCGACGGCGTGCTCGCGGGGCGGTTCCTTCGCGAGCTGAAGGCGCTGCTCGAGAACCCGGTCGCGCTCCTCGTCTGAGCCGCGATGGCCGACTACGACCTCGTCGTGCTCGGCGCCGGTCCGGGTGGCTACGTGGCCGCCATCCGCGCCGCCCAGCTCGGGTTGAGGACGGCCGTCGTCGAGCGCGATCGCCCGGGCGGCGTGTGCGGCAACTGGGGTTGCATCCCGTCGAAGGCGCTGCTCTCCGACGCCGCCCTCTGGGTCGAGATGAAGGGCGGCGCGGCGCGCGGGCTGGTCGCCGACGGCCTGCGTCTCGACTACGCCAAGGTGGTGGCCCGCTCCCGCGAGGTCGCCGACAAGCAGGCGAAGGGGGTCGAGTTCCTCTTCAAGAAGAACAAGGTCGACTACCGCCACGGCGCGGGTCGCGTCGTCGCGGGCGGGGTGGTGGTGAGCGCCGACGGCGCCGAGCCCGAGCGCCTCGGCGCGAAGAACATCCTCGTCGCCACCGGCAGCGGCGAGCGGACGCTCCCCGGGCTCGAGGTCGACGGCACGGTCGTGCTCACCAGCCGCGAAGCGCTCGACGACCGCACGCTCCCCGCGTCGGCGGTGGTGATCGGCGGCGGCGCGGTCGGGGTCGAGTTCGCCTACGTGTGGGCGAGCTTCGGGAGCAAGGTGACGGTCGTCGAGATGGCCGAGGGGCTCCTGCCCGGCATGGACGCCGACCTCGGACGCGAGCTGGAGCGCGCCTTCAAGCGCCAGGGGATCGAGGTCCTCGCCGGCCACCGCTACGAGAAGCTCGCCCGCACGGCTACGGGGGCGGAGGTGACGGTGCGCGGGCCTGCGGAGCCCCGCACGCTCGGCGCCGAGAAGGTGCTGGTCGCGGTCGGGCGGGCGCCCCTCACCCGCGACCTCGGCCTCGAGGCCATCGGAGTGGAGCTGGAAAAGGGCTTCGTGCCGGTGGACGCAGCCATGCAGACCCGCGTCCCGGGCGTCTACGCGATCGGCGACGTGGTGGGGCCGCTGCTGCTCGCGCACGCCGCCTCGGAGCAGGGCGTGCTCGCGGTCGAGGCGATGGCGGGGAAGGGCTGTGGGCGCGGCCTCGACCCGAAGCGCGTCCCGCTCTGCATCTACTGCCAGCCCGAGGTGGCGGCGGTCGGCCTCACCGAGGCGGAGGCGCGCGCGCGCCACGGCGAGGTCAAGGTCGGGCGCTTCCCGTTCCGGGCGCTTGGCAAGGCGATGGCCTCGGGTCACACTGACGGCTTCGTGAAGATCGTCGCGGGGCCGCGCTACGGCGAGATCCTGGGCGTGCACATGATCGGCGCCGGGGTGACCGACCTGATCGCCGAGGCGGCGCTGGCGCAGACGCTCGAGGCGACGACCGCCGAGCTGATCGCGACCGTGCACGCCCATCCGACGCTCGCCGAAGCGCTCCGCGAAGCGGCGCTCGCCGCCGAGGGGCGGGGGGTGAACGCGTGAGGCTCGCGGTCGCCACCCCGGGCGTCGTCGACTACGCGCACGCCGTCGCGTGGCAGGAGGCGCTGGTCGCCCGGCGCCTCGGGGGTCCCCCGGACGCGCTCCTGCTGCTCGAGCACCCCTCCGTCTACACGCTCGGCCGCGGCGCCGACCCGCGGCACCTCGGCCTCGCCGCGGAGGGGGCGGTGCCGGTGGTGCGTGCGCACCGCGGCGGGGAGGTCACCTGGCACGGGCCGGGGCAACTCGTCGGCTACCCCGTCCTCGGCCTCCGCGACCATCGTCCCGACGTCCGCTGGTACGTGCGCGCGCTGGAAGAGGTGCTGATCGGCGCGCTCGCCGACCTCGGCGTCCCGGCCGAGCGGCGCGCGGGCACGCCCGGGGTCTGGACCCGGGGGCGAAAGATCGCCTCCATCGGCGTCGCCATCCGGCGCTGGATCACCTGGCACGGCTTCGCGCTCAACGTCGCGCCCGACCTCACGGCCTTCGCCGCGATCACGCCGTGCGGGATCGCCGGGGTGGAGATGACGTCGGTGGCGCGTGAGGGCGGGCCGGACGACGTCGCGCGGGTGCTGCCCGTCGTGCTCGACCGCTTCGTCGCCGCCTTCGGCTACGCCGACTGGACGCCGCTCGAGGCGGAAGGAGCGGCGGCGTGAGCGCGCCGGCCCTCCACCGCCATCCGCCGTGGCTCAAGGTGCGCGCCCCGGGCGGCCCGGGCTACGTCGAGACGCGTAACACCGTCAAGTCGCTCGGCCTCCACACGGTGTGCGAGGAGGCACGCTGCCCGAACGTCGGCGAGTGCTGGGCCCACAAGACCGCGACCTTCATGCTGCTCGGCGACACCTGCACGCGGCACTGCGCCTTCTGCGCCGTCACCCACGGCCGGCCGCTCGCCGTCGACCCGGCGGAGCCACTGCGGGTGGCGACGGCCGTCTCTCGGCTGGGGCTCCGCCACGTGGTGGTGACCTCCGTCGACCGCGACGACCTGCCCGACGGCGGCGCCGGACACTTCGCGTCCACCGCGCGCGCCATCAAGGGGCTCCTCCCGGAGTGCCGGGTCGAGGTCCTGGTGCCCGACTTCCGGGGCGACCGGGCGGCCGTCGCTGTGGTCGTCGCGGCACCGGTCGACGTCTTCAACCACAACGTCGAGACCGTCCCCCGCCTCTACCGCCGCGTCCGCCCCGGGGCGCGCTACGCGCGCTCGCTCGCGGTGCTCGAGGCGGCGCGGGGGGCGGCCCCCGGTCTCTTGACCAAGACGGGCTTGATGCTCGGCCTCGGCGAGACCACGGAAGAGCTGCTCCGCGTTTTCGACGACTTGCGGGGCGTGGGCTGCGACATCCTGACCATCGGTCAATACCTACGGCCGTCGCAAGAGCCGCGCCACTTGCCCGTCGAGCGGTACGTCCCCCCAGAGGAGTTCGCGGCCCTCCGCGAGGCGGCCCTGGGCCTCGGATTCCGCCACGTCGAGGCCGGACCCCTCGTGCGCAGCTCCTATCACGCCTGGTCCCACGTCCCTTCTGAAAAAAGTTCACAAAAATAAGGGCTTTCTGTCGGCCCAAATATTGCCAGGCCGCCTCTTTTCATTTACCGTGCCCCGCTGGTGGTTGTTGGGGTGCGCGGAGGAAGGGAGGGCAGGTCGCGATGTTGAAGCTGTACGATTACCCGGATTGTCCGTTCTGCCAGAAGGTGCGCGTGGTGCTGGCGGAAAAGGATTTGGAGTACGAGAAGATCTTCGTCGATCTTCGCAAACAGGAGCAGAAGCTCCCGGATTTCCTACGCTTGAATCCCTACGGCAAGGTGCCGGTGCTGCTCGACGAGGACGAGGTCATCTACGACTCGACCATCATCAACGAGTACCTCGAGGACGAGTACCCGCTCCCCAGCCTGATGCCCGAGGACTCGAGTAAGCGCGCCCGGGCGCGGATGCTCGAGGACTACTGCGACAACTCCTTCATCCCGCCCACCACGATGCTGCTCGCGCAACTTCGCAAGACCGATGCCGAGCGCGACGGGCAGCGCGTCGAGCAGGCACGCGAGGAGCTGCGCCGGGCGCTCTACTACCTCCGCGATCAGGTCGGGGGGAACGAATTCCTGCTCGGCAAGGAGTTCACGCTCGCCGACGCCGCCTTTGCGCCGCGCATCATGGTGCTCGGGCGACTGGGGATCGAGCTCGAGCCGGCGTTGGCCGCGGTCCAGGGATGGATCGACCGGGTCCGCGCGCGGCCGAGCGTACGTGGCCTCGGGCTCTAGACCAGTCGCTCAGCGAACACAGCCGCTCGCGTGCACGCCGCTTGATCCCGGACGGCGGCCGGCACGCGGCCGCGCGGACCGTCGAACCGTAGCTCGCGAGTGGGCGCGACCCGTGCGACGGCGCTGCCAGTCCCCAGCGCCTGCACACCGAGGTTGAGCGTCCAGCGCC
>JBGQET010000084.1:0-19293 GCA_041496545.1 Binatia bacterium | reverse complement strand
GCGCAGGGCACCTCGCTCGCCGTCCTCGTGCTCCCCGTCGGCATCCTGTCCGCGCTCCAGTACTGGCGCGCGGGGCACGCGCAGCTCGACGTGGCCCTGTGGGCCGCGCTCGGCTTCGTCGTGGGCGGGTATCTCGGCGGCACGCTCGCGCAGTCGATCAGCGGCCCGGCGCTCCGCCGGCTGTTCGCGGCACTGCTCGTCGTGCTCGCGATCGACCTGCTGCGCCGCTGAGCTACCAGTTCGTGGAGTAGCCGCCGCTCACGGGCAGCGTCTGGCCCGTGATCCAGCGCGCCGCGTCCGAGGCCAGGAAGAGGATCGCCGCGGCGGCGTCGCGGGCCTCGCCCAGGCGGGGCAGCAGATAGCGGCGCTTCATCTCCTCGGGCATGGCGGCGGCGTGGTCGCGGAACCAGTGCTCCGTCGAGGGCGTGCGGATGATGCCGAGGGCGACGCAGTTCAGGCGCACGTCGTGCGCCCCGACCTCCTTGGCGAGCGCGCGACTGAAGGCGGCGGCGCCGGCCTTGGCGGCGGAGTACGCGCAGAGTCCCGCTTCGCCCAGGCGGCCGGCTTCGGAGATGACCGTCACGATCGAGCCGTGCCGCCGGGCGACCATGCCCGCGACCACGGCGTGGGTCGTGTAGAGGACGCCGTACAGGTTGACGCGGAGCCAGGGCTCCCAGTCGGCCGACCGGGTTTCGAGAAACGGCGTGCGGGGCCCGACGGTGAGGCTCTCGGGCGGAGGGATGCCCGCGTTGTTGACCAGGACGTCGAGGCGGCCGAAGGCGCGCTCGACGCCCGCCACCATCGCCCGCACGGCCTGCTCGTCGGTGACGTCGGCCGGACAGGCGAGCGCCCGCACGCCCGGCACGGCGGCGACGGCCGCGGCCGCCGCCTCGGCGCGCTCGCGCACCAGGTCGTTCACCGCCACGGCGGCGGCGCCGTTCTGCGCCAGCAGGAGGGCCGTCTCGAGGCCGACGCCCTGCCCCGCGCCGGTCACGAGCGCGGTGCGTCCTGCCAGATCGCACACGTTCATTGTGTCGTTCCCCCGTAGGGCGCTAAACAGGAGGCCCGCATGCCCTTCGTCGAGCGCCTCCGAGCCGAGCTGGTCTGCGTCGCGCCACCCTGGCAGACGTTCACCGAGACGGTCGACGGCCTGGTCGGCGCGCTGGTGGCGGCCGGCGGCGTCCCCGAGGGCGCGCGCGCGGCGGCGGTGGCGGCCATCGCCGCCCGTGAAGCCGAGGCGCCGACCGCGCTCCTCGACATCCGCGCCGGCGTGCCGCACGCGCGGCTCGCCGGGCTGGACGACTCGGCCGTCGCCCTCGCCCTCTCCAGCGCCGGCTTGTACGAGGCCGTGCCGACGGTCCGCATCCAGATCGTCGCGCTCGTGCTCTCGCCCCCACAGGCAACCGCGCACCACCTCGAGATCCTGGCCGGCATCAGCACCACGCTGCGCTCCGCCGAGCTGCGCGCCGCGCTGCTACGGGCGCGCGGCGGCGCCGAGGCACTCGCCGCGCTGCGCCGCCACGCCGGCTGAGCCTCAGACCTCCCTCCCCACGCGACGTAGCCGGCACGTCGGCTGAGCCTCATATCTCCCACGCGACGTAGCCGGCATGCCGGCTGGGCTTCATATCTCCCACGCGACGTACTCGTCGAGCGGCTGGCCGCCGACCTCGATCGCGTACGGCCCGGCGAGGTGGAACTCGACGTCCGGGTCGGGCGGCAGACGCAGCCGGATCCGGTCGGCGCCGATCGCTTCCCGGATGACGCCGGCGTCGGGCGGTGGCGCACCGCGCGGACGTCGCAGCACGATCAGCGCCCGAGGCACCATCGTCCGGGAAGATTCCCTCCCGCCGGGGCGATTGCAAGCGGGGCTCACCTCCAATTGGTTTTGACGCACCGTCCCGGGCGGGCTACGATCCGCCCATGCCGCTCGGCAAGGCGCTCGACGTCGGGCTCGGCGCGCTCGGCACGCTGCTCGACTGCGCGCGTAACGTGCTCGGTCGTCTCGGGACGCAGGTCGCGCCGCTCGCCCGTCAGGCCGCCGACCGCCTGTCGCCGACCGCCCCCGCGCCGCCCGCCGGCGAGTCGCCGCAGGGTGCGCGCGTCGGCGGGCCACAAGACGAGGTCGAGAAGGCGAAGTACTACCTCGGGCCGCGTCCGGCCGCCGCCGAGCGCTTGCTCGAGCGCGAGACGGCCGAGCTACCGCGCGCCTATGGCCACGACCGGATCGTGCTCCTGCCACGCGACCCGTGGTGGCTGCTCGCCTACTGGGAGGTCACGCCCAACACGCGGATCCAGGCGCTGCGCACGCTCGGCGCCGAAGCCGAGGGCGCGCGCGAGGTGCTCCGCGTCTACGACGTCACCTTCGTCAACTTCACCGGCGACAACGCCTGGCTCTCGTTCGACCTCGAGCTGCCGCCCGGCGCCGACCACTTCTACGTCAACGTCGGGCGCCCGGCGGCTTCCTACTGCGTCGAGATCGGGCTGCGCGCCCCGACCGGCCGCTTCTTCCCGCTCGCGCGCTCGAACAGCGTGACGACCCCCCGCTCCGCGCCGTCGCCCGACACCACCGTCCGCTGGGTCCGGCTGCGGGCACGGGAGCTGCCCGTGGAGACGAACCTCGAGTGGGCGCGCGAGCATCTCCCGACGCGCGGCGCCCCGGCGCGCGCCGCCACCAGCTTCGCGCCCGCCGGCTCGAGCGACCTCCTCGCGCGGTCGCGCTGAAGCGACGCCATGGCCTCCGGCAGCATCGCCTTCGTCCTCCACGCGCACCTGCCCTACGTGCGCCATCCCGAGCACGAGGATTTTCTCGAGGAGCGTTGGTTCTACGAGGCGATCACCGAGACCTACATCCCGATCCTCGACATGCTCGACGCGCTCGACCGGGACCGCGTGCCGGCGCGGCTCACGATCTCGCTCAGCCCGCCGCTCCTCGGCATGCTCGCCGACCCGCTGCTGCGCGCGCGCTACCTCCGCCACCTCGACAACCTGGTCGAGCTGGCCGAGAAGGAGGAGCGCCGCACCCGTCACGACGGCCTCTTCCACCCGCTCGCGGAGATGTACCTGGCGCGCTTCTACCGGGCGCGCGCCGTCTTCCTCGACGACTGGCAGCAGGACCTGACCGGCGCCTTCCGCGCCTACCAGGAGCGCGGCTTGATCGACGTCATCACCTGCGCCGCGACGCACGGCTTCCTGCCGCTGCTCGGCGTCACGCCCGGCGCGGTGCCGGCGCAGGTGGAGGTGGCGGCCAACGAGTACCGGCGCTTCTTCGGCCGCCAGGTGGAGGGCTTCTGGCTCCCTGAGTGCGCCTACGAACCCGGTCTCGACGCCGAGCTCGCGCGGGTCGGCATCCGCTACTTCTTCGTCGACACCCACGGCATCGCGAACGCCACGCCGCGGCCCGTCTACGGGGCGTACGCGCCGATCGTCTGCGACTCCGGGGTCGCCGCCTTCGGCCGCGACCCCGACAGCTCCAAGCAGGTGTGGAGCGCCGACGAGGGCTACCCGGGCGACTTCTGGTACCGCGACTTCTACCGCGACATCGGCTTCGACCTCGACTACGACTACGTGCGACCGTACCTGCCCCCCACCGGGCAGCGGATCCACACCGGCATCAAGTACCACCGCATCACCGGCAAGACCGACTACAAGGAGGCGTACGACCCGGCGCGCGCGCGCGAGCAGGCGGAAGCCCACGCGCAGCACTTCGTGGACGCGCGGTCGCGGCAGGTCGAGTGGCTCGCCCGCTCCATGGACCGACCGCCGATCATCGTCTGCCCGTACGACGCCGAGCTGTTCGGCCACTGGTGGTTCGAGGGGCCGCTCTGGCTCGAGCTGGTCTTCCGCCGCCTCGCCGCCACCCCCGGTCTCCGCTCGGCGACCCCGGGCGACGACCTCGAGCGCCACCCCACCGTCCAGCGCGCCACGCCCGCCGCCTCGACGTGGGGATGGAAGGGCCACAACGACGTCTGGCTCGCGAGCCAGAACGACTGGATCTACCCCCACCTCCACGCCGCCGCCGACCGCCTCCACGCGCTCTGCCGTCGCTACCCGAGCGCCGACGAGCGCACGCGCCGCGCCCTCACCCAGGCGCTCCGCGAGCTCTTCCTGGCGCAGGCGAGCGACTGGGCCTTCATGATGTCGCGCGAGACGACCACCGAGTACGCCGTCCGCCGTACGCGCGACCACGTGCTGCGCTGCCAGGAGCTGTGCGAGGGCGTCGAGCACGGGAGCGTCGACGACCTGCGCCTCGCCGCCCTCGAGGACACTGACAACGTGTTCCCGACCCTCGACTATCGCGTCTTCGTCTGAGCCGGATCGCCCTCGAGACTACTTGTCTCGCGCGAGGTGTTGCCCTACAGTCGGCACCCCCCGCATGTCGACGGCCTTCGTCGCGCTCCTGCTGATCCCGGTCGCGCTCGTGCTCCTGGGCGGCCTCCTCGTGCTGCTCGCCCGACCGCTCGCCGAGCCCGCAATCGGCGCGCTCGAGCGCGCACGCTTCCAGCGCGCCTTGGCGCGCTCCGCGCGCGGCGACGCCCATCTCCAGGCACGGCAGACGGAGCCCGCGCTGCGCGAGTTCGAGGCGGCCTTCTGTCTGATGACGGTGCGCGCGGACGCGCGGGTGGCCGAGCAGATCAGCCGCCATCACGTCGGCCTCCTCTCGCGCCTGCTGTCGGTCGCCGACGACATCCCGCACCAGCGCGTGCGCTTGCTCGCGCTCGCCAAGGTCGACCGCTTGCTCGACCGCCGCAACGACATGCAGCGTGCCTACCTCCAGCTTCGCACGCGCCCGCTGCGCGACGGTCGGCGCATGCAGCTCGAGCGCGAGCTGCGTCGCAACGCACGCGACACGCGCGCCGCCGTGCGCGAGCTGATCGCGGATCTGCAGATGATCAGCGCGCGCAGGGTCGCCGTCCAGTAGCTCCCGCCGCCGGGTGATTTTTTTGTTGCCATTCGGTGAGGATGGGTCTATGGGGGATCAAGCGAACCGGTGCAGGCGTTCCGTCACACCGCGGACACGCTGGCCGGGAGCTTCCGAGAAAGAAACATGGTTACCGACGCCGTCCTCCCGGACTCGCCCGGGCGGGGTGCGCCGGCCCGCGTGCGCGGTGCAGGGGCAGCAGCGCAGGCGGGGGAAAGAGCGTGTGAGTACGGCGCGAGGCGCGCATTCTCCACAGGTGTTGATGAGGGGGGACCGCCCTGATGCAAAGCCAGCGTGCCGAGAGCCCGCCGGCGGGCGAATCGGTTGACGGAACGCTGCCCGCGGCCGGGGGAAGCGTCTTCGATCCGGCGGCGGTGTGGCAGGCGGTGGCCGCGGCCGTGCGGGCGCGCATCGGCCAGCAGAACTTCGACGTATGGATCGCGCCGCTGCGGAGCGCCTGGACCCAGCAGGGGCTGGTCCTCGAAGCCCCCGACCCGACAACCCAGAGCTGGGTCACCCGCCACTTCGCCGGCATCCTGGAAGCGGCCCTGGCCGCGACGCTGCGCCGGCCGTGGCCGATTCGCATCGAGCTGGCGAAGGCGCCGCCCGCCCTGCCCGTCCGGGTCTCGCCGCCGGCGGCGGAGCACACTTTCGACACGTTCGTGATCGGCGAGAGTAACCAGAAGGCCTACGCGGCGGCGCGCGCGGTCGTCGCCGGCTACCGGAGCCCGCTCTTCGTCCACGGGCCCGTCGGGGTCGGGAAGACCCACCTCCTCCACGCCGTCTTCCACGCCCTCGAAGCGCGCGGCACGGCGAGCGCCAGCCTGCCGGCGGCGCAGCTCGTCTCCGGCCTGGTGGCGGCCTACGGCGCCCACGCCCACGAGGCGTTCTGGGGCGACCTCCGCCAGCTCTCCGCCCTCCTGCTCGACGACGTGCACTCGCTCGCCGGCCAGGAGGAGGTGCAGGAGCGGCTCGTGGACGGGCTCGTCGAGTGGGTCGAGAGCGGTAGGCTGCTCGTCCTCACCTCCGACCGCCCGCCGAGCGACCTGGCCCAGCTGGCGACGCGTCTCCGCGAGCGCTTCGCGGGCGACCTGATCGCGCGCATCGAGCCGCCGGAGCCGGCGCTCCGGGTCGCCATCCTCCAGCAGAAGGCCCGCTCGCAGGGCATGCAGCTCGACCCGGGCCTGGCGGGGTGGATCGCGGCGCGCGCCGGCGGCAACGTCCGCCGGCTCGAGGGCGCGCTCACCCGACTCGTCGCCCACGCCCGTCTGCTCGGGCGTCGGATCGACCAGACGCTCGCCGAGGAGGTGCTCCCCGACCTCGCGCGACCCGTCGTCCCCCTCACCATCGAGCGCATCGTCGAGGAGACGGCGTCGGTGTTCGGCGCCGCCACGCGCGCGCTCCGGGGGCGGAGCCGCAAAGCCGCCCTCGTGCTGCCCCGTCAGGTGGCGATGTACCTCGCTCGCAAGCTCCTCGCGCGCCCGTTCGCAGAGATCGCCACGGCCTTCGCGCGCGACCACACCACGGTCCTCCACGCCTGGCAGGCCATCACCGCCCGCATCCCGCGGGACGGGGCGCTCGCCGGCGCGATCGCACGGATCGAGCAGCGCCTGGCGCTGGACGGCGGCCGGGACGAGGCAGCGGTCGGGAAGGAGGAGCGGTGATGGATCGACGCGTGCTCGGCCACGGGGACTCCGTGCTGCTGGACGGCTGCCGCATCGGCTGCGGCGCGCGCGTGCGGCGGGCGGTGGTCGGCGCGGGCGCGGTCGTCGACGCGGAGGCGGCGATCGGCTACGGGACGCCGCTCGCTCGCCTCGCCGGCGTCGCGCCAGACCGCTGAACGACCCTTTCCCCAGCGTCCCGCACGGGTATACTCGACGGTTCGGCACGCCGTCCGAGCGCGCCTGCCGTACACCCGCTTCGCCGATGGACCCCACGACCGCCGCCGCGATCGAGATCGTCGCCGCCCGCGAACACAACCTGAAGGGCATCGACGTGCGCGTGCCGACGAACGCGCTCACCGTCGTGACCGGCGTCTCGGGCTCCGGCAAGTCGAGCCTCGCCTTCGACGTCCTCTACGCCGAGGGGCAGCGGCGCTACGTGGAGAGCTTCTCCGCCTACGCGCGACAGTTCCTCGACCGCATGGACAAGCCGCGGGTCGAGCGCATCGACGGCATCCTGCCGGCGATCGCGATCAACCAGAGCCGCCCCGTGAAGACCTCGCGCTCGACGGTCGGCACCATGACCGAGCTGCACGATTACCTGAAGCTCCTCTTCGCCAAGGTGGGCGTGCCCCACTGCCGGCAGTGCGGTCGCCCGGTCGAGCGCGACTCGCCGGAGAGCGCCGCCGACCGCCTGCTCGAGGCGCACGCTGAGGCGCGCGCCCTCGTGACCTTCGGGCTGCCGACGCCCGCCGACCTGCCGGCGGCGACCATCCGGGAGGGGCTCCTCTCCGGCGGCTTCATCCGGCTCCTCGGCCCCGCGGGGGTGGTCGACGTCGAGGAGGCGACGGAGCTGCCGGTGGTCGACGGCACGCTGACGGTCGTGCAGGACCGCCTGCGCCTCCGCGCGGCGGAGCGCGCGCGGCTCGTCGACTCGCTCGAGCAAGCGTTCCGCCACGGGCGCGGGCGGGCGGCGGTCGTGCTGCTCGACGAGCGCGGCCGCGTCGAGCGCTTCTCCACGGCGCTCGAATGCGCGGCGTGCGGCTTCGTCGTGCGCGAGCCCGTCCCCAACCTCTTCTCCTTCAACAGCCCCCTCGGCGCGTGCGAGAGCTGCCGCGGCTTCGGCCGCACCATCGACCTCGACCTCGACCTCGTCGTCCCCGACCCCCGGCGCACCATCGCCGAGGGCGCCGTGAAGCCGTGGTCGACGAAGGCCACCGGCTGGGAGCGGGGCGAGCTGCTCAAGTTCTGCAAGCGGCGCCGCATCCCGACCACCGTGCCGTGGGGCACGCTCGACCCGGCAGAGCGCGCGCTCGTCCTCGACGGTGACGGCCGCGGGCACTACCCGGGGATCCGCGGCTGGTTCCGCTGGCTCGAGGGGCGGACCTATCGCATGCACGTGCGCGTCTTCCTCTCGCGCTACCGGAGTTACACGCTCTGCCCCGCCTGCGAGGGCGCGCGCGTCAAACCCGAGGCGCTCGACTTCCGGGTCGGCGGGCGCACCATCGCCGACGTCGCGCGGCTCCCCATCGGCGAGGCGTCCCGCTTCTTCGACGCGCTGGCGCTGCCGGCGGGCCAGAGCGAGGAGGTGGCCGCCGTCATCCTGGCCGAGGTGCGGCGGCGGCTCGGGTATCTGGTCGAGGTCGGGCTCGAGTACCTGACCCTCGACCGCCAGTCGCGCACGCTCTCCGGGGGCGAGCTCGAGCGCGTCGACCTGACCACCGCCCTCGGCTCCTCGCTCGTGAACACGCTCTACGTCCTCGACGAGCCGTCGATCGGCCTCCACCCGCGCGACACCGAGCGCCTGATCCGCATCCTCCACCGCCTCCGCGACCAGGGGAACGCCGTGCTCGTCGTCGAGCACGACCCGGCGATCATCCGCGCCGCCGACCACGTCATCGACCTCGGCCCCGGTGCCGGCGAGCGCGGCGGCGAGGTCGTGTTCGCGGGCCCCGCAGCCGGGCTCTTCCACGCGCGCGGCTCCGCCACCGCCGACTACCTGACCGGACGTCGCGCCATCCCCGTGCCGGCGAAGCGGCGCCGCCCGCTCCGCGGCCTGGCGCTGCGCGTGCGCGGTGCGGTGGCCAACAACCTACGGGACCTCGACGTCGAGATCCCGCTCGCCTGCTTCGTCGTCGTGACCGGCGTCTCGGGCTCCGGTAAGTCGACGCTCGTCGAGGAGGTGCTCTACCGCGGGCTCAAGAAGCGCCGCGGCGAGCCGGTCGGGATCCCGGGCGCCTGCCGTGCCCTCGAGGGGGCCGACCGGATCGCCGACGTGATCCTCGTCGGCCAGGCGCCGATCGGCTCGACGCCGCGCGCGAACGCCGCCACGTATCTCCGCGCCTTCGAGCCCATCCGCTCCTGCTTCGCGCGCACCGACAGCGCGCGGCTCCGCGGCTACAGCCCCGCGACCTTCTCGTTCAACGTCCCGGGCGGTCGCTGCGAGACGTGCACCGGGGAGGGCTTCGAGAAGATTGAGATGCAGTTCCTCTCCGACGTCTACGTGCCGTGCGCCGAGTGCGGCGGGGCCCGCTTCCGAGCCGAGGTGCTCGAGGTCCACTGGCGGGGACGCTCGATCCGCGACGTCCTGGACCTCACGGTGGCCGAAGCGGTCGAGGTGTTCGCCGACGAGCCGGAGGTCGGGGCACGGCTCCGGCCGCTCGGCGACGTCGGCCTCGACTACCTCCGCCTCGGCCAGCCGCTCTCGACCCTCTCCGGCGGCGAAGCGCAGCGCGTGAAGCTCGCCGCCCATCTCGGCCGCGAGTCGAAGGCGCACACGCTCTTCATCTTCGACGAGCCGACGACCGGCCTCCACCTGGCCGACATCGACCGCTTGCTCGGCTGCTTCGCGCGCCTGGTCGAGCGCGGTCACTCGCTGGTCGTCATCGAGCACAACCTGGAGGTCGTGAAGTGCGCCGACTGGGTGATCGACCTCGGGCCCGAGGGCGGCGCCGACGGCGGGCGGCTCGTCGTCGCCGGGACGCCCGAGCGGGTCGCCGCCACGCCGGGCTCGCACACCGGGCGCTTCCTCCGCGACGCCCTCGGCGGCGCCGACCGCGTCGCCGAGGCCGCGCCCGCGCGTCTGCACCCCGCCGCGGGCCTCGACGGCCACATCCACGTCGTCGGCGCCCGCGAGCACAACCTGCGCGACATCTCGCTCGACCTGCCGCGCGACCGCCTCATCGTCTTCACCGGCCTGTCCGGCTCGGGGAAGTCGTCGCTCGCCTTCGACGTGCTCTACGCGGAGGGGCAGCGGCGCTACATCGACAGCTTGTCGGCGTACGCCCGCCAGTTCCTCCACGTGATGGCCAAGCCGGACGTCGACCTGCTCACCGGACTTCCGCCGACGGTCGCGATCGAGCAGCGCCTCTCGCGCGGCGGCGCCAACTCGACGGTCGCGACCGTCACCGAGGTGTCGCACTACCTCCGCCTCCTCTTCACCAAGCTCGGGGTCCAGCACTGCACGGGGTGCGACGCGCCGATCCACTCCCAGACGCGCGGCCAGATCCGCGACCGCCTGCGGCGCGAGCTGCGCGGCGAGCGGATCACGCTGCTCGCGCCGGTGGTGCGCGGCCGCAAGGGCTACCACAAGGAGGTGCTGGCGGCCGCCCGGAAGCTGAAGCTCAAGGAAGCGCGCATCGACGGGCGCCGGCAGGCGCTCGCCGGCGTGCCGCTGCTCGACCGCTACAAGGAGCACGACGTGGATCTCGTGGTGGCGACGCTCGACGTCGGCGCCGACGCGCTCGACGCCGCGCTCGAGCGCACGCTGCGGCTCGGCAGCGGGAGCGCCGTCGTCCTCGCCGGCGACGCCGAGCGGCTCTACTCCGAGCGCCTCTTCTGCGCCGCGTGCGGGCTCGGCTTCGAAGCGCTCGATCCGCGGTTCTTCTCCTTCAACAGCCGCCAGGGCGCGTGCCCCGAGTGCGACGGCGCCGGCGCCGCGACGGCCGTCGACCCCGAGGCCGTGCTCGACCCGACGCGCACCCTCGACGCCGGCGGGCTGGCGCCGTTCGAGCAGCCCGCGCTGCGGGCGGAGAAGCGGAAGCTCCTCCGCGCGCTCGCCGCCGCCGGCGTTCCGCTCGACCGTCCCACGGGCCGGCTCGCGGCGCGTCACCGCCGGCTGGTCCTCGAGGGCGACGGCAAGCTCGTCGGCGCGCTCGCGCTGCTCGGCGAGGCCCTCGGCGCCGAGGACGGCCCCGACCTCTCCGCCTTCGCCGTCGAGCGGCCGTGCGTGGCGTGCGGCGGGCAGCGTCTCAACGCCCGCGCCCGCGCCGTGCGCCTCCAGGGTCACGGCATCGCCGAGCTGATGGCCCTCTCCGTCGGCGACGCCGAGCGCGTCGTCGGCGCGCTCGGCTTCGGCACGCGCGAAGCGGCGATCGCCGAGGGCGCGATGAAGGAGATCGTGCCGCGCCTGCGCTTCCTCGGTCAGGTCGGCTTGTCCTACCTGACGCTCGACCGGCGCGCCGACACCCTCTCGGGCGGCGAAGCGCAGCGCATCCGGCTCGCCGCCCAGCTCGGCTCGAACCTGCGCGGCGTGTGCTACATCCTCGACGAGCCGACGATCGGGCTCCACCCGCGCGACAACGCCATGCTGCTCGACACGCTCGAGGCGCTGCGGGCGCGCGGCAACACGGTGCTCGTCGTCGAGCACGACGAGGCGACGATCCGCCGGGCCGATCTGGTCGTCGACCTCGGGCCCGGCGCCGGGCGCCACGGCGGGGCCGTGGTCGCGGTCGCGCCGCCCGACCGCCTCGCCGCCATCCCGGCTTCGCTGACCGGCCGGTACCTCGGCGCGCCACGCCGCCGCCTCGGGCCGCGCCGCCCGCTCGAGGGCCGGCCCGTGCTCACGGTCCGAGGCGCGGCCGAGCACAACCTTCAGGACATCGACGTGAGCCTCCCGCTCGGGGCGTGGACCTGCGTCACCGGCGTCTCGGGCTCCGGCAAGTCGACGCTGGTGCGCGAGGTGCTCTACAAGGCCGTACGGCGGGCGCTCGGCCTCGCCACCGGTCGCGTCGGCACGCATCGCGCGCTCGAGGGCGTTGCGCACCTCACGCGGGCGGTCGAGGTCGACCAGACGCCGATCGGCCGAACCCCGCGCTCCACGCCCGCCTCCTACGTGGGCTTCTTCGACGACATCCGGCGCCTCTTCGCCCAGGTGCCCGACGCGCGCGTGCGGGGCTGGGACGCGGGCCGCTTCTCCTTCAACGTCGCGGGCGGGCGCTGCGAGGCGTGCGCCGGTCAGGGACGCCTGCGCATGGAGATGAGCTTCCTGCCCGACGTCTACGTCAAGTGCGACGTGTGCGCCGGCCGGCGCTTCACCGAGGAGACGCTCGCCATTCGCTGGGCAGGCCGCACCATCGCCGACGTCCTCGCCATGACGGTCGAGGAAGCGGCCGCCTTCTTCGCGCCCCACCCGCAGGTCGCGCGCTGCCTCGCCGTGCTGTGCGACATCGGCCTCGGCTACCTGACCCTCGGCCAGCCGAGCAACACGCTCTCCGGCGGCGAGGCGCAACGGATCAAGCTCGCCTTCGAGCTCTCCAAGCCGTCACGCGGCGCGACGCTCTACGTGCTCGACGAGCCGACCACCGGCCTCCACTTCGCCGACACCGACCGCCTGATCGCCGTCCTCCACCGCCTGGTCGACCTCGGCAACACGGTGGTGACGATCGAGCACAACCTCGACATCGTCAAGGAAGCCGACTGGGTCGTCGACCTCGGCCCCGAGGGTGGCGCCGGCGGCGGCCGCGTGGTCGCGGTGGGCCCACCCGAGGTGATCGCGGCGACGCCCGCCTCGCGGACGGCGTCCTGGCTGCGCGACGTCCTGTCGGCGTCGGCGGCCTAGAGCGGACGACGCTCAGTCCTGCTGTGTCTCCGGTTCTCCCTCGTCCGCGGTCAGGTTGAACGCGGGCACCGGCCGCTCGGACTGCTCCGTGCGCAGCGACTCCAGCTCCTTGCGCAAGCGGCGGTTCTCCGCCTCCAGCGCGGCGATACGCTTGGTGCCCGTCTGCGACGACGCGGTCGCGCCCGCGGCCTTGCGCTTCTTCGGGGCGCGGCGGGTGCCGGCCTTGCGTCCCTTCGTCTTGCCCTTCGCCTTCTTCGTCTTCCGTCGCACCATCGATGCTCCCTCGCCCCTCAACGGAGCTTCACGTGGAACGCCCGTGGATCATGGCTCTGGATGGGCGGGCTTCATACGCTGCGGCCACCGCCTTGGCAAGGTGCTACGGCGGCTCGGTCCAGCGTCGGGTCCGGCGCGCCCCGGCCACGTCGGTCACTGGTGGTCAACTCGACCCGCGCATGAGTGGAACGAACGCCCACCTAGTAGCTCCGCGGCAACCCGAGCACGTGCTCGCCGATGTAGTTGAGGATCATCTCGCGCGACACCGGCGCCGTCTTGATGAGCCGCAGCAGCGGCCAGTACGTGATGACCTCGAACTCGCGCGTGAAGCCGTTGCCGCCGTGCGCCTGGATGGCGATGTCGCAGGCTTCGAGGCCGGCGTCGGCGGCCGCCATCTTGGCCATGTTGGCTTCGGGGCCGCCGGGGCGGCCCTGGTCGAAGAGCCAGGCCGCCTTGCGCGTCATGAGCGAGGCCAGCTCGAGGTGCGAGGCGGCGAGCGCCAGCGGATGCGCGAGGCCCTGGTGCGCGCCGATGGGGACGTTGAAGACCTTTCGCTCACGGGTGTACTCGACGGCCTTGCGGAGGACGTAGCGGCCGAGGCCGGTGGCGATGGCGGCGCTCACCACGCGCTCGGGGTTCAAGAGGTCGAAGAGGTAGCGGTGCCCCTTCCCTTCCTCGCCGATGAGCGCCGAGCGGGGGACGGGCACGTCGTCGAAGAAGAGCGTCCACTGGCGCTCGGTCTCGTTCAGCGCCGTGTCCTGCACCTGCTTCGCGAACCCCGGCGCATCGGTGTCGACGATGAAGAGGGAGAGGCCCTCGCGCTTGTCCTTCACGTCGCGCGCGGCGGTGGTCCGGGTCACGACCAGGCACTGCTGCGACTGCTCGACGCCCGAGATGAAGTACTTCTGGCCGCGGAGGCGGTAGCCGTCGCCGTGGCGCGTGGCGAGGGTCTCCATGCGGAAGCTGTTCGAGCCGGCGTTGGGCTCGGTGATGGCGAAGCAGATGCGCCGCGAGCCGTCTGCCAGGCCGGGCAGGTAGCGCTGCTTCTGCTCCTCGCTGCCGTGCTTGGCGAGCGCGATGGTGCACATCGTCGTGCTGACGATCATGAGCAGGAGCGCCATGCCCTCGGCCCCCATCGTCTCCATGAGGAGCGCCTGCTCCTTCAACCCGAGCCCGGCGCCGCCGTAGGCCTGCGGGACGAGGATGCCGAGGTAGCCGGCGTCGGCCAGCGCCTTCCACAGTTTTTCCGGGAACTCGTTGGCGAGCGCGCGCTGGCGCCAGTGCGCGCGTCCGGCGGGGCTTCCCGCCAGGTCCTTCACGGCCTGGACGATGAGCTGCTCCTCCTCGGTCAGATCGAACGCCATGTCGTCACCTCACATGCGAAAGACGCCGTGTCGCGGCGGCGGGATGGGCACGCGTAGCACGACGGCGAGGGCGAGGCCCAGCAGGTCGCGCGTGTCGACGGGGTCGATGATGCCGTCGTCCCAGAGGCGCGCCGTCGCGTAGAGCGCGCTGGACTCCTCCTCGTAGGTGGCGAGGATCGGCGCCGCGAGCGCCGCTTCGTCCTCGGCCGTCATCGTCTTGCCCTGCTTGCGGAGCTGCTCGCGCTTCACCGACACCAGCGTCTGCGCCGCCTGCTCGCCCCCCATGACCGAAATGCGGGCGTTCGGCCAGGTGAAGAGGAAGCGCGGCCCGTAGGCGCGGCCGCACATCGCGTAGTTGCCGGCGCCGTGCGACGCCCCGACGATGACCGTGAGCTTCGGCACCTGTGCGGTCGCCACGGCGTGCACCATCTTGGCGCCGTCCTTGGTGATGCCGCCGTGCTCGTAGCGCTTGCCGACGATGAAGCCGGTGATGTTCTGCAGGAAGAGGAGCGGCACGCGACGCTGGCAGGCGAGCGTGATGAAGTGCGTCCCCTTGAGCGCGGCCTCCGAGAACAGGACGCCGTTGTTGCCGAGGATGCCGACGTCGAAGCCGTGGAGGCGGGCGAAGCCGGTGACGAGCGTCGTGCCGTAGAGCGGTTTGAACTCGTGGAAGCGGCTCGCGTCGACGAGCCGGCGGATGACCTCGCGGACGTCGTATTGCTTGCGCGGGTCGCGGGGCAGGAGGCCGTAGAGGTCCTCGATATCCTCCGCGGGCGGCTCGACCGCCGCCGGCTCGACGGCGAGCGGCGCGTGTGGCACGCACGCCATCGCCTCGCGCGCGAGCGCGATGCCGTGCGCGTCGTCGTCGGCGAGGTGGTCGGAGACGCCCGAGATGCGCGTGTGCACGTCGCCCCCGCCCAGCTCCTCCGCGGTGACCTCCTCGCCCGTCGCGGCGCGCACCAGCGGGGGGCCGCCCAGGTAGATCGCGCCCTGCTGGCGGACGATGATGTTCTCGTCGCACATGGCGGGGACGTAGGCGCCGCCGGCGGTCGACGGGCCGCACACGACGGCGATCTGCGCGATGCCCTCCGCGGACATCACGGCTTCGTTGTAGAAGATGCGGCCGCCGGGCGTGAAGATGTCCGCCTGGAGCGGGAGGAAGGCGCCGCCCGAGTCGACGAGGTAGACGCACGGCAGGCGATTCTCCTGCGCGATCTGCTGGGCGCGGAGCTGTTTCTGCACGGTGAGCGGGTAGAGCGTGCCGCCCTTCATGGTGACGTCGTTGGCGATCACCATCGTCTGGTGGCCGGCGACGCTGCCGATCCCGGTCACCATGCCGGCCGAGGGCGTCGGGTCGCCGTAGACGCCCTCCGAGCAGAGCGGCGACAGCTCGAGGAACGGCGTCCCCGGGTCGAGCAGGCGCTCGACGCGGTCGCGGACGAAGAGTCGCCCGCGCTCGACGTGGCGCCGGCGTGCCTCGGGCGAGCCGCCCTCACGCGCCCGCGCGAGCCGCTCGCCGAGTGCTGTGGCGAGCGCGCGGTGGTGGCGGGCGTTTTCCTCGAACTCGGCGTCGCGGCGGACGGTCACGGCACCCAGCGCGGGCGGCGCTTGTCGAGAAACGCCGCCAACCCGTCCTGCCCCTCCGCGCTTGCGCGCAGCCGGGCGATGCGCTCGGCGGTCAGACGCCCGACCTCGCCCGCTGCCGCCGTCGTCACCTCGCGGACCAGCTCCTTCACCTCGGCGAGGGGATCGCGGACCGCGGCGCGGAAGAGACCCTCGTTCGGCTCGACGTCGGGCGCCGCGGCACCCCAGCAGCTCCGGTCGCCGATCAACTCGGCGCGCCGCTCGAGGAAGTCCGTCCCGACGCGATGCCAGATCATCTCGGCCAGGCGCGCGGACTTGGCGCGCACATCGGGGCCGGAGATCAGCGCGAAGCCGACCGCCCGCCACCCGTCACGGTAGACGATCGTGACCTTCAGCGTATCGGTGGGCGGGGCGCCGCGCGCGCCGCGCACCGTGACGCGGTCGGGCCCGACGGCGACGACCTCGAGTGGCCGGAAGTCGGCCGCGACGTCGGGCGTGAGGTACGCGGCGGGGTCGGCGATCTCGTAGAGGAGCTGCTCGGTGACGCTCGCCCGCGACACGCGCCCGCCCGTGCCCGGGTGCTTCGTCACCGTGAAGCTCCCGTCGGCTTCCACCTCCGCGATCGGGTAGCCGACGTCGAGCGGCGGCACGCCCTGCCAGTCGGTCAGGTTCCCCCCCAGTAGCCGCTCGCGTTCGCGATCCGCACCGCTCGACGCATGGCGGCGGGATGCTAGTCGTCGGGTGGCCCACTCGCAAGGTGAAGCGGGCGCGGGCGCGCGGCGCGGAGAGAGCCGCCGGCGTCGTGACCGCGGGCGGTTCTCCGAAGGAAATCAGCTCCTCCTACCCTGCTACCGAAGGCTTTGCTTTAGCGCAAGATGACCCCGAGGGAGTTGCGTAAAAGTTGCGTCTCTGCAACGAACCCGCGACGCTGCGGGGGGGCCGGGTGAGACGGGACGGGGTACGGTGCGGGCATGCCCCTTGCTCTAGTCACCTTTTCGCGTGAGGGAGCGCAGACGTACGACCATGACTGATTCACGACAGATCCTGCGGGTTTCGCTCGCCCTGGCGGCGGCGCTCGCCCTCCGCGGACCGACCCTCGCCCGCGCGCAGAGCACGGACATCCACTCGTACGCCCTGTTCGCGATCGAGGACATGCGCTGCAAGGGCCTCATCGTCCTGGACGCGGGCAACATCGGGGTGAACGACCTCGGCGGCTCGATGCACATCCACGGCCGGCTGGGCGCGCCAAGCTCCCAGATCTCGGCCGACTCGGTCCGGACGCTCTCGGCCACCGACTGCGCCGACCTCTTCTCCAACGACGCCAACCCGCCCATCTGCAACGCCCAGCATTCCTTCCACAGCCCGTTCGTCAACCACGACGACATCCGTGTCGCGTGCGAGTACCCCAGTCCCTTCCCGCTCTGCGGCGGGCCGAAGGTCATGGTCGGCCGCGGCGAGACGCGCGTCATCACGCCGGGCAACTACGGCGACGTGATCGTGAAGGGCTCGCCCGGCGCGGGCAATCTCATCTTCGACGGCGTCGGCGACTACAACTTCTGCAGCCTGACGGCCGGGCGCAACGCCGACCTCCTCTTCCGCAGCACCGTCCCGGGCCGGGTCAACGTCAACGTGGCGGGCGACATCGGCGACGAGGACATGGATCCGGACCTCGGCAACGGCAGCTTCACGGGCCCCGAGCCCGGCTCCGCGCTCAGCTCCGCCGACATCCACTTCTTCGCCGGCGGCGGCATGGTGCACTTCTCGCGCCGCTCGCAGGTGCACGCCAACCTGTGCGCCCCGAACGCGACGGTCTTCCTCACCCAGGGCACCCAGCTCGAGGGGAACTTCGTCGCCGACAAGTTCTCGACCGAGCACGTCTTCGTCCGCCTCGGCCCACCCCCCACCTCGACCACCACCACCAGCACGAGCAGCAGCACTACCACCAGCACGACGGGTACGAGCAGCACCAGCACCAGCTCGTCGTCGACGACCACGGGCACCACCTCCACCAGCACCACGGGCACGACGCCGTCCACCACCTCGACCACCGCGGCTTCGACCACGTCCACCACGGCGGCGACCACCACCACGACGACCTCGGCCTCTACCACCACGGTCACCGACCCCTCGACCACCACCACGACGTCGGCGTCCACGACGACGGTCACCGAGCCGTCGACCACGACCACGACCGCGGCGTCCACGACGACGGTCAGCGAGCCGTCGACCACCACCACCACGACCGCGGCCTCGACCACCACCGTCACCGAGCCGTCGAGCACCACCACGACGGCGACCAGCACCACGGCGCCCAGCACCACCGCCACCACCAGCACGAGCACGACGAACGAGGGCTCGACGACCACCACCACGCCCGTCTCGTGCGGCAACGGCGTGCTCGAGGACGACGAGGAGTGCGACGGTACCGACTTCGACGGCGCGACGTGCCCGCCCGGCTCGCCGATCGGGGCGCTGCTCTGCACGGGGGACTGCACGATCGACCGCTCGCAGTGCAAGTCGCCCACGACGACGACCGTGACGACGTCCTCCACGACCACCACGACCCTGCCGTCGCTCCGGGTGAAGGAGATCTGCGGCAACTGCATCGACGACGACGGCGACGGCCTCACCGACTTCGAGGACCCGGAGTGCTGCCAGCAGGCGCAGCTCTTCGAGATGCTGAAGGTCCACGGCAAGATGAAGCCACACGGGAGCCGCACCAGCTTCCAGATGCAGTCCACGCTCGCGCTGAGCGGGCTCGGCGGCCAGGTGAACCCCCACCAGAAGGGTCAGGACGTCTTCGTCCAGATCCGCCCGGTCAACGGCAAGCAGGACATCTTCTGCGCCTTCGTGCCGGCGAAGAAGTTCATGACCATGCACAACTCGTACATGTTCTGGGACCGGCACTTCCGCGTGAAGAGCGCCAAGGGGCTCAGCGACATGACGCTCATCGTCGGTCGCAACGGGCGGCTCAAGTTCCGCACCCATGGGCCGCGCGTCCAGCTCCAGACGCCGGGGCAGAGCCAGTTGCAGGTCACGATCGGGTTCCACAACCCGGCGGCGAGCGACTCGTCGAACCGCTGCTCGTCGACCACGGTGCCCTTCCGGACGTCGCTGACCGGCGGGCTCCGGACGCCCTAGCGTCCTTCAGCTCGCGCCGTCGCGGCGCGCGGCGAGCACGGGTTTCGCCCCGGGGTCGAGGAGGATCTCGACGGCGCGGCAGCGCGCGGCCGGCACGCCGAGCTTCAGCGGGAGGACGACGTCGCCGCGTGGCCCGGGAGTGAACGTCGGGCCCGGTTGATCGTGGTTGTCGTCGAGCGTCAGCCGGACGCGGTAGCGCGTGTTGGGGGGCGGAGTGGGAAGATCGAAGGCATAGAGGACGACGTCTTCGCGGGCGGGGTGCCAGAGGACGTGCCCCCGTCCTTCCTGGAACGGGGCGACCGGGTGCAAGCGCAGCATCTCGACGCCCGGGGTGGCGAGCAGGTCGCGCAGCGCGTGACGCTCCTCGGCGCCGCTCAGCAGGCGATCGATCTCGCCGTCACGGCGCTGCACGCCGCGCGCCAGCGAGCCGATGCGGTCCTGGGCGGCTTCCAGGTCGCGCGACAGCGCGGTCGCCAGCTCGCCGTTGACGCGTGCCGCTTCGCTCTGGCGTGC
>JBGQET010000083.1:0-19401 GCA_041496545.1 Binatia bacterium | reverse complement strand
GCGCCTCGCCGCAGTGGTCGAAGAGCTCGATGCCGAGGCTCGCCTGGAGGTCGTGCCGCAGCGCGGGCGTCAGCGCCTCGGCGGTCGAGAAGCCGACGCGGTACGCGAGCCGGAGTCCCATCTCCTTCGCCGTGTCGCCGAGCGTGGCGAGGAAGCTCGGCGTGCCGGCGTAGACCGTGGCGCCGTAGTCGTGCGCCACCTGCACCTGGAGGCGGCTCGCCCCGGTGCCGCCGTTGATCACCAGGCAGCCCGCCTCCTCGAAGGCGCGATGCAGGCGGAGCCCGCCCGGCATGACGTGGTAGGAGAGCGTCACGTGCGCGACCTCGCCGCGCCGCACGCCCATGGCTTCGATCGCCGCGGCGAGGACGGGCGCCCCGCCCCGCTCCTCGGCGAGCCGCGGGATGTAGATGGGTCCGGGCGAGGTGTGCAGCGACGCGAACTCCGCGGGCTTCGCGGCGAGCAGCTCGCCGAAGGGCGGGTGCGCGCGCTGGTTCGCGGCGAGCTCGCTCTTGTCCAGTCGAGGTACGCGGGTCCGGAACTCGTCGTAGCCTGCGAGGGCGGCGGGCTGCACGCCCGCCGCGTCGAGGACGCGGCGCCAGTACGGCGACCGCGCGTGTACCCAGGCGAGGGTTTCCTTGAGGCGCGCGAAGTCCGCGGCGGTCGGCGGCCAGCCCACGCTCCGCAACTAACGAACGTGGGCCGGTCGCGTCAAACCGTCGTCAGAAGCCGCACACGCCGTCCCAGATCTTGCTCATGCCCGCCGCCTCGCGCTCGCAGTCCGAGGCGTAGGTGTGGAAGTCGCAGCCGCAGACCGGTCCGGGCAGGAACGCCATGCACATGTTGCACGGCTCGGCGCGCTGCGGGCGGCAGGTGCCGAGCTGGCCCTCGCCGCAGTCGCCGCGGACGTAGTCGCAGAACATGCCGGCGGGGCACGTGACGCCGTTCATGCCGCACGCGGTGGGCGCCGGGTCGCAGGCACCGTCGCGGCTCTTCACCACACCGGCACGCAGCCGGTCGCAGTCCGAGGCGTAGGTCGTGCCGTCGCAGCCGCAGACGGGGTGGCCGTCGGCGACGCAGGTTCCGGGCAGTGCTGTGCAGCGACCGGCCGGGTTGGGGGCGGTGCAGAGGCCGTCGCTCCGGTCGCAGGCCTGCCCGTCAGGACAGGCGACCGCGTCGGGTCCGCCGCAGAAGAGCGGGCCGCTCGGGGGGGGCGGGGGCGGCGGAGGGGGCGGAGGCGGCGTCGGGTCGGCGCAGGTGTCGGCGGGGAGCACGCCGGCAAGGCCGGCTTGCTTCATGAGCGTGCATGTCGCCGGCTCGAGGAGGACCGCGTACGACGCCGCGGCCGCGCGGCAGCGCGCCGCGAGGCAGGCGGCGAGATCGTCCATCGTCGTCGCGCTGCAGCCGGACCCGAGCCCGAGGTCGTCGCTCACGCGCTTGGCGCCGATCGGCGCGCACATGCCCGCGACGCGCCCGCTCAGCTGACTCTCCGCGCGCGCGAGGTCCTTGGCGAGGCCGGCGCAGGCCCAGGGGGCCATGCGACACGACGGGTCGGCGGCGCCGCCCATGCGGCAGTCGCCGAGCGGACGGAGGCAGCGCACCAGGCGCGTCGACTCGTCGCGCCCGCAGTCGACACCCGCGTGCAGCACGGCGTCGCGACAGCGGAGAAGCGCGCGTATGTCGGTCGTTCGGGACGCGGCGGACGGCGCCGAGGGGAATGACGCGGCAAGCGCCGCGCCGAGGAGACCGATCAGCCAGAGCCGGGACGACGACGCCATGGTACCTCCCTTTCGATCCGCCGTCCGCCCGGTGCGGGAAGCATGCCAGGGTCGCGCCGCCGAGCCGGCGCGGGCGCCACACAGCGCCAGCCGCGGCGGCCGCGCGTCGTCGTCGTGACGAACGCTACGTCCGCAGCGACGCAGAGGACAGAGCGACGCACGCGCCGTCCGCCCGGGCGGCCGCCCGCGCCTTGCCCACGCCACCCCGAACGTGCGACGTGGGCCGCGTCATGCGCTTCGGCGTCGCGCTGCCGAACTACGGCCCCCTCGCCTGCGCCGACACGCTCGCGCGCCTGGCGCGGCGCGCCGAGGCGCTCGGCGTCGACTCGATCTGGATGAGCGACCACCTGGTGGCGCCGGTCGGCGTCGCGTCGATCTACCCCTACGACCGCCGTCCCGACGCCAAGCCGGGCGACATGGGTGTGATCGAACGCTTTTACGAGCCGCTCACGACGCTCGCCTGGCTGGCGGGGCAGACGCGCCGCGTGCGGCTCGGCGTCAGCGCCTACGTGCTGCCCTACCGGAACCCGGTGCTGACCGCGAAGCTCGCCGCCACGCTCGACGATCTCTCCGGCGGCCGCTTGATCCTCGGCATCGGCACGGGCTGGCTGCGGGAGGAGTTCGAGGCGCTCGCCGTGCCGTTCGCCGCGCGCGGTGCGCGCACCGACGAGTACCTGGCGGTGCTGAAGGCGCTCTGGGCGGGCGGCGAGGCGCGCTTCACGGGCCGACACTACCGGCTGCCGCCGGTGCGCACGGGGCCGCCGCCCGCACAGCGCCCGCACCCGCCCCTCTGGATCGCCGGCAACTCGCCCCGCGCCCTCGAGCGCGCCGCCCGCCTGGGCGACGGCTGGCACGCGATCGACCTCTCCCCCGCCGAGCTGGCGCCGCAGGTGCGCGCGCTGCGCGCGCGCGTCGCGGCCCACGGCCGCGCGCCCGGCGCGGTGTGCGTCTCGCTCCGCAAGGGCGTCCTGGTGCGCGACGGCGCCGGGGAGCGGCCGCTCTACGGCGATCGCGCTTCGATCCAGCACGACCTCGAGGCCTACCGCGCCGCCGGTCTGGACTACCTCGTGGCCGGCCTGCGGCAGGCGCGGAGCGCGGACGACCTCGAAGCCGCGCTCGCCGACGTCGCCGCCGCCCTCGCCCCCTGAAGCGCGCCGTCGGTGACAATCGCCCGCCGCTGTGGCATGGGGAGTGCGGTCGCATGCCGGACCTCCCGCTCGACGCCGACCGCGCCGCGCTCTGCCTGGTGGAGATGCAGAACGACATCGTCCACGAGTCGAACGTCGGCCAGCGGGGTCTGGGCGGCGTGCTCGCCGAGCAGGTCCAGAAGCGGGGCGTGATCCCGAAGCTGGCGGCCGTCGTCGCCGCCGCGCGCGCCCGGAAGGTCCCCGTCCTCTACGTCAATTTCTGCGGCAAGCCGGGCTTCCCGCGCCCGAACACGCTGCTGCACCGGCGCTCCGGCTCGAAGCCGCGGTTGATCGAAGGCACGTGGGGCGTCGAGATCCACGAAGCGCTCGCCGCCAAGCCCGAAGACTTCGTGCTCACGCGCACCGTCGGCGTCGACGGCTCGTACGGGACGCAGCTCTACCCGGTCCTCCGCATGCTCGGCCGCACGACGATGCTCGTGAGCGGGGTGTCGACCAACCTCGCCGTCGAGGGCATCGTCCGCGCTTCGGTCAACCGCGGCTTCGACGTGGTCGTCCTGGAGGACTGCTGCGCGAGCTACCCCGACGAGTGGCACCGCTTCTCGATCGAGAACATCATGCCGCTGCTGGCGACGGTGACGACGTCGGCCGCGGTGATCGCCGCGCTGGGAGGGGGGAAGTGATGGAGGCGTGTCCGGTGTGCGGGGGGCGGTTGGTGCAGGTCAAGGCGAAGCTCGTCTGCGAGCGCTGCCGGCGGATCGCGGAGGGGTGCTGCGAGGGGGCTGCGCCAGGGAAGCGCGACACGCCGGCCTGAGCCGGCTCAGCGCGCCTTCCAGCCGGGCTTCCGCTTCTCGACGAAGGCGCGCGGCCCCTCGGCGTGGTCTTCGGACTGCTCGACCACCTCGAGGTAGCCGGCTGCGATCTCCTCGGCTTGCGCGACCGGCAGGTCGAGCCCCTG
This sequence comes from Binatia bacterium, assembly GCA_041496545.1. Taxonomy (GTDB): domain Bacteria; phylum Desulfobacterota; class Binatia; order DP-6; family DP-6; genus DASRHG01. The sequence continues at coordinate 15,523 of JBGQET010000083.1, read as the reverse complement.
GAGGATCGCCATCTTGGTCCCCCACACCGCGAGCGGCGCGTTGCTGACGATCATCCCCGCCAGCTCGAGCGCGCGCGGCATCAGCTTCTCGTGCGGCACGACCTCGGTGACGAGCCCCACCTCGTAGGCGCGCGCCGCACTCATGCGCTCGCGGCTCCCGAGGAGCGCCATGCGCATGCAGACGGAGAGCGGGACGCGACGCGCCATGTTCACCATCTCGTGCGAGGAGACGTAGCCGAGGGAGACGTGCGGGTCGACGAAGGAGGCCCGCTCCGACGCGATCGGGATGTCGGCCTCGGTGACGAGGTCGAGCGAGAAGCCGGCGACGACGCCGTTCACGGCGGCGATCACCGGCTTGTGGACGCGCTGGCGGCGCGGCGTCGGCAGCTCGACGATGCCCTCGATCATCGCCAGCTCGCGCCAGCGGTCGGTCTTGGTGAAGCCGCCGGTGGCGAGCGACTCGACGTCGGCGCCGCTCGAGAACGCCTCGCCCGCGCCGGTAATGATGGCGACCCAGACGTCGGGGTCGGCCTTGACGCGCCGCCATGCCTCGCGCAACTCGTCCTTGAGCTGCTGGTTCATCGCGTTCTTCCGCTCGGGACGGTTGAGGGTGATGGTGGCGACGCGGTCCTGGACCGTGAAGAGGACAGTGTCGGCCATGCCTCCCTCAACCACAGCTTCGCCCGCCTCCGCAAGTTGACGCCGGGTCAGAGTTTTGGCCCGTATTGCCGGGTGCAACTATCTATGGATGTTCGCGGCTGATCGTGTTCCCGCCGGGCGCGTAGTACGATTCGGCCATGCTCGCGTTCGTGGTCGCCCTGGTCGCGATCGTGCTCGCCGCGCGCGCCTTCGGCCGCAGCTCGGACCTCGCCGGGCGGCTCGACCGCATCGAGAGCGAGCTGCGCGCGCTCCGTCGGCGGATGCCGGCGGCGGAGGAGGAGGTGCCGCGCGCGGCCGAGGTACCGGTCCAGCCGACGGCGCCGCCACGCCCGGCGCCGCCGCCGCGGGCCGCCGTCGCGCCGCCACCACCACCGCGCCCGCGCATCCCCGAGGCCCCGCCGCCGCGTGCCGCCGCGCCCTCACCGCCACCGCCCGCGCGTCCGACCATCGACTGGGAGCGCTGGCTCGGCGTGCGCACCACCGCCATCATCGCCGGCATCGCGATCGCGCTCGCGAGCCTCCTCTTCTTCAAGTACGCGATCGAGCGCCAATGGATCACGATCACGATGCGCGTCGTCGCCGGCACCATCGTCGGCGTCGGTTGCATCGCGGCGTCGGAGCGCCTCCTGCGGCGCGACTATGCCAGCACGGCCGACCCGCTTGCCGGCGCCGGCGTGGCAACGCTCTACGCGAGCTTCTGGGCGGCCCGCGCCTACGATCTCGTCGGCACCGAGGTCGCCTTCGCGCTGCTGGTCCTGGTGACGGTGACGTGCTGCGTCCTCTCGTGGCGAAATTCCTCGCTCGCCATCGCGCTCCTCGGGCTGGTGGGCGGCTTCGCGACGCCGCTCATGATCGCCAGCCACACCGACCGGCCGATCGGCCTCTTCGGCTATATCCTCCTCCTCGACGGCGGCTTGCTCTACCTGGCCGAGCGACGTCGCTGGCCGCAGCTCGGCCTGCTCGGCCTCCTCGGCACCACGCTCTACCAAGCGCTCTGGATCACGACCCGCATGCACGCGCAGAGCGGCCTCGGCCTCGCGATCCTCGGCGTCTTCGCGCTGCTGTTCGCGCTCGCCGGACGCCGGACCGAGGACGAGGATCGTGAGACGTGGCTCGCCGCGCGCGCGGGCGGCGCGCTGCTGCCCTTCGCGTTCGGCGTCTACTTCGCGTCGCGCGCCGACCTGGGCCCCAGTCTCCTGCCGCTCGCGACGCTCCTCTTCCTTCTCTCGTGCGCGGCCGGATGGCTGGCGCGGGTGCACCGCCAGGCCTGGCTCGGTGCCGCCGCCGCGGCGGGGTCGGTCGCGGTCGTGACCGTCTGGCTGGCCGAGCGCTCGTTCGCGCCGGTCTGGCCCGTCGTCGCCGCCGCGGTCGCCCTCTCGCTGCCCTTCCGCTTCTTCGTCGAATGGGAGCCCGAGCGCTCGGGCCCGGAGGGGCCGGGGCAGGCGGCCGAGGTGTCGACCCTCGGGTTCTTCGGCGTCCTCGTCCTCGGCGCCGTGGCGACCGCCGATCCGACGCCGTGGCCGTGGCTCGTCGGCTGGCTCGCGCTGACGGCGTTGCTGGTCCGACAGGCCGGCTTCCCCGGACGCAGCTCGCTGCACGTGCTCGCGGCCGTGGCGCTCGGCGCCGGTCTCGACACGCAGTACCTCGTGCACGTGCGGTCGCCCGGCTTCCCGTCACTCGACCTGTGGCTCGGGGTGGCGCTGGCGCTCGCGGCCGCGTCCCAGGTCGTGCCGCTGCTGCGCCGCGACCCGGCCGCACGTCGCCACGCGGAGTACGCCGCGGTCACCTTCGCCCTGCTCCTCTTCGTCCCCTTCGCCAACACGCCGACCATCGCTCACCTCTCGACCGCCCGCTTTCTGGGCGGCTCGATCCTGCTCGGCGTCCTCGTGACGCTCGCCGCCACCCGGCTCGGCGACGGCCGCGCCACGTTCGCCGCCGTCGCCGCGACGGCGCTCATCCACGCCGCGTGGACGCTGGTCGCGACGATCGCACCGAACCGGGCGTGGTTGCTCGCCTACCCGCATCCCGCCGGCGACGTCGCGACCGGCTTCGTCTTCCAGCTCGCGGCGGTCGTCGTCTTCACCGCTTGGCCGTTCGTCGCCGGCGCGCGGCTGCGGAACGCCCCGTGGGCGTGGTACGGCGCGGCGCTGGCGGCGCCGTTCTGGTTCCTCTCGCTCCGGCGCCTCTGGGACGTCCGCTTCGGCGAGGGCGCGATCGGGCTCCTGCCGCTCCTCCTCGGCGCGGTGTCGCTCGCGGCCGCGCTCCGCGCGCGCACCTGCTGGCCGGCGGACGCGCCCCAGCGGAAGTCCGCCCTCGTCTGGTTTGCGGCGATCGCGCTCGGCTTCGCGAGCGTCGCCGTTCCGCTCCAGCTCGAGAAGCAGTGGATCACCATCGGCTGGGCGCTCGAGGGCCTCGCCGTCGCCGTCTTGTGGCGCCGGCTCGACCACCCGGGCCTCAAGTGGTTCGGCCTCGCGTTGCTCGCCGCCGCGACGCTCCGCTTGACCGCCAACCAGTGGGTCCTGCTCTACCACCCGCGGCCCGCGTGGCGCATCGTGAACTGGATCACGTACGCGTACCTGGTGCCCGCGGCGGCGCTGGTCGGCGTCTACAACGTGCTCGGCCGCGACGAGGTCGCCCGCGCCCGCGACTGGGAGCGCGACCTCTACCGTAACGGCTGGCCCGTCGGGGCGCTCGCCTGCGGGCTCGGGGCGATCGGGGTCGTCTTCGTCTGGATCAACCTCATGATCGCCGACTGGTACTCGACCGGCACCGTCCTGCGCGTCACCTTCGAGCGCCTGCCGGCGCGCGATCTCACCACGTCCATCGCGTGGGCCGCGTACGCCCTCCTGCTGCTCGCGCTCGGGATGGCGCGACGGAGCGTCGGGCTCCGCTGGGTGAGCCTCGGACTCGTGCTCGTCACCATCGCCAAGGTGTTTCTCTACGACCTCGGCGAGCTGCACGACCTCTACCGCGTGGCGTCGCTGCTCGGCCTCGCCCTGTCGCTCATCCTGATCTCGCTCGCCTACCAGCGGTTCGTCTTCCGCAAGCCGGAGGTCTCCTCGCCATGAAGCGCATCGTCGGCGCCCTGGTGCTCGTCTACCTCGCGTGCGCCCCGGCGCGCGCCACGGAGCCGTCGGAGCTGGCGCGGCTCTTCCCGTTCGAGGCCGACGTCTTCGTCGGGTCCCGCGCCGGACTCTCGCGCCTCGTCCTGCCGTCCGAGATCTTCCAGTCCTGCCGCCCGGAGCTGTCCGACCTCCGGCTGTTCGACGCCGGCGGTCACGAGATGGCCTTCGCCGTCGACGCGGGCACCGCAGAGGGCCAGCCGGCGACGCTCGTCGAGACGACGCCGGCCAAGGTGCTGGACGTGCGGCGCGTGGAGCTCCGCTCCGAGAACGCCCCCACGCTCTACCGTGAGACCTACCAGCTCGCCGCACCCGCGTCGCGCCAGGACGCCGGATGGGATCTCGTCTTCGAAACCGCCCGCCCCCGGTTCGTCCGTCGCCTGCGCATCACCGCACCGGACGCCGGCGTCCTGATCGACGACGCGTCGCTCTTCCGCCTGCCGAACGTGCCGCAGGACCGGACGCGGGTCACGCTGCCGCCCCTCGGCGCCGACCGGCTGACGGTCGTGCTGGAGGGCGAGGACGGCTACCTCGAGCCGACGCTCGCCTGGTCCACTTCCGCCGCGGTCGGCGCGCTGGGGCGTGCCACCGTGCCGCTCGTCGAGGCGCGCCGCGACCAGGCGAACGGCCGCACGGTGGTGGAGCTCACGCGCCCGCGCGGCCTCGTGCCCGAGCTTCTCCGCGTGGAGACGACCACCGGGTCGTTCGACCGCACGATCGAGGTCTGGGACGTCGCGCCCGGCCATCAGGACGCGCTCCTCGCGCGCGGCACGCTGGTCCGCATCCAGGCGCTGGCCACGGTCGAGAGCCGCGAGGTGGCGCTCGGGCCGGCGCGCGGCGAGCGCTTGCGCGTCGAGATCGTGGACGGCGACAGCCCGCAGCTCGACGGCCTCGCCTTCACCGCGGCCGTCCGCGAGCCGGCGATCGTCTTCTTCACCACGGCCGCGACGGAGGATGCTCCCGCCGCGACGCTGCGCTACGGCGGCGGCCGCGCCTTCGCGCCTCACTACGACCTCGCGCGGCTGGTGCCGTCGACGGGGAGCGGCGAGGCGGTGCGCCTCGGGGCCCTCGCGCGCATCCGCGACCCGAAGCTGCCCCGCGCCCGACTCGGCGCGGTCCGCACGAACCCGCTCTTCGTCGGCACGCCGGCGCTCGACTTCGCGATGCGTCCCGGGGTCGAGATCGACGCGCGCGTATACGGCCAGCAGCGGAGCCTCGACCTCGCGCCCTCGTACGACGGCCTCTCCCGCTTCCGGCTCGCGCCCGAGGACCTGGCGCGCGCGCGGCCCGACCTGGCCGACGTTCGCATCGTCGACGGACAGCGCCGGCAGTGGGCGTACCTGATCGAGCGCGGCACGGCGAGCGAGTCCGTGTCGCTCGAGGTGGGCGCCGTCGAGCGCGGGCCGCGGGGCTCGCGCTACGTCCTGCACCTGCCCGCGACGCCGTTCGCGCTCGACGGCGTCACGTTCGACACCGCGGCGCCCTTCTTCGACCGGCCCTTCCGTGTGGTCGGGATGATCGGCGAGCGGAAGGACGTGCCGCTCGCCGGGGGTCGCCTGTCGCGCGCGCCGGGGCAGGCGCAGCCGCCGCTCACGGCCCTGTTCGCGCCCGTGCGTGTCGATGCGCTCGCGCTCGAGGTGACGGACGGCGACGATCCCCCGCTCGCCTTCGCCGCCGCCACCGCGCGCGCCCAGGTGGCAGACGTCTACGTGGTCGCGCCGGCCGGGCGCTACCGGTTGCTCCTCGGGCACCCGGACGCGGACACGCCGCACTACGAGCTCGGGCGCACCCGCGACGTCGTGCTCTCGGTCGGCAGCAACGAGGCGAGGCTCGGCCCACTCGGCGCGAACCCCGAGTACAGCGCGCGGGCGCGGCTCACGACGGGCGGCGGCGCGGGGCGCGCACTCCCGCAGGCGATCCTGTGGACGGTGCTGGTCGCCGGCGTCGCCGTGCTCACCCTGATCACGCTGCGCGCCGCGCGAGAGGAGCCGCCGGCCTAGGATGGGTCCGGCTTCGTCCCCACCACGATCCCGAAGCCGGGCGAGCGGAGCAAGCGAACGCGGCGGACGCCGGTGAAGCCCGCCGCCGCGAGCCAGCGGCCGATCTCGGCTTCGTCGTGCGCTTGGCCCGCCTCGGCGTTGAACATGTTGAGCCCCTGCAGCCGGGCGACGGCGCGCGCCAGCGGGCTCGCCCCGTCGGTCGGGACCTGGTCGAAGATGACGACCCGCCCGCCGGCGGCGAGCGCGGCGCGGGCGCGGTCGAGCAACTCGACGTTTCGCTCGGGCGAGTACGCGTGGATGAGGTTGAAGAGCAGCACCACGTCGTGGCCGCTCCCCAGGTCGTCGCGCCAGAAGTCGCCGGTCCGGACGGCGACGCGGTCGGCCATCCGCTCGGCGGCGATCGTACGCTCGGCCGAGGGCACGGCCTGCGCCTGATCGAAGACCGTCGCCGAGAGCCCGGGGTGGCGGCGGCAGAAGGCGATGGCCCAGTAGCCGTGGCCGCCGCCGAGGTCGAGGAGCCGGCGCGCCGTCGCCGGCAGCTTCACCCGGGCGACGACTTCCGGGGCGCTCATGCGCGCGATCGCGAGCATGCCGGCTTCGAAGTCCGCCCAGCGGCTCGGATCCTGGTCGAGCCACTGGTAGCCGGTGATGGGCGGCCGGCCGCGACGGATCGACTCTTCGAGGTGGGCCCACTCCTCGTGCACCGTCGCCTCGAAGAAGCGGATGCCGTCGCCCAGCACCGGCAGCCACTTCGCCGTCATCGCGGTGTTGGCGTACCGCCCGCCGCGCTCCGTCACGTAGCCGAGGGGCTCGAGCGCTTCGAGGAGCACCGTCGTGCCGCGCTCGTCGGCCTCGATGCGCTTGGCCACCTCGGCCGGCGTGAGCGGGCCGCCCTGGAGCGCGTCGAAGACGCCGAGGCGATGCGCGGCGCACGCGGCGCGAAACGCCTGCGCGCCGAGGAAGTCGAGCAGCACGCCGGGCGCGAGGTTCAGGCGCAGCAGCGTGAAGCGCTCGAGGAAGTTGGGGACGATGGGCATCTCTGGCTCCTTTCTAGGTGTGCACCGCGACGCCGTGCCGGAAGACCATCTGCCCGCCGAGGTCGGATACGACGACGAGCGCCGCGAGCAGGCCGACCGCGACCACGAGGTACACGGCGCGCCAGCGCGGCTCGGGAGCGACGAGCCGCCAGAGGGAGAGCGCGGCGGCCGCGGCCAGCACCCCCATCGCGACGTCGTGGTGGGTCGCCATCAGCGCCCCGGCTGCCGCGCCGACGCGCAGCGCTTCGGCCGCTTCGTGCCCCGTGAACACTGCGAGCGCCGCACCGAGGGTCCCGAGCCAGAGCATCCAGCGGCCGGCGCTCTGCGCGTCACGCCGGCCGGTCACGACGCCCAGCAGGTCCAGGGCGACGGACACCGGCAGCAAGGCGATCGGGAAGTGCACCAGCAGCGGGTGGAGGTTGGGCAACCCGGTCATGTCGCCCCTCCCCGGAGCGCCGAGTGCTCGAGCAGCGGCGCCAGCGCCGCGCGGAGCCTGCGGAGGTCGCCCTTTCGCTTGCTCGCGACGTAGCGCTCGATGAGGTCGACGAGCGGCGCCTCGACGGCGTCGATCGACACGCGCGCGGGATCGATCGCGGACTGGAGGCACGCGCCGTCGAGCACGCCGAAGAGGAGCGTCGCCGCCATCTCGACGTCGAGGTCGGAGCGGACGAATCCGGCGTCCTTCCCGATGCCGAGGAGACCCGTGATGAGCGCGCGGAGCTGCGCCCAGAACTCGGCGACGATCTCGCGCGCCCACGGCTCACGGGTGGCGGCGAGACGCGACTCGAGCGAGAGCGGGACGAAGAGCGGGTCGCTCCGGTAGTGGTCGATCCAGACCCGGACGACGCCGCGCACCAGGTCGGCGAACGAGCGCGCGCGCCGGGCGACCTCCGCCATGGCGTCGAGCTCGTGGCCGTGGTCCTCGAGCAGCGCGCGGAAGAGGTCCTCCTTGCTCTCGAAGTGGTGGTAGACGGCGCCCTTCGAGACCCCCGCCGCGGCGGCGACGTCGTCGACCGTCGCCTGGGCGTAGCCCTTCTGGCCGAAGACGCGGTAGGCGGCGGCGAGGAGGCCCTGGCGGGTCTCGGTCTTCCGGCGTTGTGCGAGGCCTCCAGCCATACCGACTTGTCGGTCATCAACCGACTGGTCGGTATGTACCGCGGCACGGCCCCTCCCGTCAAGCTCCCGGCGGACCCCGGGGCAGCGGGGCTTGACGCCAGCAGTCGAGTCGTTTAAATATTTGAACATATGAACCGAACGCGGGATCGCGCGATCGGAGGCCGGCACCATCGTCAACGAGGTGAAGCGGTTCGTCACGGGCTGCTGCGCGAGCGCGAAGTGCTACTAGCCGAAAGGAGCAAGTCATGAACGAGAGTGAAGCCGGGATGCTGGACGCCGAGGAGGTTCACCGCATCGTCCGGGAGCGCTACGGGGAGATCGCCCGTCGCGGCACCGCCGGGCCGCCGGCCGGCTGCTGCGCCCCGCCGTCGGCGGAGCTGGCGGAGCGCGTGGGGTATGGGGCGGCGGACGTCGCTGCGGCCCCCGAGGGGGCGAATCTCGGCCTCGGCTGCGGCGCGCCGCTCGTCCACGCGGACCTGCGGGCCGGAGAGCTGGTGCTGGACCTCGGCTCCGGAGCGGGCTTCGATGCCTTCCTCGCCGCACGCGAGGTGGGCGACGCAGGTCACGTGATCGGCGTCGACATGACGCCCGCGATGCTCGAGCGGGCTCGCCGGAACGCGGCCGCGGCGGGATATCGCAACGTCGAGTTCCGCGCCGGACGGATCGAGGCCCTGCCGGTCGAGGACGCGTCGGTCGACGCGGTGATCTCGAACTGCGTCATCAATCTCGTGCCGGACAAGGCGAGGGTGTATCGCGAGGTGGCGCGCGTCCTCCGTCCCGGCGGGCGGGTGGTCGTGAGCGACATCGTGCTCGACGCCCCCCTGCCCGAGCTCGTCGCGAGGAGCGCGGCCGCGCTGACCGGCTGCGTCGCAGGCGCGGCCCTCCGCGCCGACTATCTCGCCACCGTAGCTGCCGCGGGGTTGGACGAGATCGAGGTGGTGAAGGACGTGAGCTTCGGCGAGACGGCGCTTGCCATGGTCCCCGAGGACCTCGTCCGCACGGCGCAGGCAGCCGGGGTGGACGTGCCCGGGGTGGCGCGGAGCGTACGATCGATCACGCTCCGAGCACGGAAGCCGATAGCCGGTCGAAAATGTCTCAGCCACGCGGGCACCCCGCCGCAAGAGCCCGAAGAGGACAAATGCGACATGAAGGACGACAACTCGATCCCCCGTGACGCTCGGGCCGTCGCCTGCAGTTTGACGGCCGAACAGCTCGCCGCCCGCCGCGCCGAACTCACCCGCGATCTCCGGCCGAAGATCCTGGAGGTGACGGAGCTCGCCGACGGTTTCGCGTTGCGCTTCGGGCCGGAAGGCACCATCGTCGAGGAGCTGGCGCGCTTCATCGTCTTCGAGCGCCAGTGCTGCTCCTTCTTTACCTTCGGACTGGAAGTTCAAGGAGGCGACGGGCCCGTCACGCTGCGGTTGTCTGGCCGAGCCGGAACCAAGGAGATGCTGCGAGACGGACTGGGTGTCCGCCTCTGAGAAGCGCGCAGGCGTCCTGCGTCCGAGTGCACCGGAAGACGTAGCCCGGGCGGCGCGGTCGCATCCGACTTACCGCGTCGTTGGCACGATGCACCCTAGCGACCGCGCTACCCGGGACAGAGCCTCAGCATAGACGCCGCGCCAGAAGCCGACGCCCTTCGCCGGCATGGTCGAGCTCCTCATCATCGTCTGCCCGGGGGCGCAGCGCCTGCATGAGCACAGCCTTCGTCTCTATCGCCTCGAAATCGCTCGCATCGCCGCCTGGTCTGCGATCACCGCGGTAGCTTGCCCCTCTCTTCGGATACGTCGTCGTACCCGCATGGGTGGGGATCTCCCTTTCGTGTTACGGTGTCGTCGGCCAGAGCGTCGCATCCGCATGGGAAGCCACCGCCCGACGTTCAACTGACACCTCAGCACTCACTCGGACAAGGAGCAGATCATGCTGAAAGCGAACCTGCTACCCGCACTGTTCCTCGCAACGCTGATCGCGGCCAGCTCGGCCAACGGTGCGGCGAACATCTCCCCCAGTTTCAGCCTTCAACGCGGCGATATCGTGGCTGCCTCCGGCAGCGCTGGAATATTGAAGGTGGACCCGACCACCGGGATGCGTACGCTCCTCAGTGACTTTACGAATGCGGCGCAAGGCCCAACCGGGGTTGCCGGGAGCCTGGCGGTACACGCTTGCGACGCCATCTACGTCACGGACCAGCGGTCAGACCGGCTCGGAAAGCTGTTCAAGGTATTCCCCGACGGGACGCGCACCCTGCTCAGCGACGCGACCGATGTAACGCAAGGGCCCTTCTGGCAGACGCCGTACGGCCTGGGGCTGGACACTGACGGCAGCATCCTCGTGACCGACCGTGGGAATGGGGGCGGCGGCAACAACGCGGGGCTGTGGAGCGTAAACGCCGGCACCGGCTTCCGCACCAAGCTCATGGACTCTGGCAACGGTGGCCACGCGGCCCCCGAGAGCGCGATGCTCGACGCCGGCGGCAGTATCGTCGTCGGTGACGCCGAGGGCCCGGTTTGGACCGGAGCGGGGGCGCTCTGCTGGGAACTCGGTGACTGCGGAGCGCTCTTTCGGGTGAACCGATTGAACGGCGCGCTCACCGTGCTCAGCGACTTCGGCAACCTGGCACAAGGGCCTCGCGGCGAGGATGCCGGACGCTCCATGGCGCTCGACACGGATGGGACCATCCTCGTCGTCGACCCCTTCGCCGCGCCGGGCTCGTCGGACTGCTTCGACAACAACGGCTGTGGGGCGTTGTTCCGTGTGGATCTGGTCGGCCCGCCCCCGGGAGTGCGCACGCTGCTCAGTGCATGGGGCAATGCTGCGCAGGGAGATGGAAGCACCCGCCCGAGCAGTGTGGCGGTGGGCACGGACGGGGCCATCCTGGTCGGAGGCTGTAACGCCGGGAAGTTCGAACCCGCGGTGTGCCGTGTGGATCGCGCCACCGGGGTGCGGACGGTGCTGAGTAATTTCCAAGATCCGGCGCAAGGGCCCACGGGAATTCCCTTGTCCATTGCGGTCGTCGGCGCCGTCTGCGATTCCGGGCCTCCCACTACCACCACCACGACGACCCTGGTCGGCGCCGAGAGGTGTGGCGACTGCGTCGACAACGACGGCAACGGGCTCGCCGACTTCGAGGAGCCGGCGTGCTGCCCGGCCGCGAACACGCTGACGCTCAAGATCCGCAAGGCCCAGCTGGTGCCCCAGAAGGGTGGGACGTTGCTCGGTCTCGACACGACCATCCAGAAGGGGGCCTCGGCTGGTCTGGATCCGCTCACCCAGGACGTCTTCCTCCAGATCCGCGAGCAGGGGGGGAGGGAGCTGCTGTGCGCGCACATGCCGGCGACCCGCTTCGTCAAGCGCCGCGGCAAGCTGTTTCAGTTCCTCGACCGGAAGCTCACCGAGAAACTGGCTCAGGGAGTGACCGGCACCGAGCTTCGGCCCGTCAAGAAAGACGTGATCCTGCACGCCGAGGGTCGCAAGGCCAACGTCGCAAGCCCGACGCTGACGACGATCGTCGTCACGGTCGGCTTCCGGAACCCGGCCAGGGCTGAGGCCGGCAATCAGTGCGCCGGGGCCGTCAAGACTTTCCGCAAGAGCGGCAAGAAGGGTGGCCTGCGGGTCCCCTGACGAGCGGAACCGGACCGCGCCAGCCGGGGGCAAGGTCGGGGGAGTCAGACGTCACGCGTGATCGGTAACCCTTCGCCCCTGCCCCCATCCTACTTCTGGACGTCCTTCGACGTCATGTCGATGGTGACCATGAAGCCGTTGGTGCCCTTGAACTCGAATGCCTTGCCTCCCACCCGGTAGGCCTCGACATCGTTCGGCATCAGGATGAGCCGATCGTTTGATGACGATCGCGTCGTCGGTCGCTCCCTGCGCCTTGTGGAGCACCACTTCCGCGGCTCTTCCACCATCCAGCCGGGCTTCGGCGCGGTCCCGAGTGGCGCTCCATTCCATCGCGGCATCTTCGGCCACCGTGAACGACCTCCACTTGACCGGGTAGACGTGGCTCAGGATCGTGGTGATCGCCGTGCGCTGCTCTTTCGTCGTCGACGGCTCGAAGGTGAGCACCGCCCAGTCCATCTGGTCGGTCGAGAAGTCACCGCCGAGGTCGCCGGCCATCCAGAACTTCACCCCGCCTCCCGTCAAGCCCGCCCCGGGGACCCGGACGCCTCAACGTAGGAGCCAGCCGAACGCCTGCTCCAGGGCCCCCTTCCCCTCCGCGTGAACCACACGGCCGTGCGCCAGCACGATGCGCTGAAACTGCCAGCCGAGGATCCGTTCCACCGACCGGCGAGCGGCAGATCTGTCGGTCAGGGTGAAGCGAAAATCCCTCGGGAAGCCAGGCCGCTCGTAGAGGCCGTCGACGCGAGCATACAGCCGCGTCAGGAATGGGCTCTCGGCGTGGAAGTTCTGCAAGATGTCCGCGACGAGCAGCGTCCCGCTTCGCCGATGGAAGAACACGACTTCCTGCAGCCAGGGGTGCCCCCTGAATATCGTCTGGTCCAGGTCGGCTGCCCAGGCGTCGTCGGGCACGTCCGTCAGCTCTCCATGAAACTCCAGATCTCGCCGTCTCCTGGCGAGGCCGGGCGAAGCGAAGAGTCTCGCCTCGGGGTAGGCGACAGCATAGTCGCCCATGAACAGGTGGTGCAGCTTGTTCGGCGACACGACGAACCTGACCGCGCCCAGAGCGTCGAGCTCGGCACGCGTGCCGTCGTCGAGCTTTACCGGGGAGTGGATGAACAGGCTTCCGTCGGAGAGGCGAACCACCGTCATCCGACTGCCGACCTCGACCCCGAGAAAGCGGAGCGCCGACTCCTTGACCCAGAGGGCTCCAGGAACGATCTCGCCGAGGGAAGTCGGGCTATCCACCTGCTAGCCTCGGAGCCGGGCCGCCGCCGTCCGGCTCAGGGTCCCTTTTTCCACCCGCCCCGATGCCGTCTTCGGCACCGCCCCCTGCTCGATGAAGAAGACGTGGCGCGGCACCTTGTAGCTGGCGAGCGCGACGCGGCAGAGCCTGCGCAGCTCGTCCTCGCTCGCCGCCGCTCCCTGGCGCAGCACGACGAACGCCACGATGTTCTCGCCACGCGTCGGGTGGGGGACGCCGACGACGTGCGCGGCCAGCACGGCCGGGTGACGCGCGAGCGCCTCCTCCACCTCGGCAGCCGCGACGTTCACGCCCGCGGTCTTGATGACGTCCTTCAAGCGGGTCGCGAAGTGGAGGTGCCCGGCGGCGTCGAGGAATCCCAGGTCGCCCGTGCGGAAGAAGCCCTCGGCGTCGAAGGTGCTCTCGCGCGACACCCGGTAGTAGCCCTCCATGAGCGTCGGACCCTTCACCAGGATCTCACCGCTTTCGCCGTTCGGCACGGCGCGTCCGCTCTCCGGGTCGACGATCTTCACCGTCATGCCGTCGAGCGGGCGCCCGAAGGTGCCGGTGCGGATCTCCTCCGGGTCGTCGAAGCGCGCGCAGGCGACGCAGGTGGCCGTCTCGCTCATGCCGTACATGCCGACGGCGTGGTGGTCGGGGCCGAGGAGACGTGGGGCGAGCGCGTGGTACGAGCCCTTCTTCAGGCGGAGACGGCGGCGCGCGAAGTCCGGATGCTCGAGCAGCGGGCCCGCCTGGTGCCAGCCGGCCATCACCGTGCAACCCTCGCGCTCGAGGAGCTCGAGCGCGCTTCCCGCGTCGACGGTCTCCTGGAGCACGATGCGCCCGCCGCCCGCGAGCGTCGCGAGCGCGCCGATGATGAAGCCGCCGCTCCAGAAGAGCGGCATGTGGCCCCACCAGGCGTCGTCGGGGCCGATGCCGACGGACGCCGCGACGCGCCGCGCGGACGTCGTGAGCGCGGCGTGCGCGTGGACGACGGCTTTCGCCTGCGCCGTCGTGCCCGAGGTGAAGAAGACGGTCGCCAGGTCGGCGGGCACGACCTCGCGCTCGAGCGCGTCCATGAGCGCGTCGCTCGCGGTTTCGGGCAGGTCGGCCCAGCGCTCCGTCCCGGGTGCTTCGCCGTCCAGCACGACGATGCGACGGAGCGCCGGCGCCGCGCGCGCGAAGAGCCGGCCGGGCGCCGCCCCCGCCAACTCCGGAAGGATTTCGTTCAACGACGCCAGGTAATCGTGGCGAAGGAAGCCGGGAAGCGTCACGAGGAGCTGCACGTCCGCGTGCGCCAGCGCGTACGCGATCTCGTCGCGCTTCCAGAGGGTCGAGAACGGCACCAGTACCGCACCCGTCCGCAGCACCCCGAAGGCGATCGGCAGCCACTCGAGACGGTTCGAGCAGAGGAAGCCGACGCGCGTCCCCTTCCCCACGCCCGCCGCGACGAGCTTCCTCGCCGCCGTGCGGCTCGCCGCGCGAAGCTCGGCGTACGTCATGCGCGCCGCGACCGCCTCGCGCGGCGCCCACGCCACCGCCTCGCGCTCCCCACCGCACGCGGCCGCCGCATCGAGGAACGCGCCGAGCGTCTCCATCATGCGAACCGCGCCCGCAGCGCGCCGACCGACACCTTGTTGGCGGCGTTGCGCGGCAGCGCGGCGACGAACTCGATGCGCCGCGGCTTCTTGAAGCCGGCGAGCCGCGTGCCGGCGAAGACGGTGAGCGCCTCGGCGTCGACGGCGCGCCCCGGCCGCACGACGACCACGGCCGTCACCTGCTCGCCCCAGCGGGGATGCGGCGTGCCGATCACCGCCACGTCGGCGACGTCGGGGTGCGCGCGTAACACGTCCTCGACCTCGGCCGGCGAGACGTTCTCGCCGCCGGTGATGATGAGGTCCTTCACGCGGCCGGTGACGTAGAGGTAGCCGTCGCCGTCCTGGCGGCCGAGGTCGCCGGTGTGGAGCCAGCCGTCACGCACGGTGGCGGCGGTCGCGGCGCGGTCGCGGTGGTAGCCCTGCATCACGGTCGGGCCGGAGACGACGATCTCGCCCTCCTCGACGGCGGTGGCGAGGGTTCCGTCGGGCCGGCGGATGCCGACGACCACGAACGGGTTGGTGCGCCCGACCGTCCCCTCGCGGTCGAAGACGCTCGTGCCGCGCGCCATGGTGACGCCGTCGGTCGACTCGGTCTGCCCGTACGCTTCGATCACCTCGGCGCGCTCGAAGATGCGGGCGAGGGCGCGCTTGGCGTCCATCGGCGTCGGCGCGCCGCCGACGCTCACCTTCTCGACCACCGCGCGCACGGCGGGCGGCACGGCGCCGAGCTGGACGACGTCGAACACCATGCCGCCGATGAGCGGGAGGTCGGTCACCCCGAAGCGCTCGACGGCGTCGAGGACGGCCGCGACGTCGAACTTCTCGAGCAGCACGGCGGTGGCGCCGACGAGCACGCGGCAGAGGAGGTGCGAGACGAGCACCGGGATGTGGGTGAGCGGGCTGAGACAGGCGCCGACGCCCTCGGCGCGGTCGCCGCGGGCCTGGCCGCAGGCGAGCGTCGCCCAGAGGAGGTTGGCGTGCGAGAGCGCGACGCCCTTCGGCGCCCCCGTCGTGCCCGAGGTGTAGGCGATGGCGGCGAGGTCGTCGGGCCGCGGGGCGCGCGGCGCCTTGCCGCCGCGACGTGCGGGGGCGCGGCGGTGGAGGCGGGGGCGGAGCGGCACGTCGGCCT
>JBGQET010000082.1:0-19447 GCA_041496545.1 Binatia bacterium | reverse complement strand
GGGTGAGCGTCGCGCACCCGGCGAGCACGAGCGCGGCGACCACGCGCTCAGCCCGCATGCGTCCTCCGACCGCCCGCCGCGACCCGCGCCACGCCGCCGAGCGAGAAGGCGTGGATGTGGGTCGCGCGGTCGGCCGCGAAGCCGCGCGCGTATTCCCGCAGCCCCAGCATGCGGAGCACGGCCGGACGTGCGAAGCGGTAGAAGAGCGCCTGCCCGAGGATGCTGTAGACGCAGTCCGCGACGGCCTTTCGGCCGAGCCGGGGTTCGAGGTGGGCGACGATGTCCCGCATCTCGCGCACCATCGGCTCGATGAACTCGGCGACGATCACGGGCAGCGCTTCGCTCGGGTCGCACATCTCCCGCTGCATGAGCGTGCCGTGGAGGCCCGGCGGCGGGCCGAGCAGCACGTCGAGCATGACCTCCACGCGCGCGCGGAAGAGCGCTTCGAGCGCGCGGCGCGGGAGACGCGGCAGCGCCGCCGCCGGCGCGCTCGCGCCCCCGCGCTCGAGCTTGCCGCGGATCTCGGCGAACTGCGCGCGCAGCACCTCCAGGTAGAGCCGCTTCTTCGACCCGTAGTGGTAGTGCCCCGACGCCACGTTGACGCCGGCGCGCTCGGCGATGTCGCGGATCTTGGTGCCGTGGAAGCCGCGCTCGGCGAACAGGTCGCTCGCCGCCGCCAGGACCCGGTCCTTCGTGCCCGGGGCGGCGTCGACGCTCATGAACAACTGTTTAAAACACCTGCTTTAGCAATTGCAAGACGGCTCGCCCCGGGGCGGCCCGCGCCCTTCCGTTCACAAGCGTGTGCGACGAGTGCTAGGCTCGGCCGCCTCCACGTCCGCGTCCTGGAGAAGGAAGGGGCCCGGTGGCCCCACCGGTCTTCAAAACCGGCTGTCCCTCCTTGCGGGGGACGGAAGGTTCGACTCCTTCCCTTCTCCGCCATTTCAGCGTTTCCGAGCCACGTCACTGTTGGCTAAGTATTTGAAAATACGTATTTCGCAATACTGACCGAGACGGGGCGCGGCTCAAAGATGTTCCGAAGATGTTCCCACGGCGTGCCGGACGAATACCTTCCGTCCTGTGCTCTCCGTCGAGCACGCCATTGCGCACCACCCGCACATGCGGCGTCGGTGACGACCGCGACCACGATGACGGCGACCACGCCGTCGTCTACTTCGGGGAGCCGATCCGTTCGGGCTATCTCATCAATGGGCACCACCTCGGGCACCACCTCGTGAACGTGACTAGCTTGAAGCACGAGCGGTGGAAGCGGGAGCATCCCGAGTTCTGCCGCAAGATGCGCATCACCTATCCCCACCGCCCGTGGGTAGTTGGCACCGAGAAGATCACGCCTCGTGGTAGCTCACGATGTCGAACACGAGGCGAGCAATGGCCTTGAAAGTAGGGTTGTACGGTTGACCAGGCGGACACGCTCGGCAACGCCCGTAGCGCCTTCGACGAGAAATCGGCGCTGACTGAGCCCTGCTGCATACGGCAACGGTTGGCCTCCGCGCGCTTCACACGAAACGCAGCGTGGCCTTTGGTGCAGAACATGGCGCCTGCGCTTGCACACGCACCTAGCCAGATGAGAGTCGTAGTCGTTGGCTGACGTGGCAACCGAGAAGGGGGTTGATGCCATGGGGGCACCAGTGAGCGAGCCTTGCCCCGGACCGGCAATGCCCGAAGGCGATCGGGTCGATTGGCGGCAGTGGATGCACGCGCTCGGCGGACAAGGACGACGAGCACGTGAGTTCCTCGGTTTGTCGCAAGAGCAGTTGGCGGCGCTGGCTGGTGTGAGCCAGGGATCGGTGAGTCGGTTCGAGGCGGGACGCGGGCTCGCGACACCGATGCTCGTCGTGGTCAAGATTCACCTGGCCCTCATGCGCGAGCTACGCCGTATCGATCCCGATGTTCTGAGTGATCGCTTGAAGCGCCTCCTAGAGTTCGAGAGCTACCTGTCGCCCGCTCTTAGCGGCACGGCCTTCGAGCCCTTGCCGCCGACGCGCGACCCCGACCTCACGGAGATCGTGCGTTTGTACCAGAGCGTCTCCGATCGCCAGCGCGGCACGCTTCTAACGGTCGTCCGCGCTACGATGGCTGCGCTCGGCACGCAGACCGACGCGGTAGCCGCACCGCGAGTTGCGTAGGGCGTCGCGGTTCTGATCCGCGGGCGCTTTGGGATATCACCCGCTCGCTCCGCTGTCCGAGGCTATCCGCCGCACAGGCCGTACCGCATCACGGTGCCCGTAGGGGAGCGCTACGTACTTCCCGCCTGTGAGCGTCGTAGGCCACCCGCGATGGCGGCTCGCGTGCTCGAATGCCAGGCCCACCCGGGCGGCATTCCGTGCCCGACAACCACGACCACGACGTTACCCGTTGAGTGGTGCGTGACGGACGCGGACTGCGCGATCTTCCCGCCGGTCTGTCAGCACTGCGAGGTTGGGGCGTGCGAAGGATTTCGCACGATCTACCCGGACGGTTCCATTTTGGGCGTCGTGTGTCCGATCCCTCACTAGCCGGCTGACGAACTCTCAGCGGGGGCGCAGCATGTCACAGCGAACGCCGCGAGGGATTCCGGTTTCCAAAGGCGCCGGCTCGAAACATGAGAGCGTGTGTCCGCTCTCGACCAATCGCAATGAAGCCGCTTGTGGTGACCGCGGCCGGCATTCGCACCTGATTACCCGTGCATTGAACACTCCAGCCTTTGCTCGTGATTCACTTTTGAGATATGTCGCCCGGAAAAGGAGGAATCGATGCCGAGACAACGAAGCCTCGTCACAGTGATCCGAGACTTGGTGCAGCAGGAAGTACGCTCTGCGATCCAATCGTTGCTCAGCACCGCCTCCACGGACAAGCGAAAGGCCACGAACGGGCGGCGCCGCCGTCGCCGCAAGACGCGCGGAAAATGGCGCCCTGGTGGTCCTGGCCGCCCGCCGAAGGCCGTAGCCGACAAGGCGGTGCGGAAGAAAGAAGCAGCGGGGACGTCTCCAGTGCCAAAGGCCAAGACTCGTCGTCGCCGCCGTAGGCGTCGGCGCGCTGCTGGCCGTCCTCCGGGAGCGAAGAAGAAGGCGGCCTGATGGCGAAGACGGAAGAAGTCTTGACGCAGTTGGCGACGCGCATCCCGAAGGACCTTCACCGTCGCCTCAAGCTGTACTGCGTGACGAACGACATCGCCCTGATGCACTTCGTGACCGAGGCGATTGAGGAGAAGCTCGGGCGGAAAAAGGCGGGGCCGAAGAAGGGGACGACGTAGGAGAGGTGCCTGCGAGGCACGGCGGAAGGAGTCCCCCACCCGCAGCACTGCCCCGAGCGACCGAATTGCGCAAAACGCTCAGAGTGTTTTCTAGCGCCTCTCCCTCGCCATCCGACCTACGGGCCTTCCTCCCTGCACCAAAATCCCCGCTACGGGCTTCTCCTGCTCTTTTCGACCCTCCCGTGGGTCGGTTCAAGCCGTCAGTGCCGCGTCATAGGCTCGATGAACCCGGCCGTGTGGGGTTCCCTTGGTTTCCGTACAGCTCAGGCCGCTAATTGCTCCCGGTACTCGTTCGGCGTGAGGTAGCCTATCGCCGAGTGCGACCGTTCGGTGTGATAGCGGTCGAGCCAGTCCGCGACGACGCGGAAGGCGTGATCGCGGTCCGCGAAGCGTTGCAACCACACGCACTCCTGCTTCAGCGTGAGGAAGAAGCGCTCGATCATCCCGTTCTGCTCCGGCGAATACGGCGTGATGTACTCTTGCGCGAGCCCATAGCGGCGCGGGGCCGCATGAATCCGCAAGTGTGAGGGAGGGACAAGTGTGGTTGACAGCCCGCCGGACCCGGGACTAAGAGCCCTTCGGATCCATGGGCAGCATGCGGCAACGGCTGATCCAGTACGCAGGACCGGTTCTGCTGATCAGCTTGCTGCTCGCGCCGATCGTCGCGAGCGGACACGGCCACGCGGCGCACCCGAGCGCACAGCCGTGCGCCACTTGCGTCGCGACGCACCACACGCCGGTGGTCGGGGTGCCCCCCCGTCGCCGCTGAGGCGGCCGCACCGCTCGTCCTCAGCATCGAGCGAGTCGTCGCGACGCGACCCGTGGCCCCGGCGCGCCGCTCGGCGAACAGCCGCGCTCCGCCCTCGTCCCTCCTCGTGCAGAGCGCGTAGCCGTCACCCGGCACGTCAGCGGCGACTCCGTCGCGTCGCCCGGGTGGCCGCATCCCGTGGCAGCGAAGGAGGAGGGAGCCGATGGGGACATGTTGGAGGGCCGCCCGCATGATGAGCGTCGCGCTCGTCGTGGTGGGGGCGTTCGCCGTGCGCGTGGCGCCTGCGGCCGAGCAAGCGACCATGGAGCCGCTCATGCGTGAGCTCGAGGCCATGAAACGTCGCATCGAGAAGATCGAGCAGCAGACCCGCGAGCAGCAGGAGGTTATCCGGAAGCAGAGCGAGACCATCAAGCAGCTGAGCGGCCAGCAGGGCGCGCCCGCGCAGGCGCCGCCGGCGGCTGTGGCGACCGTGCCCGCGGCGCCGGCGGCCGCCCCCGAGGCGCCGCCCCGGCCCTGGTCGCCGTCGCAGCCGATCACGCTGCTCGCCGGGGCCCGCGGCTACATGAACATCTCGTTCGACGGCTTGATGGACTTCGGCTGGTCGACAACGTCCGACGTGCCGAGCATTGAGCGCGGCGATCACGACCCGCTGCAGCGGGGCTTCACCCTGCCGAACGAGGAGATCTTCCTCGACGGGGCCGTCGATCCCTACTTCAAGGGCGTCGCGGATCTCGTGTTCAAGCTCGACAAGAACAACCAGACGGAGGTGGAGCTGGAGGAGGTCTACGTCACGACCACCGCGCTTCCCTGGAATCTGCAGGCGAAGGGCGGGCAGTTCTTCTCCGAGTTCGGCCGCCTGAACCAGCAGCATCCGCACGCCTGGGACTTCGTCGATCAGCCGCTGGTGATCGGCCGCATGTTCGGGCCCGAGGGGCTGCGCAACCCCGGGGCACGGCTGTCCTGGCTCGTCCCGACACCCTTCTACTCCGAGCTCTTCCTCGCCGCGCAGAACAGCCAGGGGGGCACGGCGTTCAGCTTCCGCAACGCCGACGAGGAGCTCTTCGGTCGCATGCCCGTGGACCGCCCCGTGCGCAATCTAGGGGACTTCCTCTACGTGCCCCGGTACGCCGCGTCGTTCGACTTGACGGACTCGCAGACCCTCGTCGCCGGTGTCTCGGGGGCCTTCGGGCCGAACGCCTCCGGACGCGACACACGCACGCAGATCTACGGCGCCGATCTCTACTGGAAGTGGAAGCCGTCTTGGCAGTCGGGAGGCTTCCCCTTCGTGTCGTGGCAGACCGAGGCGCTCGGCCGGCGCTACGAGGCCGGCTCGGGCGGCCTCGACGCTCAGGGGAGGGCCCCCCTGCCGCGCGAGACGCTCTTCGACTGGGGTGTCTACTCGCAGGTCGTCTACGGCTTCACGCAACGTTGGGCGGCCGGGTTGCGGAGCGACTGGGTGAGCGGAGATCGGGGAGTCTTCAAGCCCGACGAGAACCGCGCCGACCGCTTCCGGCTCTCACCGGCACTGACCTTCTATCCGACCGAGTTCTCGAAGCTGCGATTCCAGTACAACTACGACCACGGCCAAATCCACGGCGACGACAGCTCCGTCTGGCTGCAGCTCGAGTTCCTGCTCGGATCGCACGCGGCGCACAAGTTCTGACGACCGGTAGAGGTGCATTCATGGCAATCATCCGCCCACAAGTTCCAGGGCGAACGGTTAAGGAGCTGCGATGATCCGCAACCTGATCCTTCCGTTTTCTCTCCTGCTCGCGATCGGCGAGGGTCCTGCCTCCGCCGTGGTGCACGTCGTGGCGACGACCCCCGAGTACGCGGCCCTCACGACTGCGATCGGCGGGGACCGGATCACGGTGACGAGCCTCGCAAAGCCGACCGAAGACCCGCACTTCGTCGATGCCAAGCCGAGCCACGTCGTCACGTTGAACAAGGCCGACCTTCTCATCGAGGGCGGGGCCGAGCTCGAAGTAGGTTGGCTGCCTCCCCTCCTCGAGGGGGCGAGGAACCCGCGCATCCAGTCGGGCTCGCCTGGGCACGTGTTGGCATCCGACGGCATCCAATTGCTCGATGTTCCCGCGACCCTCGACCGCTCCAAGGGGGACATCCATGGCGCCGGCAACCCCCACTTCATGATGGATCCGGTTAGCGCCGGGGTCGTGGCCCGTCACATCGCCGACGCTCTCTGCGCTCTCGACACGCCGGGTTGTGCCTCGTACAAGGAGAACCTGGGCCGTTTCGAGCAGACTCTCGACGCGAGGACCAAAGCATGGACGGCCGAGCTCGCTCCCTTTCGCGGAGCGGCGATCGTGACCTACCATCCGACCTGGAGATACTTCGCGAACCGCTTCGGACTCAAGGCGGATACCTTTCTCGAGCCCAAGCCGGGGATCCCACCCTCTCCGCCCCACCTGGCAGAGGTCATCGCCAAGATGAACGCGGACCACATCAAGGTGATCCTGGTGGAGCCTTACCAGCAGCGGAAAGCCGCCGAGTTCGTGGCCAGCAACACCGCGGCCACGGTCGTGGAGGTGACACAATTCCCCGGCGGACTACCTGGAACCGAGAGCGGCTATCTCGCCTTGATGGACGCCAATGTTCATGCCGTCGCAACGGCCCTTGCTGCTTCAGTGGGGCACTGAGACCATGGAACTGTTCTCACTGTGGCTCTGGCCTCTTCTGGCTCTAGTATTGTTGCCGGGGATTCTGGTCTACCTGGGACTCCACGTGGTCGAGCGGGGGATCATCTTTGTGGATCTCGCCTTGGCCCAGGTCGCGGCGCTCGGTGTCTGCGTGGCGATCGCCCTGGGCGCCCATCCCGGGCAAGGAAACCTCTCCTACTTCCTCTCGCTCCTGTTTACTCTGCTCGGCGCGGCGCTCTTCTCCTGGACACGGTTCCGCCATCCTCGCGTCCCTCAGGAGTCCATCATCGGAATCATCTACGTCGTCGCCGCGGCCGCCGCGACCCTCGTTCTCAGCCACAGTGCCGAAGGAGACGAAGAGCTGAAGAACCTCCTCGTCGGAAACATCCTGTTGGTCGGTCGCGGCGAGATCCTCCGTACGGCCGCGCTCTACGCGGTGATCGGGCTCGTCCACTACCTGTTACGGGAGAAGCTCCTCATGATCACCTTCCACGAGAAGGCGGCGATCGAGCAACAGGTCCGACTGCGTCTCTGGGATTTCATCTTCTACGGGACCTTCGGCGTGGTCGTCACCAGTTTCGTTCGGATCGCCGGGGTCTATCTGGTTTTCTCGTACCTCATCGTGCCCGCGGTCTGCGGCGCGCTTCTCTCCGCCCATATCCGGACCCGGCTGGCTATAGGGTGGGCGGTCGCGTTCGTGGCCGGCCTCGCGGGGCTCCTCCTCTCGGTTCGGCTGCAGACTCTCGATCTCCCCACGGGACCGACGATCGTGTGCGCCTTCGGCGTCCTGCTCTTGGTCTGTGCTGCAATCGCAAGGCTAAGGCGATCCGAGGCGAGCGGGTCCTAGCGGTCCTGGAGCATGCTGACTCTCGTGTGCGACAGCTTCTCTTCAATACGGAGGAGGCACTGGTGATCACGTTTTCGTGTATCTCGCGCCGGCAGAGAGGACTGATGCCGAGACAGCGAAGCCTCGTGACCGTGATCCGGGACCTGGTGCAGCAGGAAGTGCGCTCTGCGATCCAGTCGTTGCTCGGAAGCGTCTCCACGGGGAAGACGAAGTCAAAGAATGGTCGCCGCCGCCGAGAGCGACGCCGCCAGTCTTTACCTGGGGATCGACGGCCAGGGGGCCGGCGCGTGGACGCGGGGGAGTCGCCCCTACGGGCAGCCCGCGATCGGGGTGTGGATGCAGCCGACCTGCGAAGCGCAGGTGTCGACGGTGCAGGGGTTGCCGTCGTTGCAGCTGAGCGGCGCCCCCGGGACGCACGCCCCGTTGGCGCAGACGTCGTCGATCGTGCAGGCGTTGCCGTCGTCGCAGGCGTTGGAGTTGTTCGTGTGGGTGCAGCCGACGGCCGCATCGCAGGCGTCGTCGGTGCAGAGGTTCGCGTCCCGGCAGTTGAGCGGCGTCCCGGGTTTGCACACGCCCGCCTTGCAGGTCTCCGTGCCGTTGCACATGTCCTTGTCCGGACACGCGGTGCCGTCGGCCGCGAGCGAATGCATGCAGCCCTTCGCCGGGTCGCACACGTCGACCGTGCAGGGGTTGCCGTCGTCGCAGAGCGGGGGCACGGCGGTGATGCAGGAGCAGAAGACGCTCGGGCCGACGGCGAGGAGCGTCGCGGCGGCGGACAGCCGCACCGCGGCAGGGTCCTGACACGGCACGCAGCCCGCGATGCGGGCGATGGCGGCGTCGTACCGACCCTGGGCGGCGGTGACGCAGCCGGCCAGGCCGGAAGTGCTCTGGCCGACGGCGGCGTTGACGCCGCACACGCCGAGCTTGCGCGCGAGCTTCCTGCCCTGCTCCGCCGCGAAGTCCGCGCAGTGGAGCGAGCGACGGTCGAGCGGCACCGTCGCGGGATGCTCGGGGGTCACGCGCGGCCCCGAGCCGCAGTACGCCTTGCCGGCGATCAGCTCCGTCAACTGCTCGATGCTCGCCCGCACCACCGGCCGGTTGGGGGGGAGGCAGGTTGGGCAGCCGGCCTTCGCGAGGCGCCTCGTCGCTCTGTCGTACGCCGCCGCGAGACGCGCCTCGCAGGCGGCCTCGGTGACGCGCTTGCCCCGGAAGGCGCGGTGCACGGCACGACGCTGGCAAGCGCCGATCGCGTCGGCAAGCGCCGCCAGATCGCGCGCCGTACGCCTCTCGCACTCGAGGGCGGGAAGCGTCGTCGTGGTGGTGGTGGTCGTCGTGCTGGCGGTGGCCGCCACCGCGACGGGTGCGCTCAGGCGAAGCGCGGCCCAGCCGGTAGCGACGAACGCCGCGACCACGAGCGAGACGCTCCGCACCGTCCGCCGTGCCTCCACCTCACGTGCAATACATCTTCGGCGCCGCTTCCTCAAACCCGGTCAGCGCCGCCGGGCGCGCCCGACGCGAGGCGCGGAGGGGCGGGCCGGCGCGCTCGCCGCAGCGTGGCTCGGCCGCGCGGATAGCTGGGCGTCGCACGGCGTGGGAGGCGCAACCTTCTCCGCCCGCGGCATGGTGACGACGGCGAGCGCGACGAAGAGCGTCGCCACCAGTGCCGCGAGACGCCGCGTGCCGGCCGGCGCGGGCGGGACCTCCGAGCGCACCGCCGCGACGCTCGCGGCGAGCCCGAGGATCGCCTGCACCACGTACGGCGTCAGCAAGAAGGCGACGAAGACGGATTGCCACGACCAGCCGAGCCTGAGCGGCGCGAGGAACGCCTGGCCCGCGCAGACGATGGCGGACGCCACGCTGGCGGCCCCCGCCCACACGATCCACTCGCGCGCCCACGGCCGGCGACGCATGAGATCGAGGCCCGCGGTCACGCCGAGTGTAACCCACGTGAGCCATCCCCCGACGCCGACCACGTCCACCCCGTGCGCGATCGTGCCGGGGATCTCGAAGAAGAGGAGCTGCAGCAGGGTGACCCACGCCACCAGGACGATCTGCGTCCATCCGACCACGACGAGGGTCTGCGACGGCGGCCGCTCGACCAGGGCGGGCGCGCTCATCGTCCCACCGTGCAGACTTCGCGCGCCCGGCGCCAGTCGACGAGCGGCAGCAGCACGCGGCGCGCCCGGGTGCCGCCGGCCGCGAGCTCGCGCAGCCGCTCGATCCGTTGCGCGGTCTTCGGATGGGTCGAGACGTACTGGAAGAGCGACGGCTCGGTGCCCACCCGCTTCTGCACCTTCTCGAAGAACTCCGCCATCCCGCGCGGGTCGATGCCTCCCGTCTGGAGCAGCCGGAGCCCGTCGACGTCGGCTTCCTCCTCGTGCGTGCGGCTGTAGCGGAGGAGACCGAGCACGCGCGCGGCCTGCGGCGCGAAGGCCACGGTCCCGCCCGGATCGCCCGCCATCAGCGACATCAGGAGCCCGGTGGACGTCTGCTCGAAGAGCAAGCGCGTCGTGTGGCGGTGGAGCACGTGCTGCACCTCGTGGGCGAGCACGCCGGCGAGCTGCTCCGGCGTGTCGGTCTCGTCGAGCAGCCCGCGCAGCACGATGATGTAGCCGCCGGGCGCGGCGAAGGCGTTCACCGTCTTGTCGTCGACCACCGTCAGGCGGAAGCGGTAGGCGGCACCCTCGATGGGCGCCGTCACCGCCGCGAGCAGCTCCTCGAGCGGCTGGCGGCGGATCGGGTCCGCGCACTCGCGACGGCTGGAGGCGTAGTCCTGTGTCACCGACGCGCCGAGGCGCTCCTCCCAGCGCACGGGGACGTGGTCCGCGGCGACGGCGGCGAAGCCGGGAATGACCCAGACGTAGCCCGCGGCCGCCATCCCGAGGCTCGCGACGGCGGCGAGCACGGTGAGGGCGATCCGCCGGCTGCGGACGGCGGGGTCGTGGAAGCGCGCCGCGTCCGCGGGCGCCACCCGCCGCAGCGCCGCGACGAACTCGTGGTCGACGAGGACCGCCGCTCCCGCGCCGCCGCGCCGCTCGAGGCGCACCTGCTCGCCCGCGTAGTGACCCTGGCGTTGCTCGATCTCGGCGTAGGGCCAGGCGCACGTCGCCGCGTCGGCGGGCGCGATCTCGAGCCCGCCGGGGCCGAGCGTCAGCCTCGCGCGCCGGCGCGCCGCGGTCTCGCCGTCGAGGTACCAACCGTCCCAGTCGAGTCGCACGCGAGTGCCGCCAGTTCGGACTCAGCCGAGGTCGAAGCCGGCCCCGTCGAGGAGGCCCGCGAGTCCCTCACCGGTGGCCGAGGCGTCGCGCGCGTCCTGGCGGATGCCGGCCCCATCGAGCGCCCCGACGAGTGAGAGGTACGCGACGGCGAAGCGCGCGTTGCGCACCGTCACCCAGGGCCATCCGAATCCGAGGGTGAACAGACGCAGCACGAGGTTGCCAAGCTTCAGGCTGAGGTATGCGTCGGCGGTGAGGGTCGAGTGGAAGCGGGCCCCGCCAACCGTCGTGTGATTCCAGAAGTAGCGCTGCTTGGCCGCCAGGTAGAAGAACCACGAGAGCCCGAGCGTCGGCACGGTGAGGGCGAGCGATCGGAGATAGCTCCGGATCAGCTCGCGCCCGTCGCCGTCGAAGTCGAACCTGCGGTCGCCGCACCACGTGTTGGTGGTGAGAAACGCCTGCCGGCGCGTGGCGTAGATCGGCGAGTAGAGCATCAGCGTGAGCAGGTCGAGGAGCGTCCCGACGACGTACAAGCGCACGAACGCGAGCGGCGAGCCGCGAAACGAGAAGCGGATCCCGCGCCACGAGGTCCGCGACAGCCGGTAGCGCAGCGCTTGCACCTGCGCGAAGGGCACGAAGACGAGGAAGAGGGCGTACGAGGCGCCGATCGCCCCGAACCGCCACGTCCTCCCTCCGCCGAGGAGCTTGGCGTGCGTCAGCAGGAAGTAGCCGCCGAACAGCATCGGCGCCACCTTGAGCCAGCCGAGCAGCAGCTCCTTTCCGGTGCCGTGGTAGGCGAAGCGATCGCCCTCGAGCTCGGTCTGCGAGCAGAGGTAGCTGCGCACCCGCACCTTGCCCCAGAACCAGTAGACGCCGAAGGTGGCGAAGGTGAGGAAGACGTTGACGATCTGGATGCCGAGGAGCGTGCCGCCCTCGCCGTGGAACGTCGGGCGGTGGGTCTCCGGCGACGCGCTCGCGCCCGGTTCGAGCGGCGGCGGCAGCGCGAAGAGCCCGTCCTCCGCCGGGAGGGTCACCTCCCCGGGCACGTAGACGTCGGCCGAGACGCTCACCCGACCAGTATCGGCCGTCGGCCGGCCGGACTTGAGCGCACGCGCGGCCCTCGAATT
This sequence comes from Binatia bacterium, assembly GCA_041496545.1. GTDB lineage: Bacteria > Desulfobacterota > Binatia > DP-6 > DP-6 > DASRHG01. The sequence goes on along the minus strand of JBGQET010000082.1, from coordinate 7,582 downwards.
GCCGCGCCCCGCGCGCGGGCGTAGGGAGGGGGACGTCATGCGCGTCGTCTCGCTCCTGCCGGCGGCGACCGAGATCGTCGCGGCGCTCGGCCGCCTGGACGACCTCGTCGGCGTCAGCCACGAGTGCGACTTTCCGGCCGCCGTCCACGACCGGCCCCGCGTCACGCGCTGCGCCATCCACGGCAACGCGCTGCCGAGCGAGGAATCGGACCGCTGGGTGACGGAGACGCTGGCGCAGACCGGCACGCTCTACACCCTCGACGAGGACCTCGTCCGCCGGCTCGCGCCCGACGTCGTCGTGACGCAGCGGTTGTGCGACGTGTGCGCCGTCGACTACCCCACCGTCGCCGCCTTCGCCGCCACGCTCCCCGGCCCGCCCGTGGTGGTGAACCTCGAGCCCACGACGCTCGCCGACGTCTTCGGCGACGTGCGTCGCGTCGGCGCGGCGCTCGGCGTCGCCGACACCGCCGCGCGCGTCGTCGCGGGCCTCGAGGCGCGCGTCGCCGCGGTGCGCGCGCGGGTGGCGGACGCGCCGCGCCGGCGGTGCGTGCTCCTCGAGTGGGCGCTGCCGCCCTTCCGGAGCGGGCACTGGGGCCCCGAGCTGGTCGCGCTCGCGGGCGGCGCCGAACCGCTCGGCCGCGCCGGCGAGGACGCGGCCCGCGTGCCGTGGGAGGCCGTCGTCGACGCCGCGCCCGAGGTCCTCGTCCTCGCCTGCTGCGGCTACGACGTGGCGCGCACGCTCGCCGACGTGCCGCGGCTCGGCGCCCTCCCCGGCTGGGCGGCGATCCCCGCCGTCGGCCGCGGCGAGGTATACGCGCTCGACGGCTCGGCGTACGTCAGCCGCCCCGGCCCCCGCGTCGTCGACAGCCTGGAGATCCTCGCCGAGATCCTGCACCCCGACCGCTTCCCGCGCCGCTTCCCGGAGACGGCGTGGCGGCGCGTCGGTTGACATGCTCGCCCCCCGGGGCTAGAGGCCGACGCCGGATGCGTAGTCGGTTCCGGCGGGCGAGCGGGGTGCTGCACGTCGTCCTCGTGGCCCTGCTGCTCGTGCCCACGTTGCTCCACGGGCACCGCCACCCCGCGTCGGATACCCCCGCGTCGTGCGCCCTCTGCGTGGCGACGCATCACACCCCGGCCGTCCAGGCGGCGCCGCTCGCGGCTCCCGCGCCGGTGGCTCGCGCGGTCGCCCTGACCTTTGTCCCGGATCTCCCCTCGACGCCCGGGGCCCGGCGGCCGCACACCGGTCGCGGCCCGCCTCTCGCGCTCGCACCGCTCTCCGTCTAGTCCCCGCCAGGCTTCCCGCGGCAGACCGCCCCGTGACGTCCAGCGGGGGAAGAGTCGCGTCGAGAGGAGGAGCCCATGGGACACGTGCTGAGACAGTGGCGCGTGCGCGCCGTGCTGGTGGTGGCGGGTTGCGTAGCCGCCGCGAGCGCGGTCACCGCGCAGACCCCACCGATGGAGCAGCTTCGCCGCGAGTTCGAGGCCATGAAGAAGCAGATGCGCGAGATGCAGGAGATCATTCGCAAGCAGCAGGGGACCATCGACAAGCTGACCGCCGAGAAGAGCGCACCCGCCGCCGCGCCGAAGGCGCCCTCCGGTCCGACGGTGGCCGACGAGGAGCGCATCAAGAAGCAGGTCACCGAGCAGGTGATGCGCAACCTCCAGCCGAGCCTGACGGCGGCAAACAAGACGTTCCCGTCGCAGTTCAACCCGGCGATCGGCCTCATCCTCGACAACGCCTTCTCCTACAAGGAGCACGAGCGCGGCAACTTCGAGTTCCGCGCCGCGGAGGTCGGTATCTCGGCGAACGTCGACCCGTTCGTGCGCGGCTACGCGATCCTGACCGGCTCGCCCGACGGCTTCAACGTCGAGGAGGCGGCGATCGTCACCACCTCGCTGCCCTACAACCTGACGCTCAAGGGCGGCCGCTTCTTCGCCGACTTCGGCCGGCTCTCCAAGTTCCACGACCACGACCTGCCCTTCGTGAATCGCCCGCTCGCGCTCGACAACTTCGTCCAGGGCGAGTCGCAGGCCGACGGCGTGGAGGCGAGCGTCCTCGTCCCCATCCCGCAGTACCTGACGCTCACCGCCGGCGCATACAACAAGCTAGGGGCGGGGAACGACCGGGCTGACAACACGAAGTCGCGCGACTTCTCCAAGTTCACGTACCTGGGCCGCGCCGCCACGTTCTTCACCCTGAACGACGCGAACAGCGTCGACCTCGGGACGAGCTACGCGTACACGCCCGAGGTCGAGATGGACAACGGCGCCGAACGGCACCTGGCCGGCGTCGACCTGACCTACCGCTACACGCCGCTCAGCCAGGCGGGCTACCGCGGCTTCATCTGGGGCACCGAGGCGCTCTACAACCAGGAGGACCGGCCCGTCGGCGGCTTCCCGACCGCCGCGAGCACCGCGCTCCTCGGCGCGACCCCGCTCGGCTTCGGCGGGCGCGGCACCGGACCCGCGCCGGTCCTCGCCGCCGCCACCGACCCGATGGCGCCGCTCGTCTTCAAGCGCCGCGACGCGGTCGGCCTCTACAGCTACGTCGAGGCGCGGCTCACACGTCGGTTCTATCCGGGCTTCCTCTTCGACTACGCGCAGGACATCGACCACGTCGCGGGCGACACGTTGGCGTACTCACCCTACCTGACGGTGTGGCTGTCCGAGTTCCAGCGTTTGCGCCTCCAGTACACGCGCCTGGAGGAGCCCGGGAATCGCGAAAACCAATTCTTCCTTCAGTGGACGGTCATCCTCGGAAGCCACGTGCACGGCTTCCGTGACCGGTAGAGGAGTGTGACCATGAAACGCCTGCTCGTCTCGCTGCTCGCGCTCGCGCTGCTCGCGCCCGCGGGTCGCATCGAGTCCGAATCGAAGATCAAGGTCGTCGCCACCATCCCGGACCTGGCCGACATGACCCGGCAGGTCGGCGGCGACCTCGTCGACGTCTCCAGCATCGCCACCGGCGTCGAGGACATCCACGCCGTGCCGATGAGGCCGAGCTTCGCCGTCATGCTGAACCGGGCCGACGCCGTGGTGCTCCTCGGTCTCGAGGCGGAGCACGCGTTCCTGCCCGCCCTGCTCGAGGCGGCGCGGAACCCGAAGATCATCAAGAACGCCCCGGGATACATCGACTGCTCGGTCTACGTCACGCCGCTCGAGGTGCCGCTCTCCATCGACCGCGCCCTGGGCGACCAGCATCCGATGGGGAACCCGCACTACAACATGGATCCGGTGTGGGGGAAGGCCGCCGCCCGTGCAATCGCCGACGGGCTCGGCCGGAACTACCCGGAGCACCAAGCGACCTTCCAGAAGAACCTCGACGCTTATCTGGCGAAGCTCGACGCGGCGATCGCCCGCTGGGAAAAGGAGGGTGCCCCACTCAAGGGGAAGAAGCTCGTCAGCTACCACCCCGACATGCTGTACTTCGCCGAGCGGTTCGGGATGGAGGCCTTTGGAACGATCGAGCTCCGTGCCGGCGTCGATCCGACACCGTCACACATCGCCGATCTCGAGGATCGGATGAAGCGCAACAAGGTCGACATCGTCGTCCGGGAGCTGCACTACCCGGCGGGCCTCGCCGAAACCGTCGCGCAGGCGACGGGCGCCAAGCTCGTCGAGCTGCCCGCCATGGCGGGCGGCGTGCCGCAGGCGAAGGACTACATCAGCTTCGTCGACTACAACCTGCATACGATGCTAAAGGCCGTGCAGGGAGGCTGATTGCCCGATGTGCTGCTCGCGCTGGAGGACGTGACCCTCGGCTACGACTCGCGTCCGGTCCTCCAGCACCTCACGTTCACCGTCGAGCGGGGCGAGTTCCTCGCCCTGCTCGGGCCGAACGGCGCCGGCAAGACGACGCTCCTCCGCGGCGTCCTCGGGCTCATCCCCGTCCTCGCCGGGCGCGTCACGTACGGCTTCGACCGCCAGGCGTCGCCGCCCGGCTATGTCCCGCAGCGTGACGCGCTCGACCCGATCTTTCCCTTGAGTGCGCACGAGGTCGTCCTCATGGGGACGTACGCCCGCCTCGGGCCGCTGCGTGCCACCGGCCGCGTCCAGAAGCGACGCGCCGCCGCGGCGCTCGACCAGGTTGGCCTCGCCAGCATCGCCCACGAGCCCTTCTGGTCGCTCTCCGGCGGCCAGAAGCAGCGCGTCCTGATCGGCCGTGCGCTGGCCGCGGAGCCCCTGCTCCTCGTCCTCGACGAGCCCACCGCCGGCGTCGACCCGGGCGCGGCCGCCGCCATCATGGACGTCATCATGCGCCTCAACCGCGACGACGGGCTCACGGTCGTGCTCGTGACCCACCAGCTCCGCCTCGCCCGGCCGCTCGTCCGCTCCGTCATCTGGGTGGACGACGGGGGTGCGACCAAGGGCCCCACCGACGTGATGCTCTCGCCCGAGCGCATCATCGACGTCTTCGGGGCGCTCGCGGCCGGCGGATGAGCACGCTCGTCCAGATCCTCTCGCCCGACTTCCTCCTGCGCGACGCGCTCGTGGGCAGCGTGCTCGTCGGCCTCGTCTGCCCGCTGGTCGGCGTCTACTTCGTGCTCCGGCGGATGATCTTCCTCGGCGTCGCGCTGCCGCAGCTCTCCGCGGCGGGCATCGCGTTCTCCTTCCTCGCCTATCGGGTCTTCGTCGGTCCCCACGAGCACGGCGGGTTGAGCGAGCGCGCGCTCGGCATGTTCGGCTCCTTCGGGTTCACGCTCGCCGGCATCGTCGTCCTCTCCTTCTTCGAGCGCGCCGGGCGGGAGACCGTCGAGGCGCGGATCGGCGTCACCTACGCGGTCGCGGCCGCCCTCACCATCCTCTTCCTCGCCGCCGACCCGCACGGCGACGCGCAGATGGTGAACCTGCTGAAGGGCGACATCCTGGCGACGACGAGCGCGAGCCTCGACGTGCTCACCGCCGTCCTCGGCGCGGTCGTGCTGGTCCTCTTCGCCTTCCGGAAGGAGTTCCTCCTCGTCTCCTTCGACCGCGACCTCGCCGTCGTCTTCGGCAAGAACGCGGGCCTCTGGGACCTCCTCCTCTACCTGGCGATCGGCGTCACCATCTCACTCGGCGTGACCACGGCGGGGCCGCTCGTGACCTTCGGCTTCCTCGTCGTGCCGCCGCTCACCGCCCGGCTCGTCACCCGGCACATGCTCGCCTTCTCGCTCACCGCGGCGGCGCTCGGCGCGGCGAGCGCGTTTGCCGGCTTCTACCTCGCGTTTCGCTTCGACCTGCCGCTCGGTCCGGCGGAAGTGGCGTTCGCGAGCCTCATCCTTCTCGTCGTCGGCACGGGGCGTGCGCTGCGCAACGCGATGCGACGCGTACCGGCGGCATGAGGCCGGTCCTCTACGCCTGCTTCGCGGTGTCGGGCGCGGCCGCGCTCGCGCTCGAGCTCCTCTGGCTGCGGTCGGCGTCCCTGCTGCTCGGCGCGACGGCGCCGACCACGGCGCTCGTCCTCGCGTGCTACTTCGCCGGCCTCGCGACGGGGAGCCTGCTCGGGCGGCGGCCCGCCGCGCGACCCGTGCGCCGCTACGCGCTGCTCGAGCTCGGCGTGGCGGCCGGCGTGGTGTGGTCGGTCGCGCTCTTCCACGTCCTCGCGGGTGACGGTGTCGCGCCGTGGCTCGCGGGGGGGCGGGGCTTGGTCGCGCTCCTCGCGGCGACGCTGCCCGCGACCGTCTGCCTCGGCGCGACGCTGCCCAGCGTCGCGCAAGCGCTGGCGACGGCGCCGACGGTCGGGCGACGCGGCGCCGTGCTCTACGCCGTGAACACGCTCGGCGGCGCGGTGGGCCTCGCCGCCGCCGGCTTCGGTCTGCCCGCCGCGATCGGCGTCCGCGCGAGCTACACCGCCACCGCGGCGGCGAGCGCGCTGGCGGGAGCCGTCGCGCTGGCAGTGGCGCCGCGCGCGCGGCAGGTCGTGGCGGCCGTCGCCGCGTCGCCCGCGCGGGTCCGCTTGCGCGTCGTCGCGGGCGCCGCCGGCGCCCTGGCGCTCGGGCTCGAGGTGCTGTGGACGCGGCTCTTCGCCCAGGTGCTCCACAACTCCGTGTACTCGTTCACCGCGCTGGCGCTCGTCTTCCTGCTCGCCATCGCGGGCGGCGCGGGGGCCGCCGCCGTGCTGCTCCGTCGCCGGCCCGCCGCCTCGGTGGCAGCCGGGGCGCTCGTCGCCGCCGCGCTCGGCACGGTCGTCGGCTTCCGGGTCTTCCTCGCCGCGACCGACGGCCTCGCGTACGTCGGCATGCGGACGGGCCTCGCGGAGTACGTGGCGCGCATCGTCGCCCTCGCCGCCGCGACGGCGGGGCCGACGGCGCTGGCGTCGGGCGTCGTGCTGCCGGCGCTCTGGGCCGCCTGGGGCGAGCGGCACAACCCGGGCCGCCCGCTCGGCGACCTGACGGCAGCCAACGCCGTTGGCGCCGCGCTCGGCAGCGTCGCCGCGGGCTTCGTCGTGGTCCCGACCATCGGCGCGCGCGGCGGCCTCCTGCTCGCGACGGTCGCCTACCTCGTGCTGGCTGACGCGCTGGCGCCCGCGCGCGGCCCGCTCCGGCCGCTCGCCTGGGCGACCCTCCTCGCGGCCGTTCTCGCCACCCCGCTCGGCGCCCCTCTCACGCACCTCCGCGGCCCCGCCGAGACGCTCCGCGCGACGCTGGAGGGCCCGGGCGGCACCGTCACGGTGGTCGAGGGCGACGGCGACCTCCAGCTCCGGCTCGACAACTACTACGTGCTCGGCGGCAGCGCGGCGGCCGCGAACGAGCGGCGGATGGGGCTCCTCCCGCTCCTCCTCCACCCCGCCCCGCGCCGCGTCGCCTTCATCGGCCTCGCGACCGGCATCACGGCGAGCGCCGCGCCCGCGCTCGGCGTCGCCGAGACCACCGTCGTCGAGCTGGTCCCCGAGGTGGCGGCGGCCGCGCGTGCGCACTTCGCGTCGTGGAACGGCGACCTGCTCGAGCGGCCCGGCGTCCGGCTGGTCGTCGACGACGGCCGGCGCTGGCTCGCGACCACGCCGGCGCGCTTCGACGTCGTCGTGTCGGACCTCTTCATCCCCTGGCACGCCGGAGCCGGCAGCCTCTACGCGCGCGAGATGTACGAGACGGTCGCGCGCCGGCTCGCGCCCGGCGGGCTCTTCTGCCAGTGGCTGCCGCTCTACCAGCTCACGCGCGAGGAGTTCGACACGATCGCGCGCACCTTCCTCGCCGTCTTCCCGGCGGCCGGCGTGTGGCGCGACGACTTCTACCCGGATCGGCCCGTCGTCGGGCTCGTCGGTCAGCGTGACGCCCGCCCGCTCGACCCGACACGCCTCGCGGAGCGGCTCGCCGCCCTCCCCGACTGGGCGCACGATCCTCTGCTCGCGATCCCGCGCGGGCTCCTCATGCTCCACGCCGGCAACCTCGCCGGCGCCACCGACCTGCTCGGGACGGCGCCGCTCAACACCGACGACCGGCCGCGGATCGAGTTCCTCGCCCCGCGCCTCACCCGCATCGGCCCGGCCGGCGACAAGGACTGGTTCACCGGCGAAGCGCTCGCCGCCTTCTACGACGCGCTCGACGCCCGGCTCGCCTCCGCCCCGGATCCCCTCGTGCCCGCGACGGATGACGCCGCCGGCGCC
>JBGQET010000081.1:0-19528 GCA_041496545.1 Binatia bacterium | reverse complement strand
CGCGACGCGGATCGCCTGCCCTCGTGGAGAGACGAGCAGGAGAGTGCTACTTCGAGCCGTGCACTACCTGGTCGGCGGTGATCAGCACGTTGCCGAGGTTGGAGAGGCGCATGCGCGTGTCGGTCAGGTCGACCATGCCGCCGACGCCGTCGGCGTAGATGCGGATGTGGCCGCTGTCACCGCCGGCCTTGAGGCTGGCGCCGCGGATCATGGCCTGCCCCGGGCTGTGGAGGCTCGCGTGCGAGCCGAGGAAGATGCTCGGCGAGGTGACCTGCACGCCGTCCATCATGAGGTCGAGGCCGGCGGTCACCTGCACGCTGCCGTCGCTCGCCGACAGCTTGCTGCGGGGGCCGATCGAGATCTGGCCGCCGCCGACGTCGGGCGTCGCGACCTGGCAGAGCCCGCCGCCGTTCAGGGTCGCCTTGTCGCCGACCACGACGTCGCCCGTCCGCGACACGATCGAGAGCACGTTGCCGAAGTCGTGCCCCTTCGTGCTGAGGCCGGCGCCGCCGCCGATCAGGATGTCGCCCTCGGCCGAGAGCTTCACGAAGTCGCCGCCCACCAGCTTCACCCCGGGCGCGACCTTGATCTGGCCGCCCGTCGAGACGATCAGCAGGAGCGCGTCCGCCGAGGCCGCCTGGATGTCGGCGTCGATGGTGACGTCGCCGCTCGCGATCAGGATGAGGTTGTCCTTCGTCACGAGCTTCTTGACGCTCGCCGGGATGACCAGGCCGACCGGGCCCGTCGGCGGCGTGTAGGGGCCTTCGGCCTCGGCGGTCGAGAAACGACCGTCGGCCAGCAGGTCGTCGACCATGACGTCGCCGGCGCTGAGCTGGCCGTCGTTGTCGAGATCGGCGAAGACGCCGGGGGCGGCGAGTGCCGTCCGCGAGGCGAGCGCCAGCCCGAGGGCGAGCGCCGCGAGAGAGATCGTTCGAGAGATCAAATACACGAATGCACCTCCTGGGTGAAATGAATCGCAGTGCCGAAGTCCAAGAAACATGCCACCGCGACGAATCCACGCCGGTGCGTACGGCGCGGTCGAATCGCGGCGACGAGAGGCGCTGCGGACGAACAAATTTGTGGAGCCGCCGTCATCGCCACGCCGTTCGCTCGGCTAGCTTGCAAGCCGGAGCGCCACGGGGACGACCCAGCGGAGCGCAGGGCGCCTGCCCCGGCGGCGCGGGTGCGATTGTCCGCGTGCGGGCGGAGTGGTAGGAGGCCGCGTCCGTGGCGTCGACGCTCGACCTCATCGTCCAGCACGGGCTCACGCCGTCCGCGAGCGCCGCCGAGGACGGCGCGCGGCTGGCGGCGGCGCGCGGCGCCGAGGGTCCGGCGCTCCGCGTGTACGACTGCGCGGGCTCCCTGGTCTCGCTCGGGCGCTATCACCTGGCGCCCGAGGCGCGCGCCGCGGTCGGGCTCGCACGCCGGCACCCGGGCGGGCGCGCGGTGCCGTTCGGCGAGGGCTTCGTGGGCGTCGCCCTGACCCTCCCGCACCGCGCCGCGCTGGTGGTCGACGACCCGCTCGCGCTGGCCCCCGAGCAGGTGATGAACCGCTACGTGCGCGGTCTCCTCGAGGGGCTCCGCCTGGCGGGCGTCCCGGCCTTCTACCCCGGGCGCGACGCGATCACCGTCGAGGGACGGGTCCTCGCCCGGGTGTCGTTCGAGGTCGACGCGAGCGGCGCGCTCCTCTTCGAAGCCGTGCTCGCGGTGGGAGAGGACTTCGGGGTCCTCGCGGCGCGCCTGGATGCGGCCGATCCGGGCGGCGTCGTGCCGTCGGAGCTGCTCGGCCCCGACGCCGTGACCTCGCTCGCGCGCGCGCTCGGCCGCACACCGGCGACCGACGAGGTGGCGGCGCTGGTCCGTCGCGGGTACGAGGCGAAGCTGCCCGTCCGGTTCCGCGAGCGCGACCTCGCGCCGCGCGAGGACCCGGCGTTCGCGGAGGCACGCTGGGTCGGGGGTCGGCGCGCGGCCGCCGGGCTCGACCGCCGCGGGACGCGGCGCGGACAGATCGGGGTGGTCGAGAGCCGCTTCGGCGTCGCGGCCGGACGGCTGACCGAGGTCGTCCTGGCCGGCGACTTCATCGCCAACTCGCCCGCCGTCGCCGAGCTGGAGGCGGCGCTTCGCGGCTGCCCGGCCGAGCCGGAGGCGGTGCGGAAGACCGTGGCGGACGTCTTCGCGCGCCCCGGGAACTTCGTGCTCGGCGTGGGGCCCGTCTCGGCGCTCGCCGACGCCGTCGTCGCGGGGCTCGACGCGTGACGCTCGCGGAGCGGCTCGCGTCGACGGCGGTGGAGGACCGCCTGGCGGCGATCGCCGCGCTCGGCGAGACGCCGACGCCGCCCACGGACGCCGAGCTGGACGCGCTCGCCGACTGCCTGGGGCACGCGCGGAAGGTGGTGCAGCGGCGGGCGGCGGAGACGTTCGCGGCGCTCGCGGCCCGTGGCGTCGCGGTCGGCGCGGTGCTCGACCGGGCGCTGGGCGCGGCGGAGCTGCGCGCGCGCTGGGGCGCGGCGTATGCGCTCGCGCTGGCGGGCGACCCGCCGCCTGCCGTGGTGCCCGTCCTGATCGAGGCGCTCGGCGTGGACGACGGCGACGTCCGCTGGGCGGCGGCCGACGTGCTGCGCGGGCTGCCGACGCGCGCGGCGCTCGTGCCGCGGCTCTGCACGCTCGTCACCGCGGGCAACCCGGCGCAGCGGAAGATGGCGCTCTACTGTCTGCGCGACCTCGACGCCCGCACCGCGGCCGTCGAGGTTGCGGTCACCGGCGGGCTGGCCGACCCCGAGCCCAACGTCCGCCTGGCCGCGATGGCGAGCCTGGCGCGACTGGCGCTCGACCGCGCGGGCGCGGCCGTCCGGCTCACGGGCGCGCTCGCGGGGGAGACGGAGACGCTCCGCCGGGCGGCCGCGGCGGCCCTCGGCGCGCTCGGGGTGCGGGACGCGGCCGTCGTCGCGGCGCTGCGGGCCGCGGCGGCGAGCCCGGACGCCGCGCTCCGGCGCGCGGCGACCCGCGCCCTCGCCCAGCTCGGCGACGGTTGAACGCCTCACGGCCGGGGACGGCAGTCGACCCGCGACGGCTCGGTGCGGCCGCACGCCATCGAGTCCGTCACCCCCGAGGCGAGCAGCGCGCAGGCGTTGGTGCGCGCCGCTTCGCGCGCGTCGCGCTCGCTCTCCCCGTCGACCGCCCGGCACGCCTGCCGGCCGTCGAACTCGATGCAGACCTCGCAGCGCACCCCGCCGAGCCGAAGGCTCGCCCAGACCACGTAGCCGATCAGCCCGACGAGCGCCGCCAGCGCAACCCAGGACGTCCGCTTCACCGCCCGGCGAGCCTTAGCACGGGCGTCGCGCAGGACGTCAAGACGCGCATCGCGCCCGGCTGGCAACGTACCAGACGCTCGCCGCGCAGCTCGCGCCGCTCCCCGGAAGCGACCTCCGGCTCCAGCCCTTGCAGATGGGCCTTCGCCTGGTTCGAGGCGCGGGAGCGGATCGCGCTGGCCCCCGAGCAGCGCGAAGCCATCGGCCACACCGTGACGGCGAAGCTCCTCGTCGTGACGGGCGGGCCGGGTACGGGCAAGACCACGCTCGTGAACGGCATCATCCGGATCTCGAGCGGAAGGGGCGCCGCATCCTCTGCGCGGCGCCGACGGGCCGCGCCGCCAAGCGCCTGACCGAGACGACGGGACGGGACGCCCGCACGCTCCACCGGCTGCTCGAGTTCGACCCGAAGACGATGCGCTTCCAGCGCGACCGCGACCGGCCGCTCGAGGCCGATCTCGTCATCGTGGACGAGGCGTCGATGCTGGACGTGGTCCTCGCCTACGATCTCCTGAAGGCGCTGCCGCCCGCGTGCCACCTCGTGCTGACGAACGCTCACCGGGTGAACCGTGGCGCGCTGCCTCGGCTCGCGTCGCCGGGCGCCGGTGCCGACTTCTTCTTCGTCGGGTGGCAGGCGCCCTAGAAGGTGCTGCAGGCGCTCGAGCGCGTCGGCGCGGAGCGCATCCGCGCCAGCCGGGGGCCGGGGGGGGCCAACGTCCGCGTCTGGGGACTATGTCGACTTCGCAGGATTATCCGGACTACCGGCCCCGATCGGTAAATCGAATTGTGCGAGCTATTGAGCGGATGAAGTCCTCGTGAGCGTAGAGGATGAAATAGTCGTACGGCCGTGTAACGGTATCGGGGACGGATCGGCCGTCAGGGACTGAGAGGTCCGCGGGGACCGAGAGGGGCGACGCATAAGGAACAACCAGCTCGGCGTCATGCAGTTGATATTCACGCCGTGAGTGATCGGGAAGAATCAACCGCGCGTCCCTGCCGTCGACAGTGAGACGCAATATCGTCGCCTTTTCTCCGTATGGCTTGAGGTGGTGGTTCGCGTTCAGTCGGGCGACCTCATCAACCGTCATATGCTGACAGCACGCGGATATCCCGAACCAACCCGACTCTCTGCCGCGCTGATCTTCGTAGCTCGGCCCGCGAGGGGTGCCGGTTGATATCCAAGCCCTGGGGTAATCAGCTCAGCGCGAAAGATGGGGTCTGAATAGTGTGCTGTGGCAGCTCCGGCAGTCTGTGGCCGAACCTGTGAAGGGGACGGCGCGGATCGTTCGCCCGCGTAGAGCGGTACGGAAACGAGCAGAACCGCCAAGGCAACTGCCGTGGGAGACCGGTAGATGTTCATGCGGAATGAAACATCGCTGCGGGCCGGATGCTCCCACTGACTGGTGACTGGAGTCAAGAAGAGCGAGGCACCAACGGCGTCGGGACAAGTTGGGAGTCTACGGTCGCCGCCGTGCGCGGAGCTTCTGTCACATCCCTCGTTAAGAAGCTTGCGCCACACGATTCGGCACGGCGCCGCCCCGTGGCTGCGCTTTGCCGTTCCGGACGATGGTCCTCTCTACTTCACGCCCCAGCTCCGGCTTGACTGGCGCCCTGAAGCTTCCGCCCCCGAAAAGTTCGTCTCGTCCGAGCAGCTCGGAGCGATCCGCTTCGACTTTGACCGCGCCGCACACGCTCTGCGAGACGAGATTGTCGATAAGGTACGAGCCCATCCTGGCTGGCCCGGAGGGGACTGAACGAACCGTCGCGGTCTTCTGGGCGCCTTCGCGGGTCTGGATCGGCGAAGAGAATCTAGCACGGGCTCCTAGCCCTGCGTTCTCCGTCAGAAAAATCCGTGCGCCTACCCCTAGGCCGACGACGCCCCCCGGCACCGTGGCGGCGCGAGTGGCCGAAGTATCGGGCGTGGGCCGACTTGATGCGGCACGCGTTCGAGGCGGACGTGCTCGCGTGCTCGCAGTGCGGCGGGCGGATGGTCTTGATCGCGACGATCCAAGACCCGGTCGTGATCACCCGGATCCTGACGCACCTCGGGCTGTCGCTGGATCCCGGCGCGCCCGACCCGGCGCGTCCCCCGCCCGACATCGACGGGGATGCGGGGGCCTGACTTGTATGAGGTTCACTCCTCACCGCCGAGTGCGGTAGGAGGGGGTGGACGGGTTTCGGGAGAGGGTCGCCGTGGGCTGACTGTGGGGCAGGAGTCCCCGGCTCTGAGAGTGGCGCCCTCGCCCGATGTCCAGGGCTCGTACGGTATCTTGAGGCGTCGCAGACGGCCTCGCATCGACAAGCTCGAGCGCGGGCATCGGCTCCGAGGCTCCCGATCCGATCCGTCGGGAAGGAGAAGGGGGATGCGATTTGCCGGAATCGGCATCGGAGCCGAGCGACACGTGGTTGCGGTCGTGGATGCGGCGGGGACGGTGCTCGTGAAGCCGACCAGCGTTCGGGAGGATGGCGGCGGCTACGCGCACCTGCAGCGCGTGCTCGGTCCGCCGGGCGAGGTGCTCGCCGTGATGGAAGCGACCGGACACTACTGGCAGAACCTCTTCGCCGTGCTCGCGGCCGCCGGCTATGCCGTCGCGCTCCGGACCCGGCGGTTTGCCGGGGAGGACCTGCGGCGCGCGAAGACCGACGCGATCGACGCCCTCGGGCTGGCGCGGTTCGCGGCCCAGAGGCGGCCCGCGGCCACCCGTCTGCCGGACCCGGTGACTCGGGAGCTGCGCGAGCTCGTGCGCTTTCGCGATCGGCTCGTCCAGGACTTCGGCGACCGCGTGCGCCAGCTGCACCGCCTGGTCGATCTCGGATTTCCGGAGCTGACCCGACACGTCAGTGATCTCGGCAGCGAGGTCGCCGTCGCCTTGCTGCAGGCGTATCCGACGGCGCGCGCCCTGGCCGCCACGCGGGTCGGTCGGGTTGGCCAAGCTCAAGACCGACGGGCGCCACCGCGTCGGGGAGCCGCTCGCCGCGACGCTGGTGACCGCGGCCCAGACGTCCGTGGGGCAGCATCACGGCGAAGCGTACCAACTCCAGGTCCGCTGCATCTGCGAGGACCTCACGGTCCTGCGGCGCCGGATTCGGGATCTCGAGGGGCGCATCGACGCGACGCTCGATCGGCATGAAGTCGGCAAGCTCCTCACGACGATCGACGGCATTGGGACGACCACGGCGGCCCGGCTTATTGCCGAGCTCGACGATCCTGCCCGCTTCCGCAGCGCGGCCGCGCTCGCCGCGTATGTCGGGGTCGTCCCCGCGACGTCGGAGTCCGGCAAACGCCGAGTCGTGCACGCGCGACTCGCACCGCACGGCCATGCGGGCCTACGCAGGGCGCTCTGGATGCCGACGCTGGCAGCGGTGCAGTGCAATCCGTGGCTCCGCGCCTACTACGGGCGGCTCATCGCCGCCGGCAAGCTGCCCAAAGTCGCTTTGATCGCCGCGATGCACAAGCTCCTCGTCGCCGTCTACGCCGTCGCCAAGAGCCGCCGCCCCTTCGTGCCCATCCTCAAGGAGGCCGGCGTATGAAGAAGGCTCTTGCTCGCCGGCACGGTATCTCAGGGCGAAGCGGCGTGAAGCGGCGGCCGCTGTCACGGGCGCCACCGTCCCCGTCCGTCCGCAGCGCGGCGATCCGGGCTCTGCGCCCGCTCGGCGCGGGGACGCGCCGCATCTTGAGGCGCCGGCGGCTCCTTAATGCGCCCCGCGCCAGCCGGGGCCGGGGGGCGCGCTCGGGGAGTATGGCACGTGCGAAGTCTGCGGACGGCCCATTGAGCTGGACCGGCTGGAGGCGGAGCCCACCGCCCGCCTTTGCACGGAGCACGCCCGCCGAATGGGGATACATAGGAGATCCCTACGTGTACCAATGTATGCGCTCGAGCGCCGTTCTTCGTTGAGTCCGCGTGCTCGCGCGGTGTACCGCGTTCTGTGTGAGGACGACGGGCGCTGCGATGCGACTCGCTATCTTCTTTCTCGTGCTCGGTGCCGCGACGCACAGCGCGGCCGAGTGCGTGGCCGTCGACGGCAACGTGCAGGTCGGCGAAGAGTGCGACGGCACCAACGTCGGCGGCTACCAGTGTACGGACTTGTGCTTCACGGGGCAGAGGGTCGGCTCCGGGCTCAAGTGCGCAGCCGATTGCACCTTCGACACGTCCGACTGCTGCGTGTGCGGCGACAACCGCATCGAACCCGCGCCCACGTGGGAGTGCAACGAGAAGTGTGACTGCACGGGGTCGTGCACGGATTGGCCGTCGTCGTCGTGCACCGGTACCTGCTCGAGCCCGCTGCTGGGCGGGATGACGTGCAAGACGCTGCCCTCCACGTCGGGCGGGCCGTTTCTGGAGGGCGGGGCGCTCGGCTGCAAGCCGACCTGCGACGACTGGGACACGACGGGGTGCTTCGTCTGCGGCAACGGCCGCAAGGAAGGGCCCGAGCAGTGCGACGGCAACGACTGCGGTGGCGGGCTTCTCTGCAATTCGAACAGCGCCTGCACGGGCCCGTGGCCCGAACACGGCGGCCCCCTTTTCTGCTCGCCCGGCGGCAATCCCTGGGACGCCGCGCACCAGTACCCGAACGGCTGCAAGATCTCGCACGACTCCTGCTGGACGTGCGGCAACGGCGTGATCGATCCGGGCACGTACACGATCGGCGGCGTCACGTACCAGGAGCAGTGCGACGACGGCGGCACGTGCGTGGGTGGCTCGGCCGCCGGCACGCACTGCACGAGCGCGTCGCAGTGTCCGGGCGGGCAGTGCCTGCCACAGGATGACGGCACGTGTTCCTCGGCGTGTCAGGTGATGGGCTGCGGCAACGGGCTCGTGGAGGCGACGGAGACCTGCGACGACGGCAACACGACCGCCAACGACGGCTGCAGCACCTGCGCGGCCGACATGTACCATTTCGGCGGCAACGGCGAGGGCTGGGACCAGTGCATGATGCGCTGGGTGGTGGAGGCGCCGTACGTGAGCTTCAACCAGGCCAACGTCACCGAGCAGGCGAACGGGTTCACCGTCACGTGCCGCGACAATGTCTCGGGCTCCTGCGACCAGGACACGACGGCGAATCAATGCACGTTCGAGGTCTTCTACTGCACGAACGTGAGTCCCGTGCAGGTTGGCGCGTGTTCGTACAGCGACGTCGACCTACTCGAGATCCTCCCCGCGACGACGCTCGATACGACGGCCAAGAACGCCGTCCTCGATTCGTTCGAGGACACGTTCCGGCGCATCGGCAGCGCCAGCACGATCAACCGCGTCTCCGCCACCTCACTCGATCCGGTTCCCGCGGTCACCAAGCCGCGGATGTGCGGCAAGCTGCTCGTCAGCTTCCCGCGCCCGACCACGACGACCACGAACCGCGTCCTCGCGCTGCGCGTCACCGACAGCGGCGGACGCCGGGACACCGATCAGATCACGTTCGTGTGCACCCCGTAGAGGCCATCATGACACATCGTATCGCGGTCATCGCACTCCTCTGCTGCTTGAGCATTGCGCCCCGGCACGCCGAGGCCACCTGCACGCTGGATGCGTGTCTCAGCGTGTGTCCCGGCGGGACGTGCGTCAACGGGCTGTGCAGCGGCGGCAGCGCCGCCGGCCGGGGGTGCGCGCGGATCTCCGGCGCGCTCTACAACGCCGCGTGTGCCACTTCCGGATTCGTCGGCGTCGTCATCGATATGTACGTCAACCCGACGGTCTGCACCGGGGGCAGCTGCGTCAGCGGGACCTGTAGCGGAGGCACCAACGCCGGCAGGGCGTGCGATCCCGCGTATGCCGACGTGGACGGGATCGCCACCGCCGCGCCCGATACCCTGACCAAGCGGGTCAACGTCTACGGCGCCATCCGCAACGAGGCCGACACCGTGCAAACGCGCGTCCCGGCGGGCAGCAGCCAGTCGATCCGCGATCGGCTGACCCAGGCCGTCTCGCAGGGGACGGCGCAGGCGGGGTGGGCCCCGCACTGGCTCGGCGACCAGGTGACGGCGGGGGCCACGCGCCCCTTGATCGCCGAGCTCTGCGCGCGCGCCGACGTCCGCTTCATCCGCGAGGCGCTCACGTACTCGCCCCCCATCCACTCGGACACGAACCCCTCGGGCGGTGGAACGAGTGCGGCGGTCAGCGGCGCGCAAGCTTCGGCCGCAGCTGCAGTAACGTCCGCAACGCCCGCATGGAACATCCAGCGTGTCGGGGCGGACAGCGCGTGGACCAAGGGCTTCAAAGGCCGCGGCGTGAAGGTCGGCATCATCGACACCGGCATCGACGCTACGCACCCCGACCTCAACTCCGTCTGCCAATCACCCGGGAAACCCCAGGACGGCAAATCGTGCGTCGGCAACTGCACCGAGTGCGGCTGCTCAGGCACCGCCGCTGATGCCTGCACGAACAACGGCGGCGTCTGCCTGGGTCCCGCGGTCGATCACACCACCGGGAAGATCTACTGGAAGGACTTGAGCAGCACCGCGTCGGCCACGCCGATCGACGACCTCGGCCACGGCACGTTCGCCGCCGGGATCGCCGTCGGCCGCAACGGAATCGGCGTGGCGCCCGAAGCGAACTGGATGGCCTGCAAGGGCTTCGTCAACAGCGGCGGCTTTCCCTCGTACCAGAACGAGACCTGGCTCATCGAGTGCGCCGAGTACCTGATCAATCCCGACGGCGTCGACGCTGCCCACATGGATCCGAGTCACGCGGCCAAGATGGCGGACGTCGTGCTCGTGCCATACGTCCTCGGGGGCCGTGTCGCGGACGACGCGTCGGCGTGTGATCCGCTCGGCAACTCCTCGAACCCGAGCGACAACGTGAGCTTTCAGCAGAAGGTCGCGCGCATGCGCGCGATGGACGTCCTGCCCGTCTTCCCCGTGGGCGAGAACTTCCAGACGCAGGTCGGCGCCAATGGGGTGCCCTCGCCGGCCAACTACCGCGGCGCGTTCGCGGTGGGCATCAGCCTCGACACGCCGACGTACGACATCCCGCTCGGGCAGAACCCGATCCATCCGGTCTCCAATTACGGCTCGATCCTCTGTCTGGACGACGAGGTCTCGACGGACCGCCGGCCCGCGCCGGCCGTGGTCGCCCCGGGCTTGAACATCTACGGCCCGTGGGCGCCCAGCGCGGTGACCACGCCCGATCTGGCAGCCTGCCAAGACCAACACTATTGCACGCTCAAGGGCTCCGACGCCGCCGCTGCGCACGTCGCCGGCGCCGCGGCGCTCCTGCGCGGGATCAACGCCGATCTCTCCGCGCAACGCTCACCGTGGGCCAACGACAAACGCTTCTTCATGCTCGATGAAGTCCTCAAGCGCCGCGCCAAAAATTTCGTCGGACAGCATTGGCCGACGGAGGCGGGCGTCTGCGTGCGCGGCACGAACAATGGAACGGGCTGCACGATCGATTCGAATTGCACCGGCGGCGGCGTATGTCAGTTCATGGCTGGCCGCTTGGACCTCGCCACGGCCGTCAGCTACGACTTCGCCGCACCAGACGCCGCCGTCATCCCCTCGAGCTTCCCGTCGCCGTTCTATGCGAGTGACCCGGGCATCCCGAACACGCAGGCCGTCCAGGTCTCCATACGGAACTGGAGCCCCTATACCTGGACGGCGGCTGCGCCGGCCCCGGCCGACGCCGCACGCAAGCACGGCCCCATCAAGCTCGTCGATGCCGCCTATCCGACCGACGTCTGGACGATCGGCAAGGTCGGACTCGGCAGCGATCTCAGACCCGGGGAGGAGAATATCTTCAGCTTCAACAGCACCGCGCCGAGCAGCCTCGGCGCCGCCGGCGGGACACTGGCCGCGTGGTATCAGTACAACGTCTTCAACTTCCAGTTCCAGATGTTCTGCGACTCGGGCGGCAGCTGTGCAACGGCCAACGTGCGCTTCGGCGAGTCGACCCCCAACGCGCCCAAGACGGTCACCGGCAAAGACCGGGCGCAACCCGGCACGCTCAGCCCCTCGCTCGCCCGGCTGGCGGCCGGCCTCGGCAGCCCGCCAAGCGCCTGCGGCACCATCTACGTACCGATGACCAACGGCGGCACCACCGCCTGGACGCCGTCCGGCGTGTCGGGCGCCGACACGTACACGGCCTACTGGTGGCTGTACTACCCGAACGGCATCACCGTCTACACGTCCGGTGTCGCCAATCTGCCGGCCGGCACCGTCGGACCCGGCGGCGCAGCGAACTTCCCCGTCTACTTGTGCGCCCCCGTCGCCGACGGCACCTACCCCTTCAGGCTCGAGGTGCGGCGCAACGGCAACCCGCTCGCCTTCGGCAACGCCAAGAACGACTCCATGTACATCTCGAACAACTCCGCCCTCGATGCGTGGACGTGGGAGTGCGATCCGGCGCGCGGCTGCCCGTGGATCCACTGGCACGCGACCATGCGGAACAACGGGACGCGTCTGTGGGATGCCAACTATTGCCTGTACGAAATCCGCGGCCGCTCGTGGGCCTACAGCGGGCTTCCCGCCGCGCCCGAGTGCCTGCTCGGCGGCAACAACGTCGTAGTGGCGCAAAGCGCCGACCACGTAGCGGGCAGCTACGGCTTCGACGGCTACCTCTACGGCGACTACGCACCGTACGGCCTCTGGTACTACCAGCTCCAGCTCTTCCGCCCCGACGGCGCCGCCTTCGGCCCCGCGCCCGCGGGGCTCGTCGGCCACACCTGGACCGTGACCTCCCAGTGGAACCCGGGCCAGCAGGGCTACGGCCACTGGTACTTCTTCGGTGACAACGCCACCGGGAGCCCCCTCACCCTTGCGTGGCGCGGCGGCAGTTCCCAGTGGCAGCGATGGACCGGGAGCGCATGGGCGGACCCCTGGATCGATCAGTGGTCGCTGCGGCCGGGCAGCTGGGGCCTGGCCACGCGCGCGTGGCAGAGCCCGACGAGCGGTCGGGCGAGAGCGATCGTGACCTTCTCCAATTACACCAACGGCAGCTGCACCACCCAGGACGGCGTGGGAATCAGCATCGATCACATGAACTCGTCCTGGTACGCGCTCCAGTCTTGGGTGCCCAACGGCTACTGCGACAACGACTATTCGCGCAGCTGCTGTGACGGAAGTGGATGCAGAAACGGGCTGTGCCAGGGCTCGGGTCGGTGCATCTACATCCACCTCCCCAAGGACGACAGCGCCACGGTCGACACCGGCGATCCATCCCACACGAGTGTCGGCGATCCGAATGGGTTCTCGATCAATGCCGGTGACTACATCACCAGCAGCGCCGGCATCTGGAGCGACAGCTGCGGCGACGTCACCTACGACACTCCGGTCACGATCTATATCTGGCAGACCACGCCTGAGACTGCGACGAACGCGGTCTTCTAGTGACCACCATGACGCTCACCCGAATCGTCGCACTCGTTCTCGCCCTCACCAGCCAGGCGGCGTTCGCGCTGATGGAAGGCGGCCCCGGCGCGAAGGAAGGCGACAGCGGGGCGGGCGTCCCGGGCGTGGCCCTCTCGGCCGAGGCGGCCGTCGGCAGCGGCGCCGCGACGACGAACATCGTGATCGAGGCCCCGCAGGGACGGGGGGGGATGCAGCCGAATCTCGTGCTCGGCTACTCGAGCCAGGGCGGGGGCTTCTCCCCGTATGGTGTCGGCTGGTCGATGCCGATCGGCATGATTCAACGCAGCACGCGCCGCGGTGTCCCCCACTACGACGGTTCCGATACCTTCGTGCTCGCGCTCCCGGACGGCGTCGTCGAGCTGGTGGCGCTCGGGAACGGGAGCTACGCGGCGCAGATCGACGAGGGGCACGTGCTCGCCACCCCCGACACGAGCGCGGCGGGCAACGCCTGGACGGTGCACGACACGAGCGGGCGGACGTACACCTTCGGCTGCGATGCCGGCACGACCTGCGATGGGCGCGTCGGGCGGGGACCGTACCTCACGCCGAGCGCCGGCATCGTCGCCTCGTTGCGCAGCGTGCAGCCCACGGACTTCAACTCCACCTTCGCCTGGCACCTGCGGCGGATCGTCGACGCCAACGGGAACCGCGTGGAGTACACGTACACGCAGGCGACGGGACGGGCCGCGCCCGAGGATCTGTCGGGCATCCCGTACATCTCTCAGATCGTCTACGGCAGCAACGCCAACGTCTCGACGAGCACGCTCCCCAACATGTTCTCGGTCTCCTTTGCCTGGGCGGACCGGCCCGCCGGCACCGAGCGCACCGCGTACAACAAGGGGTTCCGAGAGCTGCTCAGCAAGGAGCTGCAGAAGATCACGGTCTCCTATCGGGGAACCACCGTCCGAAGCTACACGTTCACCATGGCGACCAGTCAGGCCACGGCTCTACGGCTCCTGGTCAGGGTGAGCCGTGCCGGGGTGAACGATACGCCGCTCACGCTCACCGACGGCACGTCGGCCGACACGGTTTTCAGCTACAACGACGCACAGGTCTCGACGGTGGAAGCGCCGAACGCGGCGAATCCGGGGTTCGACAGCAGCCCGACCCTCCTCGGCCACACCTTCGCGGACGGCAAGATCCGCGAGACCGGCTCCGTCACCGACATCGCGACGCTCGATCTCGACGGCGATGGCCGAGCGGACCAGATCAAGGCCACCTCGAACAGCTCCTGGCAGGTCTGGCTCAACCCGGGCCCTGGGCTCCCCTTCGGCGGCGCCGTCGGATGGCCGACGACGTTCGCGCACATCACCAACGGGCCGAACCCGTCTTGCGACTCGAGTTGCAACTGCAGCTTCCCCGACAAGATTACCGCGGCGCTCCACGACATTGACGGCGACGGCCTGCCCGACCGGGTCAGTAGCGGGGGGGGAGGGCCGTGGTCCGTCTATTACAACACCGGCAACCCCGCCAGCGGCTTCATGAGCACGGCGGACGCGGCGAACTGGACGCCCACGAATGCCCCGGAGGTCTCGGCGGGGCAGACGACGACCACCGACGACCTGCCCGACGATCCGACGACGTATCGCATCGACCCGGGAACGTATGGCGACCTGATCGATGTGGACGGCGACGGCCGATCGGACTACATCAACTGCAACCCGTGGACCGGCGCGTCTCCCTATTGTCGCGTCAACTTCAACTTCGGACGCGGCAACGGCTTCGGTCCCCCCGTGTGGGTGCGCTTCTTCGGCAAGTGGCTCCGCCTCGGGGGGAGCGCATCGACGACGAACGATCCCACCACCGGGAGCACGCTCCACGACATCCAGGTCGACGTCTTCGACATCAACGGCGACGGCATCCCGGACAAGGTCCGGGCGCGCGGCCACGTCGACAGCCAGGGGAATATCGTCCCGGATGCTGCCCAACGCGGCTGCTCGGGGTTTCGCTTCGAGGTCTGGCTCGGCACGGGCAACGGGTGGGCCGGCCGGGACGCGGACGGCAACCCGTACTGCTGGCCGAGCCCGCCGGTGCATCGGCTGCGGAAGTGGGATGACGGCGGGAACGCCAAGTGGGACCTCGTCGACGTGACGGGCGATGGCCTGCCCGACTTGGTCGACGCCCGCGGCTACCCCGGCACCAATCGGGTCTGGAAGGTCTACCGCAACACGGGGCAGGGCTTCGTCTACATGGGCCAGATGTTCGCCCCGACCCAGCTCCGCCACCACGCCCCGCTCGATCCTCCCGGGACGGATTGCCACCAGGCGACGGGCACGACGATCGTCGACCAGGACCTCGTCGATCTCGACGGCGACGGCTGGCTCGATGCCGTGAACGGTACCGGCCAGGTGTGGTACGGCCACCCCGCCCGCGTCCGCCCCGACTCGCTGGCCCAGGTCCAGAATCCGACCGGTGACCGCTACGCGTTCACCTACGCCGTCTCGAGTGACTTCAACACGGCCAATGTCGATCCCGCCCTGCAGGATGGCCGCCTCCACCTGCCCTTCCCCGTCTGGGTGGTGAGCACGGTCACCCACACCGATGGGCAGACCTCCCTCGCGACCAACTACACGTTCGACGGCGGCTACTACGACACTCTGCTCCGCGACTATCGCGGCTTCTACAAGACGACCCGCACCGATCCCGAAGGCATCCAGCACTTAACCTACGTGCAGCAGAGCGATGTGCTCAAGGGTAAGCCCTCCTTCCAGGCGACCTATGCCCCCGATGGGATCAACGTGCTTTCCACGACGGCGTCGGTATGGACGTGTCGCGACGGGGCGTGCCCGGTGCATCTGGCGGCGGGCCAGCGGAAGATCCCCGAGCTGCGGCAGACCACCCACGTCGACTTCTCGAGCAGCAGCCCGACGACATGGTCGACGAACGTTTCCGCTGCCCGCGTCAAGAGCTCGCGGTTCAACTACGACGCCTGCGGCAACATGCTCCAGGACGTCACCAACGACGTGTCGGCGGCCTACAACGTCACCTCGACTCCCAATCCTCTGCCCTGCCCGTTGAACCCCGACGGCACGTGCTCCTCCTACGACGCGCAGGCGCGGGTCTCTCAGGCGGAGTACAGCGGCACGGACGCGTGCGGCGCGACGGTCAATCGCTGCAACGCGACGACGGCCACCTGCGACACCAGCGTGTGCAACCATGCGACCCGGCTGGTCGACGTCGGCGGCCTCGCGAAGAAGCTCTGCTACGATGCGCGCGGGAATCCTATCACGACGAGGCTCGAGGGTCTCGGCGACCCGGAGGTCAACGTCACCTACGATCCGTCCACGGGCAACCCGCTGACGAGCAAGACTCCCAAGGGGACCCTCACGACCCACACCTATGACGCCGACCAGCTCTACTACGCCACGACCACGCTGTCGGCGACCGACGGCGGCAAGACCAAGACGACGCTCACGACGACGACCAGCTTCGATCCGATGTTCGCGCAACTCGCCTCGAGCCAGGACCCCAACGGCGCCATCACGCGCAACGTCTACGATGCCTTCGGACGCCTGTGTAAAGTCTACCTCCCCGGGGATCCCTCCGCCTCGTCTCTCACCTGTGCGGCCCCGAATCTCACGACCGATGCGCCGACCAAGTACGTCGTCTACAAACTGTCGGCCACCGGGTCGCAGACCGACACCTCGGCCAAGGTCTCCCGCACCCGCTATCTCCCGGCCTCGCGGTTCCTGGACGCGATGGGCCGCTCCATCCAGGTGCAGACCGTGCGCGAGGTCGACGGCGCAGAGATGCTCGTCATCTCCGAGGCGCGCAGCTACAACGCCATGGGGCAGCTCCAGAAGCAGGGCGGGCCACTCGCCCAGACGGTGCCGCCCGACCCGACGGCGTTCCAGCCGAACGTCTTCGCGAACGCCGCCCTCTCGGTGACCACCTTCCAGTACGACGTCTTCGGCCGAAGCACCCGGACGACGAATCCCGACGGCACGCAGGTGAGCACCTCCTACCAGTTCGCCTGGGTGACCCGTGGCTGCGACGCCAACAGCAACGCCTCCGGCGGCGTGGCTGGCCAGTGCGACGAAAACGAGCAGGACTTCGCCGGGCGGCCGCTCGAGCACCGCGTCTACCTCGGCCCCGCCGCGAGCGTCTACTCCCGTGAGCGGCGTGACTACTACCGCGACGCGCGGCAGGTGAAGGTCACGCAGAACCAGAATTCCGCGACCATCGTCACCACCACCTTCGACGTGCTCGGGCGCAAGGCGAGCGTCGACGATCCCGACATGGGCGCGGGCGGCCAGGTCGGAACTTGGACGTATACGTACGACACGGCCGGCAACGTCGTCGCGCAGGACGATCCCATCACGGGCCAGCACCTCGAGTTCGCCTACGACGGCCTGGGACGGCTCCTCTCGCGCACGCAGGTGACGAACGACACGGCCACGCCGACCTCCATCACGGTCGCGACCTACACCTACGATTGCCAGGAGTGCGGCGGGTTCGCGGCATACGGCAAGGGCCGGCTCTGCTCCGTCACGGAGAGCGACCCGGTGACCGGCTTGGCGGCCGGCGGCACGGATGCGCTGCGCTACGACGCGCGCGGGCACGTCACGAACGAGCACAAGACCATCATTTTCAAGAACCCCGTCACCGGCCAGACGACGACGCAGCAGTTCACCGCCGTCACGTCGTACGACGCCCAGACCGGCCTGCTCCTCTCGACGACCTTCCCCACGGGGAGCGGCACCGAGCGGGTCTACTCCGTGTACTCCTCGACGGGCGAACTGCAGAAGATCCAATCCGACGGCGGCGAGTACCTCTCGAACCTGACCCACGACCTCCTCGGCCGGGCGCGCGAGGTCGTGACCCCCACGACGTCCAGCACCGTCTACGTCCACGATCGCTACGACTATCGTACCGGCATCGCGCAACCGAGCTTCGGCCTCGAGTACGTGCAGACGTGGCGCGGCACGTACACGAGCCCGCCACCGACGGACGAGGCGGACCCCACGAAGCTGCGTAAGGTCCACTACCTCAAGTACGACGCGGATCGGAACGTCATGCTCATCCGCGACGAGCATTTCACGACCTGGGACCCGCCGGTCGCGACCAGCGCGATCTTCTACGACAAGGCCTCGCGCGTCCGGAAGAGTTACCAGTGCGCGAAGGGGGCGCGCGGGTCGTATACGGGGAACTTCGCGACCGACCCGCTCGCGAACCTGACGACGAAGGACGAGTACCGCTCGGGCGCCACGGCGCTCACGCGGACCCTCGGCGCCAAGCCGCATCAGTTTGCGAGCATCCAGGCCGCCGACCCGACGAGCGGAACGGTCACCACGAACACCGTCACCTACGACGCGGACGGCAACATCACGCGGCTCTCGGGCGACCGCAGCGCGACCTTCGACGTCGAGGGCCATCTCCTCAAGATCACTCTGACGAGCAGCGGGGCCACCAAGATGGTCTACCGCTACGACTCGACGGGCCGGCGGGTGGTCGCCTACGATGCCGGCAAGAACGAGACGACCTTCTTCTTCGGCGGCTTCGACGTCCATCCGGACGCGGGGACGATCGTCCGCCACTTCTCGGCCGGCAACCGCCTGATCGCCTCCTCCACCGTCTCCGGCGCCCTCGCGGCGGCCGGGCGCGGGACGGGAGCCGATCGGGTGCTGGTCGCTCGCCTCGGTGTGAGCGGCGCCGGTGCCGTCGGCCTGCTGCTGCTCGGCTGTGCCGCCTTCCTGCCCGGGCGCACCCGCCGCCGGGCGTTCGGACGGCTCGAGCGGCGTGTGGCCGCGGTGCTCGTCCCGGTCTTCTGGCTCGCACAGCTGCCGCTCCCGAGCGTCGCAGAGGCGGCGCAGAACGGGCCGCCGCCCGCCGGCTCGATTTTCTATCACCTCGACCACCTCGGGACGCCGCGGATCTTGACCGACGAGACCGGCGGGGTCGTCGAGTATCTCGCCACTGATCCGTACGGCCTGCCCTACGCGGTCTTCGGGAGCGACCACATCACGCGCACGACGTCGAAGAGTGACTTCCAGTACACCGGCCACCGCGCCCTCGACGGCGCGGGCCTCGTCTACATGGGCGCGCGCTTCTACGATCCGATTCTGGGCCAATTCCTGTCCCACGACCCGGCGCGCGAGTTCTTCAGCCCGTACTCCTACGTCGGCAGCAATCCGTTCAATCGGACCGACCCGACCGGCGCCGATGCGTTGGACGACTTCATCGACGCGCTGCGGATCATCGGCATGATCGTGGCGCCCGCGATCTATTCGGCGATCAGCACCGGCGTCGCGGCCTCCGAGAGTGGGAAGTCCATCGGTGACAGTGTCGGATTGGCGCTCAAGGGCCTGGCGATCAGCATTGCGATTTTCATCGTCGTGGCCGTCGCGTACTACATCTGCCCCGTTTTGGGGGTCGCGGTGAGCGTCTTGCTCGCCGGCTACATGATCTATCAGGGCGTGGAGACGATCCGCTCCGCCCGGAGCACGGTGGACTATGCCGCGGGCGCGATCGCCATCGCCGGAGCCGTCGCGGCGCTCGCCGGCATCGCCTACAGCGTCGGACATGCGTGGGCCGGTCAAGGTCAGGAAGACGGTGCGAATGGGGGCGGGCAGATGCTCGGAGGATGCGGCGGCGGTCTCGCGTCGTGCGGTCAAGAGCAAACGGATCAGAGTCTGTCCGGCACCACCACGCAGACGTCTACGAGCGGTCAGCCGGCCAGCGTGAACACCTCGACGTCCACGAGCACCGAAGACACCGGGCCCGACATCCCGCCGGACAACAGCGGTGCTGCGCAGGCGTTCGTCAAAGGCGCCCCCGCCCCGCCCCCCGCGACCACCACGCCCGTATCTTCGCCGCTCCCGGGGGCGGAATTGCGATCGCTGGACGGTCCGTACATCCACGATCACTATTGGGATAAGGG
>JBGQET010000080.1:0-19870 GCA_041496545.1 Binatia bacterium | reverse complement strand
GTGCCGAGGAGGGGAGTCGAACCCCTATGCCCTTGCGGGCGGAGGATTTTGAGTCCTCTGCGTCTGCCAGTTCCGCCACCTCGGCGCGGTGAGAAGATTACCCGCTTGACGTGAGAGCCGCCAGCCGGCGACCCATCTAGGCGCCATCTCGACCCCGTGCTAGGTAGGCCGCGTGCCCGAGAACCGCGCGCGGCGTGATCCCGTGGAGCCGTTCGTCAATCTGAACGCGCGCATCCCGAAGGGGCTCTGGCGGCGTGTTCGGCTGCAGTGTCTGCGCGAGGAGCGGTTGCTGCGCAGCTTCATCACCGAGGCGCTGCAACAGTACCTGCGCGAGCGCAGCTCGCGCCGGGCCTGATCAGGGCCGCGCCGGCGGGCCGCCCTCGCGCCGCTCGTTGGCGAACGCCGACGGGACGACGGGGGGCGCGGGCTTCTCGTTGATCTTGCGGATCGCGTTGGCTGCAACGGCGCGCAGCCCGGGATCCGAGCCGTTCTTCGCGATGCCTTCCAGCGCGGGCAACGCGGCGCGGTCGCCGATGTCGCCCAAGGCGTAGATCGCGTTGCCGCGGA
The DNA here is from genome assembly GCA_041496545.1 of Binatia bacterium. Lineage (GTDB taxonomy): Bacteria > Desulfobacterota > Binatia > DP-6 > DP-6 > DASRHG01. The sequence continues at coordinate 19,303 of JBGQET010000080.1, read as the reverse complement.
TCGTTGGGTCGACGTCGCGCGACAGGAAGTCGACGATCGGGCCGGTGGCGCGCGGGTCGCCGATCTTGCCGAGGGCGGCGAGGATACGCCGCTTCGTGCCGAGGTCGGTGTCGCGCATGAAGAGCTGCTGGATGAGCAGCGTCGTCGCTTCCTTGGCCTTCACCTGACCGAGCGTGTCGATCGCCTTCACGCGGATCCGCATGTCGGGATCGCTGGCGGCGGCGACGAGGTACTCCGTGGCCTTGGGGTCCGTGATTTGCCCGAAGCCCTGGATCGCCTCGAGCCGCTCCTCGGGGTCGTCGCCCTTGAACTTGCGGACGTTCTCGTCGAGGCGCTGGCTGTTCTGCGGGCTGCGATAGCGGTCGCGGAGTCGCTGGCGCGGTCCTTCCGGCTCGAGCGGCGCCTGCGCCCGGGCGTGCACCGCGAGGCCGACCAGCGCGAGGGCGGCAAGAGCCGCGCGCAAGGCGTCGGGGCGGCGACGTACGCGCGCGCGCGGGAGCATGGCCGCGGAGTCTCGTCGAAGGCTGCCACAAATGCAAACGACGGGGGACGCGAAGATTCTCCTTCCGCCTCGCGCTGCTTTTTGGTAAAGCCTCGCCACCCCGCTCATCGTGATTCGAAACCGGCGTGCGGCCCTCGATGGCCTGTCGAAGATCATGGACGCTGCGGCGCCCGAGGACCTCTTCACGGGCAGCGAGGACGAGGCGCTCTTCCTGTACGAGCTCCTCGGCGAGACCATCAAGGGTCGAAGCTCCTCCTACTACTGGGAGATCTGCCGGACCGCGCGGCGCCGCGGCGTGACGCCCGAGTACGTCGTCGATCGCGCCAGCGTCCTGCAGGGGGCGATGCTGGAGCGCCGCCGGACGGACCTCTACCGCATCCTCAGCGTCCCCCCGCTCGCCTCCGACGAGATGATCCGGCTGCGCTGGCTCGAGGTGGCGAAGCGACACCATCCCGACGTGGGCGGCGACGCCGACACCTTCCGCCACGCCAAGCAGGCGTACGAGGTGCTGCGCGACGCGACCCGGCGCGCCGAGTACGAGCGGTTCTGGCTGCGGGCGCTCGGGCCCTTCGAGCGCGTCATGCCGCACGACGAGGCGCCACTGCTCGAGGCGATGGCGGCGAGCGTGCGCGTCGAGGCGCGGGTCGCCGCGGGCCACCCCGTCGTCGCCCTCCGCCCGCGGCCGGTGGCGGTACGGCCGGCGGAACCGCCGCGCGAACCCGCCGCCGAAGGGGTGCGAGGTACGCTGCACGCGGCGGCGCGGTTGCTCGCCGAGCGCGAGGTGCTCGACCGGCGGATCGTGACGTCGTTCGACGGCGGCGTCGGCACGCTGCTCGCGCGGGTGGAGGCCGCGATGGCGTCGGTCCGGCGCGAGGAGATCGACGCGCTCCATGACGCCGTGACGACCATGATCCGCGACCTCGAAGCCATGCGCGCCGGCCTCGAGAGCGTGGTCGTGCTGAAGGCCCGACTGGGCGCGTAGCCTCCGTTCAGCCGACGAGCGCCAGGCGGGGCGGTACGGCGTCGCCCAGGTGGTCGCCGAGCGGGGCGGTCGCGGTGAGGAGGGCCGCGGCGTCGAGCCGCGGCAGCGTCCCCGGCGGGACGCTCGCCAGGCGCTCGCGGCCCTCGGCGAGCAGCGTGCGTGCGCCGCGCAGGTTGCCGTGTGCCAGGTGATGAAAGGCGACCGCGATCTGGATCACGCCCTGAAGGGCCCGACGGACCTCGCCGGTCGCCGTCTTCCACACCGCCTCCAGGACCTCGTGCACCTCGAAGAAGAGGCGCTCGTTCCATAGCGCCGCCGCCTGCTCGACCGCGCCGCCGACGGGATCGGCCGCGGTCCGGGCGAAGGCCGCGCGCGCGGCCAGCGCACGCGCGGCGTGCGCCGCGACCGCCGGCGCGTGCGGCGCGTGCACGGCGAGCAACGCGGCGCCGCCCGGGTCGATCAGGTGCACCGCGACGAGGCGGGCGGCGGCGTGGGGCGCGGGCGACGCGGCGGGTGTGGCGAGCCAGGCGAGCGCGCCCGCCGCGGTCTCGTCGTCGAGGGCGACGATCGCGAGCTCGGCGAGTGCGTTGCGCAACGGCAGCGGAAAGCGCGACAACCGTCTCCTCCGTGCAAGGAAGCGCCGGCTGTGGTAGCCGGGACCCGTGAGCCACGTGTACACCGCCGAGGTCGTCGTCCGCCAGGACGAGCTCGACCCGTTCGGACGGCTTCATCCCGCAGTCTATCTGCGCTACCTCGCGCACGCGGCGGTCGAGGCGAGCACGGCCGCCGGTTACGACGCGGCCTGGTACGCGAGCGCCGGTGCGATGTGGTTCATCCGCCGCTCGACGTTCGCGGTGCTTCGACCCGCGACGCTCGGCGAGCGGCTCGTCATTCGCACCTGGGTGGAAGACTTCCGCCGCGTCCGCTCGCACCGCAGCTACGAGATGCGCGGCGCCGACGGCGAGCCGCGCGTCACGGCGCGGACGGATTGGGTGTACGTCGACGCCGCGACGGGTCGGCCGCGCCGCATCCCGCCCGAGATGGAGCAGGCCTTCGGCGTCGACGGCGTTCCGTCCCAGGAGCGGGCCGCCTTCGCCGCGCCGCCGCCTCCCGCGGCGCCCGCGCTCGCGCGCCATCGCGTCCGCGTCTCGGAGGTCGACTCGGTCGGGCACGTGAACAACGCCGTCTACCTGGACCTCCTCGCGCAGGCGACGCTCGACGCGCTGGCCGAGGTCGGCTGGCCGCTCGACCGCATGCTCGCGGCCGGTGCGGTGCCCGTCCTCGCGTCGGGCGACCTCGAGTATCTCGACGGTGCCCGCTACGGCGAGGAGCTCACGCTGCGTACGTGGTTCACCGCGGCAGCCGACGGTGTCCAGGCGCATCAGATCGTCGCGCGCGAGGACGGCCCGCGCCCGCTCGTCCGTGCCAGCACGCGCTGGGATTGGACGGGTGTCGGGACGGGTGTCGCGCCGGGTGTGTCCGGCGAAGTGCTGGCGGCGCTCCGGTCCTTGCTGGCCGCGTGAGCCGTCAGGCGGCGCTCAGCACGGCGCGGGCGCGCGACAGCCAGCGAAGGTGCGCCTCCGCCTGCCCGATGACCGCCTCGTCGGCGAGCCGGCGGGTGAGCGAGGTGCCGGCGTGCGACGTCTCCTCGCGGACCAGCTCGAGGTAGCGGCGGTACTCCGTCTCCTGCCGCACGATCTGGCCGAGGAGCGCTTCGTGTCCTTCGCGCTCGCTCGCCAGCAAGCGGACGAAGATCTCCTCGCGCAGCGGCGGGGGCCAGCCCGGCCGCCGGAGCAGCCAGACGCGGAGGGCACGCTCGCCGCGCGTGGTGAGCCGGAAGAGACGGCGGAGCCGGGTCCCGCAGCGGTCGTCGCGGCGCGCCACGAAGCCGTGCCGTTCGAGGTCGTGCAGGAGCTGGTAGACCTGACCGATGTTCGGGTGCCAGAACGGCCCGAGCCGCTGGTTGAAGAGCTTGAGCAGCCGGTAGCCGTGCGTCTCGCCTTCGCCGAGCAGCGCCATCAGCGCGTATCGTAGGTGCATGCCGTCTCCCCCCCCCGCCGGATGCGACCGGCGTGCCAGCTTTCGCCCCACGCCCGGCGAGGGCGGTGCTATGGGGGTGTGACCTCGACCTCACACTGCGCGCCGCGTCCAACGGCAGGACGCGGGCCGCGCGTGTCTCACCGCGTTCACAGCCGCGGCGTCGCCGGCGTGGTCGCGGTCGGCCTCGCTGAGCGGGGTCGCAAGGCCCGACGCTTCCATTAGAATGGCGGCCGACATGAGGCGTGCGCCGCTCGGCTTGCTGCTGGCGTTCGCGGTCGCGCGCTCCGTCGCGGCCGCGGGCCCCGCCGCTCGGCGGGAGTCCGCGGCCGAGGTCGCGCGCGCTATCGCCGGGCTGCGCCGCCCGCGCGCGCGGGCGGAGGCGGTGGCGAGCGGCCCCGCACGCGTCTACGTCGTGGTGCGTGCGCTCACCGCCGAGGCGCGCGCCGCGCTCGAGGCGGCGGGGCTCGCGATCGAGCTGCCGCCGCGGAGCACGCCTGCGCCGCGCTGGCGCGACGGCGACGTCGTGCAGGGGCTGGCCACGCCCGACGCCGAGGCGCGGATCCGCGCGCTGCCGTTCGTCGTCCGCGTGGAGCCGCCGGGCGAGGCGTGGACCAACGTGGGCGCGGTGACGAGCGCCGGCGACGCGATCGTCTTCGGGCCCCAGGCGCGGGCGACGCTCGGCACGTCGGGGGCGGGCGTCACCGTCGGCGTCCTGTCCGACGGCGTGGACCACGCGGCCGCTTCGGTCGCCTCCGGCGACCTGCCGGCGGACGTCGGCGTTCCCGCCATCCCGGGCGTGAGCGCACCACGCGGCGACGAGGGCACGGCGATCCTCGAGATCGTCCACGACCTCGCCCCCGACGCGCACCTCCTCTTCGCCGGCCCGACCACCAGCGTCGAGATGGTGGTCGCGATCGCCGGCCTCGCGGCCGCCGGCGCGCAGGTCATCGTCGACGACCTGGTGTTCACCGACGAGCCCAAGTTCGAGGACGGGCCGATCGCGCTCGCCGCGCGCCGCTTCGTTGCGGCTGGCGGCGTCTACGTGACGGCCGCCGGCAACTTCGGCGCCTCCCACTACTTCGGGACCTACCATCCCGGCGGCGGCGCGACCTTCGCGGGCGCGACCTACAAGGCCCTGCATCGGTTCAAGACCGGGGACTTCGGCGACTCGCTCACCATTCCCCCCGGCGCCCAAGTAATCGCCGTGCTGCAGTGGAACGACGCCTTCGGGCATTCGGCGAACGACTTCGACCTCGTCCTCGCCACCCAGCCGGGCGGCGGCGTCCTCGCCTCCGGCGCGAACCAGCAGAACGGCACGGGCAACCCGATCGAGGGGCTGCGGTACGTGAACAACACGGGCGCGGCGATCGCCGCCTACCTCGCCATCGCGGAATTCGCGCGCGTGTCGCCGGCGGCGGGTATCCGCTTGAACCTCGTGGTCTTCACCCGCACGTCGCTCGGGCAGCAGTACGTCGTGGCGCGCGAAAGCATCTTCGGGCACGCGGCGGTGGAAGACGTCGTCTCGGTGGCGGCGGCCGACGCGGCGCGGCCGGACACGCTCGAGAGCTTCAGCTCGCAGGGGCCCGCGACGATCTTCTTCCCGGCGCAGGTCCAGCGTCAGGTGCCGCGGCTCACCGGCATCGACGACGTCGAGACGGCGGTCGGCCGGCGTGGCCAGTTCCCCGATCCGTTCCGCGGTACGTCCGCGGCCGCGCCGCACGCCGCGGCGTGCGCCGCGTTGCTCCGCGCCGCCGGCGCGTCGCCCGCGACGGCCGTCTCCGCGATGACGGCGACCGCACTCGACCTCGGGGCCTCCGGCTTCGACGCCGCGTGGGGCGCCGGCCGGCTGGACTGCGGGGCCGCCGCCCGCCTCGTCTCCGGCAAGGACACGGCGCCCGTCGTCGAGGGCGTCAGCGCGGGCTTCGACGGGAGCGGCGCCGTGACCGTCACGTTTCGCGGCGAGGACGCCGAGGGCGACCCGCGCTCGGCGACCGTCCGCTTCCTCGATCGCGGCGGCGGCGAGCTCGCGCGCCAGGCCGTGACGGTCGAGGCGAGCGGCACCGGCTTCGCCACCACGGTGACGAAACGCGCGGCGGCGCTCGCGCGCGCGCGCGGCGTCGCGGTGCGCGTGACCGACGCGATCGGGCTCGCGAGCGGGGATCTGGCGACGGCCTTCGGCTGTCCCGGCGACGCCTCCGTCGGCGACGCGCTCTGTTCCCTCGGCGACTTCCTCGACCGCGTCGCCGCCGTCCCCGGACCGGCGGGGCGGCGGCTCGCGCACATCGGGCGCGGGTCCGCCGGTGCGCTCGTGCGTGCCGGGACGGCGTACGCCGCGGGACGTCGCCACGCCGCCCGCAACGCGGTGGGCGTGGCGCGCGCGCTGCTCGGGAACGTGAAGCGTCTCGTCCGCGCCCGCGCGCTCACCTCGGACGTGCGCGGCGCCCTCGTCGACGAGGCGGCCGCGCTGCGGATCCGGCTACAGGCGCTGCGCGCGACGCTCTAGACGCCGCCTCAGCCCTCCTCCGCCTCGACGTCCGCCTCGTCGGCTTCCAGCTGTTCCTCCGCACCGTCGGCGGCCGGAACGGTGCCCGGCGGGGGATCGATGCCGACGGCCTGGCTCCAGTCGATGTCGTCGTCGACGCCTCCCGCCGCCTTCTCGCGCCGCTCTTTCTTGCGCGCTTCCTTCGCCTCGTGCTTCGCCTTTCGCTGAAGCTCCTTCGACCGCTTGCTCGAGCGGAATCGCGCCATTGAAGACCTCCTCGGGATGCCTACGAGCACCGCGATCGCGGACGCGGCACGTCCGGGCACTGTACCAGGGGGCTTCCGGGGAGTCCACGCCGTTTGCGGTTGACGCCCGCGCACGCACGGCGCTAGCGGGACGCCATGGCGTTGCTCGCCGGGCGGGTGGCGATCGTGACGGGCGCGGGGCGTGGACTCGGCCGCGCGCACGCGCTGGCGCTGGCGGCGGCCGGCGCCGGCGTCGTCGTGGACGACGTCGGTTGTGCGGTCGACGGCAGCGGGGCGGACGCCGCGGTCGCGGAAGCCGTGGTCGCCGAGATTCGCGCCGGGGGTGGCGCGGCGGTCGCGAGCCATGCGGCCGTCGGCACGGAGGCGGCCGCGGACGCCCTCGTGCGTACGGCGCTCGACGCCTTCGGGCGGCTGGACGTCCTGGTGAACAACGCCGGCATCACGCGCTCCGGACCCGTCGACGCCCTCCCGCTCGCGGACTGGGAGCGCATCGTCGCGGTGAACTTGACCGGCACCTTCGCGTGTGCGCGCGCCGCCTTCGCGGCGATGCGCGCCGCCGGACGCGGCGGTCGCATCATCAACACCACCTCGGGCGCGGGTCTCGTGACGGGGTACCCCGGAAGCGCCGCCTACGCGGCGACCAAGGGCGGCGTCGCGGCGCTGACCCGCGTCATCGCGGCCGAGGGAGCGCCGCTCGGCATCACCTGCAACGCCATCGCGCCGCTCGCGCGCACGCGCATGAGCGACGCGTTTCTCGCCGGGCGGGCCGACGGCGGAGAGCCCGCAACGGTGGCGCCGCTCGTCGTCTTCCTCGCCTCGCCCGTGAGCGCCGACGTGAACGGCGAGATCTTCCGCGTGCGCGACGGCCGCATCGGCGTCGTGCGCACGGAGATGCCCGAGGGCGTCGCGGCCGCGGGCGGGACGTGGTCGGTCGAGGAGATCGCCGCGCGCATCGCCCAGCTGTTGCGTCCTTGACAACCCGCCGAGCGCGTGAGACGGCGCCGGCGGTGGAGCGCGCGGAGCTGCTGGGGCTCATGGACCGGCACATGGTCGCGATGTATGCGGCCGACGCGTGCGCGACGCCGGGCGGCGAGGTGAGCGAGCGCTCCGGCCTCGTCTGCTGCCGCACGCCCCGCGGCACCGCGATCACGAACCTCGTCATGCCGACGGGCGCCGTCGAGGTGGCGACGCTGCGCGCGGAGACCGCGCGCGTCTACGGGCGCGTCGGGGCGCCGTTCTCGGTGTGGACGCGCGCGCACGCCGACGGCGCGCTCGCCGCCGCGCTGGCCCCGGCGGGCTTCCACGAGCTGACGGCCGTCCCGGGCATGGTGCTCGACGCAGCGGCAGAGGTCCGCGTGACGCCGCCCGCCGGCGTCACCATCCGCCCGGTGACCGACGAGCCGGGGCGCGCGGCGTACGCGCGCGTCGCGAGCGAGGCGTGGACCGTCTACGGCACGCCGCCCGAGTCGACCGCCGAGCACTTCGCGCGCCTGGAGAGCCTCGCCGGACCGTCGGTGACGGCGTTCCTCGCCTTCCGCGACGGGCGCGCCGTCGCGGGCGCCGCCGTCTACTTCGCGCACGGTGTCGCGGGTCTCGGCTGGGTGGCGACGCTGCCGGCGGAGTTCCGTCGCGGCTACGGCGCCGCGGTGACGGCCGCCGCCGTCCGCGAGGCCTTCGCGCGCGACGCGAAGCTCGTCTGCCTCCAGGCGTCGCCGCTCGGCGCCCCGGTCTACCGGCGGCTCGGCTTCTCCACGCCGACGCACTACCGCGTCTTCGTCTCGCTCGAGTGACCCGCCGGCGCGCTTGCAGCGGCCGGCGCCTTCGCGTTAGGTGGCGCTCGACATGCGGGGGCTCGTGATCCGCTGGCTGGTGAGCGCCCTGGCGCTCTGGCTGACCAGCCAGATCGTCCGCGGCGTCGAGATCCACGGCCTCTTCCCGCTGCTCTTCGCCGCGGTCACGATCGGCATCCTGAACGCGGTCGTGCGCCCGTTCATCCTGCTGCTGACGCTGCCGCTCAACGTGCTGACGCTCGGTCTCTTCACGCTGGTCGTCAACGCCGCCATGCTGAAGCTCGCGGCGGAGGTGGTGAAGGGCTTCGAGGTGCACGGCTTCTGGTCGGCGATCGGCGCCTGGCTCCTCATGTCGCTCTTCACCTTCTGCATCAATCTCGTGATCGGCGAGACCGGCCGGGTCGAAGTCGTGCACGTGCGTCGCGCCGTCCGCTTCTGATGCGCTACGCGTACACGCCCGCGCAGCTCGCCTGGCGCGACGAAGTCCGGGGCTTCCTCCGCCGACACGTGGCGCCCGCGCTCGTCGCCGAGATGCGGGAAGCGGGCAACGAGGGCGACGGCCCGCTCGCGCGCGCCTTCCACCGCAAGCTCTTCGACAATCGCTGGTGGGCGATCGGCTGGCCGAAGGAGTACGGCGGGCTCGGGAAGAACGCCGTCGAGCAGTACATCTTCATCGAGGAGATGGAAGCGGCGGGCGCGCCGGCAATGCGGCTCTCGATCACCTCGGTGGCGCCCGCGATCATGCGCGCGGGCACCGACGAGCAGAAGCGCGAGTGGCTGCCGCGCATCCTGAAGGGCGAGGCCGAGTTCGCGGTCGCCTACTCGGAGTCGGCCGCCGGCACGGATCTCGCCGCGCTCTCCACGCGCGCCGTCGTCGACGGCGACGAGTGGGTGATCAACGGGCAGAAGATGTGGAACACCGGCGCGCACACCGCGACGCACAACTGGGTCGCGGTCCGCACCGAGCCCGACGCCCCCAAGCACCGCGGCATCTCCATGATGATCGTGCCGATGGACCGGCCGGGGATCACGGTGCAGCCGCTCTACACCTGGTCCAACATCCGCACCAACGCCGTCTTCTTCGACAACGTGCGCGTGCCCCGCGACCACCTCGTCGGCGAGCGCGGCATGGGCTTCTACTACGCGATGATGGCGCTCGACTTCGAGCGCATCGCGATCGGCTCGGTGGGGCTGCTGCGCCGCTTCCTGGAGGAGCTGAAGGCGTTCGTCCGCCGCGCCCGACGCGACGGCCGGCCGCTCGGCGCCGTGCCGTGGGTCCGTCGCGCGCTCGCCGACCTCGAGATGCGCGTCGAGGTGGGGCGGCAGATCGGGCTCCTGAACGCCTGGATGATCGACCAGGGCGAGGTGCCGACCAAGGAAGGCTCGATGGCGAAGGTCTACGTCACCGAGCTGAACGCGCGCCTGGCGGCGACCGGCATGGAGATCCTCGGCCTCGCCGGGCAGCTCGCCCCCGACGACCCGGCGGCGCCGCTCCACGGCCGCCTCCAGTGGCTCTACACGACGGCGCCGCTGCAGCGCTTCGGCGGCGGGACCAACGAGGTCCAGCGGCTCATCATCGCGCAGCGCGGCCTCGGGCTGCCGCGGAAGTAGGGGATGCAGCTCGCGCCGACCGACGAGCAGCGCGCCATCCAGCAGGAGGCGCGCCGCTTCCTCGCCGCCGAGATCGGCCGCGAGCGCCGGCAGGCCTGGGACCGCAGCCCCGAGGGCTACGACCCCGACTTCTGGCAGGCCATCGCACGTCTCGGCTGGCTCGGCTACGGGCTGCCGCAAGCGTACGGCGGTCACGGGGCGTCGTTGCTCGAGCTGGGCCTCCTGCTCGAGGAGTGCGGGCGCGCCGCGGCGCCCTTCGGCGTCTTCGCTGCGGTCGCGGGCGGGCTCGGGCTCGCCGCGCTCGGCACGCCGGCGCAGAAGCGCGCGTGGCTGCCCGCCGTCGCACGCGGCGAGCGGATCGTGACCCTCGCCGTCGCCGAGGCGACCGCGGTCGCCAACCCGGCGGCTTTCCGGACCGAGGTCCGACGCCGCGGCGGCGGGCTCCGCCTCGCGGGCGAGAAGCAGTACGTGCTCCAGGGCGTCAACGCCGACGCCTTCCTGGTGGCGGCGCGTGACGGTCGGGGGGTGTCGGTGCTCCTCGTGCCGGCGGCGACGCGGGGCGTGAGCGTCCGAGCGCACAAGACGTTCGGCAAGGACCGACAGAGCATCGTCCGCTTCAAGGACGTCACGCTGCCCGCGGCCGCCCTCGCCGGTCGCGCGCGGACCGCGTGGCCGCGCCTCGGCGCGCTGCGCCGGCGGCTCGCGGCGCTCCTCTGCGCCGACATGGTGGGCGGCGCCGACGCGGTCCTCGACATGACGACCCGCTACGTCTGCGAGCGCGAGCAGTTCGGCGTCAAGATCGGGACGTTCCAGGCGGTGCAGCAGATGACGGCCGACATGGCGATCGCGCTCGAGGGCGCGCGGCACGTGACGCGCCAGGCGCTCTGGCGTCTCGCCGAAGGCCTCCCTGCCGAGCGCGAGCTGGCCATCGCGAAGGCTTGGACTGGCCGCGCCTACCGGGAGCTGACGCTCACGGCGCATCAGCTCCACGGCGGCGCCGGCTACGTCGTCGAGCACGACCTCCATCGGTACTCGGCGCGGGCGGTGGAGGCGGAGCTGCGCTTCGGCTCGCCGGAGGAATGGCTCGACGATCTCGCCGCGCAGCTCCGACTCGCGCCCGCCGGCGCGCGCTCCTGAGCAGGGCTTGGCCCGTGCCCCGCGCCTGGAGTACAGGGACGGGGTCATGCAGCTCGGCATCCACGCCGGCCCCCAGGACTGCTCGATCGACGACCTGCGCCGCCTGTGGCGGACGGCGGAGGAGCGCGGCTTCCACTGGTGCTCGGTCTGGGATCATCTGTTCTCGGTCTCCGACCTGAACGACCCGGCGAAGCCCGCGTTCGAGGGCGTCGCGTCGATGGCGGCGCTGGCCGTGACCACGCAGCGCGTCCGCGTCGGCTGCCTCGTCTTCTGCGTCTGCTACCGCTCGGCCGGGGTGCTCGCCAAGGCGGCGGTCACCATCGACCACCTGAGCGGCGGTCGCTGCGAGCTCGGCCTCGGCAGCGGGTGGAACGAGTTCGAGGCGCGCGCCTTCGGGGTGCCGTTTCCGTCCGTGAAGGAGCGGCTCGACTGGCTCGAGGAGACGGCGATCGTGCTGCGCCGCCTGTTCGACGGCGAGCGGGTCACCTTCGAAGGGCAGCACGTCCGGCTCGCCGACGCCCTCTGCGACCCGCCCCCGGTGCAGCGCCGCCTGCCGATCTGGATCGGCGGCCAGGGCGAGAAGCGCCTCCTCCGGATCGTGGCGCGCCACGCCGACGGCTGGAACGTCCCGTTCCTCTCGCCCGAGGTCTTTGCGCAGCGCAGCAAGACGCTCGACCGGTGGTGCGAGCGCGAAGGGCGTGACCCGCGCTCCATCCGGCGGACGGTCAACGTGGGCCTCGCCCTCGGCGAGGACGAGCGGGCGGTCCGTAGGCAGGAGGAGAACCTCCGCCTCATGTTCGGGCCCATGACCGACTTCGTGCGCCCGGGCATCCTGGTCGGCACCCCGGCCCAGGTGGTCGACCGGATCGGGGAGTACGCCCGGGCAGGCGCCGAGTGGGTCATTCTGGCACTCCGGGCGCCCTTCGACTGGGAGGGGCTCGACCTCTTCGTGCGGGAGGTCATGCCGGCGGTTGGAACCGCGTTTTCGACAGGTCGCGCCGAAGCGGGTTGACGGGATTTTCTGCCTGGTTACGATGGGGCGAGGTTCCCAGGAGGGACCCGACCCATGCCCAGCGTCCGTCGACTCCTCGTCCTCGCCGCCCTGACCGTCCTCACGGTGGCCCCGGCCGCCTCGGCGGGGACGATGACCCTCAAGTTCCCGCGCTTCTCGGTCCCGGCGCACCACGACCGCGAGGTCTGCTACTTCGTCCGCATCCCGCGCCGCAAGGCGTTCGACTCGAACGGCTTCGAGATCGTCAACCTCGGGGTCAATTCCGAGTTCGTGAGCCACCACTTCCTCATGTACGCCTACACCGGCACGGACATGGATTCGTTCCCCAAGAAGAAGATCGTCGACAGCAAGGCGTGCCTCGATTTCGGGCCCGCGGATCGCGCCCAGCGCTCCCTGATCGGCGGCTCGCAGAGCCCGAAGAGTCTCCAAATCCTGACCAAGGGGCTCGCGCAGCAGATCCTGCCGGCGGGCGACGGGCGCGCGCTCGGCATCATCCTCAACTCGCACTGGATCAACTCGTCGGACAGCCCGCAGAACGCGGCGGTGAAGGTGCGCATCTTCCCGGCCAAGTCGCGCGGCATCAAGCGGTACATGAAGTCGATCTTCGAGGTCACCGCGAACGGCTTCCTCGACGTCCCGCCGGGCAGCGAGAAGAACACGGGCTGGAGCTGGTCGCCGGGTGGGCGTGACTTCGGCGGCGCGGCGATCGGTGGCGTGACGCTGCCGACGGGGCCTGCCTGCGTCATCATGCTCACCTCGCACATGCACAAGCGCGGCAAGGCGTTCAGCGTCGACTACGTCGACAAGAAGCACAAGAAGACGCACCTCTACACCAACACCGAGTACTCCGACCCCAGCCAGATCATCTACGACGGCAAGAACGGCCGCCCGAACCCGCTGCTCGTGAAGGTCGGTGAGCGCATCGACTACACCTGCACGCACGCCAACGGCATGGACGGCGTGACGCAGCGTATGGGCTGCGAAGAGCAGGCGGGCGTGCCCCCGGGGAAGAGCGTCGTCGACACGCTCTTCGGGGGCAGGGGGATATACGGCGCCGCGAAGGACTGCACCACCGACGCCGATTGCACGCCGACCGACCCCGCATACCCGACGCGCACGTTCACCGGGAAGTGCGTCCCCGCGAACATCGTCTTCGGCTTTACGTCGGACGACGAGATGTGCATCCTGCCGGGCGCCTACTACGACCCCAACCCGGACGTCCCGGAGGACCAGGCCTGCAACATCGACGAGATGCCGCTGCTCAAGAAGTGAGCGGCGACTACTGCCGCGGCGACCACGCCGCGCAGCGCAGGAACTTCGACTCCCAGCGGTCGCGGTAGCGGAGCCCCTCCTCCATCCAGCCGCCGCGCTGTGCGCCCTGCTCGCCGCGCGCGAGGAGCCGGGCGAACTGTTCCCAGTCCTCGATCTTCTGCAGGAGCACGACCTCGTGGTGCTTCCCGGTCCCCGGCGCCACGGTCCAGCAGGCGGAGACGGAGATCATCTTCGCGTGCAGCGTCTGCGGGTAGAAGACGGAGCCGAGGGCCGCGACGTAGTCCTCGAGCTTCCCCGCGAAGGGCCAGCCCGTGTCGTGAAGATAGAGGGCGGGGCGGTCGCCCGCCCGGTCCGCAGGCGCGGTGGCGAGGTCGACGGTGAGCGGAGACCATGCGGTCGGCAGCAGGATCTTCGCGGTGACCTCGCGGCGGAGCGTCCACGCCCGCCGCTGCCACTCGGCGAAGCGCGCGTCCGACGCGCCGCGCGCGACGAGCGCGCCCCAGGTCGCCCAGTCGCGTACCGCCGTGATCGAGACCGCCTGGTAGCTCGGACCGGTGCCGTGGGCGAGATGCCAGAACCAGAGGAGCCGCGCGTGGCCCTCCGCCTCGATCCAGGGACGCCACAGGGTGCGCGCGGCGTCGTCGAATTCCTCCATCTTGCCACCCATGACCTCGTGGGTCTCGTGTACATAGATCATGGCCGGCGCCATAGCGGAGCCAATGTATGAGGCGCAAGGCGCGGCGTGATTTGGTCGGGGTGGCTGGTTTTTGGCGCCGCCCACGCCGCGCACGCCGCGCACGCCGCGTCAGGCCGTGGGCACGCAGGTGCAGACGGTGGCACGTCGGTTGCTCAATCGCCTGGCATGCCTGAGAACACGCGCAACATGATCCGTACGCTCCGGCAGCAGCTGGGCATGACCCAGGAGGAGTTCGCGCACGAGATCGCGGTGACCGTCTCCACCGTCAACCGGTGGGAAAATTCTCACGCCGAGCCGTCCAAGCTCGCGTGGAAGGCGATCCGCGACCTCGCTCAGCAGCGCGGCCTCCCGGCCGAGAGCGTGCATCACCCGCTGTCGTGACCCTTTGCCCGGCGCCGCCCGTGCCGGCTTGACGGGGAGAGAGACCTTGTCCAGCATGCGCGGGTGGGCCGCCGGCTGCTCGCCGTCCTCGTGCTGCTCGCCACGACGCGAGCGGTGACCGAAGCGGCGACGCTCCGGGCGCGGTTGCCGCGCCCGCGTAACGGCCTGCAGGTGCGGCTCTCGCCCATCGAGATCAAGCCGCACACCGAGCGTGAGGTCTGTCAGCTCGTCACGCTCCGCAACGCCAAGCCGATCGACGCGCGCCGGCTGTCGTTCGCCATGCCGTACGGGCGGACGTACACGAGCCATCACTTCGCCGTCTTCCTCTCCGAAGGGGGCGATTCGTCGGCGCTCGGCGGCCCTCCGTTCGACTCCGTGGGCTGCACCGGCACGGGCGACACCCTCGTCTCGCCGATCCTGGCCTTCGTGCAGCGCCCGCGCGCGCGTCTTGCCTTCCCGCGCGGGGTCGGCGTGACCCTCCATCCCCATCAGCGCCTCCTCCTCAACTCCCACTACATCAACGACGGCGACGCCCCGATCACCGTCGACGTCGCGATGAACTTCGACGCCGCGCGCCGCGGCTCGATCGTCCATCACGCCCGGAGCTTCCAGCTCGGGACGCTGCGCATCGACGTACCGCCCTTCCAGCGGGGCAGCGCGCGCGCCACCTGGCGCACGCCCTTCCCGATGAACGTCGTCTGGATGAGCTCACACAGCCACAAGCACACGGAGTCCGTCGAGGTGGACGTGGTGCGCGCCGGGTTGTCGCCCGAGCGCGCGCTCGTCACCGAGAAGGCCTCCGACCCGACGATCCGCGACTACAAGGCACCGTTCCTCCGCTTGAATCCCGGCGACGGCATCCAGTGGACCTGCAACTACAACAACCCGACGGCGCGCCCGCTGACCTTCGGCGTCACGAGCAACGACGAGATGTGCTTCGCGCTCGGCTTCTTCTTCCCCGACGACGACGCGGCGCCGCTGCCGCGGGTCCGCGGCTGCTTCGGCAACGGCGACGGTCTGGTCTGCCCGCTGAATTGAGTGCCGCGCGCGGCGAACCCTCACCGAAACCGTGGAATGATCTCCGTCGCGAACAGCTCGATCGAGCGCATCACGGCGTCGTGCGGGATGCGATCCGCCTGCATGAGGCAGATGAAGTGGTCGAGGCCCGCCTTCTGATACCGCTCGACCTTCCGGATGCAGTGATCGACGTCGCCCACGATGACCATGTCTTCCTGGTCGAGGTCGTCGAAGGTGCACTCGTTCTTCTGCATCTTGACGATGATCGGGTATTCCTTGGAGATCAGATCGCGGTACGGCGTGGATTTGACTTCGAGCTCGGCGTACTCGCGCTGCATGCCCTTGCCGCTCGGGTCGGCGAAGCCGCCGAGGACACGGAAGGCGTAGAGGAGGTAGTTGATGGCGGCGTCTGCCCCGCCGTTGGCGACGGCTTGGGCCTTGGTCTCGGCGACGTGGACGATGGTGAAGGCGCCGACCTTGTCGTTGACGAACTTGCCGACCGGCTTCGCCTGCTTCAAGGCGGCGCGGTAGGCGCGGACGCGGTCCTCGAGCTGCGGGATACTGACGAAGATCGTGAGGCCGAGGATGCCGATGCCGTTGCGGCCCGCGATCTCCCACGACTGCGGGCTCGTCGCCGCCATCCAGATCGGCGGGTGCGGCTTCTGGAGCGGCTTCGGGATGATGCTGCGGGGAGGGACGGAGACGAAGCGGCCCTCCCACTCGAAGGGATCCTCCGTCCACATGCGCGGGATCATCTCCAGCGCTTCCTGCCACATGTCGCGCGACTGCTCGGTCTCGATGCCGAAGCCGGCTTGCTCGAACTGGCTCGAGCGGCCGGTGCCGAACTCGACCCGCCCGTCGGAGAGGAGGTCGAGCGCGGCGACACGCTCGGCGACCTTGATCGGGTGGTTGAACTTGTACGGCAGGAGCACGACGCCGTGCCCGATGCGGATCCGCTTGGTGCGCTGCGCCACCGCGGAGAGAAAGACCTCCGGCGCCGAGGAGTGCGCGAACTCGACCAGGAAGTGGTGCTCGACCGCCCACACCGTGTCGAAGCCGAGGCGGTCGGCCAGCTCGATCTGCTCGAGGGCCTCGTGGTAGCAGCGGTACTCGCTGCGCTCGTCGTGCGGCTTCGGCATCTGGAGCTCGTAGAGCAGGTCGAACTTCATCCGGGGTCCACCTCCGCGGTTGCCGCTACGTAGTGCGTGAGGCGCGTCGCGTGCAAGGGGCCGCGGCCTTCGCTATCCTCCGCCGCCGATGCCGGAGTACGCCTTCCCGCGCTCGGACGAGGCACGGGGTTTCACTGGCTCGCACCGGCGAGCGCGTTCCCCGAGTTCACGCGCGTCCTCGTCCCTGGCGGCTCGGCCGCGATGTTCTGGCGCTACGCCGTGGCCGACCAGCCGTCGACGCGCCTCGTCGTGGACGTCTTCGCACGCTTCGGGGTCACCGTCCCCGAAGCCATGTTCCTACCCTCCCACCCACCCGAGCCGTTCGCCGGCTCACGGCTCGTGCCCGCCGCGCCGCTCCTCTTCGAGGTCGACCTCGACTTCACCGCCGAGAGCTTCCACGGCGTCTCGGCCACCTACGAGTGGATCCGCCGCCTCGCCGACCCGCACCACACCGCCGTCCTCGCCGCTCTCCGCGACGAGTTCGCCCGGTGCTTCCCGAGCGGCCTCCGCGAGCGTAACTGCGAGTACCTGTACCTCGCCCGCAAGCCGTAGGTCCCCGAGGGGAATGCCCACCGCGGATCACCGGTACCGGGGTGGGCGGTGTCAGGAGAACGCAGCGGCGCCGCGTGCCAGCAGCGCGAGCGGCGTCATCGCCGCCTTGACCTTGCGGATGTCGAAAAAGGACGAGAGTAAGGCTCTCCCGCTCCTCAGCCGCGCGGTCATCGTCATGCCGTCGTGCCGTAACTTGTAAGCCCCGCAGGCGAAGAGCTGACGGACGGCGTCGCGCCGATCGGCATCGGAAAAGAACCTCAGCGTGAAGGGAACGTCCTCGGTCGATATAAAGAACGAGTCGTCGAACTCCGCGTCGCCGGTTCGGAGCCCGGGCTCGTCCCCAGCACGGTCGGCAGCGAGTCCGGTCCAAGGAACGTGTTCCTTCCTAGGACGAATGATCCGGGAGAGTGCGCATCGAACGCCACCTCGATGAAAGGATGTTCGTACTCTGTTCCGGGGTAGTAGAGGCAGACGTAGTGCAAAGCGTCCCAGACGCCATTGATGTTCCAGGCGCCGGCGGCGTGGAACGCGGTACCGCCGAGCGCGTCCGCGAGCGAAACGACGCGTCGCCGTTGGAGCCAGACGGTGGAGAGACAGAGCAGGATGAACGCGAGGACCTCTTCGATGATCTTGATCTCGGGCGGAAGCGCGAGAGCGGTCATGTCGTGTCATCGAGGATAGGCGGCGAGATATCGGGTTTCAAACCGCTCACAGCGGGATTCGCAGACCGCGCCGGCCGAGCGCGACGCCCAGGAAGCTGAGCGCCGCCGTCGTCGCCACGATCGCCACCATGCCCGGGCGCAGCGCGAGGCGGTGCCAGCTCGGGAACAGGATCCAGGCGGGGTAGTAGAGCAGGAGATACTGGAGCACCCATACGTTGAGCGCGTTCTGCCCGACCTCGGCCAGCCACGGCGGAACGGCGGGGGTATTCTCGAGCGCCGCCATCACGGCGAGCGAGCCCGCCGCCACGGCGGTGGCGAGCGCCACGAAGCTCGACGTGCCGATCACCTTGTTGAAGGGAATGCCGGCGACGTAGAGCGCGATGCCGAGGCCGCCCGCCGCCGCCGCGACGAGCGCCGTGGCGCGGAGGCACGCCGCGCGTGGGGCGGGGCTCTCGAGCGTCTGCCCGACGAGAAGACCCATCAGCGTCAGCGGCGCGAAGGCGAGCGAGGCAATCGGGCCCGCGTGCACCTCGCCGTTCCAGCGGCCGGAGAAGATGCCGAGCAGCGCCAGCGCGACGCCCGCGACGGTGGACGGCGACGCGCCGGCGAGCAGCGTCGCCACCATGCCGCCCAGGCCGAGCGTCTGCAGCACGCCCCAGCGCAGCTGCCAGGTGAGCGACCCCCCCGTGTCGAGGAGCACGCCGAGGACGATGATGAGCGCGAAGCGCCGAAGGGCGTCGCGCTGCGCTTCGCTCGCGGTGCGGCCCAGGCTCCGGCGCTTCTGGAGGAAGAGCACCAGCGAGACGCCGATCAGGAACTGGAACACCGGCGCCGGGAAGTCGAAGCCGCGCAGCACGTCGCCCTGGTTGTGCGCGAGCGGCATCGGGATGCGACGCAGGAAGACGTTCGCGCAATTGGCGAGCAGCATGCCGACGACCGTCAGCCCACGGCAGGCGTCGACGAAGCGCAGGCGCGGCGATGGAGCGGGCGCGCTCAGAGTCCGTGCCGGGCGAGGAACGGTCGTACCGCCGCCAAGAACCCCACCGGATTGTCGCCCATCACCGAGTGCCCCGCGCCCGGCACCTCGGCGACCGCCGCCGACGGCAGCTCGCGCGCGAAGCGCACCGCGGTCTCGGCGGCGAGGATCGGGCTCTCGGCGCCGCGGACGAGGAGCGTCGGGCAGCGCAGGCGCCGGACGTCGTCCCACAACCGCTCGAGATCGGCGGCGACGCCGCCACCCCCGATCGCGGGGTCGTACTTGTAGGTCCAGCGGCCGCTCGCGTCCTGACGGAGCGCGTGCCGCAGCCGGTCCTCGATGTTGGCGCGGGTGCGCCGGGGGTTGAAGGCGAGCGCTCGCTCGACGGCCTCCTCGAAGGTCGCGAAGTCCCGCACCGTGAGCTGCTCGCGGATGGCCGTCGCGCCGGCGCGGGCGACGGTCGGCGCGACGTCCACCACCACCAGGCCGCGCACGCGCTCGGGTTCGGCGGCGGTGAAGGCGATCGCGTTCACGCCGCCCATGCTGAGACCGACGACCGTCGCCGCCGGCCAGCCGCGGTCGTCGAGGAAAGCGCGCACGTCGGCGACGAAGTCGGCGCGCTCGTAGCGCCCCTCGGGCGCCCAGGCGGTGTCACCGTGGCCGCGCTGGTCGAGGCAGAGGACGTGGTGGTCGCGCGCCAGGTCGGGCGCCACCTCGTCCCAGCTGTGCGCCGTCTGCGCCCCGCCGTGCAGCAG
>JBGQET010000079.1:0-19889 GCA_041496545.1 Binatia bacterium | reverse complement strand
TCTACAAATCCACGTCCTCGCTGGCGATATCGTCAGGCGATCTGACGCTCGACGCGCAAGGTGACGCAAATGCTGTCTTCATTTTCCAGATGGCGTCTACACTCACCACCACAAGCGGTCGCCAGGTCATCCTGAGCGGCGACGCCAAGGCGTCGAACGTCTTTTGGCAAGTCGGTAGCTCGGCGACTCTGGGAACGACCTCAGTCTTCAAGGGAAACATACTGGCCGATCAATCCATCACGTTGGACACCGGTGCAACGCTGGACGGCAGAGCGTTGACCCGTATCGGCGCGGTTACATTGGACACGGATACCGTCACGAATCCTGCCCCGTAAGGCACTGATTTTCGATCACTCGGTGAGCCCCACTTGAGACCGAGAATTCAAGGCCGGCGGAAGCCCCCGGGGCCAATGGTCTCTGGTACAGCGCCTGACGAGGGAGCTGATTCCCTGCGGACCTCTCGCGGATCATCCTCGGCTTCCTACAGAATCGTGTCCTCCATGTGGAGGCGCCCGGTCCGTAAGCCGGACCATCCCGGGAGGGTCCATGTCGATCGGCCGCTGTCTGCGTCGTGGCCTCCTCTGCACCTTGGCGCTCTTCCTCGGAACGGCCGGGAGTGTCTCCGCACGTCCCTGCGAGAGCCAGAGCGATCGCGCCGCGGTCACGGCCGCGACGGCCGCGGCGCAGGCAGAGTGCAACTGCTCCACGGCGGCGAGCCACAAGGACTTCGTGATCTGCGCGGAGCGGGTGACGAAGACGCGCAAGGCGGGCGGCATGCTGCCGGCCCAGTGTGTCAACGAGGCGAACCGCTGCGCCAAGCGCTCGACGTGCGGCCGCCCGGGCGCGGTCACGTGCTGCCGGACGAACCAGCAGGGCCGCACCAAGTGCTTCATCAAGCGAAGCGCTGGGGAGTGTATCGCACCACCGAACGGCACGGCGACGATGGGCGGCTGCGCGAGCTGCTGCCAGTCGTGCGGGGAGGGCACTTGCGAGGCGACGATCCGCTGCTGCGTCCACCGGAGCACCGGTGGCGCCTTCACGGAGGCGACCGACGGGCTGCTCCAGTGCCAGGAGACGACGCCCGCGACGTGCGCCTCGGAGGGCGGCATCGACCTCGGTCCGGGCACCTGTGACGCGACGACGTGCGCGTCGACGAGCACCACCACCACGACCACGACGACCACGACGACGCAGCCGACCACGACCACGACGACGACTCACCCGCCGACGACGACCACCACGACCACCACGTCGACGACGACCACGATCCCGACCACCACGACCACCACGACCACGACTCAGCCGCCGACCACGACCACGACGCACCCCACCACGACCACAACGACGACCGCGGCGTCCACCACGACCATGACAGCAGCGTCGACCACCACGGTCACCGAGCCGTCGACCACCACGACCACGACCCCGTCCACGACCACCACGAGCATGATCGTCGTGACGAGCACGACGACGACCGCCAGCACGACGACGTCGCCGACGACCACTGGGACGAGCAGCACGACGACCAGCACGACCACCCCGGACAACTCGACGACGACCACCACCACGCCGGTCAGCTGCGGCAACGGTACCATCGACTCCGGCGAGGAGTGCGACGGCACCGACTTCGGCGGCGCGACCTGCCCGGCCGGCTCCCCGCTCGGTGCGCTCCTCTGCACGCCGGACTGCAAGATCGACCATTCGAACTGCCACTCCCCCACGATCACGACGCTGCCGCTGCGGGTCAAGGAGATCTGCGGCAACTGCATCGACGACGACGGCGACGGCCTCACCGACTTCGAGGATCCGGACTGCTGCGCGCAGGGCCAGCTCTTCGACATGCTGAAGGTGCACAGCAAGATGAAGCCGCGCGGCGAGAACACGAACTTCCAGATACAGTCGACGCTCGCGCAGGTCGGTCTCGGCAACCAGGTGAACCCGCATCAGAAGGGCCAGGACGTGTTCGTCCAGATCCGCCCCGTCGGCGGCAAGGACATCTTCTGCGCGTGGGTGCCGGCCAAGAAGTTCATGACGATGCACAACTCGTACATGTTCTGGGATCGCCACCTCCGCGTGAAGAGCGCCAAGGGGCTGAGCGACATGACGCTCATCGTCGGCAACAACGGCCGCCTCCGCTTCCGCACCCACGGTGGCCGCACCCAGCTCAAGACGCCGGGCGAGAGCTCGCTCCAGGTCACCGTCGCCTTCCACAACCCGGCGGCGGGTGACACGTCGAATCGGTGCTCGACGACGCTCGTGCTCTTCCACACCAACCCGAGCGGCGGGCTGCGCACCCCGTAGCCGCCGGAGCCTGCGGATTCGCTCCGCCGGCGGGCCCGGGCTTGCGTCAGCCGGTGTCGTTGCGGTGGGCGGCGAGCACCGGAGTTGCCTTGGGGTCGAGGGTGATCTCGACGGCGCGCAGGCGGGTGGCGGGGACGCCTAGACGAGTTCGAGCGGGTGAGGGAACCCGAACCGCCTCGCCCCGCTCCGGTCGGTCTTTCTCGTGCCCGCCGGCTCCTAGCCACGCGCGTGGCGCATCGTGGCATCGACCAGCTCGTCGCCCCGATGGCTTGGCTCGACGAACCGTGCGCTCGATCCGCCCGCAAGGCAACGCACGTACTCGTACGCACGTAGAACCTTCATCTTTCGTTCATCTTGCCCTGTTGTTATGTTGATGACGCGACCGCATGCCTGGAATCGGCGGGCGTATGGAGGGCCGTCGATGACCCGGAGTAAGCTTTTCGCCTCGTTCGCAGCGCTCGCCTTCAGTCTGAGTCTCGCCCCGGCCCCCGCCATGGCGAAGAACGTCTGCAAGGCCTTCGCCTTGGGATCCAAGAAGAAGAGCTGCAGGAACGAGATCAAGGGCTGCGCGAAGGCGCAGGCCTTCTGCTACGACAAGAGCGTCAGGGGACTTGTTCGGGCCAAGTGCATACGCGACAAGTGCAGGAAGCCGATCATCGACGCGTGTAAGAAGGACCCGACTCAGGCGGTCTGCGGCGCGTCGCCGTCCGGCGCGTTCCTGAACGTCGCGCGAAACTAGGACGTCTCGCCAGCAGTCGA
Source organism: Binatia bacterium (assembly GCA_041496545.1). GTDB lineage: Bacteria > Desulfobacterota > Binatia > DP-6 > DP-6 > DASRHG01. The sequence goes on along the minus strand of JBGQET010000079.1, from coordinate 16,829 downwards.
TTCAGCCCGTCCGGTGGCGTCGCACGCCGCCGGACGGGCTTGTTACGGAGGCCCGGCGGGGCGGATCGAGGCCCTTGAAACCGCAGGGGCCAGGCGCGCGTGGAGGCCGAAGCCGCCCGCCGGTCCGGGATGACCGCGCCGGCCTCGAAGTTTGGCCGCCTGGGGGCCAAACGTGGCAATACGGCGCCACACGGCGCAACATCGACCCGGGAAACACCTCAGCTTTTCGGCCTCCGCTTCGGGTTCAAGTCCCCCCTTTCGCACTTAGCTAACTTCGCGAGCGGGTTCAGGATCGTCGATCCTTCGTTCTGCGAGGTTGCTACCATTGTCTGTCAGCGTCGCGGTGTAGCGGGGGCAGCAAGCAACTGGGCGACACCCGGACCGGGGGATGGACAGTCCGGTAGCCACGGCTCCATTCTTACCCTCGACGACGAGGCGCCGCGCCGAGGCCGGGTTGTCTGATCAGTCGCCGCAAGCACACTGATTCTGGATGATGGTGCAGGCGCCCGCGGCGCAGAAGCCTCCGCACGTTCCAGGTCCCGTCGAATGGCACGGCGTGCCGCACGCGCACGCGCCGGCCGTGCCGAACGGACCGCAGACCATCCCTTGCGGGCACTCGCCGATACAGACGTGCTCCTCGCCCGTCATCGACATGCAGGGGATGGTGCTCGAGGTGGTGGTCGTGGTCGTGGTGGTCGTCGTGCTCGTCGTCGTCGAGTGGGTGGCCGTCACGGTCGTCGACGTGGTGGTGGTCGTAGTCTCACCGCAGACCGGACAGCAGCTCGGCGCCGGGCGGACCGTGCCGTTCGACTGCTGACAGACCTTCGCGGACTTCCGGTGCCTGCAGTGCCCGCGGACGTCGCAGATGACGAAGCTGGGCCGGCCGCACGTCGACTTGGCCGCACAATGAATGATCTGCGTGCGGCAGTCCTTCGACGCGTGCTGGTCCCGCGTCACACGCCCGACGCAGCTCGTGTACTGCCCGCGGTTGAGCGAGCCGTCGCAGTGACACTTGGCGTCGATCGCCGGCTGCATGGCGCAGCGCTCGGCCTCGCATTCGGGGGCGAGCATCCCGCCGCCACCTTCACCCGGCTCGTGTGAGACCGTGGACCACGCGATGACCGCGGCACCGAGGAGAATGACGACGGTGCCGGATGCAAGAGCTACGGGGCGTGTCAGCATGATTGTCACTCCTGTTGCCCTCGCTGATGCGCATGCCTCGGTGCGTGGGCTGCGACAGCGGGACGACGCGCTCGATCTGCTCGGGCTGGTCTAACCGTGGTCGCGTCGACGATCGTCCTGCCGCTCGCGGCGCTCGTTGGTCCGCCTCACGGGCGGGTGCACGCGGTCGTACAAGGGATAGTAGTGATGGTGCTCCACAACGACTGGCCTGTCGTCGACGATATAGTGATGCTCTACGTCGCGGTGAGGCCATACCCCCCAATGCCAACGGGAGATCGGCGGCTCCTCGACCACGACCCCGGGTTCACCGATGGTCACCTCCCCAGGCAAACTGGCACTGACCATGCAACCCGCTAGACCGGCAACGAGTACCCCAGCCAACACGTATCTCCGCATCGCTTCTCCTCGGGACAGATCTACAGGTCGTTTGTCGATCATACGTCCCACGCTCGAGATCACACGCGAGCGTGGGGCTTGTCGCTCTTCAAAAGTTCCCGACAGGGAACCTGTCACCAATCACCCCCATAGCAGGCGTTCTGGGACCCGAGGAATCCAGGAGTACTACGCACGCGTATTTGCGTGCGTAAAGCCAACTGCGTGGCGTTGGTGCAGACACACGTGCAATCGTCCCGGCAGGCCCCGAGGTAGGTCCCCAGGTCCCCAGAAGACCGTCTGTCGCGCTTCGGAATCCCCTCCCACTCCGGTCGTGAGAATGGGAACGGCCGGCGCAGGTCCGCGCCGCCGGCGCGCGGCATGGCGGATGCTACCACGAGTGGGGAAACGAGCATGGAACGCGCCCAGGCGGGGGGGGGTGGGAACGGGCCGGAGGCGGCAGGGCCGCAGCCGGGCCCCCTCGCGCGCCTCCTGCCCGCGGCCTGGCAGGAGCGCCTGGTGGCGCGCGCGGGCGGCCTGGACGCCGGCGCGCTGCTCGCCGACCTCTTCCTCCACTACCCCGCCGACGACCGCGGCCTCGATCCCGTCCGCACGCGGCGCTCCTTCTTCGGCGTCGAGCAGACCGTCGTGCGCTACTTCCGCCCGTGCGTCCTCGGCGCGGACAACCTCCCCGCGGGCCGTGCGCTCCTGATCGGCTGCCACTCCGGCGTCCTGCCCTGGGACGCGACCTGCCTCGTGCCCGCGATCTACCGCCACACCGGCCGCTTCCCGCGGAGCGCGGGCCACGCGCTCTGGGGACGGTTCGGGCCGGTGGCGCGCTACCTCGCCGCCCGCGGCATCGAGCTCGGCCCGCCGGCGGACCTCGAGGCGCTCCTCCGGCGCGAGGAGCTCGTGCTGATCTTCCCGGGCGGCGCCGAGGACATGCGCCGCCCGATCTGGCGCGACGCCTATCGCGTGAAGCCGCACAAGGGCTTCGCCGAGGGACGCGGCGGCTACGTCAAGATCGCGCTGCGGACGGGTACGCCGATCGTCCCGGTCGCCATCGTCGGCGCCGAGGAGATCCACGTGATGCTCGGCGAGCTCCCCGCGCTGGCGCGCCTGCTCGGCGTCCCGTACTTCCCGCTGGTGCTCTCCCTCCTACCGCTCCCGGCGCGCCTCTACATCCGGTTCGGCACGCCGATCCACCTGGACGAGCCCCCCGCCGCCGCGCGCGACCAGCAGGTCGTCGACCGCCTGAACGGCCGCGTGCAGCGGACGCTCCAGGCGCTCATCGACGACACGCGCCGGCACCGCCACGGCATCTACTGGAGCCGCTGGAACGGCCGGCCATGACCCGGCCGGTGTCGCACGCCGACGAGGTCCACTTCGCGGCCACCGCCGACGGCTGGCGCCTCGCGCTCCACCGCCACCGCGCCCGCGGCGCGGGCCCCGGGCTGCCCGTCATCCTGTGCGGGGGGTACGCGTGCAACCGGCACTTCATGGACTACGACGAGCGCTACTCGCTCGCCCGCTTCCTGGCGCGCGCGGGCTTCGACGCCTGGGTGCTCGAGCTCCGCGGCCGAGGTCTCTCGCACCCGACGCGCGCCTGCCCACGGCCGCACACGTGGACGTTCGACGACCTCGCCGCCACCGACGTGCCGGCCGCCGTGGAGCACGTGGCGGCGGCGACCGGGCGGCGCGTGGCGTGGATCGGGCACAGCATGGGCGGGATGCTCGCCTACGCCTACCTCGGGGCCTACGGCGGGGCCGCCGCGCCGTCCGCGCTCGCCGCCGCCGTGACGCTCGCCGCGCCGGTCGTCTTCCCCCCGGCGAGCTCGGCGCTCCTCCACCGCCTCGGCGCCGCGCTCCTCGCGGTACCCTTCAGCGACACGATCCACCAGCGCTGGGTGCTGGGCGCGCTCTGGAACGTCGTGGGGACCTCGGGGGCGGTGCAGGTCGGCATGAACCCCGAGAACGTCGACCGCGCGGTGGTCGGGCGCGCGCTGCGGCGCTTCATCGGCAACGTGCCGCGCGCCAAGCTCCGGCAATTGGCCGCCTGGTCGCTCGAGGGCGCGTTTGCCTCCGTCGACCGCCGCATCGACTACCGTGCCGCGCTCGGAGGCGTCACCACGCCGCTGCTCGTCGCCGCTGGCAGCGCCGACCGCCTGGCGACGCCGACCGCGGTGCGGCACGCACTCACCCACCTGCCGCACGGAACGGCGTCGTACGTCGAGTTCGGGCGCGCGCACGGTCACTCCGTCGACTACGGCCACGTGGACCTGGTCCTCGGCCTGGCCGCGCCGGAGGAGGTCTTCCCGACCGTCGCGCGCTGGCTGGCGGAGCACGCCGAGGAGGCACCATGAGCCCGCCGCGCCCGCGCTTCAGCATCCAGACGGGGCAGCAGTTCGCGTCCTGGCCCGACATCGTCCGCATCTGGCAGGACGCCGAGCGGCTCGGCTACGACGCGGCCTACGCCTACGACCACTTCATGGCGGTCATGATGGATCCGTTCGATCCCTGTCTCGAGGCGTGGACCGCGCTCGCCGCGCTCGCCGTCCTCACGAAGCGGCTCCGCCTCGGCGTCCTCGTCACGGGCAACACGTACCGGCACCCGGCCGTGCTCGCGAAGATGGCGACCACCGTCGACGTCATCAGCGGCGGCCGGCTCGACTTCGGCATCGGCTCCGGCTGGTTCGAGCCCGAGCACGCCGCCTTCGGCATCCCGTTCCGCACCGCGGCCGAGCGCTGCGCCATGCTCGACGAGGCGCTCGCCGTGATCCGCGCGCTCTGGGGCGAGCGCGAGGCGAGCTTCGCCGGCCACCACTACCGGCTCGCCGGCGCGATCGCCGAGCCGAAGCCCGTGCAGCGGCCGCATCCTCCCATCCTCGTCGCCGCGAGCGGCGAGAAGAAGATGCTCCGCATCGTGGCGCGGCACGCCGACGCGTGGAACGGCTTCGGATCTCCCGAGGTCTTCGCGCGGAAGATCGCCGTGCTCGCGGCCCACTGCCGGGCCGAGGGCCGCGACGTGGCCGCGATCGAGAAGTCCGTCCTGCTGCCCGCGGCGCTCGGCGACGACCCGGCGGCGTGGGAGCCGCTCGTGCAAGGGTACGCCGCGTACCAGAACATCACCCCGGAGGAGGCCGAGCGGTGGATGCTCGTCGGCCGCCCGGCCGACGTCGTCCGCCGCATCGCACAGTACCTCGAGGTCGGCGTGACGCACTTCATCCTCACGCTCACGCCGTGGAACTTCGAGGTGATGGAGCGCTTCGCCGCCGAGGTGATGCCGGCGTTCCGCTAGCCCGCGACGGTCGCGGTCGTCAGCACGCCGGGCAGGAGCACCAGGCCCGGGAAGCGAAAGACGCGCGTCTGCGTGTCGACTTGGAAGCCCGCCGTCCGGAGCTCCGCCCCGAGCTCGCGCCGCGTCGGCCAGCGGAACGGCTCGCCGATCCAACCCGCGACGAGCCCGACCACCCACCCGGTGAGCGCGAGGCGCGGGTTCACGAGCCCGAGCAGCAGCCGCCCCTCGGGACGGAGAACGCGCCGCATCTCGACCAGCGCGCCGACCGGGTCCGGGAACCAGTGGAAGGCCTCGGTCGATACGACGGCGTCGAAGGCGCCGTCGCGAAACGGCAGACGGCCGGCGTCGCCTTGGACCCACGGGATACGAGCGTCGCGCGCGCGGGCGTGGCGGAGCATGCCAGCGGAGAAATCGCACCCGACCACGTGCGTGCCGGTCAGCTCGCGCCGCACGCGCGCGGCGAGCCGGCCCGTCCCGCAGCCGACGTCGAGCACCCGGCCGGGGGGCACGTTGCGCAGCGCGCCGAGCACCGCGTCGTGCGGCGGGCGGTAGACGGCGCGCTGCACCGGCGGAAGGTCGTAGACGAGCGACCACGCGTCGAAGAACCGGCGCTGGGGTCCGCTCCGCATGCCCTCGCTAGCGCGTGGCGTGCCGGCGGCGACGCACGGCAATGCTCGGCGCGCTTCCCACCGTTGCGAACCCCACGCGCTCGCCGTGCCGCAACTGACAACCCGCCGTCGTGCCGACGCCATCCGGCGCGAGGCACGCCGCTTGCGACGGCGTCCGTCATGCCGTCGGAGGAATGGGATGCCGTCGTCGTCGGCTCCGGTCTCGGCGGCCTCGCCTGTGCCGCGTACCTGGCGGCCGCCGGCAAGCGGACGCTCGTCCTCGAGGCGCACTACGTGGCCGGCGGCAACTCGCAGGTCTTCCGGCGCCGGCATCACGGCCGGGCCTACGAGTTCGACGTGGGCCTGCACTACATCGGGGAGTGCGGGAAGGAGGGGTCGACCACCCGCATCCTGCGCGGCGTGGGGCTGGCCGACCGCGTCGCGTTCCGCCCGCTCGATGCCGACGGCTTCAGCACGCTCGTCTTTCCCGACCTGACCTTCCGCGTGCCGGCCGGCTGGGACCGGTACCGGGCCCGGCTGCTCGAGACCTTTCCCGACGAGGCGGGCCCCCTCGGCCGCGTCGTCGACGTGATGCGCGAGGTGGCCGAGGGTGGCCGCCTGCTCGGGCGCGATGGCAACGTCCCGGCCGAGCGGCTCGCGCAGGCGCCGCGCTTTCTCGAATGGGGCCTGCGGCCGGTGACCGAGCTCTTCGACGCCCACGGGCTCTCGATGCGCGCCCGGGGGGTGCTCCTCGGCGAGCAGGGCGACTACGCCGTCCCGCCCTCGCGCACGTCGGTCGCGCTCCACGCCGGCTTGACGGACCACTACATGCGCGGTGCGTTCTATCCGGAGGGCGGTGCCCAGATGATCGCCGCGCGACTGATCGAGGTGATCCGTGCCCACGGCGGGGAGGTACGCACGCACGAGCCCGTCGCCAGGGTGCGCGTCGAGCGCGGCCGCGTGGCGGGCGTCGTGCTTGCGCGGACGGGCGCCACGATCGACGCGCCGGTGGTCGTGTCGAACGCCGACCTGAAGCGCACCGTGCGCGAGCTCGTCGGGGAGGGCCACTTCTCGGCCCCCACGGTCGAGCGCGTGCGGGCGTATCGCATGTCGCTGCCGCTGTTCGTTGTCTACCTCGGGGTGCGGCTCGACCTCGTCGCGCGCCGGATGCCGAACACCAACTACTTCCTCTGGGGCTCGTACGACGTCGAGAGAATATACGAGGTGCTGGAGAACGGCGGCATCCCGGACGAGGACTCCGTGTACGTGACCGTGGCGTCGCTGAAGGACCCGACGAATCCGCGGCTGGCGCCGCCGGGCTACTCGAACCTCCAGATCATGACGCTCGTGCCGCGCGACTACGGCCTCTGGAACGTCGCACCGGAGCACGTCGGGCGGGGCACCTACCATCGCGACCTCGAGTACCGCCGGCGGAAGCTCGCGCTCGCCGAGCGGCTGATCGGCGTCGCCGAGCGGGTCATCCCCGGGCTCGCCCGGCACATCGACTGGCAGGAGACGGCGAGCCCGGTGACCCAGGAGCGCTTCACGCACTCGACCGGGGGGACGTCGTACGGGATCGAGTTCGCGTGCGACCAGATGGGCGCGCTCCGGATCGGCCCCGAGACGGATATCGCGGGCCTCTACCTGTGTGGCGCGAGCACGCCGTGGGGCCACGGGATCGGCTCCGTGCTGCGCGGCGGCGTGGCGGCGGCGAGCGCAGCGCTCGGACGTGACCTGATGCAGGCCGTCGTCCGCGGCGAGGTGCTCGGCGATCCCCGGCGCCTGCCGCCTGTGCAGGCGGGGTGGGACGCCTGGCGCGCCTCGCACTGAGGGCGCGCGGGCGCCGCGGGGTCGCTCAGCGATCCGGCCCGTGGCAGCTCAGGCAGGCACCGGTCACCGATCCGATGAGGTAGTAGTTCGGTCGCTCCGACGCGGCCGAGGTGCGCGCCGTGGCCACGGCGCGCCGGAAGCCGTCGAGGTTGTCGGCAATCAGCGGGTGGTTGGTCGGCCGGCCGTTCGTCACCAGGTCGCGGGCAGCGTCGTCCATGGCCGCGAGGAGCTGCGCGATTTGCGCGCGGCGCGCCTCATCGATGGGCCCGGGCTCGCGCATGACGTCGTCGAGCTGATCGACGTCGGCTGCGAGCCGCCACATCGTCGAGCGCAGCTCTGCGCGCCCAATATACTTGAAATTGGGCGGGTATGTGTGTCGGCGCACCCGCGCGGGCAGGTCCGCGCAGCCGGCGAGCAGGATGGCCGACAGCAGGGGCGCTCCGATGAGCAGTGTGCGGCGCATCGCGCCCCTCCGTACTACGGCGAACCGGCAAACGCGAGGGAGCCGCGGCAGCCGAAGTTCGCCGCGTCGTCGAGGTTTCGCCGCCGCAACGCTCACAGCTTGCCGAGGTATTGCACCAACGCTTCGATCTCCTCCGTGGAGAGGTTCTGGTTCGGCATCACGATGTTGCCGTACGCCGCCGGCCAGCCTCGGAGATTGGGATAGGCGCGGATCATGGTTGCCGGGTCGGCGAGCCAGCGGCGCAGCCAGTCGACGTCGCGCCGTGCCGCCACGCCCTTCAGGTCGGGCCCGATGACGGTTCCGCTGCCGACGCCATGGCAGCTGTTGCAGCCGCGAGTGACGAACACGTCGTGCCCTGCCTCCGCGCCGGCGATCTGCGGCGCCGGGGCCGGCTCGCGCGCGGTCTTCGATTCGGCGGCCCCCACGGCGGCCGCCGGAGCGGGGAGATAGCGCGGCGGGAACGTCTGCCGTCGCCAGCTGAGCAGCAGGACCGCGAGCGCACGCGCCTCGGCCGGCTCGAAGTCGAAGTCCGGCATCGCGGTATGTGGAGTGACCGCGTCGGCGTGCGTCAGGTGTTGCACGTGCCAGTTGAAGGTCGTGTGCGGTCCGCTCACGTGGCTGAAGTCGAAGAGCTCCGGGTTCTTGTCGCCGATGTAGGTCAGCTCCGGCGCCTTCAACCCTCCCCGGCTCTCCACCGTGTGGCACACCAGGCACTTGTTCTTCCGGAAGAGGACCTTCCCGGCGTTGACGAGCTCCATGCCGGGGGTCGACTCGTCGCGCCGATGGCAGCCGTTGCAGCGCATCTGCATGAGCTCCGCCGCGGTGAGGCCGTAGCGCCGCGCCAGCTCGCCGTCCAGCAGCGGCTCGTCCCAGTGCTCGACGTTCCCGTGCGCCGCTGCGGTCGTCGTCGCGAATCCCTGCCCACCGTGACACGGCGTACACCCGAACTCGTCGAACGGGTGCGCCTCGAGATACGGCAAGGGGGGATGGGGCGCGAGCGGCGCCGGAAGACCGGCCGGCAGCGTACCGCCCCACTCCCATCCGAGATGGCACGTGACGCAGCGGTCGACGCGGCCGAGCCGGGGAAGCCAGAGCTGCCGGATCCCGGGGCTGAAGGCGCGCGCCGCAGCCACCTGGCCGTGCTGCTCGAGGATGCGACGGAAGCGGCTCTGGATCGGTTGCCAGTCGGTGCGCTGCTCACGCACCACGCCGGCGATCACGAGTGCGAAGAAGAGAAGCGAGAGCAGGACGAGAGCCGGGAAGTCGAAGCGCTCGAAGCGGGCGAAGGGACGTCGCACGCTAAAGGTTGCTCGGCGCGGGCGGCCACGGCTGCCACGGCCAGTAGAGGCCCCACGAAGGACCCCGTAGGTAGACGCTCACCATGATGAGGGCGATCATGCCGGCGGTTATCAGCGCGAACACCACGTTCTGTCGCCGACGCTCGCGCGCGAACCAGAGCCCTTCCGTCGTCCCCGGGGTCCGGTCGAGGAACGGCCAGGCCGCCGCGAGCGCGAGCAGCACGCCCGGCACGAGAATCCCGCCGATGAATCCCCCGCTCACGGAAAAGCCCCCGATCCGCACGGTGGTGCTCGCGACGAGCTCCTGCAGCCAGAGAAAGTACCACGGGGCCTTTGCCGGGTTGGGGGTCACGGCGGCGTTCGCCGCCTCTTCGAGCGGCGCATCGAAGAAGATGCTCAGCAGCAGGGTCACGTTGAAGACGAGGAGGAAGACCAGCACGATTCGCCTGACCAGCTCGGGGGAGGAGAAGGCCACGTCCTCCTCCTCGAGGTCCGTCGAGGCCAGCGTCTGGATCGTCGCCCCGCGCGTGACCCCGAAGAGCGAGTAGCTCTTCGTCGCGGAAGGCGGCGTCGGATACTGCGCGCGCGCCCGCCGGAGCGGCTCCGCCGCGGCGAGGCCGCCGTCCTTCCGCACCCGCCACATGTGGTAGGCGAACAGGCCGAGCACCACGGTCGGCAGCACGAAGACGTGGAGCACGTAGAACCTGAGCAGCGTCGACTGTCCGATCGACGTCCCGCCGAGCAGCAGGAAGCGCACCGACTCGCCGACGACGGGTGCCTCGCGCGCGATGTTGGTGCCGACCGTGACCGCCCAGTAGGCGAGCTGGTCCCACGGAAGCAGGTAGCCCGTGAACGAGAGGAGGAGCGTCGCGAGGAGAAGGGTGACGCCCACGAGCCAGTTGAGCGCGCGCGTGCCGCGGTACGCGCCGGTGAAGAACACGCGCACCATGTGAAGGAACGACGTACCGACCATGAGGTGCGCCGCCCACCGATGCTGGTTGCGAAGAAGCCAGCCGAAACTCACGGCGAAGCGGATGTCCTTCATGCTCCAGTACGCCTGCTCGACCGACGGGACGTAGAAGAACATCAGCAGCATGCCGGTGACGAGGAGGATGACGAACAACGAGGCGGAGGCCGTCCCGAGCCAGAGCGAGTAGGCCCAGCTCGCGCTTCGGATGGCGACCTTGTTGGGGAACCAGTGCAGCCAGAAGTTGCGGACGATCGCCTCGCCCGCCTCGCGCTCGCTCGCCGGGGCCCAGCTCCAGGTCGAGGCCCGCCAGAAGGCTCGCAAGCGGTCGGCGAGCGTCACGCCTGTCCCTTCGGCGGCGTGAACCGCGAGCCGGCGGCGACGGTCTCCGCCGTGTCGACCTCGAGATAGCCGTCGGGCGAGAGGCCGACCGTGTACCACGCCAGTGCCCGCGGCGCCGGGCCGCCCGCCACCGCGCCGTCCGCGCGAAAATGGCTGCCGTGGCAGGGGCAGGCGAACTCCGCCTTGTCGGCGCTCCACTGCACCGTGCACCCGAGATGGGTGCAGACCGCCGACACCACGTGGAAGTCGTCCTCCTGCCGGACGACGAAGAGGTGGTGGTCCGGGTTGAAGGTCAGGCCCTGCGGGTAGTCCTTCGGCTTGCGCAGCTTGAAGCGGCTCGACGGCTCGTAGAGCACGTTCGGTACGAACGCACGCGCCGCCGCCGCCACCTGGAGCAGGAACGCGAGAAAGACGGAGCCCTTGCCGAGGAGGCGCAGAATGCCGCGACGGCCCTCATCCATGGGCGCGACCCTCGTCGAATTGGAAGCGCTCCATCGTGATCGCGGCGGTCGGGCACCGCACCGCGCAGAGCCCGCACCGGATGCACTTGTCCCCGTCGTAGAGGAAGACGGTGACCGGACCGTCGCCGCCGCGATCCGCCAGCTCGCGACGGCGCTCCGGATCGACCTCGATCGCGTCGAGCGGCGCGAAGCGGATGCAGTGCTCGGGACAGATGTCGGCGCAACGGCCGCACAACACGCACAGCTCGCCGTCGTAGATCGGATGGATGTGGCAGTAGAGGCAGCGTCCGGCCTGCTCGCGTGCCTGTTCCGCCGTGTACGAGAGCTCGACCTCGGTGATGCCGCTCCGCCGCCCGAGCGGGACGACGGGAATGTGGCGGGCGACCGTCTCGCAGCCGGGAGTCATGTGGTACGTGTCGGTCGGCAGCTGCTCGACCGTGACGTGCAGGACGGTCCGAGCCGCGCCTTCACCGCGGAGGTACGCGTCGATGGAGTGGGCCGCGACCTTTCCCTGCTGCGCGGCGGTGATCAGGAGGGCGGGCGGGAAGGCGCCGTCGCCGCCCGCGAAGACACCGGGCGCCGTCGTGGCGAGGGTCAGCGGGTCGACCTTGACGGTCCCCGACGGCGTGACCTCCACCCCGTCGTCGGGGCGGAGGAAGGACACGTCGGGCCCCTGGCCGATGGCGAGGATGACGGCGTCGGCCTCGAGCACGCGCGTCGTGGCTTCGTCGAACACCGGGTTGAAGCGTCCGCTCTCGTCGAAGGCGCGGACGCACCGGACGAGCTCGATGCCCGTGACCTTCCCTCCGGAGCCCACGATCCGGCGCGGGCCCCACGAGGAGAGGAAGTTGATCCCCTCGCCCGCGGAGACCTCGAGCTCCTCGCGCCCCTGCACGGACTTGGCCGCGGGCATCTCGGCCGCCGACTCGAGGCTCACGACGGTCACCTCCGCGGCGCCGCGGCGGACGACCTCGCGCGCGGCGTCGAGCGCGACGCGGAGCGTGCTGGCCTCGATGGCCGCCTCCTCCTCCGGAGCCATCGCGATACCAGGAAGGATGACGCGCATGGCGATCCGCGCCGCGTCGAGCGCGACGAGCCCGCCGCCGACCACCACCACGCGCTTGCCGATCGGCACCCGGTAGCCGCGGTTGATGTTGAGGAGGTAGTCGATCGCCTTCATCACCCCGTCGAGCTCCCCGCCCTCGATCCGGAGCCCGCGGCCGCGACCCGCCCCGATGCCGAGGAAAACGGCCTCGTAGCCCTGCGCGCGCAGCTCGGCGATCCCGAAGTCGGCCGTAAGCGGCTGGCCGTAGCGTATCTCGACCCCGAGCGCCTCGATCTCGCCCACCTGGTGGTCGATCACCTCGCGCGGCAGGCGGTAGCTCGGGATGCCGTAGCGCATCATGCCGCCGGGCAGCGGCATCGCCTCGAAGACGGTGACCCTGTACCCGAGGAGCGCGAGGTCGTGCGCGCACGCCAGGCCCGCCGGCCCGGCGCCGATCACGGCGATGCGCCGTCCGGCGCCGGGGGCGGCGCTCCGGTCGAGCAGCATCTCGCCGTGGCCGGGCGTCGTGCTGCCGTCGCCCATGCTGCCGCGAAGGACCTCCGCGAGCGTGGTGGCGGACAGCGACTCGGGGCCGTAGTTCTCCGCGACGAAGCGCTTGAGCGGCCGGATCGCCACCGGTGCGTCGAGCTTCCCCCGACGGCAAGCGTCCTCGCACGGCGCGCCGCAGGTGCGGCCGCAGATCGACGCGATGGGGTTCGGCGCCCGGGCCACGCGGTACGCCTCCGCGAAGCGGCCCTCGGCGATGAGCTGGACGTAGCGACCGGCGTCGGTCTTGACCGGGCAGGCCTCGAGGCACGGGACGTTCGCCCGGAACCACCAGAGATCCCTCGCCTCGGCGCGGAGCGGACGGGCCAACACGTCCACCGCGCTACTGCTTGCAGAGCGTGCGGATGTAGGCGACGAGGTCGTGGATCTCGTCGTCGTCCATGCCGTCCTTCCACGCAGGCATGTCCTTGCTCAGCTTCACCGCCTCGCCGCCCTCCTTGACGGCGGTGAACGCGATCTCGTCGGAGATGCCCTTCATCCGCGTGCAGTCCGTGAAGTCACGCGGCTTGGTGGTGAGGGCGTCGGCTTGCGGCCCGTCGCCCTTGCCCCCGTTACCGTGGCACTTGGCGCAGAACCGGACGAACTCCTTCTTGGAGGCGGCGAGATCGGCCCCGGCCGCGGACATCGTGGACGCCAGGGCCATGACCAGTACGGCCACCCAGCTCATTCGCATCGTTCCGCCCCTTCCTGCCGGCGCGACCCCGAGCAAGGTCACGATCGCCCGGGCATCGGTCCCACCGTTCGCGCGCGCGGCTTCATGGTGTCATACTTTCGGGGCTTCGCATCCGCAACCGATGGACGATCGGAGCCTCGGGACATCAGCAAGCGTCATGCCTCGGCGGCGGCTGCCGATCGTCGGTTCCGGCCTGCGTCTCTTGCCAGCGGTGAGAATCGACCCTCGAATCCGTCTCGGACATGCGAAGCATCCGAGCGCAACGCCGTCCGATCCGATGGCAAGGAACTTGTAGGATGAAGTGGGGCCCGCAGGGCGCGGGCCCGGGGGGAGGAGGTTCCATGCGTTGGTGGTCGCGCGTCGTGATGGTGGCTGCGGCAGGATCGGTCCTCGGGCTCCCCGGAGGCGAAGCGCAGGCGGTCCCCAGCTATGCGCGCCAGACGGCGCTGCCCTGCGAAGGGTGCCACTCCGCGGGGTTCTTCCCCGAGCTCAACAACTACGGTCGCATGTTCAAGATGAACGGTTACATCTGGAGCGCGCACGAGGAGAAGCCCTACGAGACGACGCCGCCCATCGCCGCCGCCCAGACGTGGTCGTACACGCACACGGACCGGAGCCAGCCCGGCCTGACCCGCAGGAATGCCCGCCAGCCGACCGTCGCCTGGGCCACCGACGGGAACCACAACTTCTCCTTCCCCCAGCAGGCCAACTTCTTCCTTGCCGGCCGCTACTACGGCCGGCTGGGCGGCTTCATCATGGGAAGCTACAGCGGGGTCGACGACGCGGTGGCCGCGGACAACATCGACGTGCGGTTCACCGACATACGGACCTTCGGCGAGAACCACACTCTCCTGTACGGCGCCACCTTCAATAACGGCCCGAGCGTCCAGGATCCTTGGAACACGCTGCCGGCCTGGAGCCAGCTCATCGCCTCCGAGGTGGCGCCCGGGCCGGCCGCGTCGCCCAGCCTCGGCAACCTGATCGGCCAGGTGGCAGGCGTCGGCGCCTACGCCTTCTGGGACGACTTCCTCTATGCGGAGGTCACCCCGTACCTGACCGGCGCGTACGGGCCCTACAGCTTCGTCACGACCGGCATCGCCAAGGACACGATCACGGACGGCGTGACGCCGTACTGGCGGCTCGTCCTCTACAAGAACAAGGGCAGCCACTCGTTCTCCCTCGGTCACGTGGGAATGCACGACGACGCCTTCCAGAGCGGGTCACACGGGCCGACCAACGGCTTCCTCGACCTCGGCGGCGACGTCCAGTACCAGTGGAACAAGAAGCCGCACTTCGTCACCTTCCGTACCACCTTCATCTGGGAGAATCAGGATCTCCGTGCGGCGCGAGCCGCCCAGGCGGCGACGCACATGCACGACGACCTCCAGACGATCCAGTTCTGGGCCTCGTACTACTACTACAACCTCGCCGGCGTCACGGTGAGCCTCTTCGACACGATGGGCCGGCGCGATCCCCTGATGTACGCGCCTGCCGAGCTGGACGGCAGCCGCAACGGCCGACCCGACACGCTCGGCGGCTTCGTGCAACTGAACCTGCTGCCGTTCTCGCGCTGGTTCAAGCTCGCCTGGCCGGCGCTGCCGATGACGCAGCTCGCGATCCAGTACACGGCCTACGACACGTTCAACGGCTCGTCGTCCAACTACGACGGCTCCGGACGTGCGGCCTCGGACAACAACACGCTTTACCTCCTGGCCTGGACGCCGTGGTGACCGCAACGCATCGGGGTTGAAGCGCGGGTTTCGCGGCGGACCGCCGCCATGGCGCTGGCGTTCCCGCCGCAGGTGTTCCGGAATTGCACGTGGATCTGGTTCGTTCCCGGCTGGAAGAGCATGCCCAGGTCGTCCGGGTCGGTGTGCGTGATGACCCCCGAGCAGCCAGTGCTGTAGTCGTGGTCGTGGACGGCCGTGGTCCCGTCGGGGCGGGTCAGGTGACGATGATCTCGTCATCGACGAAGACGTCTCCGGTGCCGTCGGACTCCTGCGCGAGCAGCGCCGGGCCCGAGATGTAGTCGAACTTGTTCAGGACGCCCCGGTCGGGGACGATGCGGGCGAGGCCGTCGAGGAGGCGGGTGTGGTCGATGGAGTCGTAGAACGACCGCTTCGCCCGGCTTGCCCTTATTATCGTAACGCGTTACGATTCAGCCGTGCCAAGGCCGCGTACCGGGAAGGCGCTCTCCGATGCCGAGCGCATGCGGCGGTACCGCGCCAGGCGGCACGCCGCGGGGTTGCGCGCGGTGACGAGCTGGGCACCGCGGGAGCCCCGTTGGTCGGACCATCGCATCGCCGAAGCGCGGAGCCTCGCGATGCACGTTCAAGCCGTCCGGCGCATCGATGCCGATCCCGCCCTGCTCGCACGCGCGCGCGCGACCTTGCGTCGCTGGCTCGAACGCTCTCCCGAGCGCCCGCCGGCCGCACTCCAAGAATGGAAGACGCTGCTCGAGCGACCCTGGTCCGAGATCGCGGCGCGCGCCACCGCACTCAGCGAGGAAGGTGCGCGCTTGCGCCAGTCCTCGCCGCTCGCAACCGTGCTTCCCGCGGCCGAGCGCCGGCGCATCCATGACGCGTTCCGAGCTTGAGCACGTGATCCGTGCCGCCGGCGCGATCGCCGACGACCGCGAGATCGTCATCATCGGCAGCCAGGCGGTCCTTGGTCAGTTCCCCGACGCCCCGGCCGCATTGCGAGTTTCCATGGAAGCCGACGTCTACCCGCGCAATCGCCCGGAACGCGCCGATCTGATCGACGGCGCGATCGGCGAAGGCTCGCTCTTCCACGAGCAATTCGGCTACTACGCGCAGGGCGTCGGCGAAGCCACAGCAACGCTGCCCGCGGATTGGCAAGAGCGACTGGTCCGGGTTGGCAGCGCCAACACGGGCGGGACCGAGGGCCTCTGCCTCGAAGTGCACGACCTCGCCATCTCGAAATACGTCGCCGGGCGGGAGAAGGACCTCGGGTTCACCGCGGTGCTGGCGCGCCACGGCCTGACGCGCAAGGAAACGCTGCTCGAACGCGCGCGGCGGACCAAGCTCGCCCCGGCGCTGCGCAAGGTGGTCGAAGGCCGCATCGGTCGCGACTTTCCGCCGAAGCGTCGTTAGCTGTCGAAATCGGGCGGTGCGACGTTGCTCGAGCCTCAACGAGATGCCGCCGGGCGCGGACGAGGACGCAGTCGTCCTGACCGACGACGAATCAAGGCGGGGCAGCGGGCCGCGTCGGCGAGATCCGTCCGATGCTGGCGGGGGCTGTGAAGTTGTGGCACACGCCGCGCGCGAACGATGCCGAGAAGCGGGGTGCGATTGCGGACGCCCCTCGCTCTGGCCTGCCCGCCCAAGTGAGACACAACACGACTGGGAAGCCCAGCGCACAGCTCAACCCCGCGTGGGCGGAGCACATCGACTTGCTCCGCCATCAGGATCGTCACGGGGAGGAGATCATTCGGGTACGCCGTCATCGCCGCCTGCAGATCTGTCGTGATCTCCACGACCAGCGTCGCGCTCCTCGCTTGGGCGGGCCATACGAGCATGGAACCCACGACCAGCATGACGTTGAGAGCAGAACGCGTTCCGCGTTTCATTTGGAGCACTCCTCGGCGTGAGCACGCTTCTGGCGAGAGGCGGAACAGCCCACGCCGTCCCGATGGTTCGGAACAGCCTCGCGATTCATCGACTCAACTCTCGGCGCGTCGCCGAGTGGAGCGGATAGGAACGA